>DAOTGE010000001.1:0-103532 GCA_035446965.1 Eubacteriales bacterium
GTTTCCCCCGCAGCGTCCCCGCCCGGTCGATTGACGTGAACAGCTTCGAAGGGATGCCGAGCCGCGCGATTACGTCGAAATCCCAGTTTCCGGCGGCGGGATGATAGAGGTTCGTCGTCGTCGCGTTGGTATACTCGGTTTTCTTTTCGCCGGTGAGCAGATATCCGAACAGGTCCGGCAGCAGGAGCAGCGTTTCCGCCCGCCCAAGCGCTGCGTCGCCCGCCAGCACGCGGCGATAAAGCTGATAGACCGTGTTGAAATTCATGCAGGCAATGCCGGTGCGCTCAAACAGTTCGCGCTTGCCGACGCGGTCCCATGCGGCAAACATTTCCGCGTCGGTCGCGTCCCGATAGCAGCGCGGGTTTTCGATCAGAGCACCGGTTTTGTCCAGCAGTCCGAAGTCAACACCCCAGGTGTCGATGCCGAAACAGTCCGGCGATTTGCCGGTTTCGCGTTTGCACACGGCGAATCCGCGTTTCAGCTGTTCGGTCAGATCCGGCAGATTCCAGTGGTGCGCGCCGCCCTGCTCAAAAGGAATGTTCTCAAAGCGATGGAGTTCCGTAAGTGAAATCGTTTCCCCGCTGAACGACGCGAGGATGGCGCGTCCGTTCGAAGCACCGAGGTCGAACGCAAGCAAATTGACGCTGCTCATGTCAAACCTCCTGCAACGGTGTAAAAGCGCGGGGAAACGAATGCATCGATTCTCATAAACTTGCTCCAGTATTGTTTGATTTGCCTGAAAAAACAGAATCTTGATCTTTCAATTACAGCATACTCTATTGAAAACCCGGATTTCATTAAGCGGGATTGGCAAATTATCACGCGATCTTGGCATATTCCGCCAACTGCGGCAAAGTGCGCCGTGACCGCCGGAGCGAAAACAAAAGGCGCCGGCGGTTTGACGAGCCGGCTGCGCCGCGCACAGAGAATGGATCACTGCGAAGCGGCACGCAATATTATGGAAACGCCACCAAATGCAAAAAGCATAAATATTTATTATTAATGAATAAATATAATTAGCTTTCTTCTTGGAAAGGAATGTGTTATATTACACGCTAAAGGCAATCCGGACGTGAAAAAACAATAAACCCGGGTTGCGGAAATTCGACGGAAACCGGGAGGACTCGAATGGGAAAAGCAAGATACCTCGTCCTTGAAAACGGGCGTGTTTTCAGGGGACGTCCGTTTGGAGCGGACGGGGAGGCGACGGGCGAGCTCGTGTTTACGACGGCGATGACCGGGTATTTGGAGACGCTCACGGACCCGAGCTATTATGGGCAAATGGTGGTGCAGACGTTTCCGCTGATCGGCAATTACGGCGTTATACCGTCCGACTTTGAGAGCGATTCACCTGTATTAAAAGCGTATATTGTTAGAAACTGGTGTCAGAATCCTTCCAACTTTCGCAGCAAAGAGGATCTGGACGCCTTTTTTGTATCCCGCGGCGTAATCGGTCTTTGGGACGTCGATACCCGCGCACTGGTCAAGATCGTCCGCGAGTCCGGCGTGATGAACGCGGTGATCACCGACGAGCCGGACATCGGCGTACAGGCGATGGAAGCGCTGCGCGCATATAAAATCGAACACGCAGTCGAGGCTGTAAGCTGCGCGGACACGGCGCTGCATACGGCGAAAAACGAAAAGTATCGCGTCGTGCTCTGGGATTTTGGTGCAAAGCGGAACATTGAACGGGAGTTGATCAAGCGCGGATGCAGCGTACAGATCGTTCCGGCGGGCACGACGGCGGAGGGAATCCTTGCGTTCCATCCGGACGGCGTGATGCTCTCCAACGGGCCGGGCGATCCTGCAGAAAACACCGGCATCATCCGCGAGCTTTCGCGCCTGTGCGGCGTGGGCATGCCGATCTTCGGCATTTGCCTCGGGCATCAGCTCCTTGCGCTTGCGCGCGGCGGCAAGACGGAAAAACTCAAATACGGACACCGCGGCGCGAACCAGCCCGTACAGGAAACCGAAACGCAGCGGGTGTTCATCACAAGCCAGAATCACGGGTACGCCGTCGTAACGGGAAACGATCTGCCGGAGAACGCGCGCGAGAGTTTCCGCAATCTCAACGACGATACCTGCGAAGGGCTGGACTACCTCGACATGCCCGCTTTCTCGGTGCAGTTCCATCCGGAAGCCTGCGGAGGGCCGCTTGACACGCGGTTTCTCTTCGACCGGTTCATCCGTTTGATGGACGGCGCGCGGCCGGGCGAATCGCTTTAAAGGAGGGAAATCGGTATGCCGTTAAGCAAAGGAATACACCGCGTGATGGTCATCGGCTCCGGGCCGATCGTCATCGGGCAGGCGGCGGAGTTCGACTATGCCGGCACGCAGGCCTGCCGTGCGCTGAAGGAGGAAGGGCTGGAGGTCGTTCTCGTTAACTCCAACCCGGCGACCATCATGACCGACCAGGCCATGGCGGACCGGATTTATATTGAACCGCTGACGCTGACCACGGTAAAGCGGATTATCGAAAAAGAGCGGCCGGACAGCCTGCTTTCCACGCTTGGCGGGCAGACGGGACTGACGCTTTCGATGCAGCTGGCAAAGGAAGGGTTTCTCGATGCGCACGGCGTACGGCTGCTTGGCGCGAACCCGGAAACCATCGCAAAGGCGGAAGACCGGCAGCTGTTTAAGGAAACGATGCAGAGCATCGGCGAGCCGGTCATCCCATCGGAGGTGGTGACGGACGTTTCCGCCGCGCTTGCGTTCGCCGAAACGATCGGCTATCCGGTGATCGTTCGGCCGGCGTTCACGCTCGGCGGTTCCGGCGGCGGGATTGCACAGAATCCTGCCGAACTGAAAGAGATTGCGGCAAACGGGCTGCGGCTCTCGCCGATTACGCAGATTCTGGTTGAACGGTGCGTGTCCGGCTGGAAAGAGATCGAGTTTGAAGGCATGCGGGATCAGAACGGCAACGTGATCACCATTTGCAGCATGGAAAACTTCGACCCGGTCGGCGTTCACACGGGCGACAGCATCGTGATTGCGCCGGCGGTGACGCTTTCCGACCGCGAATATCAGATGCTGCGCTCCGCAACGCGCAGGATCATCGACACGCTGGGCATCGAGGGCGGCTGCAACTGTCAGTTTGCGCTGCATCCTGCGAGCTTTGAATATGCGGTGATCGAGGTCAACCCGCGCGTGTCCCGTTCTTCCGCGCTGGCGTCCAAAGCGACCGGTTACCCGATTGCAAAGGTCGCCGCGAAGATTGCCGTGGGGTACACGCTCGACGAGATCAAAAACGCGGTCACGGGTAAAACGTCTGCCTGCTTCGAGCCCGCGCTGGACTATGTCGTGGTGAAACTGCCTAAATGGCCGTTCGACAAATTTGTGTATGCAAAGCGCACGCTCGGCACGCAGATGAAAGCCACCGGCGAAGTCATGGCCATCGGCCCGAGTTTCGAGCAGGCGATCATGAAGGCCGTGCGCGGCGCGGAAATTTCTCTCGACAGCCTGAATCTGCCGAAGCTGAAGGAATATACCACGGAGCAAATCCGTGCGCTGCTGAAAAACTGCGACGACGAGAGGCTATTCGTGGTGTTCGAGGCGCTCAAGCGCGGTATTTCGACGGATGAAATCTTTTCCGAAACGATGATCGATCGCTGGTTTCTGCACAAACTGCGCTTACTCGCCGAATTCGAGCGTATGCTGGCGCAGGACGGCCTGACGGACGAGACTCATTTTGAAGGGAAAAAGTTGGGGTACCCGGACGCGGTGCTGGAGCGGATCTCCGGGCAGAACGTGAAAAAGCATCGTTCCGCGGGATATCGCATGGTGGATACCTGCGCGGCGGAATTCGAGGCGCAGACGCCGTACTTTTATGCGGATTACGACTGCGAAAACGAGGCGGCGCAGTTTATCGCCTGCAGAAATTCCGGGAAGCGGCGCGTGATCGTGTTTGGCTCAGGCCCAATCCGCATCGGCCAGGGCATCGAGTTCGACTATGCCTCCGTGCACTGCGTCTGGTCGCTCAAGCGCGCGGGGTTTGAGGTGATTATCGTCAACAACAATCCGGAGACCGTTTCGACGGACTTCGACACCGCCGACCGGCTGTATTTTGAGCCGCTCACGCCGGAGGACGTTCTCAACGTGATCGAAACGGAACGCCCGTACGGCGCGGTCGTCGCGTTTGGCGGGCAGACCGCCATCAAGCTAACGCGCTGCCTGACCGAACACGGCGTGAAAATATTGGGCACGTCCGCGGAAAGCATCGATGCTGCCGAGGACCGCGAGCACTTCGACGCGCTGCTGGAACGCCTGCAGATGAAGCGCGCGCGCGGTCAAACCGTGCTGACGAAAGCGGAGGCGCTGTTTGCCGCGCAGGAACTGGGCTATCCCGTGCTGATCCGGCCTTCCTATGTGCTCGGCGGACAGAACATGGTGATCGCTTTTTTGGACGAGGACGTCGAAGAATACATGGACATCATCCTCCGGCACGATTCCGGCGGGCCGATTCTGATCGACCAGTATCTGATGGGTGTTGAAATCGAAGTCGACGCGATCTGCGATGGCGAGGACATCCTGATTCCGGGCATCATGGAGCATATCGAGCGCGCAGGCGTGCATTCCGGGGATTCTATTGCGGTGTATCCGGCCTGGAATCTCAACGGGCCGCTGATCGAGCGGATTGTCGAACAGACGAAGAAGCTCGCGCTCGCGCTGAATACGCGCGGGCTGATCAACATCCAGTATGTAATCTACGAAAACGAAATTTTCGTCATCGAAGCGAATCCGCGTTCCTCGCGCACCGTGCCGTACATCAGCAAGGTGACCGGCGTGCCGGTGGTCGATCTCGCCACGCGCGCCATGCTCGGCGAACGTCTGCGGGAGATGGGATTCGGCACGGGACTCTACAAAACGCCGCCGTACGTGGCGGTCAAGGTGCCGGTGTTCTCCTTTGAAAAACTCACGGACGCGGACGTATTGCTCGACCCGGAGATGAAATCCACGGGCGAAGTGCTCGGCATCGGCAAGTCACGCGACGAGGCGCTCTACAAGGGACTCGTCGCGGCGGGCTACAAGATGAAGCGGCGCGGCGGCCTGCTCGTGACCGTGCGGGACGCCGACAAGGCGGAAATCACCGGCGCTTTGAAAAAATTCGCCGATCAGGGATTCACCGTCTATGCAACGAAGGGTACCGCACGGACAATCCGCGAAGCGGGCATGAAAGCGATTGCGGTCGACAAGCTGCACGAATCGCCGGACAACATCATGGCGTTGCTGGAAAGCGGAAAGGTGGATTACATCATCTCCACTTCGTCCAAGGGCAAGCTTCCCTCGCGCGACAGCGTAAAAATCCGCCGCAAAGCGGTAGAGATGGCCATTCCGTGCATCACGTCGGTCGACACGGCCAACGCGCTGGCGGACAGCCTCCTGAGCCGGTTCAGCCAGCACAGCACGGAGCTTGTGGACATCGCCCATATGCGCAAGGAGAAGATGCGGCTGCCGTTTGTCAAGATGAACGGCACTAGCAACGACTATATCTACTTCGATTGCTTTCAGCACCCGGTCGAATCGCCCGAATCGCTCAGCGTGTACCTTTCCGACCCGCACGGCGGCGTGGGCGGAGACGGCGTGATCCTGATTTGCCCATCGGACGTTGCGGACGCGAAAATGCGCATTTTCAACCGCGACGGCAGCGAAGGGAAAATGTGCGGTAACGGCATCCGCTGCGTCGGCAAATACCTTTACGACGGCGGGTATGCGGAAAAGGAAGAACTCACGATCGAGACCCTAAGCGGTATTAAGCGCCTGCGGCTGTATGTGCGCGGCGGGAAGGTCAAGTCGGTCACGGTGGACATGGGGAAAGCGGCGCTTGCGCCGCGGCAGGTGCCCGTGCTGCTTGAAGGTGAGCGTGTTGTGGCAAGGCCGGTGCAGATCGAAGGGAACGCATACGAGATCACCTGCGTTTCCATGGGCAATCCGCACTGCGTCGTATTCCGCGACAACCTCGATTTGCTGGAGATTGAGAAAATCGGCCCGGCGTTCGAGAGCGCGCCGATCTTCCCCGAACAGGTGAATACGGAGTTTGTGCAGGTACTCAACAGCCATACGCTCAAAATGCGCGTTTGGGAACGCGGAAGCGGGGAAACGCTCGCCTGCGGCACCGGCGCGTGCGCGGCGGTGGTCGCCGCGGTGGAAAACGGGTTCTGCCAAAAGGGAGAAGACATTACCGTCCGCCTGCGCGGCGGCGAACTGCTGGTGCGTTACACCGACGAAACGGTGCGCATGACGGGCGACGCGCGAAAGAACTTTGAAGGCGTGGCGGAGCTGTAAGGAAAGAAGGACTCTGTGGACTTGACAGGGCGCCGCGCTTGCGATACGTTGTTACCGAAAACAGACTTTTTCGATTGTTTCAACATGCAAAACAAGGAGGCGCGCGCCGTGAAGCTTTCGCAGCAGATTGCGGAGAACATTGTGCATGAGGTCAACGCCGTCATTCCACAGATGATCAACATCATGGACGAAAACGGCGTGATCATCGCAAGTTCCGATCTTTCCCGCGTCGGCACGCTGCATGACGGCGCCGCGCAGATTCTCCGGGAGGGACTGGACGAGCTGATCATCCATAGCCCGGACGAATTTTTCGGGTCCAAGCCCGGCGTGAACTATCCGATTATCATGCAGGGCGCGTATGTCGGCGTGCTCGGCATCACCGGGGACTATGCCGACGTTGCGGATAACGCGCTCATCATCAAGCGCATGACGGAACTGCTGCTGCTCAACGCATACAACGCCGAACAGCATCTGCTCGGCGAAAACATCCGCAACCGCTATATCGACGAGTGGCTGACCGGGGACGTAAAAAACATTACGGCGGACTTTATCGAACGCGGGCGCATGCTCAATATCGACATCACCATTTCCCGTCGTTTCCTGGATGTTGCGCTCTATCCCGCACCCGGCGCGACCAAGCTGGAAGCCATGGTCGAAACCGACCATGCGACGGAGGAGATTGCGCGCTATGTCGCCCGGCTCAACCCGTACAATTTCTATTTTAAGGACGGCGGGTCGCTGGTCTGCGCCGTGACCGAACACGACGACGCGGCGCTTGCGCGCCTTGCGGGGCAGATTCTTTCGATGGTGCAGTCGCGCTATCCGCTCAAGGCGGCGATCGGCATCGACGCGCCGGCGGACAACTACATGCAGGCAAGGCGGAGTTACCAGAAGGCAAAGCGCGCCTGCAACGCATGCATGCGCACGCACACGTGGGACGTGCGCTTTTATAACGACCTGAACATGGAACTGATTGCAGGCGAACTGGAGGACGTGACCAAGCTCGAATATATCCGCAGGATTTTCAGGGGCATGTCCCGCGAGGAGATCGTGGAAGCCGTGATGCTGCTGGAAAATTACTATGACGCGGAAGGTTCGCTGGAAAAGTGCGCCGAGCGAGTGTTTTTGCACAAGAACACCGTCCAGTACCGGCTTAAGCGGATTGCCGAGCGGACGGGGTACGACCCGCGCTCGATCCGGCGCGCGCCGCTGTACTATCTGGCCATTTATTTTTACCGCGAGATGCAGGAGCGGATTTGACAACGACCGTATGGTTTGTGAAACGGCTGTATGGAAATTGAAAAGGAATCATGGCAAAAACCAATGATTTATGTTATGCAAACCAAATAAAATCAAGAAAACATGGCGTTTGTAATATAGAAAAAACGGAGGGCTTGTCGCTATACTCTTGTTATGGCCGGTGAAACCCGCTTGGAAAGGGTGCCTTTGCGCGTTTGTATCCGACCGAAAATTCAATATGGGGAGGCATTTCTTTTTATGACAGGCATTCCGCTTATCATCGCATTTGTCGTTGCTATCGTCTTAATGATCTTTGCTATTTCAAAACTGAAAATCCATCCGTTCTTATCGATCCTTGGAGTTTCGCTGCTGTTTGCGTTGGTCGCCGGCATTCCGCTGGCGGATATTCCGACGACAATCGGCGCGGGCTTTTCGGGAACGTTTAAGAGCATCGGTATCGTCATCATCTTCGGCGCGCTGGTCGGCACTCTTCTGGAAAAAACCGGTGCGGCGCTTAAGATGGCGGACTGTGTGGTAAAAGCCGTCGGCAAGAAACACCCCGAACTTGCCATCATGCTCATGGGCTGGATCGTTTCCATCCCGGTCTTCTGCGACAGCGGTTTCGTCGTGCTCAACCCGATCCGCAAAGCCATGGTCAAACGCACGGGCGTTTCGAGCGTGACCATGACCGTCGCGCTGTCCCTCGGCCTTTATATCTCGCATTGCTTCATCCCGCCGACGCCCGGCCCGATCGCCGCGGCGAGCTCCCTCGGCATCGGCGACTATCTGCTGACCGTCATGGGACTCGGCGCGCTGATTTCCATCCCGGCGCTGATCGCGGCCTATTTCTTCTCGAGAGCGATCGGCAAGAAGGTCAAGGCGGCGGAAGACGTTGAAAACGACGACACCGTCCAGACCTATGAAGAACTCGTCGCCTCCTACGGCAAACTGCCGAACGGCTGGCTTGCGTTCTCGCCCATCGTAGTGCCCATCCTGCTCATGGCCCTTGCTTCCGCGTTCTCCATGGCCGGATTGAGCGTCGGCATCGTCACGTTCCTCGGCACGCCGATTATCGCGCTTGCCGTTGGCGTCATCTTCGGCATCATCGGGCTTGCACAGGCGCACAAGATGAAGCTTTTCTACGAGATCACCAACGAGACGCTCAAGGTCGTCGGCCCGATCCTCTTCATCACGGCGGCCGGCGGCGTGTTGGGCAAGGTGATTGCAACGTCCAGCATGGTGACGTACATTACCGACAACTCCAACGTGCTTTCCGCGGTCGGTATCTTCTTCCCGTTCCTGCTGGCGGCGATCCTCAAGTCCGCACAGGGCTCCTCCACGGTGGCGATTACGACGACCGCCGGCATCCTTGCGCCGATGCTCCCCGCGCTCGGCCTGGGTACGCCCGCGCTCGCCGCGCTGACGGTTATCGCCATCGGCGCAGGCGCCATGACGGTTTCCCACGCCAACGACTCCTATTTCTGGGTTGTTACAAACTTTGGCGAACTTACGCCTGAAGACGGCTACAAGACGCAGACGCTCGGCACCCTGATCGTCGGTCTTGCGTCTATGGTCGGCGTGCTGATCATGTACTTCATCCTCAAATAACCAACAAAACGACAATCTGCGGAGCGCGCGGCGTGAATGCCGGCGCTCCGCAGCGCAAAGACAAAAGGAGACAAAACAAAATGACGCTCAGAGAGGACGCCGGACAAATCCTGCAGGAAGCGCTTGCAGCGGCCCTTCCCGATACGGCCGTAAAAAAAGCTCTGGAAGGCGTGCGCTTCGGCGACGGAAAGCTCGTGCTCGTCGCGGCCGGCAAAGCCGCCTGGCAAATGGCTTCTGCGGCGTACAGCGCGGACGGTCTGAAGATTGGCGGCGGTGTGGTCATCACGAAATACGGCTATGCCAAAGGACCGATCGGCGAACTCTCGATTCGCGAGGCGGGGCATCCTGTCCCGGACGAAAACACCTTTTCAGCGACGGAAGAAGTCATCCACATGGTGTCCGGCCTTGCGCCGGAGGATACGGTCCTTTTCCTTCTTTCCGGCGGCGGAAGCGCACTGTTTGAAAAGCCGCTGATCCCCAAAGAAGAACTATATGCCCTCACCGACCGCCTCCTTGCGTGCGGTGCGGATATCACCGAAATGAACACGGTGCGAAAGCGTCTTTCTGCGGTCAAAGGTGGCCGTTTCGCGCAGATCTGCGCGCCTGCGCACGTTTTTTCCATCGTGCTTTCGGATATCATCGGCGACCCGCTCGACATGATCGCATCCGGGCCCGCGTATCCGGACGCGTCCTCCAGCGGGCAGGCGCTTTCGATCATCAAAAAATACGATATCTCCGTTTCGGACGAAACCATCGCCTGCCTGCGGCGGGAAACGCCCAAGCGCCTCGACAATGTGACCACCGTCGTCACGGGCAGCGTGCGTCAGCTTTGTTCCTCGGCGGAGGCGGCCTGCAGGCGGCTCGGTTACGAGCCGGTCGTGCTGACCGCCAGCCTTTCCTGCACGGCGCGTGACGCCGGAAGTTTTTTGGGCTCGATTGCGCAGTTTCACGCAGACGACGCGCGGTCCATCGCGTTCATCGCCGGCGGGGAAACCGTCGTCCGGCTGACCGGCAAGGGCAAGGGCGGACGCAATCAGGAGATTGCGCTGGCCGCGGCGGAAAAGATTGCGGGGCTTGCGGATTGCGCCGTCTTTTCGTTCGGTTCCGACGGAACGGACGGCCCGACGGACGCGGCGGGCGGCTTCTGCGACGGGGACACCGCGGGAACACTGCGGCAAAAAGGAATCGATATCGACGAAGTGCTCATCCGCAACGACTCGTACCATGCGCTCAAGGCGTGTGGCGGACTGATCGTCACCGGGCCGACCGGCACGAACGTCAACGATCTTTCCATCGTGCTGATCCGGCGGAAAACGAGCGGCCAATTGGAAAAACAATAGAGAAGGGAGCGCATGGGAACGCTTCGAATTGTTCGGGGCGACATCACAAAAATGCGGGTCGATGCGGTCGTCAACGCCGCGAACAGTGCGCTTTGCCAGGGCGGCGGCGTCTGCGGGGCAATTTTTTCCGCAGCCGGTGCTTTTGAACTTCGGCGGGCCTGCGAGCAAATCGGCCGCTGCGAAACGGGCGAAGCCGTGATTACGGGCGGGTACCGTCTGCCGGCAAAGTACATCATCCATACGGTCGGGCCGGTCTGGCGCGGCGGCAACTACGGCGAGGAAGAACTGCTGCGTTCGTGCTATCGAAAATCGCTTGTGCTTGCAGAGCAAAACGGGCTGAAATCCGTTGCGTTTCCGCTGATTTCTTCCGGCATATTCGGATACCCGAAGGCGCAGGCGGCGGCGGTTTCGGTTTCGGAAATCCAGACGTTTTTACGCGAAAACGAGATGGACGTCGTGCTTGTGGCGTTCGACGGGGACACCGAGCGTATCTGCCGGGAAGCCGAACAAGCGGCTTTCGCAGGGGAAGACGCGTAAGCGAATTGCAAAAAGCTATATTAATATGGAAAAGAGGATCATCCGTTTCAGGGTGATTTTGTTTTATAAAAAAGAAAAAACAGCCTCTTTACTTTAGCACGGAGAAGTGATAAAATACTAAACCATAAACATTCCGGGCGCTTAGTTCGGCCCGAAAAAGGCGCAAAAATAATAAAGCGCAGACGGAAAGCGGGAAAGCATGACGACGAAAGCACAGAAAACAGAAGAACAAATCCGGCGCGGCCTGCGTGCGCTCTATGCGGCGTATGGATATCTGCCGTATAAGGTGAGCAAGTTCGAGGAATACGACCTGTATGTGCAGAATAAAAAATTTTTGCCGGGCGACCAGATATTGACGTTCAGCGACGTGGACGGCAAGCTCATGGCGCTCAAGCCGGACGTGACGCTTTCCATCGTGAAAAACACTGCGGCAGGCGAGCGCACCAGTAGGGTGTTTTACACGGAGAGCGTCTACCGCGTGCCGCGCAACGCCTGTGGTTTTCAGGAGATCATGCAGACCGGGCTGGAATGCATCGGCAGGGTCGATACCTATGCCATGGGCGAGGTGCTCATGCTGGCGGCACGGAGCCTGATGATGATCGACAAAGATTACGTGCTGGACGTTTCCGATATCGGCGTGTTGTCCGGCATCCTCGCCGGGGAGCCGCTGGACGACGAGGCACGCGCGCGCATCCTCTCCGCCGTCGGCGAAAAGAATTCGCATGGGCTGGCGGACGTCTGCGCCGAGCTTTCGGTGCGGCCGGAAACGGAGCGCCTGCTCAAGGCGCTGCTTTCGGTTTACGGGCCGCTGGAAGAAAAGCTTAACGATGTGGAGGCGCTCGGCCTGCCGGAAGCCTGCAAGGGTGCGCTGGAGGAACTGCGTGCCGTCGCGGGGCTGATGCGCGTATACGGCATCGGCAACGTCAACCTCGACTTTTCGGTCGTTAACGATATGGACTATTACAACGGCCTGATCTTTAAAGGATTTGTGGACGGGATTCCAACCGGCGTGCTCTCCGGCGGCCGGTACGACAATCTTATGGCACGCATGGGCCGAAGCGGCGAGGCGATTGGTTTTGCGGTTTACCTCGATCAGCTGGAACGGTATTTGGAGCCGAAACCCGCGTATGATGTGGACACGCTTGTGCTCTATGACGAAGGAACGGATCCCGAAGCGCTCACTAAAACGGTGGAATCGCTCAAAGCGGGCGCACCGTCGCTGCGGGTGCAGTGCGGAAAGGACGCGGGTATAACCTGCCGCCGGATCGTCCGGCTGGACTGCGAGGGGAAAATACAATGAAGCGCATGGTCAGCGTCGCGCTGCCCAAAGGCAGGCTCGGCGACAAGGTTTACGATTTGTTCGAGGCGGCGGGGTACGCCTGCCCCTCGCTGAAAGAGGAGAACCGCAAGCTTACGTTTGAAAACGAGGCCGCGGGCATCCGCTATTTCTGGGTGAAGCCCTCCGATGTGGCGATTTATGTCGAGCGCGGCGCGGCGGATATCGGCGTTGCGGGCAAAGACATCCTGCTGGAATACGCGCCGGATGTATACGAACTGCTGGATTTGCGGGTCGGCAAATGCCGCATGTGCGTTGCCGGATGGGCGGACTTTCGGGACGACCACGCACATACGCTGCGGGTCGCGACGAAGTTTCCGAACATCGCAAAGACCTATTACGAAGGCAAGAGCCGCGCGATCGACGTCATCCGGCTCAACGGTTCGGTGGAGCTCGCGCCGATACTGGGGCTTTCGGATGTGATCGTGGATATCGTCGAAACGGGCAAAACGCTGCTGGAAAACGGCCTTTGCCCGCTCGAAACGATCGCACCGGTCAGCGCGCGGCTGATTGCCAACAAGGCGTGCTTTAAGTTTAAAGGCAGGGAGATTGAAACGCTCTGCAAGAGAGTGGGAAAGGTCGTGGACGAGACATGCGGATTATAGCGGGAGCGCAGGCGAAGCAAACGCGTCTGTTTGCGCGCGGGACCGACGAAGCGAACGTCGGCGACGCGGTGCGCGGCATCATCCGAGATGTTGCGGAAAACGGCGACGCGGCGCTGAAAAAATACGCGAAGAAGTTCGACAAAGCCGAGCTCGGTTCGCTGGAAGTTACTTCCGATGAGATGGAAGCCGCCCTGAAAACGATCGAGCCGGAACTGCTGGACGCGATGCAGACGGCCGCGGAAAACATCCGCGCGTTTCACGCGATGCAGGTGCGGCAGGGATTTCGTATGCAGATGGAAAACGGCGCATATCTCGGCCAGAAAATTACGCCGATCGAGAAGGTCGGGCTGTATATCCCCGGCGGAACGGCGAGTTATCCTTCCACTGTGTTTATGAACGCAATTCCTGCAAAAATTGCGGGCTGCGGTGAAATCGTCATGGTTTCCCCGCCGTCGGCCGGTGGGACGATCGCCGCGCCGATCCTCGCGGCGGCAAGGCTCGCCGGGGTGGACCGCGTGTTCAAAGCGGGCGGCGCACAGGCGGTCGCGGCGTTGGCGTACGGGACTGAAACGGTGCCGAAGGTGGACAAGATCGTCGGCCCGGGCAACGCGTACGTCGCCGAGGCCAAACGGCAGGTGTTCGGCCGCGTGGCGATCGATATGATCGCGGGGCCGAGCGAAATACTGATTGTTGCGGACGAGACAGCCAATCCGGCGTTTCTTGCGGCGGATTTGCTCAGCCAGGCCGAGCACGACGTACTGGCGACCGCGGTGCTGGTCACAGACAGCCGCGCGCTGGCCGAGCAGGTTTCCGCCGAGACGGAACGGCGGCTCGCGGCGCTCCCGCGCGAAGCCATTGCACGCGCATCGGTTGAAAACAACGGCTGGATTGTCGTGACGGACGATCTTGCGGCCGCAATGGAGTTGGCGAACGAAATTGCGCCGGAGCACCTGGAGCTTTGCGTTGCCGAGCCGGAAACGTATCTTGAACGGGTGCAGAACGCGGGATCGGTCTTCCTTGGCAACTATTGTCCGGAGGCGCTGGGCGACTATCTCGCCGGGCCGAACCACACGCTGCCGACCAGCGGGACGGCGCGGTTTTCCAGTCCGCTTGGCGTGGACGATTTCATCAAGAAAACGCAGTATCTCTATTTCCCAAAAGAGGAACTGCAAAAGGTGAGCGGAAAAATTGCGGCGTTTGCGCGTGCGGAAGGGCTGGAAGCACATGCGCGCGCGGCGCTGGTCCGTTTTGAAGAGGATTTGACATGAGCCGGTTTTTATGTGAAAGGCTCGCGGCGCTTGCGCCGTATACGCCGGGCGAGCAGCCGCGGGACCAGAAATACGTGAAGCTCAACACCAACGAATCGCCGTTTCCGCCTTCGCCGGGGGTCGTCCGGGCGGCGGCGCGCGAGGCGGAGGCGCTGAACCTCTACTGCGACCCGGAGTGCACGCAGCTTCGGCTTGCGGCGGCGGAACTGTATGGAGTGGGTCCGCAGAACGTTCTGCCCGTCAACGGGTCGGACGAAATACTCTACTTTGCATTCCTCGCGTTCGGCGGGAAAACCCGGCCGTTTGCCGCGCCGGACGTCAGTTATGGGTTTTACCCCGTGTACGCGTCGTTCTGCGGCGTGCCGCTGCACAAAATCCCGCTGAAGGGAAATTTTTCGATCGACTACCGGGACTACTGCGGCCTGAGCGAAACCGTCCTGATCGCCAACCCGAACGCGCCGACGGGAATTTGCCTGCCGGTTTGGCAGCTTGAGGAGATCGTGCGTACGAACCCGGACAACGCGGTGATCATCGACGAGGCGTATATCGACTTCGGCGGCGAAAGCTGTGTGCCACTGATCCGGCGGTATGAAAATCTGCTGGTCACGCAGACGTTTTCCAAGTCCCGCTCGCTTGCGGGCGCGCGGCTGGGATTCGGCGTCGGCAGTGAAGCGCTGATACGGGATTTGACGGCGGTGAAATACTCGATCAATCCTTATAACGTTAACCGCATGACGCAGGCGGCGGGCGCCGCCGCGATTTCGGACAACGCATATTATGCGGAAAACGCGAAGAAGATTATCGAAACCCGCGCATATGCCGCAAAACGGCTGGAGGAACTGGGCTTTACCGTGCTGCCGTCGTGCGCAAACTTCCTTTTTGCCGGAAACGGCAGGGCCGAAGGCGGCGAACTCTACCGCGCGCTCAAGCGGCGCGGCGTGCTGGTGCGGCACTTTGACGCGGAGCGCATTTCAAATTTCTGCCGTATCACGATTGGAACGCGGGAACAGATGGACACGCTCTTTACGGCGATGGAAGCCGTCTTTAACGAGAAAGGATGCTGAACAATATGCGTATGGCGACGATTAACCGCAAAACGAACGAAACGGACGTTTCGCTCACGCTGAATCTGGACGGAAGCGGCAAAAGCGATGTTTCCACCGGCGTTGGATTCCTCGACCACATGCTTACGCTCTTTGCCGCGCACGGACGGTTTGATCTGGACGTGCGGTGCATCGGCGACGTTGAAGTCGACGGCCACCACAGCGTGGAGGACGTTGGCATCGCGCTCGGCGAGGCGGTTTTGAGGGCGCTTGGCGACAAAAAGGGAATCGTTCGCTACGGGAGCATGCTGCTGCCGATGGACGAGGCGCTTGTGCTCTGCGCGGTCGACCTTTCCGGCAGGGCGTGCCTGCGCTACCGCGCGGAAATCCCCGCGCAGAAGGTCGGTTCGTTCGACACGGAACTTGCAAAGGAGTTTTTCGAGGCGTTTACCCGAAAGGCGGAACTCGCGCTGCATATCCGCCAGCTGGACGGCGAGAACTCGCATCATATCATCGAGGCGATGTTTAAGGCGTTCGGGCGTGCGCTTGCGCAGGCCGCGTGCATTGATAAAGCGCACGCGGACGAAATCCCGTCCACAAAAGGAGTACTGCAGTGATTGCGATTGTCGACTACGGGGTAGGAAACCTCTTTTCGCTGAAGAGCTCGCTCAAAAGCATTGGGCAGGAGGCGCTCGTTACGGGCGAGCCGGAGCAAATCCGCCGCGCGGACAAGGTCATCCTGCCGGGCGTTGGCGCGTTTGAGGACGCGGCGGAAAAACTTCGCAAAAGCGGCCTAGGCGAGGTTGTGACCGCGGAAGCGAAGCAGGGTAAATACCTGCTCGGCATTTGCCTCGGCATGCAGATGCTCTTTGAGCGCAGCTTTGAATACGGCGAGCACGAAGGCCTCGGCCTGCTTGCCGGAGAGGTTGTGGACATGCGCCCCGTCGTGCCGCCGGGACTCAAGGTGCCGCATATCGGCTGGAACGCGCTGATTCTCAAGCATCCCGAGCATCCGCTGTTCCGGTATACCAAACAAGGCGACTGCGTGTACTTTGTGCATAGTTTCTATGCCGAACACTGCGATAAATCACTGCTCGCTACGGCGGAATACGGGATAGAGCTCACCGCCGCGGTCGGCCGCGAAAACGTGCTGGGCTGTCAGTTCCACCCGGAAAAAAGCGGCGCCGTCGGGCTGAAGATTTTACAGGCGTTCTGCGAACTTTGAGGAAAAAACAATGATTCTGCTGCCTGCAATCGACCTCTACGAAAAAAAAGCCGTGCGGCTGCTGCGCGGCGACTATGCGAACATGACGGTCTACAGCGGCGACCCCGTCGCCGTCGCCGCGTCTTTTTATGAAGCGGGCGCGGAATACGTTCATCTGGTCGACCTCGAAGGTGCGAAGACCGGGGGAACGCCGAATTTTTCCATTGTGGAGCGCATTGCAAAAAGCAGCGGGCTGCAGGTGGAAATCGGCGGCGGCATCCGCAGCCCCGAGACAGTGAAAAAATATATCGACGCGGGTGTTTCCCGCGTGATCCTCGGTACGGCGGCGGCGGAAAACCTCGCGTTCGTTTCGCAGATGGTCGAATATTACGGTTCGGCCGTCGCGGTGGGCGTGGATCTGAAAGACGGGTTCGTCGCGGTGCGGGGCTGGACGCAGACGAGCAAAATGCGCGGAGAAGCGTTCTGCGGCGAACTGGAAAAAATTGGCGTGCAAACCGTGATCTGCACCGACATTTCGCGCGACGGCGCGATGCAGGGAACGAACCGGACCCTCTACCGGACGCTTAGCGAAGCGTTTTCGATGAACTTTATCGCGTCCGGCGGCGTTTCGTCTCTGGAGGACGTGCGCGCGCTGAACGAACTGGGACTATACGGCGCAATCGTCGGCAAGGCGCTCTATACCGGTGCAATCGACTTAAAGGAAGCACTCGAGGCGGTGAAAGCATGATTACAAAACGCATTATCCCGTGTCTGGACGTTAAGGACGGCCGCGTAGTCAAAGGCGTGAATTTCCTTGGACTGAACGACGTTTCCGATCCGGTGAAGCTGGCGAAATATTATTCCGAGAGCGGCGCGGACGAGTTGGTGTTTTACGATATTACCGCGTCCGCCGAAGGGCGCGCGCTGTTTACGGACGTGCTCACGCGCGTTGCGTCCACGATCTTTATCCCGCTCACGGTCGGCGGCGGCATCAACACGGTGGACGATTTCGACCGTGTGCTCAAGTGCGGCGCGGACAAGGTGAGCGTCAATTCCGGCGCTATTAAAAACCCGGAGTTGATCGGCGCGGCGGCCAAGCGCTACGGCGATCAGTGCGTCGTGCTCTCGGTGGACGCAAAGCGCGTCGGCGGGCAGTTTCGCGTGTTTGCAAAGGGCGGACGCGAGGACACGGGGATGGATGCGCTGGAGTGGATCCGCCGCGGTGTGGACATGGGCGCGGGCGAGATCGTGCTCAACTCCATCGATACGGACGGCGTAAAGCTGGGATTCGACCTCGAAATGCTGCAGGCAGTCTGCGAGATCGTAAACGTGCCGGTGATTGCGTCCGGCGGCGCGGGCGGGATACAGGATTTCGTTACGCTGTTTCGGTCGATCCCGAAGGTGGACGCGGGGCTCGCGGCTTCGATTTTCCACTTTGGCGAGGTCACGATCCCGGAACTCAAGGACGCGCTTGCGGACGCGGGCGTCACGATGCGGAGGCAATAAAAGATGTTTGATATTTCAACCCTGAAATTCGGTACGGACGGGCTGATTCCCGCCGTCGTCGTGGATACGGAAACAAAGCGGGTGCTTACGCTGGCGTATATGAACGCCGAAAGCCTGCGTATCTCGATGGAAGAAGGGTGCACCTGTTTTTGGTCGCGCTCGCGCAAAAAACTCTGGCGCAAAGGCGAAACGAGCGGGAATTTTCAGCATATCGTTTCTATCACGGCGGACTGCGACCGGGACGCGCTGGTCGTGGAGGTGCGAAAGGACGGACCCGCGTGTCATCTGGGCACGGATTCCTGCTTCAGTGAAACGGTCTTTTACGGCGAGGAGCCGCCGGGATTTCAATACGAAGATTTGATGGAGATGCTGCGGGGCCGCAAGGCGAACCCGAAGGAAGGCAGCTACACGACTTATTTGTTTGAAAAAGGTCTGGACAAAATCCTCAAAAAGGTCGGCGAGGAGACCACCGAAGTCATCCTTGCGGCCAAGGACGAAGACAGAGCGAACACGGTTTATGAAATCGGCGATTTAATGTATCATGTTATGGTGCTGATGATCGAAGCGGGGATTGGGCTCGACGAAGTCAAGCGCGAGATGGCTTCCCGCCACGTCATCGACCATAAGGTGAAACAGGAGAAGATGATCGAATGATTTTGCAGAACCTCCATACACATTCCCTCTGGGACGACGGGCAAAACTCGACGGACGAAATGGTGCGTGCGGCAATCGCCGCCGGTCTGACTTCGGTCGGTTTCAGCGGGCACAGCCCGGTCCCGTTTCCGGCGGAATGGACGATCGCCAAAGAAGACCTCCCGGCATACCGCGCGGAAGTCCGGCGGCTGCAGGAAACCTATGCGGGCAGAATCGCAATTTATTGCGGGCTGGAGTGGGATCTGCTGTCCGAACCGGACTTTACGGACTGCGACTACGTGATTGGCTCGATTCACCACATCCCGCTGGAAACGGAGACGATCAACGTCGACAACAGCCCGGAGGAGACGAAACGGTATTTGTCCGCCTGCTTTAGCGGGAATGCGGATGCGGCGGCAAAAGCGTTTTTTGCACAATACGGCGCGCTGGCCGAAATTGCGGAAACCGACATCGTCGGACACTTTGATTTGATTACGAAGTTCGACGAGCGGCGCCATTTTTTCGATGCAGAATCGCCGGCGTACACAAGCGCCGCGCTGGAAGCCATGGAAGCGCTCGTTAAAAAGGACAAGATTTTCGAGATCAACACGGGCGCGATTTCGCGCGGGTACCGCACGACGCCGTATCCTTCGCGCGACCTGCTGGCGGCGCTCAATAAAATGGGCGGACGGATTACGATCAGCTCGGACGCGCATACCGCGGACGGCATCGTCTGTTCGTTCGGCCTTGCAGAGGAACTGGCGTTATCCTGCGGATTCAAAGAAATTTGGAACTACGACGGAAGCGGATTCGTCCCCGTCGGGATCGGAGAAAGAAAGTGAAGACGGTGCAGGCGCTTTTAAGCGGGAATCCATACCCCGGACGGGGTGTGCTGATCGGCGCGGCCGGCGGGAAATCTGTGATTGCGTATTTCATCATGGGGCGCAGCGAAAACAGCCGGAACCGCATTTTCTGCGAGGAAGGGGACGCGCTGCACATTCGCATTTTCGATCAAAGCAAGTTGAGCGACCCGTCGCTGATTCTGTATTCGCCCGTGCGAGTGTGCTGCGGGAACCTGATTGTGACCAACGGCGACCAGACGAACACGATCGCCGCGTTTCTGGAACAGGGCGAATCGTTTCAAAGCGCGCTGGACACGCGTTGTTACGAACCGGACGCGCCGAACTACACACCGCGCATCAGCGGCATGATGGAGCATGACGGTTCCTTTCAAATGAGCATTTTGCGCAAGGAAGCGGGAGAGGATGCCTGCGAGCGCGCCTATTGGCGGTATGCGCCGCAGGACGGGATTGGCCGCCTGATCCATACCTACGAAACGGACGGAAGCCCGATTCCTTCGTTTGCCGGCGCGCCGAGAGAAGTTGCGATCGAAGACGGCTGCGCGGCGTTTGCCAACTTGCTCTGGGCGAGTCTGGACGAGCAGAACCGCGTTGCGCTGTATGTGCGGTATACGGATTTATCGACGGGGGAATTTGAAAGCGCGATGAAGAACAAACGCCTGGGAGATTAAACGATGAAGGAATTCGAACTCAAGTATGGCTGTAACCCGAACCAGAAACCGGCGAAAATCTATCTGCCGAGCGGCGGCGAGCTGCCTGTGGAAATTCTCAACGGCAGGCCGGGGTATATCAACTTTTTAGACGCGCTTAACGGCTGGCAGTTGGTAAGAGAACTGAAAGCGGCGCTTAAAAAACCCGCTGCGGCCTCCTTTAAGCATGTCAGCCCGACATCCGCTTCCGTCGGCGAGCCGCTGGACGGCGCGCTGAAAAGGGCGTGCTTTGCGGGCGATATACCGGGGCTGGACGAGTCCCCGATCGCCTGTGCGTACGCGCGCGCAAGAGGCGCGGACCGGTTGAGTTCTTATGGAGATTTTGCCTCGCTGAGCGACGTATGCGACGAAACGACCGCGCGGTTGCTGCTGCGCGAAGTTTCGGACGGCGTGATCGCGCCGGGGTATACGCCCGCCGCGCTGGAACTGCTGCGGCAAAAGCGCAGGGGAACGTACAACATCATAAAGATCGACCCGGACTATGAGCCGCCGGAACAGGAAACCAAGCAGGTGTTCGGCGTTGCGTTCGAGCAGCGGCGAAACGACGTGGAAATTGACGAAAACTGCCTGCAAAACGTCGTGACAAAAAGCCGCGTTCTGCCGGAAAGCGCGAAGCGGGATTTAATAGTCGCGTTGATCACGCTCAAATACACGCAGTCCAACTCAGTGTGCTTTGCTTACGGCGGGCAGGCGATCGGCGTTGGCGCGGGGCAGCAGAGCCGCATCCACTGCACGCGCCTTGCGGCGGGCAAGGCGGACACCTGGCAACTTCGCCAACATGAAAAAGTGCTGGACCTTCCGTTTCTGCCGGAAATCAAGCGTGCCGAACGGGACAACGCCGTGGATGCATATATCAATCGCAACGAAGAGGACATCCTTGCAGACGGCGTTTGGCAGCGGTATTTCACAAAGCGGCCGGACCCACTGACAGAGGAAGAGAAACGCGCGTTTCTGGATTCGGTTGCCGGGGTTTCGCTGGGCAGCGACGCGTTTTTCCCGTTTTCGGACAGCATCCTGCGAGCGCACATGAGCGGGACGGATTTCATAGCCCAGCCGGGCGGTTCCGTCCGCGACGCGGACGTGATCGCCGCCTGCGACCGCTTCGGCATAGCGATGGCGTTCACCGGGATTCGGCTGTTCCACCATTAAGGACGCTTGCAAAACATTCCGCCCGGCGGAGGAAAAACCCGCGTAAAAATGAAACGTCTGTGCCGCATAGCGCCGCAGCAGCGCCGGCTTCAGCGGGCGCTGCCGTTTTCCTGCATTTCTCGTACCAACCCCCGCGAGAGAAAAACCCTGCCCTGCGGGACTTGCCGTCCGGAAACGTGCTGGATAAAGCGTTCCGACGCATGATCGTGCAGGCCGCTGTCGCGAAGAAGGTCCTCCGTTGATGGCGTAACCCGTTTGTCCGGCCGGGAGGAAGGACAGTATTTCCCATTCGTAGCAAAGTGCCAGCCTACCCTTACAATTAAAATGCCTGCAAGCACGAGAACGAAAACGATCGCGCTGCTGATCGCACCGATTGCGAGCAGGGCGGCCACGATAACCAGCAGCCCAAGCGCCAGCATCGAGCGGCCAATGACCAGTAGTGTGAACGCACGCTTTTCGGCGCAGTAAAGGCATATGGTGCCGAAATGGCGCTGAAGATCGGTATATCTCGTTGAAGCCGCGGTCGTCGGCTTTTTTTCGTTCCCGTTCCGTTTCGCCTCTTGACTGGTTGCCGAAGGATCGTCCGGTATTGCAGAATAGTATTCGACGACGGCCATTTCCGCTCCGCATTTCGGGCAGGGATTCTTCGGCGCGCCGGAATCGTGCCGCTCGCGTCTCTTTTGAAGCGCGGCTTTCCTTGCCGCCGCCACGTTGCGGACGTTGGCGGACACTGCGGTCTGCGCGATTGTTGCAAGCTTGTCCGTATCGGTTATGTTTGCAATCGCCTCCAGCGCGCGGCGTTCGTTTTGACTCTGCCATGCCGGTTTGAAAAGACCCATTTCAGTTCCTCCCGTCGCTTGATTTTCCAACCGCCTGCAAGCACGAACATCGCGGCGGCGCGGTCCGCGGAGCGCCCAATCTTTTCCGCCCCGGCGGTCGGCTTTCCATGCATTATTGTAGCGGTAAAAAGCGGAAAAGGGGTGTGCAGCCTGCACACCCCCTGACCGCCCTCAAATTAGTTTTTTGGCAGCCGGCCTGCGGTTTACGCAGGTTTTTATCGTACGGATTCAGGACTCCAGCACAGCGATGCCGAAAGAAGGAAGCGTCAGAACGCCGTCCGCCAGCGTGATTTCGGTTTCATCCACGTTCAGGCTGCCGCAAAGCGAAAACGCTTCATAGTCCGTCCCGCCGAGCGAAACGGTTTCGGTCTCTTCGCCGAGGTTATAAAGCAGCAGCAGCGTGCTGCCTTGATAGGTCTTGGTAATCGCGCAGACGGTGTCCGTAACGAACGCGCCCGCCGTTTCCATCGTGCCGCGCGCAATTCCCGGGTTTTCGTTGCGGATGCGCAGCGCTTGCTTGTAGTAATTATAAATCGAGGTTGGATCGCCGATCTGCTCGTCGAGCGCCGGAAACTTTTGCTCGACCTCGTCCGCACCGGCGGGCGCAAGCGGCGTCCCGGTCAAATCCACGTCCGACCAGTGCATGGGGAGGCGTTTGTTTTCGTCCTTCGTCCCGCGGCTGTTCATGCCGAGTTCCTCGCCGTAGTAAACGAACGGGCTGCCGTTCATGGTCAGCAGCAGACCGGCCGCGAATTTCATCTTTCGCGCGTCGTTGACATAGTGCGCGCTGATACGCGACGTGTCGTGATTGCTCAAAAACGGCGCGTCGATGAAATCGGCGTCGACTGCACCGTAAACCTCCTGCGCGCGGGAAAACAGCGCCGCGAGCGATTCGCCTGTCCCGCGATTGACCGCAATGGCTACGCTCCCGGTTGCCTGCGCAAGCGGGAAGTCGAAAAAGCTGGTCATCCCGCTTTCATAATAGGTGGAGAGCGTCACGGCGTTGGTCTCCCAGGCTTCGCCAACCAGATATACGTCCGGATTTACACTCTTTGCGTAATCGGAGAACCATGAAAGGATTTCCACATTCGCCGCGGGACTGCCGGAAACGTATTCCTTCACCGCGTCCAGCCGGAAGCCGTCCACGCCGAGGTTGAGCCAGAAGGCGGCGGCCTGTTCGATTTCGGCGCGGACCTGCTCGTTTTCCAGCGCGAGGTCGGGCATTTGATCGGTAAACACACCTTCGTAATACCAGCCGCTCGTCCCCGCGGGGTACCAGTTCATCGCACCTGCTTTTTCGGTGGAAAAATGATAATACGCCGCATACGGGCAAACGCCGTAGTCAGGCTGTGCGCCCGCCTCGAGCGATTCATAGTAGGTCACGGCCTGCAGAAACCACGGGTGCTCCGACGAAGTGTGATTGAACGGGAAATCGATGATGAGCCGGATTCCGCGTTCGTGACAGGCGGAGAGCAGCGCTTCAAAATCCTCCAGCGTGCCGTACGCCGGGTCGATACTGCAAAAGTCGGTTACGTCGTATTTATGGTAACTTGGCGACGGCATGATCGGCATGAGCCAGATTCCGTTGAAACCGAGATCGCCGTCCGTTTCGTCGTTGCCGTCGTTGAGGTAGTCGAGTTTCTGCGCCACGCCGTCGAGGTCGCCCGTGCCGTCGCCGTCGCTGTCGTAAAACGAGGAAACGAAAATTTCATAATAGTTCCGATAATTGTCGTCGATGATCCGAATTGTCTGCGCTTCTTCACCGGCGTTTTCACTTTTCTGCGCGGGCGAACAACCCACCGCTGAAACGAGCGGCAGAAGCGCAAAAAAGATTGCCAAAAGGCGTTTGAAAAGAGGGCGTTTCATAATTTGATTGTAACGATTCGTTCGGAAAATGACAAGCGCTGCGCGCCTGCGAAAACCCGCGTACAGAACGGGAAACGCGCGCCTGCTTTTTGCACAGGAATCCCGCGTGAAACGACATGCCTGAAACAGGCCAGAATCATACAAAAATACCAAGAATCAACAAGAATATCCCATGCCGGTTACCTGCAGGAAACGTTAAAATAATGTCATGTGCAGGACTGTCGGTTTCATGCAGCTATAAAGGGGCGCTGGCGGCGGGCACACATGAAACAATATTCTGAAACGGCGGGAGTGCCGCGCCTTTCTTTATAAACAACGAAATAGCATGTCTTTTCAAGCGAGCCAAAGCAGCGAACCGCGTTGCTGCTTGAGGGGCTTTGCCCTAAATAAAAAACGGTATGGGAGGATGAAATGCAAAGACAAGCAAACCGAGGTACACGCAAAACGGCGAAAATCGTTTTAGCTTGCATCTGTATCGCTGCGCTGATGTGGTCGCTTTGTGCCTGCGGGGAAACGACGGAGGACCGAAGCCGGGTTGCGCGCGGAAGAATTTCGCCGTCGCAGACGCTCTATGACGAACTGGACCGGGTAAACGCCGGCGGCGCGTCTGCAGAGGCACAGCCGGAAAGCCCGACGATCCATATTATCCTCGACAGTAATCTTGGCGATTATAACGGAGGGGAAGGCTATGACGCACAGGGATTTTTAAGCAAACGCTGCGTAACCTTTCAGTCTGTCATGACGGCTTGCAGCGAAATCACGTCCGGCCAGGATTACTATGGGTATATTTCCTGCCTGGAGGGCGACAGCGGCACTGCGTTGGAAGGAAAGTGGGCCGGCGCGGCAGCGGGGACATATTTTCAGCCGCTTGCCGATTTTTATGCCAGCGCGGTGAAGACGAGCGCCTATGCGCAGCACAATTCCGATCTTGTCGGCCTCGTTTCGGATGTTGCTTCGTGTGCGGGCGAATCCGCAAACAAAGGGGACGTGTTTATTCTGATTTCGGATCTTGCGATGCGGGACGTTGGGGAGAGCAACGAAATAGCGGATGCGCTGGCGAAAGACGTGCTTGACAGTGAATCGCTGTCGATGGGGATCGTCGGCATTCAGGCGGACTATGCCGGCACGATCCGTAACGTGCCGTCTTCCTCGGTCGGCATTGAGCCGCGGCGGGTGTTCGGCACGGCGGGCAATACGAGCCAAGTATACCAGCGACCGCTCTATTTACTCTTTATCGGGGATAAGACAAACGTCCTTTCCGTGATGGATCAATTTCTGCAGGTCTGTTCGGAGGACGATTACCTTTCGGGACAGGGCCAGACAAACTCGATGTACTATTACAAACTCTGCTGTCGGCCGGCGGGCGGGAGCGGAGAGACCGCTTTGCAGGTTTCCGCGGGGACGGCTTCCGATGGGGTTGAAGTCGCGTTTGCGGGCAACATCAGCGAATACGGGCAGGATGGGTACGACCCGGCCTATGTTTTTGATCTGACGGGCGGAGGCGGCGAACTGGACGAATACCGCGACGCAATCGGCGGGATTGAGATAGCGAAGATGTATACGGGTCAGATGGGAGAATCGGACGGGAATCTTGCTGTCACCTATCGCTTTCCGTACGAAATTGTGACAAGTCCCTCGCTGGAAGACGGGGCGATTCAGGCGCTTTGCACCGAGACGGTATTTGATTTCGCCGAAAACAACCCGGATGTCGAAGTTACGGTGAAGCAATTAAAATACAATACCAGCGAAATCGATTCGACATACCCGTCACAAATCGTTGGGTGGGAAGCGCCGGCACAAAACCTGTTTATGCTTGCGCAGGACCCGCAGTTCGACGGTGCGCGGCAAACCGCCGAAATCCTTTGTACGATCGACGTTTCACAGCTGCAGCAGGACGAACCGGCAATTTTTTCGCTGACGTTCCGCTCGGAATACATGCCGGACAGGGATGCAATCCGCGCCGTGTACGACACGGACTGGATGAAGGAATGGACCATGGACATGGGTGTGTATCAAACGCAGTGGGCCGAGAGGGCGTACCTGTTCACCGAAGCGACAAAAACCGCTTATTTTGCGGATACGTTCGTGAGCAACCTGCTGGACCGCCAGATCGACCTGAACATTGAGTCGGTCGGCGAACAGCTCACTAGTTACGATCAGACCGTTTTGTGCGGGGTCGTTCTTCGTGAACAGGCGGCATATTACGTGCGCAATGAAAACATCAAAAGCGACGAGGACCTCGAATGGGCGTACAGCCAGGACGAAGTTGTAAAACTGTTATGCGGAAATTAAAGCAAGGAAAGATCAACGGGGAGGAAGAATGATGGAAGGGAAAAAAGGAATGTCAAAACGGGTGAAATGGCTGCGGATAACGAGGCAGGTTGCACTGATGGTTTTTTTCTGTGTGCTTTTGTGTCTTGTTCCGCTGCTGCTGAAGGACTCGATCATGGACGCGTTCCTGTCGGTGGGGGCTAACGCTTCCATTACGGCGGAAGGGGCCGGCGGGACGTTTTTTCAGTTGGCGTATCTTCTGTTTGCCGGTTTGCTTGGCGGTATGCTGATCATGAATCTTGTGTTTTTTAGCATTGATGAAAGCCTGAACGACACCGTGCGGCCGCGGCGCGTTATTCAGATAATTTTAAATTGCGTTTTCATTCTGTGCGGCACGGGTGTTTTTTTGTATTTAACGCGCGTCTATTTTCCGGCGCAGTATTGGTGGGAGTCGATCCTGTTTTCCAGAATAGCTGCAAGGCGGCTGACATGGCTGCCGGCGCTGGTTTTTGCGGGCTGCAGCACATTACAGATGTTTTGGGACGTATGGTGGTTCGGCGCGCTGAACAGGACGCAGAGATGCCGCAGGGACCCGCTTAAATAAGCGGAGAATGACGAGAAGGGGGTTTGTTTTTATGAAAGAATGGATATTAATTGCGATCGGCGGATCCGGCGCGCGGGTAGCACAGTCCGTGGTGGCGTTGGCGGCGGCCGGGTTTCCGGCCATGCTGGGGCAGCAGGACGCCAGATTGACAATCCGGCTCGTAGACCTGGACGTACATCACGCCGACGGCCAGGAACTGCGCGACATGATAAAAAGCTACAACTGCGCGTTTGGCTTTCTGTGGCAAAAGGGTAAGGCATGGTGCGAAAAATGGAGGCCGTTTGAAATTGTTCTGGAGGATGAGGAATCGTTCTTTTTCCAGACGGGCCTGAACAGCGGGGACGACAACACAACGAAAATCATGGATTTTGTTCCGACGCTTGGAAATCACGAAGGCTCAAAGTTGCTGATGAAAGCGCTCTATAGCGCTGCCGACCGCGATATGGACTTGCTGCAGGGCTGCAAAGGGCGCCCCAGAATCGGATCGCTGCTCTGGGAGTACCTCTACCGAAATCGCGGCCAGAATTTCTGGAGCACGTTGTGTACGCTGGCAGGCGGACAGGATGAAACCAGGGTCATGTTTGCCGGGTCTCTTTTTGGCGGCACGGGTGCAAGCGGCGTCCCGACACTGGCGAGATTATTCAAACAGTCTCTGGAACAAAAGCAGTGCCTGAATTATAGAATCGGCATGACGCTTATGGCGCCGTATTTTTATCTGCAGGACGATCCGAAAAAGCGCTGGGGTAAAGGAGAGGTCAAAGCAGACTTTGCGAATTTCCCATTCCAGAGCAAAATGGCGCTCAATTACTATTTAACATCGGACATTCTTTCCGGAGTCGATTATGTGCAGGTGGTCGGCAATAACGAACAGTCTATGAAGGAAGAAGACAGCGAGGGCAAACAACACGAGGTTATGAACAGCGGGGACAGCGTAAAGAGTCCGCAGAACAACCCATCCGTTCCGACCGAGCTTACTGCCGCAGTCGGCGTTTTTGAATTTTTTGCAGGCGCCGGCGGCAACACGGTTGTTGTCCCGGAAAAGGAGCAGAAATCCGGCTGGGGGTCCTTCCCGCAGGCGGAACAGGTAAGGACGAGCCTGCAGCAGCTCGAAAGGCTTTGCCTTATGACGGAGTCCTATTACGGGCCGATTGCCGTGCAGGCGAAAGAGTACCGCCCGGCGGCTGTGAACGAGCTTTGGTATGAGCAAACCCGCTCTTCGGAAGGCTGGGAGGACGTCTGGACAAGCCGGAAAAGCGGAATCGGGGATCTGATTTTCTTTTCGGAGGAGTTCCTGCGCTGGTTCAGCGACATGGACGTTAACGGCCTGAAACCGCTGGAGGTAATGGAGAACAAAAACAATTTGCAGGCAAAGGCGCAGCGCGGCAAAACGTCCGGCGTCAATCTGCTGGGCATGAAACTTCGTCTGATTACCGGCGCAGTGAACGAACAGGCGGCCGGTTACTTGCTTGCAAGAAAACACCTCGACCGGCAGAATCCGGGAGCGGAAGCGTTTACGCTGGCGCTGCTTGGAGCCTGCGAAGCAAAACGGCCGCCCAAGGCGGCAACCATAAAACATACTGCGGCCAACGCATAACGGCAAAGAAGGGGGCAGAGAGATGAAATACTGGTTTCCGATCGATACCGAAGCAACGGATACATATTTAGACGGCGTTGCCGAACAAAAACGCCTTTCGGACAAACTGAAGATTATCCGGGACGCCATGGAAATCGACAGTGGAGAAGCAAAAATCGATTATGACGATTTGCGGTCGATTCCGGACATTTGGACGGCGCACAGAATTTATAACATGATGCTCTTCGGGCCGGACGATGCTCTGGACGAGGGAAATACGGCCGAAGACAGCGGCAACGCGAACGAGGGAGGCCGTGCCCGGAAAAACGGAGTAATGGCGCGGTATAAGGCGTCCATTATCAAACAATGGCGTGCGATAATGACTTTGATTTTGATAGGAAACGACCATTACGGACTCGAGATCAAAGAAAAAGACATCTCAGCCGATTCTATTAACAAACGCGACAACGGGCTGGATCGCGAAACAAGGGAAATCATGCTCGCGGTGTTTATGGCCCGCCCCATGCTGGCATTACGGGAAGAAGAAAAAGAACCCCCGTTCAATGATGAGATGGTTCGCGTTTATTATATCGTGAAAAGCGGCGAGGAAATGCCGATCGCGATATCGTCGCCGACGACCTATCTTGTTCCGGCTGCCGACGCATGGGAAGCGCTCGGTGGCTTTGAAAAGCTGAAGTGGATTGAAAACCCGCCGGGCGGCAAAGGCTACGGCGTGCGGGACGATTTTCTCGGCAAACTGGGGTATCCGGAAGCGGTTGCGCTCAGAGCGAAACTGCGCCGGATTTTGGACGGTTTGCCGGACCCCTACCCGCGGCAAATCAAAAAGGCCGAGATTATGAAACGGATGCTTGAAGATTTCCTTGACGATCCGGTATTGGTACAAAGCAGCAATCCGCATCAACCGGATGCTTTGCTCCAGAAAAAATTCTACTATTTTGTCGGCGACAGCAAAACACGGGATATTCTCCCGGACGATCCGGTGTTGGGCGGCGTCGATCCGGCGTGTTATTTTGTCAGCCAGAAGCAAACCAATGCCGGCGACCAGAAAACATATGTATATTTTTATCTGCCGATGCCGGTTACCGATTATTGCCGTGCACTGCTGGAAACCGGAAAAGCGGAAAGCGGAATGCCCGTTTCATACCGTTGCGAAGTCCAGGAAGATGAAGGCGAGCTGAAGTCGGCAGAAGCGATGGTTACGATTGGCGGGATAAGCATCCGCCGCAGCTACAGCGGCGACGAACTTGTGCGGATGAAGCCCAACCAGGTCAGCGCCGTGGCGCTCTGGCCACGGGAAAACATTAAGGGTTGGGGAGAATATCACGCTTTCCGCTATGATCAGGCAACCGTGGACTATGTAATCGAGCCGCTGGAGACGGCTACCACGTATGATATTCCCGGGCAGGACGACACGCTGCACCGGTACTACTTGATGGACAAATGGCCGGGATTCTGGGCGTTGAAACATCGCGCAGCAGCAGGCGATGCGCTGGGGTATATCCGCTCCCGCCGGGGAACGGTAGAACTGCCGAACGAAACGGACACACATACGATTGCCCTTGATTTTGGCACGTCCTCTACAATGATGTACCGAAAGAAAGCCGGCGAAGACGGATATGAACCGGTTTATGGAAACAGCTTTTGGGCGGCGCCGATAAGCTATCCCGATCAGCGCGCATACCTTGACCAGATCGTTTCCTGCTTTATTCCGGTCAATTCCGGAGACAACGAAGGTGTGCCGTATCAGACGATGCTTGGCAAGGATATGCGAAGCGAAGCGCGGTTCCCGGGGCTGCTTTCAGGGCGGTGGATCTATTTCAGCAACATTGCGAGCGCAAAGGGATCAAGCATCGGCATGCCCAAGGTGAAGATCGTTTCCGGACTGAAATGGCGGGCGGTCGACTCTGGCGACCCGAAACATTTCCTGCGTGAAACAGCGCTGTTTGCGGCGCTGGACGCGCGCAGAAAAGGGTGTAAAAAACTGGAGATTATTGCGTCGTACCCAGGGGCGATGAGCGAGGAAAAGCGGCTTGGGTATATTAAAGCGCTCAAAGAAATCGTTCAAGACATTTCCCGAAAGACGGGTTTGGCTGGGAGAGTAAAAGAGGTAACAGAGAGCCTTGCCGTTGCAAAATATCTTTCCGGAAAGGATATGCTTGGACTTAATTTCTGTTCGGTCGATATTGGCGGAGGGACGTCCGACATTTTTATCTGCTACAAACCGGAGTCACAAAAAGCAAAATGGCAGGGACACGGGAGTTCCCTGCGGATTGGCGCAAGGGAAATCTTTCTAAAATCGTTCTGCCTGGACCGGTCGCTGCTGAATCAGATACTGGAGGCAGGGGCTGGAAGCGTAACGGTACAGAAACTAAAAGAGCAATATCTTGTGCCGGACCCAGACATGAGTAAATCGCGACGGCAAACGATAAGAATCGAAGAACTCACGGCGAGCAGATTCAAACCGGAGGACGTATACAGTCTGATTGAAGCGCTGCTCAGCTTCAATATTCAGATAGATGATATGCTGGAGCCGGCTGCCGACGTACTCCGGAGTATTGCGGTAAGCGGGAGTAACAGGGTTGCCCTGACTAATCTGCGGCTTCGCATTGCGTATTATGTCGGGGCGGTTGTCTACTACGCCGGCATGCTGGCAAGGATTCCGGGAAAGGACGGCAGCACGGCGGATATTGAAAAGCTGAATATTGAATTTGCCGGGAACGGTTCTAAAATCGTACGCTGGATCGGCGACGATACATCGGCGGTCAAGTCGTTTATGAAAACAATGTTCAGCGCGGGGATGAGGACCGAAGCGAGTCCGGCGGCAGTAACGTTTTCCGAGCATCCGAAACACGAAGTCGCAAACGGGGCGATGCTCCGAAATTCTTTCCTGGACAGCATCAAACAGGCCGATGTAATTATCGCCGGGGAAACACATTCATCCGATGGCTCCGGCGAACGTGCCGAAACCGATGAAATGCCGCTGCTTTCTTCCGGTTCGGAATGTCAGATACGGCATGATGAACTGAAAGCGTTTTTAAAGAGCTTTAATGCAACGGTTGGCCGGGTAGTCCCGAAAACGCCGGGGAGCCTTCATTTTGCGTATCCTGAAGGGGAGGAGCTTGGATTTGAAAACGCAATGGAACTGGAAATCGACGCATTAACCCAAAGCGATGAAGAAATGAAGCCGTTTTTCCTGATTGGAGTCGAACTTTGTGATAAATTTGCGTTGCAGGAGGAAACAATATGAACGTGAGAAGCAGGAGACAAGCCTGGCTTGCATTGTCTTTATGCGTTCTGCTGGCCTTCCCGGCGATGGCGGCGAGAGCGGACGGCGATGAATCGGCTGCCGAGACGACGGACGCACCGGAAATCTCGCAGGACGCGCCGGAAGACACGCAGGATGAACAACAGCAATCGGCGGATGCTGGACTGCTGGAAATACAGCTTGCGCTGGAAGACGGAGAAGAACTCGACCTGACAGATGAAAGCGGCGCGCCTGCCGGCATACTGACCGGTACACAAGACGGGCTGACATATAAACGAGGCGAAGAAGAAGAAACCGCTGCGGTCATAAGCGTTTCTGTCCGGATACCGCAGAGCGATAGCGAACAATATCTGAAACAAATTGGGGTCCCGCCGACTTGGCGGATGAAAATTGAATTGCAATTTGGCGAAGAAACCGTAGTGTGCTGGGCGGCGGCCGACCGGGTAAAGGATTCGGCGTATGTCCTGTCCGCATTGGGCCAGGCGGCGGTAAGCACATATCTGCTGCCTGCGGGCGAAGCAACGAAGGAACAGCAGCCGGCAGAAAGCAGCGCGGAAGAAATTGCGTTCCCGAATAACGACGCCGGGGCAAGCACGGACATCCAGTCCGCTTCGCTGAAGGAGTGGATTTCCGAACCGCTTCAGGACGTTATAAGCTGGATGCTTATTGCATTGCTGGCTGCAGCCTTGTTCCTAATCCTTTTCGCACTGAAAAAGATTGGCCGGTATTCGGCAGAGAGAAACATGCATTTTAAGAAGAAGAACGAATTCGATGCAGATACGGCCAGAACGGAACCGATATGGCGAATTGAAAGATCGATTCAGCAGGTGGCTGCCGCAACGGAACAGATTTCACCGGAGATCGCAGGCCTGAAAAAACACTTCAGGCGGATTGCGGATGGATCGGATCAGGGCGAAACGGCCGCCGCGCCCGTGATTTTACCGCGCTGGATGGACCTTGCAGACTATGCAAACGCACACGTTCACATGGAGCGGTTCGATCCGTGGCTGGAAGCTTTTCGGAATAAGCGGTTTGAACCGCAGTCGATTCAGCCGGCGCTGAATATGACCGGGTATTATGAAACAAGCGCGTTCAATCGCTCATGCTATTTAGCGGCGTTCCGCGATGCTCCGGAAGGGAAGGAAATGCTGTATGTCATTCCGTCGTGTAACGATTCACATCTCCGCGACAGGGAAGTACGGGAAATGTTCGACATGGAAGAAGGCGACGTAGACACCAGCGGATATTACAAGATTAAACGGCCCACGATTCTGACCGCGGAAAATTCTAAATACTATAAAGTACAGCAAAAGGGCCTGCTCATAATTCGCAAAAAAAGTTGAGACGTTATGCGGATTGGCATCATAATTGCGTCCGTCCGCTTTGGACGGACGCAATTATTTTGCGCAAACCATTCGAAAAAAATTACATAAGGCAAAAGAAAGGCGTTTTTGCGGCGGATTTGGCCGGAATAGCGACATTGCGAAAAATTACGTTGTAATAAATCGTCCGAACCACTGGAATTTACAAAAGGAAGCATGTATAGTATTAATGGGTAAGATTACAGTGTATCTGTTTATGTAAGCAGGCGGCTGACGATAGAGTCCCGGCTTGTATAAACCGGGAAGTCACAAGAGAATTCAACATTCATATAATCTGGCGGTTTACGGAAAGGACGCATTTGCGGGAATGACGGCGGTCTGGAACGGAAAACTAAAGCTGGCATTGCGGGCTCTGTTAACGGGGCTTATCGTGCTGGCTCTTTTTTTCGGGATGCAGGCTGTGTCGCTTGCCGAAGGCGAAGACGACGTGACCGCCACGGTGCCGCTTGCCGCGAGCGAAGGCGAAGCAACGGTTGACGAATATACCGAAGAAGGCGAAAGCGGCAATCAGGTCGACGACATCGATGCGGACGAATCGAACCGCACATTTGAAAACGATCTGCCTTCCGTGACCACGACGACGGTCGAAACGCTGGACGGGACCGGGAGCGTTACGGACACGACGGTGACCAACACGCTTACCGAGACGGGCGAACCGGTCGAACTGGAAACGCCGACGGCGGTTACCGACGAGAACACGACGGTGACGGACGACGGCACGACCAGGACGACGGTGACGGTGAGCGCGGCGGACAACGCTATCCAGAAAGCGGTCGACAAGGTTCTTTCATCGCTGACGGCGGACAGCACGTCCGCAACGATCACCGTGAAAGCCGGAACATACGATGGAGATATCAATATCGCCGGCAGCGTTGGCGATAACTTCATATTATACATCCTTGCGGAAGATTCCTACGAAACGCCCGCCGAAGGCGAACTCATCGACAAAGACACCATCAGCGCGGAATCTGCCGGGACGGCAAACGTAAACGGAGATATTTGCATCGACGGTGTGAACGTTGTGCTGGCCGGGCTGTATCTTTCGCTTGAAAAAGTGGTTTCCGCCAAAGGCGCGGACGTTGCAGTCTACGGCACGAGCCGGGATGACACGATCAACGTTTCGCTGGAAGGCGATTCCAGCGCCGAGCTGTACGGCGGCGACGGAAACGATACGCTGAGCGTGTCGGGCGCGGGCGGCGCGACGGACGACGCAAGCCGCGGGACAGTAACCATAGACGGCGGCAGCGGGGACGATCTGATCAACGTGGACACCTCGCTGGCGCAGAACGCATCACAGGCGACGGTCGAAGGCGGCGGCGGCACGGACCGGCTGCACCTGACCGGTACGCTGAAAGAAGACGGAAGCAGTTCGGCGTCCGCCGGTACGGGAAGCGGACCGGAGATCGCGCTACAGGACGAATCGGATAAAGTCATCGATTTTGTTATAAACACCACGGAGAACTACACCGACGCGCTTTCCAATAAAGCAAAGGTAATCATCACCGCCGAGGAAATTGCGGACGGGCTCTATACGGCGAACCAGCCGTTTGTGGATTATGCACTTTCCGCGGACGACCTTCCGCCCGATGTGACGGACATTACCATCGAGGGCGGCGGCTTTCTGGCCGGGCTGCTCATCGGCGGCGACACCTTTACAATCCATAATCTCAACGCCGCCGGCCTCAACGTTACGCTCAGCGGCAAAGAGATTACGGTGGACGGCGTGCTGCAGGGTGCGAATATCCTGATTAACGCCGCGGACAGCGACGTGCAGCTCAGCATTTCGGCGGACGATCTCGAACTCGACTCCACCGCGGAGGATGTGCTGCCCATCGACGACGATACGAGCGTGGACATCAGCATCATGGACGTCGTGGCCAGCGCATCGGTCACGATTGCGCAGAGCGCGCGGCTGCTTGCCTCCGGCGCGGTCGCCATCAGCGCCGAAAGCACACAGACGCATCCGCTGATTCCGGTGCTCGGCTCCGGCTACAACGTCATTAACGTCAAGATCGGCTCCGCTGTGATTACCATTCTTGGCAGCATCGAGGCGGCAGGCAAAGTGGATGCCAGTGCAAAGACGCTTGTGACGGCGGAAGCCTCCAATGCGTCGCTGGCGAAATTCTTTGTGCCGCTGGCGGTGGGCGTGGTCGTTGCGAATTCGGAAGTTACTCTGGGCGCGGACGCATCCATCGTGGCCGGGGGTTCGGTAAACCTCACTTCCAAAACGGACGTTACGCTGACGGTGACTTCGACGGCGGGCAAACTGCCGATTTCCCTTGCGGTCTCGGTTGTGGTTGCCGATTCGCATGTGGAAGCGCTCGGCGACGTCACTTCGCAGGGCGGCAGCATCACGCTTGACGCGGAAGGCAGCGCGGTCGTTAAAACCATCGCTTCCAACAAAGCACCGCAGACGACCGGCACGACTTCCAGCACCGGCACGAACAGCACCGGCGGCACCGGCGGGACGACCGCTTCGGGCAACACGTTCGGCGGGTTCTTTGCCATTTCGGTCGTTCTCCAGAATGTCGACGCGTCGGTCGGCGGCGCGGCTTCGCTGAACGCTTATAAAAACATCACGATCGATTCCAATGCGCAGGAACGCGTGCTGACCAAGGCCACCTCGGCCGACCCCGTCACCGCGGGCGCGTCGAGCGGGGACTCTTCCAGCATGTCCGGCGTGCTTGGCATTGTAAAAACGCTCTTTTCAAAAATTCAGACGACGCTGACCGGCGCTGCATCCAGCGCATTTTCGCGCAGCGAAGAAGGGCTCAGCGGCGTGGACGGTTACACGGTCTCGGCGGAAACGAACGAGCACGCCGCGATTACGACGCCCTCCAAGGTGAAGGCGGGCGAAACGGTCACCGTCAAAGTTACCCCGGATGAAGGGTATGTCCTCGACGGGCTGACGTACACCTATCTGCCGGCAGGAGAGCAGGCATACGTTACGCGCAGCGTCGACATTTCCGGCGGAACGAACAGCTATACGTTTGAGATGCCGGACGCGGCGGTCACGATCGTTGCCGTCATGCGCGCAAAGACGGCGGACGATTCCGACCCGGACCTCGGCGGACTGTTCGACGAAGACGGCGACGACGGTTCGGGCGTGGAGGACGTATTCAACGACGGCACTTCCGGCGCGGAAGGGGAAGAGGGCGTTACAACGCCTTCCGACCCGGGCGACACATACGCAATCACGATTGCATCCGATCTTGCCAACGGCGCGCTGGTCGTCGGTACGCAGCGCGCTGATGAAGGCGTGGAAATCGTCATCACCGTCAACCCCGCTTCCAATTATCAGCTCAAGGCGGACACGCTCAAAGCCTCCGCGGCGCTGGATGGGCGCACCAGTATCCAGACGCTCTGCAAAAACGCGGCAGGGCAATATGTGCTGACGATGCCGGCCGGGGACGTGACGCTGAGTGCCGAGTTCGAACAGATTCCTGAAGGGACAACATCCACGACCAACAGCGGTAAAACGAGCAGTTCTTCCGTGCAGGCGACGGGCGCGCTTTCGGTTGCCGTCTCACAAAACAAGAATAAAGCTTATATCGATACGACCGGCACGATCACCGCGGGCGGCGACTTGCTGCTCAACGCCGAAGCGAGCACGCAAAGCGTGATTTCAGCGGACGGTTCGCCCGTCGGCACCGGTTCTTCCGCCGACGTCGATCCGACGGAAACCGGCACGACCGCGCAGGACGAAGCCGACGAGGTGACGCACGAGCAAACGCGCGAAACGGCGGACGGACGGTCCATCGTAATCCAGATGACCATCAACGGCACCGTGTCGTTCGTTTCGTTCAACACGACCGACGGCAAGGCGGCGTTCCAGCTGGCCGCGCGGCAGGGGTATAAACTGACCGCGGGCACGCTCAAATACAGCTACACCGACCCGACGAGCGGCCTTACGGAAGGCGAACTCACGGCGGGGTCCGGCGACAACTACTACATCACGATTCCGACGACGCTGCCGACGGACGTTCCGATCAGCGTTACCGCGCAGTTTGAAGCGGAGACCTACAGCATTACGCTTCCGGCGTCCGGCGTGAGCGGGCCGTCCAGCGCGAAGAAGGACGACAACGTCGTTCTGACCGTTGTCGAAGAGGATGGTAAAACGGCGACCGTTACGGCCACCGGCGCAACGGTCACCGGCTCGAACGGCGAATATTCCTTTACGATGCCCGGACAGGACGTGACCGTTTCCGTCGTCTATACCGATAAGATGAGCGAGCTGGAACTCACCGGCGACGCGCTGACATATCTTACCGCATCGGACACGCGGGTCAACGAGGGAGAGACCGTCACGCTGACTCTCACTTCCGCGGGCGTTTCCTCCGGCAAGAGCCTCGATATCTCCGTGAAACTCTACTATTTCGATATTGCCGCGGGCGAGTATGTTGAAGACACCAGCGTCCAGATCACCGTGACCGACAGTCAGTTTGTCGCGCCGGACGATCTCGGCCCGAACATCAAGCTGGTCGTCAGCGCGACGGCGCAGGACAAAGCGCACGCAATCACCGTCAACACGGCCGCGAACGGAACGATTAGCGCGCCGGCGTATGCCAACGGCGGCGACACGATTACGATTACGGTCACCCCGGCGGCGGGCTATATGCTCAAACCGAATTCTCTGAAGGTCAAGACGGTCGAAACGTCGGTCGAAGCGATCATAACGGTCACGGCGGACGCTTCCGGCGCGTACACCTATAAACTGCCGGTTCCGGTTGGCGGGGATACATCGCCGATGAACGTTGTGATCTACGGCGAATTTGTTACGGACCCGGATTACACGGGCGAAACGAGCACCACCACACAAAAGAAGAAGTTTTCACTCGGCGTCGGCATTGCGGTCTCCGTTACGACGCATCAGAATTACGCATATATCAAGAGCGGAACGATCATTGCCGACAGCCTCGAAATCTCGGCGGTCTCCGGCGGCGAAAACGGACTGGTCTTTACCGCGGAATCCAAAGCCGGATATTCGCAGGGCGATTTCGGTTTGGGCGGAGCGATTACCGTGCACGTGGTCAGCGCAAAGACCAAAGCGCTGATTGGTTCCGATGCGCAGATTACGCTCGGCGACGGCGGAACGCTGACGATCAAGAGCGAGTCCAGCGAAAACACGACCACCTCCGCGGTTGCCGCCAGCAGCGGCACAGCGTCGCGCGTCGGTATTGGCGCGGGCATCGCGGTCGGGGTTATCGGCGTCGACGTGATTGCGAAAGTTGCGGACGGTGCGGACATCATCACGGCCGGCAGCGCCGCGCTCGGCGGCGTGGACATTTCCGCCAAGCACTCCAATACCGAAACGCTGAAAGCACAGGCGGGCTCCGCGGGCGGCGTTTCCATTACGCCGGTGCTCGCGCTCCTGATTTCCGGTGCGCATACGGAAGCCGCGCTCGGCACGTCCGCGCAGTTGATTTCGGTCGGCGGCGATCTTGCAATTTCAGCACAGAGCGCGAACACGCGCGAAATAGCGGCCAACGCTTCGGCGGCGGGCGGCAGCGTCGGCGTCGGCGCTTCGTTTGCCATCTCCGTGCTCAACGACAGCGCAAAGGCGGCGCTGAACCGCAGTGCCCGCGCAAAGAACGTGAAGATCACGGCGGTTGGGCGCAGTTCGCTCAAGTCCACTTCCCGCGCGGGGTCGCAGGGCGCTTCCAGCCGGTCTTCCAGCACTTCGAGCACGTCGTCTTCAGCGGACGGGGAGGCCGAGGAAGGCGAAGCAGACAAACAAGCCGATAAAGGGATTGGCGGCGGCGCAAAGCTGGCGGGTAAAACCGGCAGCTCGAATGTGAACTCCAGCTCGGTGAATCGCCTGAGTTCCAACCGGCAGACCGGACAGACCAGCGAAGGCAACGTTCAGGTTGCCGCCGGGTTCAACCTCAATATCCAATCGAATACGGCCGAAGCCTGCATCGGCGGCGGCGTTACCGTTACGGCGTTCGTCCCGGCGGACAATCCGGAAGGGACGCTGGCCGGCGACATCACCGTTGCGGCTTACGGGGATACCGATGCGGCAATCTATGCCAACGCCAGCGCCACCAAGGCGAAGATCGGCGTTGGCGTTGCTGTTGCCATCAATATAGTAGATTACGAAACGCTCGCGCATATCGACGACGCGGCGATCTCTGCGAACTCGCTGCACGTGCTCGCGCATATGTATGAAGCGGAGACGACGAGCACCTCTTCGGACGAGGAGGAAGACGACGATCCGCGTAACATCATCGAAAAGCTTGTGGAGCAGGCGATCACCGCCATGATCGGCGAGCTGGCCGACGCGATGGGGCTTTCGGACCTGCTTGACGAAACCACGCTGGACGATACGATTACGGACCTGATCGGCGACATCGTCGGAACTTCTGTGGACACGCTGCTTTCGGGCACCGGGCTCGAAGGGTTGGTTTCGACGGATATTGAAGCGAAAATCACCAGCAAGCTCGCGACGCTCGGGACCGACCTGACGGACGCGGTCAAACAGGAAGTGACCCAGGCGGTCCTCAATCTGGTGCTGGCAAAGGTGCAGGAAGCGGTTACGCCCGGTTCGAGCAGCCCGGAACCGCTGACGTTCAGCGACCAGGTCAACAAGATGGCCGCGAACATCGCCAACGAGGTTTTTGCCGATATCATCGACGTCAACAAGCTCATGGCGTTCTTCAAGAGCGACGTCGGTGCACAGCTCAAAACAAAGATTACACAGGTCCTCAAGGACGCTGGCAAGGCCATCACGACCGCCGCGCTGGACGCGCTTTCCGGCTGGCTCGACCTGCCGATTGAGGAAACCGATCTTGGACCGGGCAACGAATTTACCACGCAGGCCGTCGCAGGCGCGGGCGCTTCGAGCGTTGGCGTTGCGGGCAGCGCGGCGATTGCGATTATAACCGGCAATACGCAGGCATACCTCGGCGAGGTTGCCGATTCGTCGCAGTATCCGCTCGTTGTCGCAGGCGACACGGAGATCGACGCATATGCGCGCCAGAAGCTCGATTCGGTCGCATCCTCGGCGGTCGGCAGCGACGGCATGGCAGACAAAAACCTCACGGCGGGCGGCAGTTCCGACACCGGCGACGGCAGCAGCGCGGGTACGCAGTACGACTCGACCACGGAAGGCAAATTCATCGTCGGCTCGATGCAAAACGGCAAAGTTACCGTCAGCGGGAACACGCTGACCATAACGCCGGACGAAGGCTACAAGCTCAGCACGGACACGCTCAAAGCCGTCCGCAGCGACACGGGCGAAACGATTACGCTTACGGACAACGGCGACGGGACGTACACCTATGTTGCGCCGAGCGGGGACGACGCGCTTCCCGAGGACGCGACCATCACTATCAGCGCGCAGTTTGAGGAAGATTTAAAGAATATTACCGTTCCCACCCAGACGAACGGAACGGTGTCGGTCAAGGATCTGACCAAGCAGGCGGCTGCGACCGCCAAGATGGGCGACCGTCTGCTGGTGACGGCGACACCCTCCGAAGGTTACGTACTCGACAAACTGGAGTACACCTATACTGTCGACGGCACGCCTACGACCAAGCAGATCGTGACGGCGGAAGACAAAGCCAACAACGTCTATACGTTCTATATGCCGGATGCGGACATTTCGGTTTCCGCCACGTTCCGCGCGTTGGCGACGGGTGAAACCGCGCCCACGCAGACCAACACGACCAGCAAGGGCAAGAGCGTCGGCGTCGGCGCGTCGTTCACGCTCAATATTGCATACTTTACGGTTGAAGCCGGCGTCGGCGGCAACCGCAGCGTTACGTCCGGCACGATGTACATCGGCGCAAACGGACGGCATGATCTTGAAACGGTTTCCGTTTCGGGGACCGACCCGCTTTCCGGGACGGACAACGAAACGAGTTCGGACGGCACGGAGGACACCGGCGCTGCGAAGGATATCGCGCTCGATGCGTCCGCGGCGGTCGGCCTCGTATACAACACCGTCAAGGCCTATGTGGAGGGCGGCGCAAAGATCACGACCACCGGGCTGGACACCGTCAATCTCGACAAGGCCGAATACGAAGACGGCGACCCCGCCGCGGCGGAAAACGCGGATTACGTCAACTTCTATCTCGGCGCGAAACTCACCGATACGACGCTGACCAAGGCCAGCGGGTTTGCGGTCGGCTCGTCCACCGCCATCGGCGCAGCGGTTGCCGTGAACATTTCTTATTCCGATGTGAACGCGTCCTTCAAAGGCGAAGGAAACGTCAGCGGAACGGCACGCATCCTTTCATATGTATATGCCGCGGATGAAAGCCAGGCGATCGCGACCGCGATGGGCGCGGACATGGATCGTATGCTTTCCAAGTTCCGCAAAGGCACGGACGGCGTTGAAAAGACCGCGAACGATATTGCGCAGGGCAACTACACCAGCGACGATGTCGAAGGCAGCAACGGTAATAACCAGACCGCGGGCAAGATCAACAGCGAGCTGAACAACAATAACGATACCCAGCAGGACGGCGGAACGAACACCACCACCGCAAACAACAACCTGCCGCTTTCCACCAACGCCATGCGCAGCCAGGACACGACCACGACCGGCACACCGGACGGCGCGACGAGCCAGGCCAACGGCGCTTCCTCCAGCAACACCACCGGCGGTCTGACAGGTACGAACAACCAGACGCAGTCCAGTAAGATCCAGGTGGCGGCGGCCGTCGCGGTGAACATCACGCATCACGAAGCGCTGGTCGATATTTCCGGCAAATTCACCGCCGGCACGATTGGTATTCTGGCGGACAACGACGGAAACTTCAGGACTCTCGGCACTGGCGTGGCGATGAGCCTCGCAACCAAGAGCAACTCGATTGCGGTCGGCGCGGCCGTTTCCGTCAACGCAAACAAAGCGTCCGTTTCAATCGGCGGCGAGGTAAGCGCCCTTAGCGGCGATCTCAGCGCCGAGGCGCAGCTCACGCAGAACATGGACGGCAAATACAAGGGGCTGCTCGGCGCGCAGGCGCTGGCCGGCTCGGTCACGGGCAGCTCGAGCGACATGACGATTTCCGGTGCGCTGGCGATCATCGTTTCCAAAGCGGAAACAAGCGTGAACGTTGCAGACAACGCAAAACTCACCGCCGGAAACGGTCAAGTGAAACTCTCCGCCGAGGACAAGAGCAAGCTGGCGATTCGCGCGGGCGGACTGAGCATCTCCAAGGGAACGTCGGTCGGTATCGGCGCGTCGTTTGCGCTGATCTACGCGCGCAACGACGTGAAGGCCGCGCTCGGCGAAAACGTGCAGGTTACGGCGCAGTCGTTCCTGCTGCGGGCGGCGAAACTGCGCGTCGATTTCTCGGACTATGAATCGACGTTCGACCTGAGCCTGCTGCTGACGGACTCCACCAACGCGTCCGCGGATGCGGACAAGGGAATTATCGATATCAAGAAGGGATCAAGCGACAGCGACGGCTATAAAATTTCAATCAACGTCAGCACGGACACCGTGCTCGACGCGATCGACCTGCTCAACTTCCTTTCTTCCAATAACTATTATGCCGAATCGATCGCGGGCGCAATCAGCGGCGGTTCAGGAGGGAAGGCTTCGGTCGCCGGATCGATGGCGTTCGTGTTCTTCTACAACACAATCGAGGCGCTTGTCGGCGAAGGTTCAAGCATCGACGTGACCGGGGACGCGGAAGTCACCGCTACTTCGGACACCACCGCGCGCATCATTGCCGGTGCGATTTCAGCCAGCCCAGCCAAGGTCGGCGTCGGTCTGACGGTCGCCGCACTGGCCAATTCGGATCAGGTGCACGCTGGGGTAGGCGATCATGCCGTTATAACCGCGGGCGGCAGCTATACGCAGAACGCGCTTTCCAACGCGGACTTCATGGCGATCACCGTCGCGGCGTGCATCGCCACGAGCGGGACGAGCATCGGCGGGGACATCGACGTCATCGTGATGGACAACCATGTTTCATCGACCGTCGGCGAATATGCAGTGATTACGGCGGGTTCGGACGTGGCCATCGGCGCAAAGGCGGAATCCGAACTGATGCTTATTGCGCTTTCCATCTCGGCCAGCGGCGGCAAAGCGGCGGTTGGCGGGACGATCGTCGTAATCATCACCAACACCGTCGTGCTCACCGAAATCGGCAGCCATGCGAGACTGACCGGCACGGCCGGCGCGGTTTCCGTAAGCGCAGAATCTTCCGATAAACTCATCGACGTGCTTGCCGCTGCTTCGGCGGCGGGCGGCGGTACCTCGGTTGCGGGCACGCTCGGCGTGCTGATTGCGCTGAACCAGACGACGGCACAGGTCGACGCAGACGCGGTCCTCAGCGCCGCGCAGGACGTCGGCGTGAGCGCGTCCGGCAAGACATGGATGTTCGTTCTCGCGATGGCGCTCAGCGGCGGCAGCCAAAACGCTGTCGGCGCGACGATCAGCGTTAACATTCTGGAACGCACGATTCAGGCGCTCGTCGGCGCAAGTGCAAGTCTCACGTCCACAAACGGCAACGTGCTGGTGCAGGCGACCGGTGAAAACTGGGCGCTGATGCTGACGCTTGCAATGGGCGCGGCCGGTTCCAACGCGCTTTCCGGCACGATTCCGGTGCTTGTCGGCCTCGACACCGTCCGCAGCGAAATTGGACAGAGTTCTTCACTCACCGCGGGTGGTTCCGCGGGCGTGATTGCCGACTTGAATAACCACACCTATGTGATTACCGGCGGGCTGGCCGCGGCGGGCAGCAACGCCGTTGGTGCGGCAATCTCCACGGTCGTGTATCTCAACACGGTGGAATCCATCGTCGGGCAGAGCGCGGCGATTCTTTCCGGCGGCGCGGGAAGCGGTATTGCGGTGCCGAACCGCGAAGCCAGGCGGCGCGGCGTAATCATCAGCGCGACCGCATCCGAAGACATGGTGCTTGTTTCGGTTTCCGCGTCGTTTGCCGGTACGGTTGCGGTTACGGGCGTAATCAACACGCTGGTGATGCGCAACATCGTCCGCGCGCTCGTGCAGCCTTCGGCGAACATCACCGCGACCGGCACGGAGCTTTACACGGTCTCCGAGGACGGCGAAAGCGAAGAGCTCTGCAGCGGCGACGTGGATGTCGACGCGGACGATGATTCGTTTATCATCAATCTCGCGGGCTCTCTGTCCGCGGCCGGCACGGTCGGCGTCGGCGCGACGATCGTCGCGCTGGTATTCAGCAAAACCGTAACGGCGGACGTCAGCGCGCTTGCCGTAATCAACGCGGGTGGGAGCATATTCGTCCGCGCGAACGGAAACGACGAACTCTTCCTGCTGGCCATTGCGTTCGGCGCGGCCGGCACGGCCGGCGTGGCGGGCGGCGCGAATGCGCTCGTGTTTACAAACGTCGTAACGGCGGCGCTGGGCGGTACGGCGAACGCGCAGCGCGGCGTACTGGTTGCGGCGGGCACGGATTCGCTGCTGGTCAACGCGGCGCTCGCAGTCGGCGTCGGCGGCACGGCGGGCGTGACGGCGATTGCCGTGATTACCTATTTCTACAATCAAACGCTTTCCTATATTCATGCCGACGCTGAAATCACGGCGGTTACCGGAGATATCAAGATTGCCGCAAACTCTTCCGAATTCGTCACGGCGGATGCGGCGGGCGCTGCGGTCGGTGGTACGGCGGGCGTCGGCGGCACGCTGGACATCCTCATCACAAAAGTCGTTACAAAAGCATACACGGAAAGCAGCGTAAAACTCACCGCAGGTGGAGACATCCGCATCGACGCGGAGGACGATTACGGCCTGGTCGCCGTCGTCGTTTCCATCGGCGCGGCCGGTGTCGCGGGTGTCGGCGTTTCGCTGCTGCTCAGCCTCAGCTTCAACACGGTCGAAGCTTCTATCGGCGCGAGCAACGAAGCGGTGGCAGGCGGCAGTGTGCTCGTTACGGCGAATTCGAGCCGCGACGTGCTCTCCATTGTGACTTCGGTCGGCGGCGGCGGCGTCGCGGGCGTCGGTGTTTCGCTCTCCGTCGTCGTGACCGGCAACAAGATCAGTCAGGACGTGCACGACGGCATCTACGCCTCGCAGGCGCAGGAGCAGTACGAGCACGACGGAAAAGTTTATTACGTATACCTCGACGAGGACAATAATCGCCTTTACGAATACACGGAAGGCGAAACGTCCACGCTTTACCGTCTGAACGGCGACGTCATGGAGCCGGCGAACTATTCCGGCGAAAAGACGGCGGTAATGACCGACATCGACACCATGGACCCGCAGCAGCAGGTAGACGATATTTTCGCAAATGCGAACCCGCACGCAACGTCCGGCAAGCCGGGCGAAAGCCTGACCGATCTGCTGCAGGGCGACGGCCAGAACACGTCGGACCTCGACCCGGACAGCAGCAGCTACGGCCAGTCGGACGACGGCTCGGAAGACGCGATGAACGACGATACCTACGATCAGACGGTCGACGGTTCGGCGGTTCATTCCTCGCGGATCGGCGATTTGAGCGATTCCACGTCGGCCATGGTGTACGCTTCCGCCGCGGTGACGGCAAACGGCGGGAACATCGAAATCACCTCGAGCGACCGCGTGAACGCGAACATGATCGCCGGCACGTTCGGCGTGGGCGCCTACGCGGGCGTCGGCGTTGGGCTTGCGGTATCGGTGCTCTTCAGCAACGTCAACGCGATGGTCGAAAGCGGCGCGGTGCTCAGCGCCCCGAACGGGACCGTTAAGGTGAGCGCATCCACCGGCTCCGAAGCCAAGGATATCGAAAACATCAACGACGACACGCAGAGTGTAAACGATAAGGTAGCGGACCTGATTTTCGACACGGACACCTCCACCATCCGGCTCATTTCGGTGACCGGCGGCGGCGGTCTGGTCGGCGTTGGCGTTACAATCGCCGTGCTGCTCGTGTTTACAGAAGTGAACGCGGTTATCGCGGGCAACGTTGCGGCGGCGCGGAATGTGGAAGTCCATGCGGGCGTCGATTTCGGCCAGGTCATCACGGGGACGCTGGCGGTCAGCGGCGGGTTTGTCGGCGTTGCCGTTTCCGGCGCGGTCACCTATTTCCAGGCGACGGCCATGTCCGCCATCGCGGGCACGGCGAACATTTCAAACGTGACCGGCAATATCAAGGTGACGACCAACGGCTGCACGAACGCCATTGCGGCGGCGTCCTCCATTGCGGGCGGCGCGGTCGCGGTCAACGCGGGCATGGCGCTCACGATCAACCGCACGCGTGTGGACACGTTCATCGGGCAGGGCGTTACCATCGACTCGCCGAGTGCGGACGTGCTCGTTAAAACAACTTATATCGCAAATGCCAGCGCGTTTACCATCGGCGTTTCGGTGGGCGGCGTTGCGGTCGGCGCGACGCTGGCGATCGTGATCAATCTTCTCGATGCATATACCTATATCGGCCTGACGCCTTCCGGCACGCCGGTCGCAGGTTCGTCCGCCGCCACGGCCGGTTCCATCAAGGCTTCGGGCGTGAATATCAGCAGTGATGTTGCGGGCGTTACGACCGTGTTCGGCATCGGTGTGTCCGGCGGCGCCGTTGCGGTCAACGGAATCGTCGCCCTCGGCTTCAATCGGGCGGTCGGCTGCGCGGCGCTCTACCGCGCGAACGTCGAGGCCGGCAGCATCACGATAACCTCCGTGCTCTCCGGCGACACGACGGTGACCACCACCGGACTGGTGCTCGGCGGCGTTGCGGTCGGCGCGACGGTCGCGCTTGCGCAGATAAAATCCGTGAACCGCGCCATGCTGGACGCGACAGGGTCCGTCGTCAAGGCGAATTCCATCAGCGTTAACGCCGGCACCGCGTCGAATCCTTATAATTCACAGGCGATTGTTACGGTCGTGACCGGCACGGCGGGTGCTGCGTCGATTGCGCTCAACTTTGCCGTCGCTATCAACGCTTCAACGAATACGGCGGCTGTTCAGGGCGTCGGCGGGACGATTGACGCCGTCAACCTGAGCGTGTACGCCGAGGGGAACACCCGCGCGTATGCGATTATCGCCAACGCCAGTGTCGGCGGGCTTGTCGTCAACATTTCGGTTGCCATCGCGTTGCTTTCCAGCGTTCAGGAAGCGCTGGTCACCGGCAGCGCGGCCATCACCCTGACGGGCTGGCTGAACGTGACGTCCCGGCAGAACACAACGCTCTCGTCGTATTCGACATTCCTGCTGCAGATCACCGACCGGCTGACCGATACCGTCAGCGGCAGGTTCTCCGCCATGGCGCAGGCGTACATCTTCTCGGCCTCGGCGGGCGTCGTCTCCGTGAAGGCCAATGTTGTGACCGCGACGGCGAACGCAACGGGCCGCGCCAAGGTGGACGCTGCAAACCTGAATGTGGCCGGCACGCTGAGTGTTTACAGCTACGGGAAATCCACCGCTTCGGCAAAGGTGGACAATATTACGTTTGCTTACGCGTCCGCGGGACTCATGTGCGGATATGCGTACGCCGAGGGCACGTTTGAGGCTGCTCTGCTCACCAGCGGCGAAATCCACGCCGGCAACATCTATGTGATTACCAGCTTTACGTCCGACGCCACATCGGATCTGACGCCTGCCGCGGCAGGCCTGCAGGCGGGCGTTTACGACGTTGGCGCAAATATCAGTCTTGCGGAATCCAAGTCGACCGTAAAGGCGTATATCAGCGGCAGCGGCAGTATCATTGCGGCGGCGGTCAAGGTAAGCTCGGGCGGGAACGCCACGGCCTACGCGGTCGTGCGCGGGGTTGCGATTTCGGTCAGCGGCGTGAAAGTCGCGCTCAACGAATCCTACGCCAAAGTGACTGCCGTGCAGGATGCGTATATTAAAAATGTTTCGCTGATGGCGGACAGCGTTGAAGTTTCCACTTCGCTGAACAACAGCAACGAAACCGGCGCGGTCGCCGAGGTCGGCAGCACCGGCTCGAAGCCCAATATTAGTATTTCATTCGTCAACGGGACCGCCAGCTTTGCGCAGGCGCTGGTTACGGCAACGTCGCGCGCCTATATCAGCGGCGCGGCGCTGGCGGTGAGCGGCGCGGTTTCCGTTACGACGACGGCGCGCTCCTATGCCAACGCGGACATCCTTACTTCACAGTATGCCATTTCCGTGCTCAATGTTTCGCTTCTTGTGACCTACGCTTATGCGCGGGGCACGTTCCAGGCGTATATCGACAGCACCGGTGCAACGATGCTAACCGGGTCGCTGAGCATAAGCACGACCTACTATGCAACCGCATATGCCGCGACCGGAGCGGCCGGCGGTGTCGGCGTTTCGCTGGCGGACATCAATTCAAACGAAGCGTTTGCAGCGAACAATGTTTCCGCGTCCAGCTCGCTGCGCGGCAGCGGATCGATGACGGTTTCCGGCAGCATCAACATCCTGACCGAAGGATATGCCTGCTCGAGCGCGACGGGCCGGACGCACGACTTCTCGGTCAGTGCGCTGGAAGTTGCGGTCAACTATGTGGAAGCGCGGCTCAACATCAGCCAGTCGGCTTACATCAATACGACCGGTTCGATTACGGCGCTTGGGTCGGTCAACGTAAACAGTGAGATTTTCAATACCGGCGACTTTGGAAAGGCGGAGGCGAGCGTCGGCGGTTCCGGTGCGGGCGCGCACCTTTCGCTGATTGGTGTGACCGTCAACGAAGCGCGGTCGTATGCAACAAGCGTGAACAGCGCCTATATCCGCGGCTCTGGTTCCATCACGGCATATGCGCTTACAATTAAGGCAAAAACGATTACGGCGTCCAACGCCACGGCGAAAAAGAGCCTGTCGGTCAGCTTGCTGACGGTCGGCAGTCTGAGAGCTGTTGCGACGACGGGCGACGCCGTTTCGGCATACGTTTACGGCACGGACATCCAGACGACGAACGGGGACGTCGGCATCACGGCCATTGGAAACACAACGGCTTATGCGTTCTGCGAAGAAGCGGGCGGAATTGGCCTCGTTTCCGGCTCTTCCACCAAGGCGGAGACTTACCTGGGCACAAGCGACAGCCGGCAGACGGTTTCAGCCGGCATCGGCGGCGGTGCGAACGTGGAAGCCGCGGGCAACGCAACAATCCGTGCATACAATTCCGGTTCGGCAAGTTCCGTGGTCCAGAAAGGCACGACCGCGGCGCTGATCGCTGTCTCCGAATCAAAACTTCCGACCTCGTCGTACTATTCGACCAGCGCGTATGTCAACGGGAATTCGAGTGTGACGGCGGGCGGAAGCATCAGCGTAAAGAGCGAGGATTATACTAAGGCGACATCCAACGCAACCGCAACGCAGATTGGTTTCGGGGTCAACGCGGGCAGCATGTACGGTTCCAACACCATCAGCGTGCTCAACGCGATCGACATCACCGGCGCTCTGTCCGCGGGCAGCAGCCTGACCGTCCAGGCAAAATCCAACGCGGACATGTATGCAAAGACGTATGCCGACGGCGGTGGTTTCTTCTCCGGCAGCACGCTCAAGGCGGTCAACGACCTTACCCGCTCCACTACCGTGGGCGTCGGCGTGAATTCAAGCCTGTACGCCGACTTCGGCGATCTGCTGATCGAAGCGGTTTCGGGCGAAAACGACGATATTTACACCTATTCGAAGATTTCTTCCGGCGGCGTGGTCGCCCTGGGCGATGCGGAAGCGACGACGGACGTAGACTCGTCCTCGCTGGTTACAATCGGAGCCGGCGTGTCGATACAGGATCGTTTCAATACGGTCAATATCTACTCAAACGCGTCCATCGATTCCTTCGTCGCCAAGGTGGAGGTCAACACGAGCGGACTGGGCGTGCGTCCTTATTCCTATGCGAACACAGACGTTGACCTTGTAAGCAAAGTCACGATTGCCGGAAGCTCCGGCAGCCTGGCTTCGATCGAAGGGCGTTATGTCAACATCAAGTCGATGATTGGCGAGCTTTACGTGTATACATACACCTATGCAAACGGCAAAGCGCTCGGCGCGGACGTGGATGCGAAGACCGACATGGATATTTACATCACGTCCGAAACGAAGGTCTCCTATGCGAGCATCACGGGGCACGACAACACCTATATCGCCGCGTCCTCGAAACCGGCATACCGCTCGGCCAACATCTATGGTGTGGCGACGGCACGGCTCAATGCCATCGGCGAAGCCGTTGCAAGAGTAGATATCAACGGCAAAATTACGACGACCACAGCGATCCAATCCGGCGTCAAGCTGATCGGCGCGAAGATTGTCGTAACAAAGGCTACGTACGACAACGATCGCACGGAAGACAAACGTAACACGTCCGGCTTTATCGTAAAGAAGAAGAGGGGCAGCGAGGACCTCGAGTTTGAAAGCAGCGCTGCTGTTGCAAACGGCACGGAACTGCACCTTGGCGACGCTGCCGGCGGTATCTTCATCGATATTTCCGGATCGGAGAACAACTACACCGTCCGTCAGGTCGGACTGAAAAACGAAACCTCCATCTGGACGATCACCGGGGAGTCCATTCTGTTCACACAGATTTCCAACGCGCTGCCCGGCCAGGCGCTGCTGTATGCGGACATCGGCACGCTGAAGATTTTCGACCAGTCGTATATTCCCGAAGTGACCATCACAAACCGGACGGGGCTGAACGTTGTGCTTTCCGGGATTACGGTCCAAAACACCAACTTCATTAAGCCGACGGTGCGCGGAGAGAACGGATTCCCCGTATCGCTTCCTTCGTCATACGGCACTTCGGACGGCATTACCCTCAGCAAGAGTGCGGTAACTTCGCCTTCGATCACGGTGACCAACGAACAGGACGGCGGCCTGCGCATCAACGGGCTGATTTCCAACAGCGGCGGCGCGGTCAGCTTCCTCTGGACAGGGGAAACGGGCGGCGCGCTGACTGCGGTGCAGGAAGTCACGTCGATTTCGGCGGGCGCCAACGTTTCGCCGATCTGGGCTGCCGCGCTGACCATTACAAACGCCGGGAGCATCGGCGCCGCGTCTTACGAGGTTGGGGAAACGACCGTTACGCAGAGTGTAAACGCGTATCTGTTCAACACGAGCGGCGGCGCTTCCTATGTGAATATTTCTGCGCAGGGCGATATTTACATGATGCTGACTGCGGCGGAACTGGTGCTGCTCAGCTCCTCCGAATGGTCGTCCAGTCCATGGGAAGGCGAGGACGCCTCGGATGGTGCCGGCGTCGACATGCGCATGGTATCCATCGTTTCGGACACCGGGGACATTGAGATCGATCTTCCCCAGGGAATCCGCGTATATCAGCTGGCGAATACCAACACGATCAGCATGCCGGTCCCCGGCACGCTGGAATATATCGTCGACGCGCTGGCGACGCTGTCGCAAAACGTCACGATCACCGGCATCGACGCGCTGAATTACTATCTGGTCAGTTATAACCCTGTAAACGACCTCTATTGCTTCGAACTGCCCAATGGAACCTATCTATACACCGATTCGCTTGGCAATGTCGCGAGGATTACCGAAGGCGGCGTAGATTTTGCTGTCAGCGACTACGAGTTTACGACCAACGACGAAGGCGAAGTGACCAGCATCACGCTGGCGGCCGGCGTCTCCATCGACCTTGCAACGGGCAAGCTGACGGTGGACGAGGACTGCAGCTATGAGGTCCTGCTTTCGGCCGTCAGCGGAGAATGGCTTTACACCAATATTCATAACAGTGCGGGCAGTATCGACCTTGTAATCTCCACGACAACGGTCGTACTAAGCAACGAAGGCGTTCCCGAATACACATCGACGGATTCCGTTGTTTCACTGGTTTACTGGTGGAGTTACGGCACGCTGACGTATTACTATGCGTCCGGACTCAGACCGCAGATTGACGAAAGCGGCACGTATTACCTGATTGCCTATGACACGAGCGACGATACGTTTGCCGCCTATCTGCTGGAAGGTTCGGTCACGATTACGTCCGGCACAAGCAACGATACGGTGAAGTCCTACAACCTGATGACGGACGACGACGGGCCGCACACGGTCACGATGACCAGCGGTACTACGTATTATGAGATTATAAAGGATAATTACAACGGCAGCGTGATCGATACGTCCGTCAGCAGGGCGAATAAAGTATTCGGCATTTCAGGTTTGGCGTCGACGACGATCACATACGATTACAACGCCAGAGTTTGGTATTGCGGCGGGAACGTGCTGGATATCAAGTCCGTTAACGGAATCTACTACGTACCGGACAACTATTCCGTTTCCGGCAACGATGCTTTAAACGCCGTCTATGAATCGCTTAAGGGCAAGTACTGGACGATGTCCCTTGAAAGTACGGTACGGGAAAGCTCCGGCTCCTGGGAAGCGCACGACGACGGAAGATTCTATTTTGCGGTGTTCGCCTATGAGAAGGACGACACGAATTACTACTGGGTCAGCAACACCGCGCTGTATTCTTATTATCTGAATATCAACTGCACGACGGCGGTGCCGCTGTCGCTGATGCTTACCGCAAACGAAAGCAAGGAACAAAACGAAGGGACCAGCAATCCGCAGAAAGACTACATCCTTACGTTTGGCACGCCGGTCTGCGAAACGACTTATACTGCGGAATACAAAGACTATGTCTACGAAAACGGGGCATGGGTCCTCAAGACGCTGACCGCTACGGAACAGGGGTATGCCGAAGCGGTGCTGAACATCCAGGGCCGCATCGAGGATATCCCGATTAAGGCCGTCAACGAAATCCCGGAAAACAACATGGTGAGTTCGGTTTCCGGGTACCGTGTTACGGAAACGCTGTATGTGACCACGACTGGCATCGCCGTGATGATCAACGAAAATATCCAGATCGGCGGTAAGGCGTTTGCGGCGAAGTACGACGGCAATGAATACCACTCGGACTACCTCAACGCGACGCAACTCGGGAAAGTGTCCAAATACAACTCGCTTGCCGTCGACGAGGATGGCTATGTGATTTATACCGACGCCAACGGGTATATTTACCGGCTGGAGGGCGACGCGTTCGTATACACCGGCACGAGGGCCGGCGTGGAGGACATCACCGGCGAAAGCGCAATCGAACTGATTCAAGACGGCTTCTTCCTCGACGCGGTCGTGGACGGGGACGGCAACATCACCGGCTACGAGACCGATGCGGGCGTAAGCCTGACGCAGAACGAAGCGCTGCAGATATTCAACCTCGGCGGCACGGGCACGTTTAAGGATGCCGACGGCAATATTTACTTCTTTGAAAGCGGCAAGCTGATCTGCCGCCGCGCGGGGGTTTCCGATATCTCCGGCACGGCGACCAAAGACTGGCTGCTTGCCAATGCGGACTATGCCTGCACGGCGGACAATGGGGTCACCTATATCTTCAGCAGGGATCTGACGGAACTCGATGCGCTGAAGCTGGTGTACGGTGTGGACGAGACGAACCCGACGTATATCGACGGGGAAGGCAACGTCTATCTGCTCGACGGCAACGAACTTGTGTATCAGGGTGCGCCTGCCGACACGCTCATCACGGGGGACGAGGCGCTCGAATCCCTGCGTGGCATGATCGTCGGCTACAGTTTGAACGGCAAGAATTTTGTATTCGTCGACGGAACGGCAATCACAGGCGGCGAAGCGGCATATCTGCTCTATGAACAGATTTCCGACGATTACGGTACATATTTCAAGATTGACGAAACGGACAACCGTTATACGGTCGATGCGGACGGCAATTTGGTTTATGAAAGCACGGAGCTCCCGGACGACATGGCGCAGACCTACGGCGAGGCAACCCTGCCGGAAGGTTCGGAAGTGCTGACGCAGGACGGCGAAGGAAACGCACTGACCGTCAGCGTCGGCGGGTATATCTACAACGTGATACGCACGTCGGTGACTGTCGGCGAGGTTACGACGACCGTCACAACATATGAATACTCCGGAAAGATGGCGGACATAGTTGTTACGCAAATCTCCGCAGACGACATGATTGGCGAAGTTGAGGATACCGCCGCCCGTCTGTATGACGCGGAAGATTTGAGTAAAACGTTTGCCGTTGACATAACGGGCGCCGGTGCGCTGGCGCTGCTCTATCCGATGGAGAACGATCTCTACACGGATGCAGACGGTTATATCTTTGCGCTCGACGGCGGGGACCTCTCCTACACCGGCGCAAAGGAAGGCGTCGTGCAGAAAATCTACGGCTCGATCGTCCGTGCGGAGCTGTTGGATGGACGCGACAGTTACTATTACAACGGTGCGTTCTTCACGACGTTCGTAACGGAAGAAAACGCGCTGCGTATCTATTACAATATCGAAAACGACGTATACGATTCCGGCGACAACATGTATGTGCTTTCTGGGTCCGACCTCATATACATCGGCTCGGCCGTCGATCTGACGCCTGCGGATACCGACGCGTACAAATCGCTGCAGGCGCTCAAAGACGGCGAAGGCAACGTGACGGGGTATACGCACGACGGAGCCGCCGTGTCCGCAGAGACGGCGCTGAAACTCTTTAAGCTGCTTGGGACAGGCACTTTCAAAGACGCGGACGGCAATGTATACAGCTTTGTAAACGGCGAGATTATCCGCACCGAACCCGGCGTAACGATGGAAACGATTACCGGCCAGAGTGCGATCGAATGGCTGATGGACCATGCTTCGGGATACTATTACGAGCGTGATGGCGTGGCTTATACGTTCGACGACAGCATTACGGCGGAGGAAGCGCTTCAAATCCGTTACAATCTTACGCTCGGCGACGACGAAGAATGGTATTACACGGATACGAACGGAAATGTGTACCGGCTTGAGAGCGGTAATCTCGTGTATGTCGGCACGCCGGCGCTGCTCTACAATATTACTTCTGCGGACGCGCTGATTGTGCTCGACGGAATGGTGATTGGTTACAAGAGCGGCGAGAAGATCGTTTACCTCGAAACAGACGGCACGATTACCGACGAAAACGTTGCCGGTTTCCTCTTTGATAAGGACGGCGAAGGTTATTATGTGGACGAAGATGGCAACCGCTACTCGTTCGTCTATATCACGCCGGAGGAAGGCGACGAATATTGCGCGCTGCAGTATTATGATTCGCCGGAGGACCTGCCGGACCTGGACAGCAGAGACGACCTTGTGCGGGTGATAATTCCGGACGATCCGCGCACGCTGTACCGGGACGACATTGGCAGACTGTATGAGGAAGTCAGCAGCACGCAGTATTCGTACACGGGCAAGAAGTACGCGCTCGACGACACGTATGTAACGGTTTTTTATCTGCTTTCGGAACTGGAGCAGCAGATTCTGGACACGTCGGACCGCGTCTATGAGCAGAACGGCGAAGAAAAGACCTTTACCGCGGCGCAGGACAACAAAACATATTCGCTCTATTTTGTGTATGGCGTCGATGCGGAAAACCCGTATTATATCGACGACGACGGTTATATCTACCAGCTCAACGAGGCGGGCAACGCACTGGTCTACACCGGAATGAAGGACAACGTTTCGCCGCTCCTGATCAGCGGAGAGGAAACACGGACCTGGCTGCTGAACAACTACGACGGATGGGTCGCACTCGGCAGATATTTTGAGGTGACGCCGGTCGTCGATTCTGTGACCGGCCTGCCTACCGGCGAGCATGAATTTGCCGGCACCGCTGCGGACGCGCTCCGGCTCGTGTACGAGATGGGAGACGCAGACGTTTACACCGATATGAACGGCAACGTGTTTAAGCTGGTTGGTGACGAACTGATCTATGCAGGCACGCTTTATGCGGTGGACGACCTGACCGAAGCGGAAGCGCTCGACTGGATTTATCATCTCGATAACGGCAAATACACGGATGAGGATTCCAACGTGTTTATGCTGATTGGCGGCAATCTCGTGTATGAGGGGACGCCGGTCACGCTGGCCGATATCACAGGCGATGCGTTCGATGCGATTTATTATGAATACAAGGCAGTAGAAAACGCCGGTGCCGCCTTTGAGATGACGGTAAACAAGGAAGTCTATCTTGAACGGCTGACCGATGTGATTGCGACGGATGCGGCGGGCAATTACTATTATTATGATGGTGCAAGCTGGACCGAAGTGACTGGAATCAACGTGGCAAGCAGTCAGCATTCGGACACGCGTGAAACGCCGATCTACGCCGAGGACGGAATCACCCAGATTGGCACGAAGACTGAACAACTCATGGTATACAGGGACACCGTGACACATACCGGCGGCGTAACGGTCGTTGAACGCACATACGTTCAGGACGACGAAAGCGGCGAGTGGCTCCGCGACAGTGTGATGATCAGGCTGCCGAATCTAACCAAGGTCTATTCCGACGGCAGGGTCGAACCCGCTTCCGAAAACGCGCTGACGATGCATATCGTCACGGTGAGCGGCGTTGTGTACTATGTCGATTATATTGAGGCGACGCTCGGCAGCATCAGCATGACGATGCATGATTACAGCGGAAGCCTGCTCGACGGCAACGGTCCCGCGCTGAATATGAAGGCGGGGTCCAATATCGACTTCTACCTCCGCACGACCGGATCGGTCGGCACACCCGATAAACTGCTCGACGTTTCGGCCGGCCAGAAGGTCATGGTTTACGATATTACCGGCGAATTGGGGCTTGTTTCCAGCAGCATCTATCTGTTTGTCCCGGCGGCCGAAGGAAGCATTACCCTCGAGGAGAACACGCGCATCATCAATGGCGCAACCTATCACGTTGTGACAGAAAACGGCGATATCCTCGGCAACCGTGTCGAAGTCATTGCCGGGAATCTGATTCTGGACGCAAATTCGAACGGAACGAATCCCGAAATTACGGGAGCGGTCCGGATTGCGACGCTGATTGTGCGCTACGACGCCGATCAGGACGCGATCAACGACGAAGACAAGGTATACGCCAGCACCGCCGATATCGACGCGATGGGCGATATCGAACTCGGCGCGTTTACCGCGCACGACGGCAGTACGGTGACGCTCACAAGCACCGGCGGCGGGCTGTCATCCAACACCTGGGACGTGGACGACAGCATCGTGACGGCGGACGTTTACGGTGAAATTGCAATCGGCGTGGCAAGCATAACGGGCGGCAGTACGGTCGGCCTGACCAGCACGAACGGCGGCTTGACGTCCGATGCGTGGACGGTGACCGCCAGCGATGTGACCGCGAGCGTGTACGGCGATATCGCGATTGGCACGGCGGGCATAACGGCCGGCAGCACGGTCGGGCTGACCAGCACGAACGGCGGGCTGACTTCCGACAGCTGGACGGTAAACGCCAGCGATGTGACTGCGGGCGTGTACGGCGATATCGCAATCGGAACGGCGAGTATAACGGCCGGCAGCACGGTCGGTCTGACCAGCACGAACGGCGGACTGACGTCCGACACGTGGACGGTGGACGACAGCGATGTGACCGCGCACGTATACGGTGATATCGCGATCGGCGAAGCGTCCGCAACGGGCGGCAGCACGATCGATCTGACCAGCACAAACGGCGGGCTGACGTCAAGCACTTGGCTGGCCGACGCGAGCAGCGTGACCGCGCTCGTCTATGGCGATATTGAAATTACCGGCGCCGAAGTCAAAAACGGCAGCACGGTCGATCTGACCAGCACCGGCGGCGGCTTAACGTCGGACGTGTGGACGGTCAACGACAGCGACGTGACCGCGTTCGTCTACGACGATATTGAAATTACCGTCGCCGAAATCAAAAACGGCAGCACGGTCGATCTGACCAGCACCAACGGCGGTTTAACGTCGAATGGGTGGGCGGTCAACGACAGCGACGTGACTGCGTTCGTCTATGGCGATATTGAAATCACCGATGCCGAAATCAAAAATGGCAGCACGGTCCGCCTGACCAGTACCGACGGCGGTTTAACGTCGAATGGATGGGCGGTTAACGACAGTGAAATCATTGCGAATATTTACGGCGGCGTCTCAATCGGCACCGGCGAAGCAATCGACAGCGCTGTAACGCTTTACGCCAAGGCCGGCGGCCTTTCGATGGAAGAACTGTACCTGCGTAACAGCACATGGCAAGCGTCCGTCTTCGGCGACGCCCAAATCCCGCAGATTGAAACGCACGGCAGCGACCTGACGCTTTTGAGCACGGACGGAAGCATCCTGTTCAACGCCATAACGGCTTCGGACAGCAATGTTTCCCTGCTTGCTTACAAGGATGCCGGACTGCTCGACAATACGCTGGCGTACCCGATTATCAGCTTCGCCAAAGACGATACCCCCGCGGAAGCGTCCCTGACGCTGAGCGCGGAATACGGTGATATCGGTTCTGCGCTCAAACGCCTGCAAATCGACATCCCCGCGGAGATAACGGTCCGCATCAACGCAGTTTCTTCGTACTATATTGATGCGGTCGATCTGCCGCTGAGCGTAGATCCGTTCTACGCCGTATATGGCGGCTGGGACGGCACCGCGGACGACAGCGAATATCTTGCGGGCGTGTACCTTAAATACAGCGACGAGCAATTCTTCGAGATCCTGCTGAACGCGGACACGCCGGAAGAGCTTTCGGCATGGATTTCACAGCGTGCATCCGGGCGGACATATCTGGAAAGCATCGATTCCGCGGCGCTGTGGGCGGCGGTCCACGACGCGGCCACGGGAGATACGGACCCGGCGGCGCTCAGCGCGCTGTTCGGCGAAATTCTCGGCGAGGAGTTCTATGCGGCGATGGCGGGCGAAGAGCCGTCCATTCTGACGCAAAGCGACTTGTTCGACGCGCTGGTGAACGCACTGCGCGAACAGCAGACGACCGAGACCGGCGGCGCTACCGAACTGGCATACGTAATCGGGGATGCCGACGCACAGGCAATCCTTGCCGCACTGCTGGATGCGGACCTGCTGTCCTCGCTCGGCGAACTGCTGGGACAGCTGCTCACTGCGGAAGATATCGAAGAGCTGTACCTGCGTGCAAAACAGGCAAGCACTACGCCGGAGGATACCTGCGTCGACGAACCGGCGCGCGCGTTCAACCTCAGTGTCGGCCGCAGCACCGGCATGGCGGACGTAACGAACGAAGGAAGTATTACGATTGAGCAGGACCTCGGCGACGCGACGCTCGGCGTGATTTTGTCCGTGCGCGGGGACGTTTCCATCAGCGCATATGCAGGCAGCATCCTTGCGGCGTCCGCGGACACGCTTGTGACCGGGTGGGATATCGCGTTCAGCGCGGACGGAGACGTAGGCACGGCGGCGCTGCCGATCAACATCAACCAGCGCGCAAACCGGCCGATGCGCCTTGTGAATGTGGACGAAGAAATCTACACCGCGGACAAGACGCCGCGCGGACAGACCGCGTTCGGCACCGAATTCGGCGTCCGGTTCGATCCGGACGGAGCCGGAACGCCTTCGGCCCCCGTAATCGTTGCATTTGGCGCAAGCAGTATTCCGGACGATACGGCGCTGTATGTGCTGGAGCAGATCGAACTGACCGACGCGGACGGTGCGCCGCTGCTGGACGAAGAAGGCAACCCGCTGACCGGCTGGGCGCTGAAAGTTGCAGTGCGCTACGACTGGCTGCGTATCACTTTCAATGAAGAGAGCACAACCCTGAACGTGACCGCCAGCCAGGGCGGGATTCATATCGACGAACAGTCCGGCGATCTGGGCATCGGCGTGCTGAGCGCCCGCGACGACATCGTTCTAAGTACGCCGGGCTCGATTGTGGACGTGCGCACGGAAACGCAGACGGCGGCCGGCGAGCGGAACCTGACTGCAGGCGGGGACGTTGGTCTCACGGCGGTCGGCGGCTCTCTCGGCGCATCCGCGCAGGAAGCGCTGCTCATCAGCGTGGGCGGTGTAATCACTGCCGCGTGCGAAGGCGGCGCATACCTGACGGCAGAGAGCAATCTCGATTTGGATTTGACCTGCCAAAGCGGCGATATCGCACTGAACGCAACCGGGCGGGTCGGCCTGGTCAGCCACGCACCGGCGACGCTGATTGGAAGCGTGTATGCGGGATACGGCGTGTCCATCGACGCGGCGGGCGGCATCGGAACAAGCGCCGCTGCAATGATCATCGACGCAAACCGTTCCGGCGCGGGTACGCTGGCGCTTTCCGGCGGAAACGTGTATGTAAGCGAACTTGCCGGCGACGTGTTCCTTGAAAAGCTGTATGCCGCAGGGGACGCGGTGCTCACCGTGCAGGGAAGTCTCTACGATGCGAACCCCAACGGCGAACTCTGGCAGATTATACAGAATGTTACGAACGCGCAGCTTGAAGCAGATGCACTCAAGAATGACGCGGACGCGGCGCAGGCGCGCGTGGACGTACTGACGGAGTATATTGCGCGGCAGGCGCTGCTCCTGCTTGAAAAGGCGGCGGTACGGGACGCCGTGCAGACGACGCTGGATGCGGCGGATACGGCACTGGCACAGGCGCAGGGCAGCCTTGCGGCCGCGCAGGCGGCGCTTGCGGCGCTGATGCTGAATCCGGATGCGACGCCGGATCAGATTGCGCAGGCGGAGGCGCTGGTTAGATCGGCGGTGGACGAGGTTGCGGGCGCGAGTGCCGATTACGCCGAAGTTGCGGAAAAACTCGCCGCGGCGCAGGCGGAAGTCGACGCGGTACAGTTGCTCATCGACGGTGCGAACACACTGATTGCGGCGGAGGACCTCGCCGTTAAACTGGCGGCATACGAAGCGGCGCAGGCGCGTCTGACGCGCGAAAAGGCGCTGCTCGACGCGCAGATCGGCGTAAACGACGCACAGGACGCGCTGGACGCCGCACAGGCAAACTATGATGAATCAATCGCCGATTCCGGCACGAGCACGCAGCAGATCGACGCGGCGGCGCTGGCGCTACGGCGTGCACAGGGTGCGCTGGAAGCGGCGCGTTACCTGCTGAGCATACAGAAGGCGATCAATGACGCAAGCGACGTGCTAGCCGACGCGGGCGCGGGCGCGGCGGAGAAACTGGCCGCACAGACGACGCTTGCAAACGCCAATCTGGCTTACGCCGAGGCGCAGAGCCTGATTGAAAAATACGAAGACACGAGTCTTGACGGCGAGGCGCTGGACATCGCGGATGCGCTCCTCGAAGCGCAAAAAGAACTGCGCGCGGCGCAGGACGCATATGCGTTCGATCCTTCGGCGGAGAACCTGAGTTTGCTCGAGCAGGCGGAAGACACGCTGCAGGCGGCAAAAGACTCCCTCGGAGCGCTGGATGAATATCTGCAGGCCAAGGAAGTCTCCGAAGCGGCGCAGGACCTTGAAGCGCAGGTTCAGCAGGCACAGGCGGACGCGGACGCGGCGCAGGCCGTGCTTGACGCGTATGCGGTGCTGGCGGCACACGGTTCCACGGCGGAAGAAAAAGCCGCGGCACAGGCACTGATCACCGCGTCGGGCATGACAGAGAAACAGGCACAGCAGGCCCTTGAGAGCGCCGAGACGGAGAAGACTGCGGCGCAGGACAAACTGGACGCCCTGCTTGCGGAAAACGGCTATACAAGCGTACAGGAGGCCGTGGATGCCGAAACGGCGGCGCGTGCCGCGCTCGGCGCCGCTGAAACAATCCGCAATACGCATAATGAAACGAACGATGCCTGGCAGGCGGTTTTGGATGCACGCCAGCGGCTCAGCGACGCGAACAGCACGTATGGCGAAGTGGATTCGCTTCTTAGCGCAAGGGCAGCGGCACAGACCGCGCTCGACACGGCGCAGCTTGCGATGGACGGCGCATATCAAAACTGGGTCGATGCAAGGCTCGCCGCCGGAAGCGACGCGGACGCCGCCGTCATTGCGGCGCTGAACGAATATCTTGCGGCGCAGGACGAGCGGGACGAAAAACAGGCCGATCTGGCGCAGATTGACGGAAAACTGGCGCTGCTGCCTTCCAAAGAAGCCGCACAGACGGAAATCAATGACGCGGGCGACGCGCTCGACCTTGCACAGCAGGCGCATGCAGCGAAACTCGCTGCGCAGCCCGCCGTCATTGCCGACAGCTTTGGAGGAGACTTCATTGCAGACGACGAAGTTGGTGCGAAGATGCCGACCGTCCGCACGGGCGGCGATTTGACGGTGACGACCGGCGGCAACGCGGGTACACCGGCGCAGCCGCTGAGCGTGGCGGTCGACGGCGTGATTCATGTCAGCGCCGGCGCCGGCGGCACGGTCGCACTGGCCAGCGCGCAGGGCATGGACGTCGGCGGCATTACAGGCGAAAGCGTCGAATTGACTGCGTATGGCGATATCATGGATCAAACGCCGGAAGGCGGATTCATGATTGAAGCCGATTCAGCCATCCTTTACGCAATCGGCGGAATAATCGGCGGTAGCTACGCAAAGCTCAATGTAAATAAACTCAGTGCGTTTGCGGACGAGATTTACATCAAGAACTTCAGTGCACTGGAACTGGGAACGATTGCCGTACACGGTTCGACCGGTGCGATTGTTGCGGGCGGCGCAATTACGCAGCAGCCCGGCGGGTATGTGGCCGGAAGCAATATTACCTTGATTGCCAATGGGGATATCGGCACGGAGACTACGCCGATTACAACGAACGTTGAAAATCTCACGGCCAGCGGCAGCAACGTTTATATCAACAGCATCGGACATCTGCAGTCGGTAAAAATCTCCGGCGGCAGCGCCATGCTGACGGTTGGCGGCAGCCTTATGGGCGGCAGCATCCATGCAAGCAGCCTGAGCATCAGCGCATTCGGCAACATTGGTTCCGCGGGATCGCCGTTGCGTGTCTGGATTCCTGGAAAGGTGATCCTAAGCAGTGAATATGGCCTGATTTACGTAGTCAACCTGCTGATTAAAACGACCATCCTGCTTGGATTGCGGCTGGCGGGCGACGGACAGGCGGGAAGCTCGATGATGCTCTATATCCTTATCGGTGTGGACATGGACGGAAACGTGCATGTGCTCAGCGTTTCCATCGGACAGGTCGGCGACGCGGCCGCTCTCGACGAAATTGCCGCGTATCTCGCGGAGCGGAGCCTGCCGCCGCTCAGCCTGGCATTGATCGACGGACTTGGAGACGCAGGCGACGCATATGTAAGCGCATTTGCGGAATGCTTCCCCGAAGCGCAGGTGCTTGCCACAGATAACTTCTGGATTGTTTCGATGCGTGAGCAGATTGATGCGTCCGACTGGGACGCGCTGATCGACGGCCTGCAGAGCGTTTACGGGGCGGTGACTGCCGAAGCGATGCAGACCGCGGCGGCGCGCTTTACGGAACGCTGGCAGGCGAAATACCCGGATGTGACCGAGCGGCTGAACGGGCAACTGGCCGATACGGACAGTTTGCTTGCGGCGTCCGAGGCGATGCGCGACGGAGGCGTTTTATACGGACAGCTTGTGGATTGCCTGACACAGCTGATCGATGAATTGGATCAATCCACAACGGGCGGTGAAAGCAACGCGGCGTAGCGGGGCATATGAAAGCCGGCTGCAGGGAGCAAGAGTTCAAGCGCGGATATTCCGGCAAGAGACTGCTTTTGATAATCTGAGTTCTGAGTCCGGCCCTTTTCACGGGCCGGACTTTTTGGCTGTATTGCGAACAGCGCTATGGAATGATATAGTTTTTTCTATGAAACAGGAAGCTGAAACAAACGAGCCGAAACAGCGCGGGAACTGGACAAAATCCTGGTGGACGCGCGCAGTCGCCGCGTTTATGGCGGTTGCGTTGGCGTGCACTGCGTTTCTGGCGAACGCCGTGCAGATTAAAACCGGCACGGGCGACTCGGCATCCGAGAGCGTGCTCGACGAAACAACGCCGTATCTGGACCAAAACGTGATGGCGCGCGCGCAGGATGTGATTGAGCAGATGTTTACCAACCCGACGACGTTTTTGCAGTATTACCAAAATGCTTCCGTGCTGATTGGCATGGCACGGTATGAAGAAGCGCTTAAAAGTCTGGTTTCATGTATTACCCTCGCGCAGGAGGAGGGGCAGGAACAGGCCGTTATGGACGAACTCTGGCTCAAACGCGGCTGCCTGGAAACGCTGACCGGAAAATATGACGAGGCGCTGGAAAGCTTTCAGGAGATTTCGGACGGCACTTACGACAGCGAGCAACTGCTCATCAAGGCGCAGATTTACGATGAAAAGGGAGATGCGCGTGCGGCTGTGCAGATGCTGGAGGAATACTTGCAGATACAACCGGACGACACGGACACGCGCCTGACGCTGGCAGGCATGTACCTGGAATTGGAAGAATATGACGAGGCAATCGGTCAGTTTGACGCTGCGATTCTGGCAGGCGGCGACACGGCGGGGACGGTCTATATGCAGCGTGCTTCGGCAAAGCTCATTGCCGGACGCTATGAGGACGCCATCGCGGACTTTTTAAGCGCAAAGGACGCAGGGTATGCCGACCAGAGCGCGTGCCTTGCACAGTGCGCGCTGGCGAGTTACCTGCTGCAGGACTATGAAAACGTCCTGTATTACGGCGAGAGCGCAATCGCCATAGGATCGGAGAATTTCACGTATGAATCGCTGTATTACTACATGGGCCTTGCCCAGATGAACCTCAGTTGCTTTACGGAAGCAACTGCGCTCTTCAGCGAGGCGATCGAGCTTGGGGTGGACATGGACGACGTTTACTATTACCGCGGCGCGTGCTATATGGTCAACGGCGACATGGACGGAGCAATCGCCGATTTCACCGAAGTGATTGACCGCAACGTCACGGAACTGCTGTCGAACAGCTATTTCAACCGCGGGGTTTGCGAAGCCGATCAGGAAGATTATGAGCAGGCGAAAAGCGATTTTGAAATGGTCATGCAGCTGGAGCAGGAAGGCGAGCTCTACGAGTCTGCTGAAACGATGCTCGGTTTGCTGTGAACACGTTGAAAACGCTGAACTGAATGCAAGCAAAAAGGCGAACGTACTTTCATGCGTTCGCCTTTTTTGATGCAAAATGGTTTACAGCGGTGTGTCGAGCGCCTTTTGCAGCGTACCTTTAAGCGCCTGTGCGTCGCCGTTGAAGATGCAGCCCGGCATGCCCGCCTCAAACGCGCCCTCGATGTTCTGCGGGGTATCGTCTACGAAGAAACATTCTTCCGGCGCGAGGCGGAAGGTTTCGCAAAACAGCCTGTAAATTTCCGGCTGGGGCTTCACGAGCTTTACGTCCGCGGAGATCAGCTTTCCGTCAAAAAAGCGGGACGCCGGAATCCGCGGCCAGTATTCGTGCTGGCGGACGCTTGCGTTGGAGAGCAGGTAGATTCCGAATCCCCTGCGCTTGAGCTCGCCGATGAGTTCATACATGCCGTCGATTGGGAGGATTGGCCGCTCCCACATGGTGACGAGCTTTTCCACCGCTTCGTGGAGGTGCGCAGGCGTGCGCGCGCAGATACTTTTTGCTGCGTCCGCTTCCGTAATCGATCCACGGTCCATCCGTGCCCATTCCAGCGAGCGGAAGACCTCGTTGAGCAGGATGCGTTCGTCTTCGGCGTTTACGCCGAGCCTTTGAATGAAATACTCACGGTCGAAGCGGATCAAAACTCCGCCCATATCAAAAACAACGTTGCGAATCATTCGCTTCCTTTGCCTTTCAGATTTTTTGCCGGTGCGCCGCTCAGACGATCTTGACCTTGCCCTTTGTGAGCCGGAACACGATCAACAGCGAGATAATCGTTGTAACGGTCAGTATCGTGGCAAGCGCAGCGGCGGTCCCATCGCTCATACGCGTAACTTCCTGATAGATTGCAACGGCGATCGTGGAGGTTTTGCCGCTGTAGAGCATGATGGAACTGGAGAGTTCGTTGATGCAGGTAATCCAGCTCAGCACGGCGCCGGACAGGATGCCCGGCAGCATCATGCGCGCCGTCACCGTAAAGAACGTTTTAATCGGCGAAACACCCAGGTTGATGGAAGCCTCTTCGATGTACGGATCCATCTGATACAGGAATGCGCTGCCGGAACGGACCGTATAGGGGATTTTCCGGATGATGTAGGAGATGATCATGATCGCCGCCGTGCCGACCAGAATAATCGGTTTGCGGTTGAAGGCGATGATGAGGCCGATGCCGAGCACAGAGCCGGGGATGACATAGGGGAACATGATCAGCGAATCGATCAGCGTCGCGACCTTGCCTTTTTTGCGCACGAGGATGTAGGAGGCGAGGATGCCGATGATCACGATGAAGACGATTGCGACGATCGAGAAGACATAGGTATTGGTGATGTTGGTGGAAAGGCGCTTCATCATCGCCTGATAGTTGCTCAGGTTGATGCCCTGCACGACGCCGGAAAAACTGCGCTCCACAAAAGACTGGCAGACGACGACGATCTGCGGCAGAAACGCAAGGAACGTAATGAAGTAAACCGGGAACGACGCCCAGAAGCGCTTTGCACCTTTAAGCTGGACTTCCTGCGGCGGGCGCAGCGAGCTCATCATATAGTTTTTGCGGTCGACCACAAGCTTTTGGAACGTGAGTACCAGCAGCGAACAGACGACGATTACGACCGACAGCGCGGAGGCCATGTTTGGGTTGACGGCGCTTTCGGACATATACTCGTTGTATACCAGCACCGGAAGGACCGTGTACCCTTCGCCAAGGAGCATCGGCGTGCCGAAGTCGGCAAGGGACGTCATGAACACCATGATGCATCCGGCCAGGATCGAGGGCAGGATTACGGGCAGCGTTACCGTCCAGATGCGGCGCAGTTTGCTCATGCCGAGGTTTTCCGCGGCTTCCTCCAGCGAACTGTCGATGCCGTTCATCGCGCCGGACGTATAGAGGTAGATATACGGGAAAAGATGCAGCATGAACACAAATATAATGCCGTTGCGCCCGTAGATGGTCGGCGCGGTCATACCGATCGTCGAAAACAGTTTTGCAATCAGGCCGTTGCGCCCGAGCAGGATAATCCAGGAATATGCGCCGATGAACGGCGGGCTCATCAGCGACATGATGATGAAAATATGCAGGATCCGCTTGCCGGCGATGTTGTAGCGTGTCATGAGGTAAGCGATCGGCACACCGATGGCGGTTGCCAGCAGCACGGTGGAAAGACAGACGACAAGGGAATGCAGCAGCGTCGTGTAGTAATACGGCTTTGTGAAAAAGCGGACGAAGTTATACAGCGTAATCCCTTCGACTTTTGTGGAAAACACGCTCTTGGTTAAAATTGTATAAAACGGGTACACGATGAACACGCAGAGCGCGAGCAGCAGCGTGGCTTTCGTGACAAACCAGAAATCCGGCTTAAACCGCTTTTGCGCGAGCTTCTTCACCGGGAAAGCACCTCCCCCGTTTCAGCCTCGTAGAGGCTCACGCGCTCCGGGTCGAAGCGGATTCTTACGCTTTCGCCGACCGGATGGATGACGGACGTATCCTTGGTGTATTCGTTGACGATCAGGTTCTGCCCGTCGTCAAGCTGTACTTCATACTCGATGAAGTCCCCGAGGAACGTCGAATACAGCGTCTTGCCCGGCATGCCGTCTTTCGCAAAAAAGAGTTGCTCCGGGCGGGCGGAAAGCATCCCTTTGCCGGAAAACGGCCTTTTGAGGTGCATTTCCAGCTCAAGTTCGCCTTTGATCGAAACCTTTGCGCGTGCGTCCGCGCCGCTGCCGACGGCGCATTCAAGGAAGTTGCTCACGCCGATGAATCCGGCGACGAACGGGTTTTCCGGCTTTGCGTAAATTTCGTCCGGCGTGCCGATCTGCATGATGCGGCCTTCCTTCATAACGGCGATCCGGTCGGAGATGGCGAGCGCCTCTTCCTGATCGTGCGTTACGTAGATCGTCGTGATGCCCAGCCTGCGCTGGAGCTTTTTAATGACGGAGCGCATCTGCACGCGCAGCTTCGCATCCAGATTGGAAAGCGGCTCGTCCATCAAAAGGACGCTCGGCTCAACGACGAACGCGCGTGCCAGCGCGACGCGCTGCTGCTGACCGCCGGAAAGCTCGCTGGGCTTGCGGGTGGCCAAATGCGCAATCTGCACGAGTTCCAGCGCGTCCGCGACGCGCTTTTTGATTTCAGGCTTTGGCACGCTGCGTGCCTTAAGCCCGTAAGCGACGTTTTCCTGGACCGTCAGGTGCGGGAAAATCGCATAGTTTTGAAACACCATGCCGATGTCGCGTTTGTGTGCGGGCATATCGTTGATGCGGTTTTCGCCGAAGTAAAAATCACCGCCCTCGATGGAGTTAAATCCGGCGATCATGCGAAGCAGCGTCGTTTTACCGCATCCGGAGGGTCCGAGCAACGTAAAAAACTCGCCTTCCTGAATGTCCAGGGAAACTCCGTTTAGCGCGGTAAAATCGCCATAGCGTTTCACCGCATCCCGAATGAGTACATTATTGCTCATGATTTTCCTCCAACTCCCATGTTGCCGGTTTTAATATTATCTCGGCTCAAGACAGGACCCGAATTCGGCGGATGCTGTTTTCAGCCGGGTGCGGCGCTCCTTAAACGAGACGCAGGGGTACGGGGTAAGAGAACTCTTTACTATATTATAATATCAGAAAAGGGGGCATTCGCAAGGAATGCCCCCCTTGCCACATGGCGGAAGGTTTTAGCCGACGGTCAGATCGTTCCACTGTTCGACGATCGCCTCTTTGTTGTTGGCGGCGTAGTCGAAGTCGTAGTCGAGCAGATCGAGGTCGCTGAGGGCGGGCAGGCCGACCGGCTCAACGTCGCTGCGGACCGGGCGGCGCGCCCAGTCGGCGTTCTGCGCGACCTGGCAGTCATAACCCGTCACGAAGTCGATGAAGAGCTTTGCGTTCACTTCGTTCGGGCAGCCCTTGATGAGCGCTACGCCGTCGGGAACGGCCGAGTCGGACGCCGGATAGACATAGCCGATGTCCGGGTTGTCGTTGTAGAGGACGGCGGATTTCTCAATCGTGATGCCGAGGGCATATTCGCCGGACGCAACGAGCTTATGGCAGTTGCCGGAAGACTCCTGAATCTTGCCGTCGAGGTTTTCGATGAGTTTTTCAACCAATGCCCAGCCTTCGTCCAGAGACGGCTGGCTGAAGAGCATCGTGCAGAGCTGCGTGTAGGCGGAGCCGGACTTGGCCGGGGAAGCATACGCGATCTGTCCCTTCAGGGACGGGTCGGTGAGGCCTTCCCAGGTGGTGGGCACGTCGGCTTCGTCGATCAGCGTTTTGTTGTAAATAAACACCATCGGAAGCGGGGATTCGCCGATCCACATGTCGTTGGCGTCTTTGAACGTTTCAGAGATGAATTCGTCGTTCGCGCAGACATAGGGCGTAAAGTAGTCGGCGTATGCGGCCAGCGTATCAGCGCCGCCGCCCCAGAGAACGTCGCCCTGCGGGTTGGCGGATTCCGCAACAACGCGCTGGCAGAGCTCACCCGTGCCGCCCGTGATGACTTCAACGGTGATGCCCGGGTATGCTTCTTGGAACATCGCAACGCCGGCGTTCAACGGATCGGCGTCATGCGGGGAGTAAACGACGAGGCTGCCGGAATATTCCTCGGCAGTGTCCGCCGCTTCGTCGGTCTTTGCGCAGGCAACCGCGCCAAACGCCAAGGCAACGACCATTAGCAACGCTAGAAGACGAGTAACCTTTTTCATGATTTCCCCTCCATAAATAATTTTGAATTGTCCGTACTTTTTCGTTCCGGAAGTGTATAATCATAATAACAGAGGGAATATGATTTTACAAGAATTTGACGGGAATTTTATTTAAAATTGATTTATTATGAAGAAAAGAGGACATTTTTAGGGCGAGAGCCCGGATTTTACGGGATTTTGCATCTTTTTCATTCCGTCAGGCAGAGCCGGCGGAACCGGACAGGCAAATATAATATTTGAAAAGGAGACATTTTATGATTCACTTCGGCACCGGCGGCTGGCGGGCGGAGATCGGCAGGGATTTTCACATGGCGAACATCCAACTGGTTGCACAGGCGCTTGCAGACTGTATGCGGCAGGATAGAAAGACGGACCGGCCCGTAGTCATCGGCTACGACCGGCGGTTCCTCTCCACGCAGGCCGCCGAATGGACGGCCGAGGTGCTCGCGGCAAACGGTATTGCGGTCTGGTTCATGCGCCGCAGCGTGCCGACGCCGCTTGTGATGTACCTGGTCAAACAGAATGCGCTCTATTACGGCGTGGAAATCACGGCCTCCCACAACCCGGCCCTTTATAACGGCATTAAGATCATTGTGGAGGAAGGGCGGGATGCGCCGGTTGAATTTACGCAGCGCCTGGAACGCGGGATTGCTTCCGCCGAGGTAAAGTCCCTGCCGTTTGAGCAGGCGGCAGGCGAAGGACTGGTGACATACCTGAAGCATCCCTTCAATGCCTTTATCGACGATGTCCTTGCGGTGCTGGACACGGAGGCAATCCGCGAGCGCGGCCCGCGCATCCTCTTCGACTCGATGCACGGCTCCTCGTCTTATCCGCTGAACGTGATTTTTAATACAACCCGCTGCACGGTCGATCAGATCCACAGCAATAAGGACGCGTATTTCGGAGGCCTGATGCCCGCGCCGACGGAATGGACGATGGACGAACTGCGCAATCTGGTCGTCCGCGGCGGGTATGATCTCGGTATCGCTGTGGACGGAGACGGCGACCGCCTTGGCGTAATCGACGGCACGGGGCGATACATCAGCGCAAACGAAATACTGGTGCTGCTGTATTACTATCTGCACGAATACAAGGGCTGGGAGGGTCCGGTCGTGCGGAACCTCTCCACCACCCACCTGCTGGACCGCGTTGCGGAATCGTTTGGCGAAGCTTGCTACGAGGTGCCGGTCGGGTTCAAATACATCTCGGCAAAGATCGACGAGGTGGACGCGGTGCTCGGCGGAGAATCTTCCGGCGGGCTGACCGTGCGCGGACATATCCACGGCAAGGATTCGGTGTATTCTTCCGCGCTGTTTGTGGAGATGATCTGCAAAACGGGGATGTATCCAAGCGAGATGCTGGAAAAAATCACAGGGCAATTCGGCGTCTACACAATGCAGGAAAGCAACGTTGCATTTCCTGCGGAGCAAAAAGAAGCGCTGCAAAGGCAGATTATGGAAGAACGCGCGCTTCCGGATTTTGGAAAAACACCGGAGAAAGTTTCATATCTGGACGGCTGCAAGGCGTATTTTGCGGACGACTCGTTTGTGATCTGCCGTTTCAGCGGAACGGAACCGCTGCTGCGTATCTTTGCCGAGGCGCATTCACGTGAACAGGCGCTTTGCTATATTGCCGCCTGGAAGGAACTGCTGCACCTTTCGTAACGAAACGCATTTCAATAAGGAAAGTTCAGATGCGGCAAAGTGCCGGGCGATAAACGCCCGGCACTTTTTGCCGATAGCCGGCGGCATGTATCCGATATTGACGGCGGTGGTAAAAAGAGAGCTGGAATATACCCGCAGATACCGCGCGACTGTATAAAACTGGATACGAAAGTGCGGCGCGTTGAGGAAAGGACTGATGAATCTGCAATCATTCATCAGATGATTTCGCAAATAGTAGATATATTATTGACAAACATCGGATGTAATCATATAATCACGGTGAATTAAGGACATATTTTAACGAATTCATCAGATGATTATGCAAAAAGAAACATGTAAAAAAGTACTGGTCGCCGGGACCCTCGTATTGGACGTCGTTCCGGTTTTCGCAACAAGCACATCGGCGCATGAACGCTTCGCTTCCGGCGGCACGGTCTACCTTGAAAAAATACAAACGGCTCTCGGCGGTTCGGTCGGCAACACGGGCGTTGCGCTGCATCGCCTTGGAGCCGATGCGCGGCTGTTCACACGTGTCGGAGAGGATGCGTTCGGCGATCTGGCCAAAAGTCTGCTGGGGCGTACCGGCTGCATGTTTACCGCGCCGGCCGTCGGCGGAATGAATACGTCCGCGTCTGTCATCGTTGCGCCGCCCGAAAGCGACCGGACGATCCTGCACAGCCGCGGCGCTTCCCAGCGGTATACCGCAACGGACATCCCGGAGGAGCTGCTGCGGGAGAACGACCTGCTGCATTTTGGGTACCCCACCGGCATGACCTGCATGTTTGAAGACGGCGGGGAAACGCTTTCCGGACTTTTCCGCAGGGCAAAGCAGGCGGGGACGGCGACGTCAATGGACGTGAGCTTCCCCGGCGTGGACACGCCCGCCGCGCTGGCGGACTGGCGGGAAATTCTCGCAAAAACGCTTCCGAATGTGGATGTATTCCTGCCAAGTTACGAAGAACTGCTGATGCTGCTGCACCGCGAAAAATATCTTGCGATGCGGCGGGCAAACCCCGATATGCGGATGGAGGATATCCTCGACGAAGCGCTTGTTTCAAAGATGGCGAACGAACTGCTGGAAATGGGGGCGGCGATCGCCGTCGTTAAATGCGGAGAAGCGGGCGCGTACTGCAAAACCGCGTCCGGCGGGCGGCTTGCAACGGCCGGACGGCTTGCGCCGTCCCTGACGGCTGGCTGGGCGAACCGGGAAGTTTGGATTGCGCCGTACTGCGCGGAGCCGATTCGTTCCACCAACGGCGCGGGGGACACGTTCGTTGCCGGGTTCCTTCTCGGATTGTTGCTTGGAAGGACGCTGGAGGATACGGCGGCCCTGGCCGCGGCAAGCGCCGCAAGCAGGCTGGAAAGCGCGGACGCCGCAAACGGAATTCCGCATTACACGGAAGTGGAAGCGCGTATAAAAGACGGCTGGGAACAGCTGCCGGTCCCGCTTAAGGAGTGGGTTCGCACCGGCACGAAAAATCTTTACGAACGTGCGCGCGAGATTGAACAGCGATAAGGATTCAAGATAAACACACAGTAAAGGAGAAATCAGATGGAAAAGCCAGCGGAGCCCAGCAAAAAGCTTTTTGAGATTGTCGCCGGCCAGATTGTGGACCTGATACGCCGGGAAGAACTGGAGAAAGGCGCGCGGCTTCCGATTGAGCCGGAGCTCGCGGCGCGGTTTCATGTGAGCCGGGCGACCATCCGCGAAGCGATGAAATATCTCAGCGCGGAGGGCATCGTGCTGGTCCAGCAGGGACGCGGCACGTTTGTCAACAGCGCAACCGGCATCAAAGACGACCCGCTGGGCATCGAGTCGCTCGAAAAGCGCATGCGGCTCGACCAGCTGCTTGAAGCGCGTTTGCTGCTGGAGCCGCAGATTGCGATGTCGGCGGCGCAGCGGGCCACCAAGGCGGATATCGCCGTTTTGCGGAAACTGGTCGAACAGCTGGAGACGGCGGATATCAACGACATCGCGTCGATGAGCATCGATATTGCGTTCCACGAGTCGGTCGCGCGCTGCACGCATAACGAAATCCTTGCCAGAATCGTCCCGGCGGTCTGCGAATCGGTCAAGCGCACACAGCAGCTGCTGACAGACAAGGACATCAGCCTGAAAAAGGCGAAGGTTGCGCACCGGCAGATTTTCTGCGCAATCGAGGAGCACGACGCGATCAGCGCCCGCTACACCATGGAAAAACACATTCAGGAAACCATTCAGTTTGTCCGCATCAGTCTGGACGAAGAATAATATGCTTTCTAAGCAATAAATTCAAGGGAAGGGCCGTGAAGAATTGAGAAAGTCGAAGCAGTCACGGAAACCGATTTCTATTTCCAAAGACAAGTACCTCTGGCCATACCTGCTGGTCGCGCCGGCGCTGATTACGATCTGCTGTATCGTTTTGATCCCGGCCGTCAAGGCGCTGGTGATGAGCCTGCAGAACTATGATCTGCGCTATTCGCCAAAGGATATCCATTTCATCGGACTGGACAACTACCGTGCGGTCCTTGGCGATGAGTTCTTCTGGAATTCCGTTTGGCGGACGCTGATCATGGTTGTGCTCTGCGTGTCGCTGCAGTTTTTGCTCGGGTTTGCGCTGGCGGTGCTGCTCAACCGTAATTTCCGCGGGCGCGGCGTGCTGCGCGCCGTGAGCATGATTCCCTGGGTCGTTCCCGGCGTTCTGGTCGGTTTGATCTGGCGCTGGATGTACGACGGCAACTACGGCGTAATCAACGATATTCTCGTTAAACTCGGCATTTTCCAGCACTATTACGGCTTTTTGGCGCAGCCGGATTCCGCGCTGCTTTCCGTGATACTGACCTATGTTTGGCAGGGTATTCCGTTCTTTACGCTCATGATCCTTGCCGCGCTGCAGAGCGTGCCGCATGAGCTCTATGAGGCGGCCGCGATCGACGGCGCGAACGGCGCGCAGAAACTCATGCGCGTAACGATCCCGGCGATTAAGAATTCCGTAACGGTTTCGCTGATGCTGCGCGTCATCTGGGTGGCCAACTCCGTCGACGTTATCTTCAACATGACCGAGGGCGGGCCCGCGTATGCCACGCAGACGCTCGCCGTGTATATCTACCAGAAAGCGAAAGCGATGAATCTGGGGTATTCGTCCACGCTGGCGGTGCTGCTCATGGTGATTCTCATGTGCGTTGCAATTCCGTACATGATCTACTCATTCCGTACGGAGGAGGATTTGTGATGAAAAGCACATCGAAGAAGCGGGCCGGCGGCATTCTGGCCGGGATTCTCATCGCGCTGTTCATGGTGCTTTTGATCTTCCCGTTTTACTGGATTTTCATTACGTCCGTGAAGCCGGAATCGGAGCTCTACGGCGCGGTCGTGACCTACTGGCCGCATCACATCACGTTTCAGGCGTACAGGGAACTCTTTGAGTCCTTCAACTTCATTAAATATATGAAGAACAGCCTGATCGTAGCGGTGGTTACGACCTGTACGACGCTGGTGCTTGCATTGCTTGCAGCATATGCTTTCTGCCGGTTCCGTTTTCCCGGCAGGAAGTTCCTTATGGGGCTGTTCCTCTGCAACAACATGTTCCCGACGGTGCTGCTTTTAATTCCGCTCTATGCGATCATGCGCCAGTGGGGCGTGCTGTACACGCCGACGGCGCTGATACTGGCCTACACGACGTTTACGCTGCCGTTCTGCGTCTGGCTGCTCAACGGCTACATCAAGGACACGCCCGTGTCGCTTGAAGAGGCCGCGCAGATCGACGGGTGCAACCGTTACCAGGCGTTTATGAAGGTGTTTCTGCCGATCATGAAGCCCTGCCTGGTCGCCACGGGCGTATACATCTTCATGCAGGCGTGGAACGAATACACCTATGCGTCGCTGCTGTCCAACGCGGACAGCCGGACGATCACGGTTGCGCTCAAAACCCTGATCGGCCAGCTCGGCGTTCAGTGGGACATGCTCACGGCCGGCGGCATCATCAGCGTCGTGCCCGTTTGCATCATGTTCTTCTTTGCGCAGAAGCGTTTGATCGAAGGTCTTACGGCAGGCGCCGTTAAAGGATAAATGTGGTAAGGAAAATCAGGAGGAACAAAACATGAACTATGACAAAAAAGTCCTGCAGCTCAAGGAAGACATCGTAAAGATGATCTACCTTGCCGGTTCCGGGCATGTGGGCGGATCGCTTTCGGTCCTGGATATTCTCGTGGCGCTGTATTACAACGTCCTCAACGTCGACCCGAAAAACCCGGAGATGGAAGACCGCGACCGCTTTGTGCTGAGCAAAGGGCACGCCTGCCCGGCGCTGTATGCAGTGCTGGCGGACAAAGGGTATTTCCCCAGAGAAGACCTCTGGACGCTGCGCAAGCTCGGCAGCCACCTGCAGGGACACCCGGATTCGCGCACCACGCCCGGCATCGACTGCAACAGCGGTTCGCTGGGACAGGGCGTTTCCATTGCGTCCGGCATGGCCATGGCCGCAAAATTTCTGGGCAAGGATTACCGCGTGTTTGCCGTGATCGGCGACGGGGAAAGCGACGAGGGCCTCGTCTGGGAGGTCGCCATGTCCGCGGTCCAGTATAAACTCGATAATTTTACCGTGATCCTCGACCACAACGGGCTGCAGATCGACGGCTCGAACGACGAGATTATGGGCGTAGGCGATATGTGCGCCAAGTTCGGCGCGTTCGGCTGGGATGTTACCCGGCTGGAAAACGGGCACGATATCGCGGCGATTACCGCCGCGCTCGAAAAGAAAGTTACCGGCAGGCCGAAGTTCATCTGCGGCGAGACGATTAAGGGACACGGGATTTCCTTTATGGAGAACAACTTCATGTGGCATGGAAAAACCATCGACGAAGCCGCTTACCGGGCCGCGATGAAGGAATTGGAGGAAGCAATCAATGGCTAAGTCAATGAGAACGGCCTATGCCGAAACGCTGATCGAACTTGGAGCACAAAATGAAAAGGTCGTTGCGCTGGACGCGGACCTTGGACATACGACGATGAGCTGCCTGTTTAAAGAGCGGTACCCGGACCGGCATTTCAACTTCGGCATTGCGGAAGCGAACATGGTTTGCGGCGCGGCCGGTTTTGCCAAGGCGGGGTTGATCCCGTTTGTGAGCACGATGGCGATGTTCGGCGTGGGGCGTGCGTTCGAGCAGGTGCGCAACACCGTTTGCTATATGAACGCCAACGTCAAACTCGGTCTTTCGCATCCCGGTATCAGCGTCGGCGCGGACGGCGGCAGTCACCAGACGGTGGAAGATATCGCCGTGATGCGCTGCCTGCCGAACATGCGGATCCTCGCTCCGTGCGATTCCATCCAGATGCGTAAGGCGGTCTTTGCCGCGGCGGAGATGGACGGTCCGGTTTATATCCGCGTGTCCCGCCCCGACGTGGAAAACGTGACCGATGAGGATACGCCGTTTGTGCCGGGCAAGGCGCAGGTGCTCAGAGAAGGCAGCGACGTTTGCATCATGGCCGTCGGCCTGATGGTGCATATTGCGCTGACGGCCGCTGAGATGCTGGAAAAAGAAGGCATCTCCGCGGGCGTTATGAATTTCCACACCATCAAGCCCATCGACCGTGAAGCGATTCTTGCAACGGCGGCCAAGGTTCGCGGCGTCGTGACGGCGGAAGAACACAGCGTGATCGGCGGATTTGGTTCCGCCGTGGCGGAAGTGCTCTGCGGGCAGACGGACGCGCGCTTCGGAATGGTCGGTATCGAGGACAAGTTCGGCAAGTCCGGTCAGCCGGACGAGCTCTTCCGCGAATATGGCCTTACGCCGGAACACATCTGTGATGAATGCAGGAAAACCCTGCGGTAAAGAAAGGACGCGAAGTACCGATGAAAATTCAAGCGTTTACCTTCGGCGGCGAAGGTATGAACCCGGTTTATAAAAACGGCAAATGGATGGTGGGCATCAAAAACTTTAAACCCGTCAACGCAATCAAAAACCTCAACAGCCTCGAACGGCATAACGAAACCGACGAGCTCTTCTGCCTGCTGGAAGGCAGCTGCACGCTGATTGCGGCAAACGAAACAAAGGACGGGCTGGCGTTTGAAGCGACCGTCATGGAACGCGGGGCGGTTTACAGCATCCCCGCAGGGCTTTGGCACAACACCGTTACGACGCCCGGTACGAAGATGGCACTCATCGAGGCGCCGGACACGGGCATGGACAACAGCGATGTGATTTCGCTCAGCGACGCGCAGCGCGAAGAAATCCGCTCTATCTACTGATAAAAAGTTATGGGAAGTTATCCCATGATAATAAAAAAAGAGAAGGAGTAAAAAGAATGAAAAAGCTACTTGCACTCGTCCTGACCTGCATGATGGTGCTCAGCTTTGTGGCCTGTACCTCGACAACGGACGAGTCTGCGGCCCAGAGCGACACGTCGTCCGCGCAGGCGACGACCGGCGACACGGAACAGGCCGCGGACGCGACCTCCAGCGAGCCGATCACGCTCAAGTTCTGGTACTGGGCCGACACGACGGAGCAGTCCGAACTGATGCAAAACATCGTGGCGGAGTACAACGCGACCAACGACATGAATGTCACCGTTGAGGCGGAGGAGAATGCCTGGAACGGCGGCGCGTATGTTGAAGACATGTATGTTGCGGTTGCCGGCGGCGGCGGCCCGGACATTTCCACGTTCCGCTTTTCCGGCGCTTCCATGTATTATAATGGAGGATATCTCTACAACCTGACGGACATGGTCGACCAGTGGGAAGACAAGGACACCATTTCCGATTCGATCTGGAGCGCAATCTCCGAATCGACGGCCACCGACGGCGAATACTACTGCATGCCCTGGACCTATGAAACGCTGTATGTGTATTATCGCCCGTCCATCTTCGAAGAAGTCGGCATCGAAGTGCCCACCACCTACGAAGAGTTCATGTCCGCAATCGAAAAGTGCACGCTGGATACCGACGGCGACGGCGTGACCGACATCTACGGTCTTGCGCTGCGCGGCCCCGGCGGCCAGGAACCCTGGTATTACTTCCTGAATGCCAACGGCGCAACGTTCGACGATCTGACGTCGGCCGAAGCGATTCAGGGTATGGAAGCCTACAAGAGCATCTACACCAACGGCTGGGCGCCGGAGACGGCTCCGTCCGACGGCTATTCCGAGATCATGGCAACATTCAAGTCCGGCAAAGCCGCTATGGTGATCCATCATATCGGCTCGAGCGTGGGCATGGTGGAGACGTTTGGCGACGACGTTGCGGCGTTTACGCTGCCCGCGAGCGAATCCGGCAATCAGTGGGACGCGCTGTGCGATACGGACATCGTTGTGCTTTCCTCGACCCAGTATCCGGAAGCCTGCTTCGATTTTGCGAAGTTCATGGCGACCGGTGAAGGTCAGGAGATGTGGTATGAAGGCACCGGCAAGAGCAACATGAACTCGAAGATCACCGCAAGGGAAGACTTCCAGAGCAACCCGTTCCTTCAGGTTTGCCTCGAAGGTATGGATCACGCAGGGACGTTCCCGTTCACACCGTATGTTTCCGAGTTTATTTCCACAACATGGGCGCAGACCACGCAGCAGATCCTGCTTGGCGAAGTCAGCGTTGAAGAAGGAATGCAGATTTACCAGAAAGCGCTGTTCGGCGAATAAGCCGGCGGCGTACCAGATCGGCGGTCCCGCTTAAACTGCCCGTGGGGCCGCCGAAAGCGGAGGAGTAAGCGGTGGAACAGAGGATCTCGCGAACGAAAATACTTGGATTTTTCGATACGCTGGGCGATTTGATTTTGTGCAACGCCCTGTGGGTCCTCTGTTCCCTGCCGCTTGTTACAATCGGCGCGTCGTATGCCGCGCTGTATGCCTGCGTCCGTAAAATCCTGGCGAAAGAGGGCGTCCGGGCAAAAGATTTCTTTGCGGCGTTCAAACGCTGCTTCAAACCCGCAAGCGGCACATGGCTGCTGCTGCTTGCGCTTTTTGCGCTCGTTGCGGCGAACGTCTATATCCTGCCTGCGCTGCAGCCGCGTTTACGCAGCGCGCTGATTGCGTTTTTGGGAGTCGTCGCGTTGGTTGCGCTGCTCTGGGGCGCGCATATGCTTCCGCTGATTGCGGCGGACGAGTCCCGGACGAGTTTTTCAAGTTTGACAACAACGGCGTTTGCGCTTGGCATACGGTATCTGCCGCAGACCATTCTGGCGGTGTTCGTGCTGGTTTTGCCGGCGGTGCTGTTTATTGCGGTTCCGGGGCTGTTTTTATACGCCTGCGCGGTGTATGCCGTAATCGGAGTCGCGCTTACGTGCCTGTATCATGGATTCGTTGTGGAACGGATCTGGAAAAAGGCGCAAAATCGTTCCAAATCCTGAATTTTTTTTGCTTTCCGGAGGAGATCAAATATGTATGTTTCCATGAAACCCCTGCTTGCGCACGCCGCGGCGAACGGATATGCCGTGATGGCCGCGAATGCGATGAATATGGAGATGGCGCGTGCGGTCATCTCGGCCGCGGACGAAAAGCAGGCGCCGCTGATTATTATCATCGGTGGGATGCAGATGGCAAAACACGCCACCGCGGAGCTTATGGCGCCGATGATTCGGCGGCTTGCGGAAGAAACCACCGCGCCGGTCGCGCTGTGCCTCGATCACGGCGCAAACCTGCAGAAAGTCGTCTACGCGCTCAACAACGGGTTTTCGTCCATCATGCTGGACGGCTCCAAACTGCCGTTTGAAGAAAACGTCGCCGCAACAAAGCAGGTTGTGGAACTTTGCCATAGCATCGGCGTCGGCGTCGAAGGCGAACTGGGCCATGTCGGCATGGCTGCCGATCTGGACGGGCGGGACGCTTCGCTCTATACGTCGCCCGAACAGGCGGCGCGTTTTGCGGCGGCGACCGGCGTGGACTGCCTCGCGGTTGCAATCGGCACGGCGCACGGAAAGTATCCGGAAGGGTTTATTCCCAAGATCAATTTTGAGCTGCTCAAGAAGATCAAGGCCGCGACGCGCAACATGCCCATTGCGCTGCACGGCGGCTCCGGATCGGGCGACGAAAACATCCGAAAAGCCGTTGCCGCGGGTATCAATAAGATCAACCTTGCGACAGATTTGCAGAACGCCAGCCGTCAGGGCGCGATCGAAGCCTATGAAGCGGGCGGCGATTACGTAAAGATGATTCAGACCGCCGAACTGCGCTGCAAAGAGCTTTTGATGCACTGGATGGAGCTTTCCGGCAGCTGCGGGCAGGCGAAGAAAATCCCGCTGCCTTACACGTTCGGCCGGCTGCAGGGCGACGCAAAAAACAACGCCGCCGGGGAATGACAAACGTGCCCAGAGCGTTGGGCACAAAAGAAAGTCGAATTATGAAAAAAGCGATCGTAATGGGGTCCGTCGTGCTGGATATCACGCCGGTACTCGGCCAAAAGGAAAAAAGACCGCTCGAACAGATTTTTGCACAGGGGAAAGTGACGGACCTTTCCTCTGTTGCGTTTTATCTGGGCGGGTGCGTCGGCAACACGGGCGTTGCGCTGCATCGCCTCGGCGTGCCCGTGCGGCTGTATTGCAAGGTCGGCGCCGATTTTGCGGGGGCCGCCGTGGAGACGCTGCTCAAAAGGCAGGGCGTGCCCTGCACGCTCACGCGGGACGAAACCCTGCCGACGTCCGTCGGCATTGCGCTTACGCCGCCGGGTATGGACAAAATGTCGCTTTTTCTCAAAGGCGCTTCGCAGTTTACGCTGGCTTTCGATGCGCAGGCCGCGGGACTTGCGGACGCGGATTTGCTGCACTTTGGATATCCGACCACCATGTGCAGCATGTTCGCACAAAACGGGGAAGGGCTTGTGCGGTTTTTGCAATGCGCCAGGCAAGCAGGCGTGACCTGCTCGCTGGACGCGGCGCTGCCGCCGCTGCAAAGCGAAGCGGGACAGGTCGATTGGCGGCCGATTTTGGAGCGCGTCCTGCCGCTGACGGACATTTTCGTGCCGAGCTATGAGGAAAGCGTGTTCATGCTGCACCGGGCGCGCTATGCCGAGGCGGTGCGCGCGCAGGGCGGAAAAAATTTTATCGACGACGCGACGGAAGCGGACGCGGCGGCCGTTGCGGACGAATTTCTGGCGATGGGCGCAAAGATCGTGCTTTTGAAGATGGGCGCAAAGGGGTTATATCTGCGTACCGCGCCGCAGGCATCACTGCGGGACACGGGCCGCGCGGCGCCGCCGCAGGAATGGGGCTCGCGTGAACTCTGGCAGTTTCCGGCGGACGTGGAGCAAATTGTTTCCGCGACCGGCGCAGGGGACGTTGCGATTGCGGGATTCCTCGCGGCGCTGCTTTCCGGCGGCGCGCCGGAAGAGGCTCTGCGCGCGGCGTCGATCGCCGCGTCGCTTTGCCTGCGCTCGGCGGACACGTCCGGAAAACTGCTGCCGCTGGAAGAAATGCTGAACGCGGAAGCGGCGGGCGGCACCGGGTATCTCGAATTTGAACTGCTGAAAGATCGCTGGCCATACCCTGCGCAGGACGGCCTTTGCCATAGCGGCAGGGACAGTACGCAGTGAACTGCAGCGCAAAACTCCGCGTTTCGGCGCGGTTTTGTTTTTTAAATGGGCATGCGGGAGACGGAAGGAGTTGAAATCCGGCGGATAATATAAGATAATAGGAAAGGTTAAATATGCGGCGCCAATGCTGATGCGCGCGCGATTCTGTATATAAGGAGACTGCTATGCGCAAGGAAAAATCTGCGCGTGTTATCAGGCGGATCGCCTGTTTCGATCTTGCCGCGCTGGTGATTCTGTCCGCTGCTTTTCTTGCGGTGTACGATTGGATTCCTTCCGGCAAATTCAGCCAGGCCGTTTCGGCAGTAACCCGCTTAACGGCGACAGAAGCGCCGGAAACGCCCGTGCCGACGGCGACGCCGAGCCCTGCGCCGACACCAACGCCGACGCCAACGCCCAGCCCGACGCCCGAACCGGGCGATTTTTCCGCGACGTTTCCGGATTACGATACGGGGGAGAGCGCGGACTACACCTGTCAGACGGACCAGTATCGCATTGCTATTACAGAAACGGCGATCGGCGAATGCGTTGTGTTTATCGCCGATATATATGTCAAGGATATTCACCTGATTCAAACGGCGTTTGCAAACGCAGGGTTCGAGTCCGGAAGTTCCAAATATCAATATATTACGGAGATGGCACAGGCAAACGGAGCGATCTTTGCGGTCTCCGGTGACTACTGCACCGTGCGGTCGAGCGGGATCATCATCCGTAACGGGGAACTGCTGCGCGATGAAAACTACGACGATCTCTGCGCGCTGATGGAAACCGGCGAGCTCGTGACTTATAACAAGCGGGAGATAACAGCCGAGGAGCTTATGAAAGCGAATGCATGGCAGACCTGGTGCTTTGGCCCGCCGCTGCTGGAGGACGGAAAAGCGATGGAAATTAATCATCGGCTGAGCCGCCTGAATCCGCGCTGCGCAATCGGCTATTACGAGCCGGGACACTATTGCTTCATTATTGCCGACGGCAGACAGAAGTACTATTCCATCGGAATGACGCTGACCGATCTTTCACAGCTTTGCGAGGATCTGGGGCTGAAGGCGGCGTATAACCTCGACGGCGGAATGACGGCGTCGATGGTGTTTGGCAACGAAAAAGTCAACCAGCCGCCCATTGGCGGGCGGCGCGTTGGCGACATTATCTATATTGAAGATTTATTCAGCGTCGACACGGAGGCACAGAGCGATGAAGGGTAAGGGTTTGCGGCTGTTTCTCGCCAATGCCGTGCTTGTGCTGGCGGTTTTCTTTCTGTTCCTTCTTGCCGTTGGCTGGGCGCTGCCGGAACTGGCGGTGTTTGAAGGTGCGTTTGTGCAGGGGGCGCTGGCGGTGTTTTCCGTCCTGGCGCTGATGATCGCTGTTTTCGAGCTGATTCAGGCACTGCGTGCGGGAGATTGCCGGCAGGGCGAAACGGACCCGGACGAAGGCGGCCAATAAGTGCGCCGCGGGCGGTCGCATGTCGGCATAGGGATGATTTTTCCCGCGCCATACGCGCGCGGTTTCTTTTATATAGTGCTGCCGCACCGAAAAGCAGATATGCCTGTTTTGGCGTTGACGCGGTGCGGTGCCGGGTAATACAATCTAAAGAAATGGTCGTGCAGGCGCGCAAAAGAGGGAGGGCTTCTGCGGGCAGGCATGGCGTGCGGGGGTAAAAATCCGTCACAGCAAAAGATGAAGCGTTTGCTGTGCTGCCGGAAAGGACGGGCCTTAACGAATGAAAAAACTTTGTTTCTTTTTAGCTGCAATGCTGCTTTTCAGCGGGCCAAACACCGTAAAGAATGCCCTGCCGGACATTGAGACCGAACAGGCCGGTGTCGATCTGATGCTGGTCGTGGCGCACCCCGGGGACGAATATCTCTATCTTGGCGGCGTGCTGTCGTATTATGTTTCGCAGTTGGGATATACCGCCGTGGTCGTATACATGAGCAGCGAGGACGAGACACAGCGTGAGCAGGCAAGCGCCGCTTTAAAGAAACTCGGCGTAACCGAAGAGCCCGTGTTCGGCGGGTTCTCTGCCGTGTACACGGCAGATAAGGATGTGCTTGAGGACCTTTGGGGAAAGTCCGACGCAATCAGCTTTTTAACGGAAACTATCCGGCAATACCGCCCGGCGGTAGTCGTTTCCCATGATGTCGACGGCGAATACGGGCATGCAGCGCACAAACTGACCGCGAGCTACATCCAGCGTGCGGTCGAGGACGCCGCCAGCACGCGTTCGAATAAAGCGTCTTTGGAAAAATACGGCGCATGGCAGACGCTGCGGCTGTTCCTGCATTTCTACGAAAAAGGCGAAACCGTATCCATCGATCGCGACGCGTCGCTTTCCGCATTTGGCGGGAGGACGGCGGCCGAGGTGGAAGAAGATTTGTACGAGTCGTTCTCGGACGAATACCGTTACCCGCTCGATGTGGACGATCCGGTCTACAGCGTCGCGGATTACGGGTTGGCGTATTCCGATCCGGACCTTGCGGTGGCGCCGGAAAACAACGATTTCTTCTATGGGATCAATCAGGGCCGGCTGAACGGCCCGGATGCAGACGGCGTACTCGCGTCCGGCACGCTGCGTGTTGACGCGCCGGCGCTGGAGGAGGCGGACGAGGACTCCTATTTCCGCTCGGAGGACGATCCGGAAGAGGTCGTAATCGAGGACTGGGACAACGAGCACTGGGAGTATCGCACGGATACGCTCTCCATCATTATCGACCGTATTCATGTGCTCGATGCGGAAAACCGGCCGGTCTGCTATTGCATTGCGCATGTACGCATGCGTGACGAGGACGCGTTCCGCGCGGCGGTGCGCGGCGAGGAGGGCGGAACGGAATCCAACGAGATCCCGTACGAGATGGCGCGCCGGTATCAGGCGGTGCTTGCCGTCACCGGCGATAACCTCAGCGTTAACGAGCCGGACCTTAAAGGGATTATCATCCGTAACGGAAAAATCTACAACCGCCGGAAAGCCGCGGACACGATGGCGCTGATGCCGGGTCTTTCGATGCAGATTTTCTCGCCCGATGAAATAACGGCGGAGGAATTGCTCGAAATGGGTGTGACCAACGCGTTTTCATTTGGTCCGACACTGATTCGCGACGGGGTTGTAAACTTCAATGCCACGCGTGCCGAAATTACCGGGCGCAACCCGCGCGTCGGTGTCGGCATGGTCGAGCCCGGCCATTTTGTCGTGATTACGGTGGACGGACGGCTTGCCGCCTACAGCCATGGCGTTACGCTCAATACCTTTATGCATATGTTCTATTTGCAGGGCTGCAAACAGGCCTATAACCTCGACGGCGGCAGCTCGACCGCCATGGTGTTCATGGGAGAATACCTCAACGCGCACAAACTGCTTGAAGGCAGCGGTCCGGGGCAGCGCAGACTGCCGGACATGCTGCTTTGGGGCAAGTCCGAGCTGGTGCCGGACAAAGACGATCCGCTTGAGCATGATGTTTACATCGCATAACAAAGCGGTTTTTGCTGGTTGTGCGGTTTTCTTGACAGCGGAAAAATGGATTGACTATAATGGACTGGACCGCGCGCCAAAAGGCCGCGCCGCCGCAGATAAAACCAATAAAAATGATTGCGAGTCAGTGGAAAACGATGGGAGTTTGCCGGCATGAATAGAGAAAACGTTCATAAGTCCGATCTTTGGAAGGGCGTTCTGCTTGCCGTGCTGGCGACGGGACTGCTACTGCCGTTTGGCGGAGGCCGCGCCGCGCTGGCGGAGTCGGACGCGGAGGCAAACGACCTGACGGCGGAATGCACCATTCATTTGCCGGAAGACACCGCCGAATTCGCCGCGCGCTTTACCGACGGGAAATATGATTCGCGCATTTCCTTTACCGCAAAGGAAGAACTGACGATCGACGTGCCTGGCGAGGCGGCCGGGCTGTATGTCGCCTGGTATACCGCGCCGGAAGCCTGCGTCGTGGAATCGCTGGATGCGGATGGAAACGTGATAAAAACCGAATCCGCGGACACGGACCTTTTGAACGGGTATTATGTTTTGCCAAGCGGATGTGCCGGCGTCCGTATTTCCGGCGGCCGGGCGTTTGCAATATCCGAACTGGGCGTGTACGACGCGGAAACCCCGCCTGAGGCGCTCTGCATCATGAGCGTGCAGAAAACACAGCCCAAGGTGATGCTCATCGTGACGCATACGGGCGACGAAGCTTACTATTTCGGCAGCATCCTGCCGTTCTGTGCCAGCGAGGACGTTGCGGTCGCGTTTATCATGGCCCGCAGCCGCACCGCGCAGCAGGAGGCCATTGAGCTGCAATATGCGCTCGGTTCGCGCATGCAGCCGATTTTTGCCGGATTTCAGTATTTTTGCAGCTATGCGGACAACGACCAGATGTATGCCGTGATCGACAAGCAGGAGATTTCGACGTATTTGCTGCAGATGCTGCGCCGCTACCAGCCGGAAGTGTTGATTACGCACGACGCGGACGGTGAAGACGGAGACTGTACGCATGCAATGACCGCCAAGCATGTTCTGCTTGCCGTGACGCAGGCCGCAAACGAGGGCAGAGACCATGAAAGCCTGGCGACCTACGGTGCCTGGCAGGTTTCAGCTGTTTATCAGCATGTGTATGATTCGGCGGGCGGCAGCGCGCTGTACGATACGCATATTGCGCTGGGCGGGTTCGACGCTCTGAGTGCGGTGGAGCTTGCGCAGACGTGCTTTGACCGTTATTCGTTCCTGCGCGTGTACCGCGCGGATGTTTCGGACACGCCGTACTTTGTGCAGACATATCCGGAGGACGCGGGCGTTTCCGAAGCGGACAGCGCCGCGGCGCTCCTTTCGCTGCTGGAGAGCACGACGGGCGGAACGGAGCCGCTCGCGACCGTTTCGCCGGAACCGACGGCCACGCCGTCGCCGACCGCCGCTCCGACCGCAACGCCTGAAGCGGAAGTTGCCGTTGAAGAGCGTGATTTCAGCGCGTTCACTTTACCGGTTGGCATCAGCCTGATCGTAATCGGCGCCGCGCTGCTGCTTGGATTTTTCCTGCTGCGCAAAAAAGAAACGGGATCGAAAACGGTCCGCGCGCTGTGCGTTTCTGCGGCGGTATTGCTGCTGCTTGCCGGCACGGGACTGGTGGTTCGCGCCGTATTGTCCGCTAAACAGCCCGAAGCGGAACCGACACCGGAGCCGACGGCCACCGCCACGGCTACGCCGGAGCCGACGGCCACGCCGGAACCGACGCCGACGCCGCATCCGTTTGCTGAACATTTCCGGCAGGAGGACGACCCGGAGGAAGTGGTCGTGTTTGACGCGGACAACGGCATTTACGAGTATCATAACGACACGCTGGGGGTCGAAATCCGCAGGATTACGCAGACCGACCCGCCGCTGGTGTATTTTGTTGCGCATATCTATATGCGGGATGTGGACTCCTACCGCTCGGGGTTTGGGTCCGCGCGGCAAAACGGCAGGGATCCGCTGGACGCCTGCACCATGGCGCGGCGCTATCGCGCGGTGCTCGGCATTACGGGCGACAACCTGTTGCATAACGACTATAACCGCGGGCTGTTCATCCGCGACGGACGCGTGTTCCGCTCGCTGACTTCTGTGCCTGTGATGGCGCTTACGGACGACCTTTCCATGCGCATTTATCAGAGAAACGACGTGTCCATGCTCAGCGAAATCGACGCGGGCACGCAGGCGACTTATGCGTTCGGTCCGCCGCTGATTATCGACGGCGTGCTTTGTGAAAATGTGGACGAAGACCGCGTCGGCTGGCGGAATCCGCGCGCGGGGCTTGGCCTTGTCGAACCCGGGCATTTTGTGGCGATCGTCGTGGACGGCCGTCTGGCCGGATACAGCCACGGCGTGCTGCTTTCGGAGTACGCGCAGATGTTTGCGGACGAAGGCTGCGTGCTGGCTTACAATCTCGACGGCGGGGCCTCTGCGACGATGGTGTTCATGGGCGAGTATATCAATCTGCGCTCCGAAAACCATTACCGTGCCGTCCCCGACCAGCTGCTCTGGGGGTATTCCGAACTGGTCCCGACAGAGGACGAGCCGCGGGTTTATTCCGGAATCGTGGAATACGAGTACGACTGATCGGGCGTTTTGCGGAACGCCGGCGCAAGCGAAAGGGCTGTTGGATATGCGACAAAAAAATGAAAGATCGATGCAACGCACGCGATTGCTTCTTTTAATGCTGGCGCTGCTTAGTTGCCTTTGCGGATGCGGTCTGGCCGCAGACGTCGAGGCGCTTGGTGCAACGCCGGAACCGACGACTTTGGATTTGTGTGATTCGGATATCAGCGATGTTTCAAGCCTGCTCGGACGTACGGAACTGACGTTTCTGGACTTGCGCGGGAATCCGGTTTCCATCGAGTCGTTCAAGGCGCTTTCCGTCGCGCTGCCGGAGTGCGAAATCCTGTGGAGCGTGCCGGTTGGCGACGCACGGTTCGACAGCGACACGGAGTCCATCACGCTTTCAGGGTTGCCGGAAGCAGCGGCAGACGCATTGGCATATTTTACGAATCTGAAAAGCGTTCGCATTGAGAACGCTGCTTCGGACGACTATGCGGCGCTGAGCGAACTTTGCGGGCAGTACCCGCAAATTCATTTTTCCTGGGACGTCGCCCTTGGGGATGCAGCCTACCCGCAGAATACCGTTACGCTGGATTTGAGCGGGATTGAGGTCACGGCGACCGAACTGGAGACCGCGCTGGCAGGCTTGCCTGACCTGCGTCGGGTTATAACGGATGAGAACGGCGTGTTCGCCATAGCCGACCAGTTTGCTATTACGGAAGAATATCCGCAGCTTTCGTTCGTGTGGAACGTACAGCTGCTCGACGATCTTATTGTTCGCTCGGACGTGGCCGAACTGGACTTGCGTGATTATACGATAGAAGACGCGGAAGCGTTTTCCGATAAACTAGTACTGCTGCCAAACCTTACCAGCCTCGACATGTGCGACTGCGGGCCGACCGACGAGGAAATGGCCGCCATGCGCGAACGCTATCCGGACATTAAATTCGTTTGGCTGACACGCGTAAGCAAGTGGATCATCCGAACGGACATCAAGGGCTTCAGCACCGGTAATAAACGCAGATTCCCGGATGGTGCGGGCGAATACGTCGGCGACGATTACGAATACGGCGATATCCATGCGGAGGATTTTGAGAATCTGAAGTATTGCACGGACCTGATCGCGCTAGATGTAGGGCATTGCCATAACATTGGCAACATCGATTTTATCGCCAATCTGCCGAAACTGAAGTATCTTATTATTTCCCTTTGCAATCTTACGGACATTTCCGTATTGGCGGAGCAGACCGATCTGGAGTTTCTGGAAATGACGTATAATTACCTGACCGATATCACGCCGATCCGCAGCTGTACAAAGCTCCGATTCTTAAACCTGAGCTCCAATGCTGTTTCGGAAACTGATACATTTTTAATGTTGCCGAACCTTGAAAGGCTCTGGCTGAACGACAACGGATTTTCAGACGAACAGATCGTCGCGCTTGAGGCGGCGATGCCCGATACGCTGATTAAAGCATCGCCCAGCGCGGAATATGCCAACAGCCTTTGGCGCAAGGGAAACGAAGGATATCTGATCATGCAAAAACTCTTCGGTCTGCGCGCACAGCATCAGGGTTCGGTCGACACGGAAGGGTAACAAGACGGGGCAAAACGCGACCGGACGGGGGAGGGATCGACTTGATGGACGCCACAGCCGAACGGCACGCCTATTTAATTGCGGCGCATGACAAGCCGGAGCAGCTTTGCCTGCTGCTGCGGCTGCTGGACGATGAACAAAACGACCTGTATCTGCATATCGACCGTAAGGCGGGCAACATTTCGGAGGAGATACTTCGCGCGCAGGTGAAATGCGCGAAGATGACGTTCGTTCCGCGGCTGGACGCGCGCTGGGGGTCCGAAGTGTTTGTCGACGCGATTGTGTCGCTGCTGGAGGCCGCGGCACAGACGGAACACGCGTATTACCATCTGCTTTCCGGCGTCGATCTGCCGCTGAAATCGCAGCGTGAAATCCGTGCGTTTTTTCAGGAGCACGCGGGTAAGGAATTCGTTGCGTTCGACCGGGAAACGGCCGAGCCGAGCATGCTTCGAGAGCGGATTGGCCTTTATCACGCGCCGCAACGCGCAAAACCGTTTTGGCGGCGGGTCTCCAGACGGGTTTCACCCGCCTGGCTCCGTCTGCAGCGGATGCTCAAAGTGGACCGGCTGAAGAAGTGCGATATCGTGTTCCAAAAAGGCGCCGTCTGGTTTTCCATTACGCATGCGTTTGCCTGTTATGCGCTGGAGCATGCGCCGGAATACCGGAAGTATTATCGCCGTTCCGTTTGCGCGGACGAGCTTTGGCTGCAGACGATACTGTTCAATTCGCTGTTCATGGAGAACCGGTATTTCATGGGCTGGGACGACGAACCCGCCGCCACCATGCGGTATATCGACTGGCCGGACGGCGCGCGTTCGCCGCGGACGCTGACGATGCGCGATTACGATGCACTTACGGCTTCCGGCATGCTCTTTGCCCGTAAGTTTGACGCTTCGGCCGACAAAGAGGTGATCGACCGGATTACCCGGATGCTTGGCGCGGAGTAAAGCGGTGGACTTCTCCCGGCGAAAAGGCCGGGTTTTTCTTTTTTAAGTATTTTTAGCGAAGGGGAGGATTTTGCGTATGCGGCGTTTGCCGGAGGCGTATCTGGAGCGGATGTGCGCGCAACTCGGCAAAAGCGAATTTGCCGCTTACCTTGCCGCGATAGAACGCGCGCCGAAGCGCGCGCTGCGCGTCAACACTCTAAAAGCAAGCGCGGATGAATTCTGCTCGCTGGCGGACTTTCCGCTGGAACCAACGGACACTTCCCCGGAATGCTTTCTTTTTGGCGACGATGTTGCAATCGGTCGGCATCCGCTGCATACCGCCGGGCTTTGCTATGTGCAGGAACCGTCCGCGCAGGCGCCTGCGGAGTTGCTGGACGTTCGAGCGGGGATCACCGTGCTTGATCTGTGTGCCGCGCCGGGGGGGAAGGCGACGCAGCTCGCCGCCTACATGGAAAACACGGGGCTGCTTATTGCGAACGAGCCGGTCCGTTCGCGCGCAGAAACGCTCTGCGGCAATCTGGAGCGGCTTGGCATAAAGAATGCGCTGGTGACCTGCATGCGCCCTGACGCGTTGGCGGCAGTGCTGCCCGCCTGTTTTGACAGCGTGCTGGTGGATGCGCCCTGCTCGGGCGAGGGAATGTTTCGTAAAGACGAAACCGCGGTTTCGGAATGGTCGGCAGAGCACGTGACGGCCTGTTCGCTGCGCCAGCGACAAATTCTCGACAGCGCGGCGCACCTGCTCAAGCCCGGCGGACGGCTGGTCTACTCGACCTGTACGTTTTCGTGCGAGGAAAATGAGGACACGGTCGAAGCGTTTCTTGCGGGACACGCCGATTTCATCTGCATGGAAACCCGGCGGCTGTATCCGCATACGCTCCCTGGAGAAGGGCAGTTCATGGCCGCACTGGGAAAAGAGAACGGCGGCGAAGCGTTTTCTGCATTTCTGGAAAGGCCGAAAACAGTACGTGTTTCAGAATGGGAGACGTTCTATCGCGAGACGTTTTCCGGCGAAGTGCCGGAGGTGCTGCCGCTGCCGGACGGGCGGGTTTTCCTGCCGCCGGAAGTCCTTCCGCAGAGGATGCGGGGGCTGCGAATCCTGCAGGCGGGCGTGCCCGCGGGCGAAGTGCGTTCCGGCCGGTTTGTTCCTGGCCACGCGCTGGCGATGGCGTTTCCCGCCGCCGCATTTCAAAGGAGCGTTGCACTTGCGGGCGATCCGCTGGAACGTTTTCTTGCGGGGGAAACGGTTGCATGCGAGCCGGCGCTTTCCGGCTGGTGTGCCGTTACCGCGCTCGGTCGTCCCGTCGGCTGGGGCAAGGCGGTAAACGGCGTGCTGAAAAACCACATCCCAAAGGGGCTGCGGATTTTTCGATGAGAGGGGATCGCTCTTCTTTTCTTTGAAAAGCAAAGAAGCAAAAGAAACGCATCATGCTTTTATAGTTGTTTTGAGAAACGTATATTTAAGAAAGTTCTTTTTGCTTCTTTTTCTTTCAAGAAAAAGAAAAGAGGAGAGATGTTATGCTTTTAAGGAGAAATCCGGGGAAAACCTTTCGCGCGGTGTTTTTTGACCGCGACGGCACGCTGATTCACGGCGATCCGGGAATACGCGAAGCGCGGCGGGAAATGATTGAGCGCTGGTCCGGCAAACCGCTGGACATGCCGGAAGATTTGTTTTTTCAGGTGCTCGGCGACCGGCGGCTGCTGACGGTCGAAAACGAGATCGCGTTCTGGAAGGAATATTTTGCAGCGCTGCTGCGCTCGCAGGGAATCGGCGAGCGGATCGAAACGCGCACAGAAAAACTTTTTTCGGCTTACTGGCTCAAAGGGATTACGCCGTATCCCGAAACGGAATCCGTGCTGCGGTGGTTTCGCACGCGCGGGTTTTCCATGGGCGTGATCAGCGATACGTTCCCGTCCCTGCAACTGACTATCGAGGCGGCGGGGCTTGGCGCATACTTCGACTGTTACGTCTGCTCGGACCAGGTCGGCGCGATGAAGCCCGACCCGCGCATGTATCGGGCCGCGCTGGACGCGCTGAACGTTTGCGCGGCGGAAAGCCTCTATGTGGACGATTACGACGTGGAGGCCGACGGCGCCCGCGCGCTCGGCATGACGGCGTTCCATATCTGCCGGGAAAGCGCGCCGAAAACGGACTGGGATATTGCGTCGCTTTCGGAGATGATTGCATATCTGAAATAGCGGCTCCATGTTTCGGCGCGCGGTATCGCAAGCCGAAACACGGCCGCTATTTTTTTGCGTCCGTTTTTTCCGGCGGGCAAATCAGGAGGGTTTTCCGGATTCGCATCCCCGCCAGAAAGAGGAAAAGTTCCAGTTTCGGAAAAAACAGATTCATGCTTCTACAAACCATTTTGGGTCCTCGTAATACAAGTAAGTGTCCCTGCTGCCGATGCGGCAGGTATAGCGGAGGCCGCAGCCGCCGGCTTTCAGGCTGGCGGCGCGCCGCACGTCCGAAACGGACGTGATTTCAAACTTACGTCCGTCTTCCCAGATGATTCGGTTCGGGTGCATCGCGCCCGCTTCGTCGGTTGTAAGCTCCACTGCGACATACGTTTTCATTGCGCGCCTCCGATCACACGATCCATTGTGTTATTTTGCAGATATCCCACCGGGTGGATGACATGGTCGTCCTTGGGGTCGAGCAGTCCGATGGTGAGGTCCTTTAAAAAGATCGCCCGCCCGATGGCGCGGTAACCGAACCGGCGGCGGATGTCATCCACGGCGGATTCCGCGGCCTCCGCCCGGCGGCGCGCCGCCTCGTTGCCGAAAAGCGAAAGCTGTTCGGGCCTGTCCGCCGGCACAAGGTCCGAAGCCGAAACGCTCAGCGAGCGCACGTTCGCCTGCCAGTCGTAGCTTTCGGCGAAAAGACGCATGCAGGCGTTTGCAAGTTCGGCGGTAATGCTGCTTGGACGCTCCAGCTTTGTCTGCCGGATAAACGAAGAAAGGTTAACGTCCCGCACGCCGATCGCCGCCGTCCGCGCGTGCAGACCGTGTTCGCGCAGGCGCGCGGCCACGCTTTCGGCAAGCATGAAGACGGTGAGATAAACGTCTTCATTGTCGCAGAGGTCGTGCGGCGTGGTGATCCCGTTGCCGACGGATTTGACCGGCGGCTGATCGACGGTGTGCAGCACCGGCGCCGCGTCTCTCCCGTTGGCGAACGCATGGAGCATAACGCCGCATTTGCCGAACTGCGCGCTGAGCAGCGGCAGCGGAGCCGCGGCGAGGTCGCCGATGGTCAGGATGCCGAGCGTACGCAGCCTGGCCCGCGTTGCACGGCCCACATAGAGCAAATCGCCCGCGGGCAGCGGCCAGGCGACCGCCTTATAGTTTTCAGGCGAAACGACGGTGACCGCGTTGGGCTTTCGGATGTCCGAGCCGAGTTTGGCGAACACCTTGTTGGCCGCAACGCCGATGGAGACGGTGATGCCCAGTTCGCTGAGGATGCGTCTGCGGATAGCGTCCGCAAGGCGGCGGGCGTCTTCCATGCTGCCGGCGGCGGCAGAAACGTCGATCCAGCTTTCGTCCAATCCGAAAGCCTCCACCTGGTCGGAATATTCACCGTAGATTTCGCGCCCGAGCGCGGAGAACTTCTGATATGTTTCAAAGTCCGGCCGGACGGTGACGAGCAGCGGGCATTTCTTCTTTGCCTGCCAGATTGCTTCGCCGGTTTTTACGCCGAAGCGCTTGGCGGCTTCGTTTTTGGCCAGAATGATGCCGTGCCGCGCCTCCGGGTCGCCCGCCACGGCCACGGGATGCGGCCGGAGCGCAGGGTCGAGGAAACACGCCACGGAGGCGTAAAAACTGTTGAAATCCGCGTGCAGGATTCTGCGCTCCATTGTATTCGCCTCGCTTTGACGGGAACGGAGGGTCTCCGTCGGCCCGATGGTACAATAAACGAACATATGTTCGTATTAATAGTATACCGCATATTTCCCGCTTGTCAAGCCCGGCCTTCGCGCGATCGGATTCACGTGCTGACTGGGGCGCAGCGGAGGATCCCAAAGAGGAGATTTTGCAGAAAAAGAGGCGTTTTCTCGCTTTGGAGCGCATGTCTATGCTATACTACCGTTATTGAGACGGAAGAAACAAAGCGGATGAAACAGGCGCAAGTTCAGCAAGAATCGAATATCGGTACGCGGGAGCTGCTTCACACGGTGGGAAAGCTGTTTTGCACGCGTTTTGGCGCAATGCTGCGCTTTTTCTATCTGCAAGCGGGACTTGCGCTGCTGGTGCTCGTGACGGCGGGCATTTTTCTTGCAGTGGCGATTCGCCGGCCGGAACTGCTCGGCAGCGTGCGCGGCGGGTACCGCGCGGATGTGCTGTTAATTTTTTGCGGGATTCCGGCGATTTTTCTTGCCGCGCTGTATATTGCATATCTGCGCCCGCGTGCGTCGATTGCGTCCTATGAAGCGTATGCGCTGGCGATGTTCGGCGTTCCGCGGACGGGCCGCGCGTTTGAAAAATCCGCGCGGCGGGCGTTTCTGCGCGTAAAAGGCGCCTACTGGGCGGTTTTTCTCTGTCGCGTTGTTTCCGCGGGCGTTGCGGGAGGGCTGGCGCTGCTGCTTTGTGCGGCGGCAAGGAATGTTTCCGTTGCGGGAGACTGGCTCACGCCGGCCGTCTGGGTGGCTTGCGCCGCGCTGTTCTGGCTGACCCGTACGCCGATGGGGCTTGCGCTCGCGGCGGCGGCGCAGGAAGACGTCGGCGGATTTGACGCGGTGAAACGGGGGTTCCGGCTTTACCGGCAGGGCCGGGATGCGGCGGACACAACGGGACTGATTACGCTGACCGCCGTGCTGCCGCTGATCATTTTGCCGATGGAGACAGCCCGCCGCCTTGCGGACACGATGCTTGTGCACTGGGCGGTGTTTGCGTTTGCCGCGGCGCTGATCCTGCCGGTTTTTTCGCTGCTGCTTGCGGCGGCGGACACGGCCGCGTATGAGGCGGCGTGCCGCAGGCAGACGAACGGAAGAAGATGGTATTACGCTTCAACGGGTTTACAACATAAAATCTACCGACGAAAGGGAAAAGGAAACATGAAAACGAGAGAACAAATCGAATCCGCGTTGAAATGGGACTTATGTGATATCTACGAAAACGAAGAACTCTGGGAGGCGGATTATGCCAGCGCCCAGAAGCTTGTGGAAGCGTTCGGAGCGCACGCGGGCAAGCTGCATACGTCTGCGGACGCGCTGTTTGCCGCGCTCAGCGACGAAAGCAAGCTCTCCTTCCTGGTGGAAAAGCTCTATTCCTACGCGCACCTGAAAAAGGACGAAGACAACGGCAACGTCCGCTATCAGGGCATGACCGACCGCGCGATTCAGCTCTATGTTTCGGCGGACGCGGCTTCCTCGTTTGTGCGGCCGGAGATATTGAGCATTCCGCAGGAAACGCTGCGCGAATGGTCGAAACAGGCGCGCTTTGCGCCGTTCCAGTTCCGTTTGTCGGATATCGACCGCAGCCGCGCGCATACGCTCTCCACGGAGGAAGAGCGGCTGCTCGCCATGGCGGAAGACGCGCTTTCCGGCGCGGACAACATTTTCACCATGCTTTCGGACGTGGACCTCGACTACGGTACGGTCACGGACGAAAACGGCGAGAGCGTAAAACTCACGCACGGTACCTACGGCATGTTTCTGGTCAGCCCGGACCGCCGCGTGCGCAAAGAGGCGTACGAAGGACTCTACAACGCGTTCCGCACCTTTAAGAACACGGTTACGGCGACCTACGCCACCTCCGTTAAATCGGACGTATTCCGCGCGCGCACGCATAACTTTGACGGCGCGCTGGAAGCGGCGCTGTTTTCCAACAACGTGCCGGTGCAGGTTTATGAGCAGCTCATCGAAGCCGTGCATGAAAAACTGCCGACGCTGAAAAAATATCTCGAAATCCGCAAGCGCGTGCTCGGCGTGGATCAGCTGGAAATGTACGATCTGTATGTGCCGATCGTTACCGACTGCGACATCCCGATGCCGTACGGAGACGCAAAAACGCTTGTTAAAGAAGCGCTTGCGCCGCTTGGCGCGCCCTATGGGAAACTGCTCGAAGAAGCGTACGCCGAAAACTGGATCGACGTTTACGAAACGCCGGGGAAGACCAGCGGCGCGTTCTGCGCGGGTATGTACGGCGTGCATCCGTACGTGCTGCTCAACTTCCAGGGCAAACTGGACGACGCGTTCACGCTCGGGCACGAACTCGGCCATGCGATGCATTCGCATTTCTCCAACGCCGCCCAGCCGTATGAAACGTCGCAGTACCGCATTCTGGTTGCGGAGGTCGCCTCCACGGTCAACGAAACGCTCATGACCTATCATCTGCTGGCCAACGAGACGGACAAGATGAAGCGTGCGTATTACATCACGCAGTTTCTCGAATCGTTCCGCACGACGTGCTTCCGGCAGACCATGTTCGCCGAGTTTGAGCTCAAGTCCCACCGCATGGCGGAACAGGGCGAGCCGCTCACGGTGGAGAGCCTCTCGGACATGTACCGCAAGCTCAACGAACTGTATTATGACGGCGCGCACGTGGACGACAACATCGCCATCGAATGGATGCGCGTGCCGCATTTCTACAACGCGTTTTATGTTTATCAGTACGCCACCGGCCTTTGCTCGGCGGTCAAGCTGGCCGACGACATCCTGCATCACGGCGCGCTGGAGCGTTACCTGACGTTCCTGCAAAGCGGCGGCAGCGATTACCCCATCGAGGAACTCAAGGCCGCAGGCGTGGACCTCACGAAGAAGGAAAGCATTCTGGCTTCGCTCGACGTGTTCACCGCGTATGTCGACGAGCTGGACGAACTGCTTAAATAAAGCGGAATTTTTCTGCAGGGAGCGAAAACGTATATGGAAAACAACACCGAACAGAAGGAATATGACAAAGCCGAAGCAAAGGCGTATATTCTGGACTGCTTTGAAAAGCAGGGCGATTTTAAAGACGTAACGGACGCAAAAACCTTCGAAAGCATGCTCGACGCAGCGATGGCGCTGGACGAGGCGTTTATCCATGAATCCCGTGCGGACGAAGGCGAGGTTTACGACGACGACGCGGCCTATGATTACATGCATGCGCGCATGACGGAGCGGTTCCCGGACCACAAAATGTACATGCTCCGGCTCGTTGAGGACTATATGGAATACAGCGAACGTTACCTCGACAGTCTTGGGCTGATCGACTGGGACTGACGCCGGAAACGCGCGATTTTTCCGGCCAGCCGTCCCGACGGGAAGGCTGCGGGAAAAAGAATCGATATTTTCTTATCGATTACTTCCATTTTGCAAAAGAATGCGCTATACTAAACGGGATTTCAATTTCTGTTGTTTGATTCGAAAGGAGACGGCATGTATCGGATCGTAAAGAAACGAGCGTTGCACGAGACGGTAACGCTGATGGAGGTGGACGCGCCTTACATCGCAAGAAAAGCGAAGGCGGGACAGTTCATCATCCTGCGTGTAGACGAAAACGGAGAGCGCATCCCGCTGACGGTGGCGGGGACGGACAAAGAACGCGGAACGGTGACGATCATCTTCCAGAAGGTGGGGTACACCACCAAGCGGCTGGACTGCCTGAAGGAAGGCGATTCCATTCTGGATTTCGTCGGGCCGCTGGGCAAGGCCAGCGAACTGGAAGGCATGAAGAAGGTTGCGGTCATCGGCGGCGGCCTTGGCGTCGCGATTGCGTATCCGCAGGCAAAGGCGCTGCATGAGCTCGGCGCGGACGTGGACACGATCGTCGGCTTCCGCAACACCGACTTGATGATTCTCATCGACGAGCTCCAAGCCGCGAGCAAGAACCTCTACATCATGACGGACGACGGCAGCAACGGCCACAAGGGCTTTGTGACCACCGCGCTGGAAGAACAGCTTAAAGCCGGCGTAAAGTACGACCACGTGATCGCCATCGGCCCGCTGGTGATGATGCGCGCGGTCTGCAATCTGACCAAACAATACGGCATCCCGACGGTCATTTCCATGAACCCGATCATGGTGGACGGCACGGGCATGTGCGGCAGCTGCCGCGTGACGGTCGGCGGCGAAACGAAGTTCGCCTGCGTGGACGGGCCGGATTTCGACGGGCACGAGGTCGACTGGGACGAAGCGATCGCCCGCAGCCGGATGTACCGCAAGGAAGAGGCCACGAGCATGGAGCGCAAGGCCTGCAACCTTATGGACGTGGACCTGCAGACCAAGCGGGGAGGGAACTGACATGCCGAATATGAGGATGACGAAACTGCCTGCGCGCGAGCAGGACCCCGAAGTACGGAATAAAAACTTTTTTGAAGTGTCGCAGGGCTACGACGAGGAAATGGCGGTCGACGAAGCCAAGCGCTGCCTCAACTGCAAGCATAAACCCTGCGTATCGGGCTGCCCGGTCAACGTGCGGATTCCCGAATTTATCCAGCTGGTGGCGGAGCGGAAATTCCTTGAAGCATACGAGGTAATCCGTTCGACGAACGCATTGCCGGCGGTCTGCGGGCGCGTCTGCCCGCAGGAAACGCAGTGCGAGGAAAAGTGCGTCCGCGGCATCAAGGGCGAGCCGGTGGGCATCGGCCGGCTGGAGCGGTTTGTGGCGGACTACGCCATGGCGCATGGCGCCGCGCCCGCGAAACCCCTGCCGGACAACGGCAAGCGGGTCGCGATTGTCGGCAGCGGTCCGGCGGGGCTGACCTGCGCGGGCGATCTGCGCAAGCTCGGCTACGAAGTGACGATTTTTGAAGCGCTGCATACGCCGGGCGGCGTGCTGGTGTACGGCATTCCGGAGTTCCGTCTGCCAAAGCAGCTGGTGCGCGACGAAATCAAAACCCTGCAGGACATCGGCGTAAAGATTGAAACCAACATGGTCATCGGCCGGACGATCACGCTGGACGAACTGCTCGAAGAAGAAGGCTACGACGCGGTCTTTATCGGCAGCGGCGCGGGACTCCCGCGGTTCCAGAAAATCCCCGGTGAAAACCTCAACGGCGTGTATTCGGCCAACGAATTTTTAACGCGCATCAACCTGATGAAGGCGTATACCTTCCCGGAGACGGACACGCCCGTGCAGGTCGGCAAAAACGTTGCGGTCATCGGCGGCGGCAACGTGGCGATGGACGCGGCCAGAAGTGCCAAGCGCCTCGGTGCGGAAAACGTGTATATCGTTTACCGCCGCAGTGAAAAGGAAATGCCGGCCAGAGTTGAGGAAGTCCATCATGCCAAAGAAGAAGGTATCGTGTTTAAATTGCTCACGAACCCGACGGAAATCATCGGCGACGAAAACGGGCATGTCTGCGGCATGACGTGCGTGGAAATGGAGCTTGGCGAGCCGGACGCGAGCGGACGGTGCAGGCCGGTCCCGAAAGCCGGAAGCGAACACCGCCTGGACGTCAATACCGTGGTCGTGGCCATCGGCAACAGCCCGAACCCGCTGATCAAAAACACCACGCCCGGTCTGGAAACGCAGAAGTGGGGCGGCATCATTGTGGACGAAGAAACCGGAAAAACGAGTCGGCCGCACGTGTATGCCGGCGGTGACACCGTCACGGGCGCGGCGACGGTTATTCTCGCGATGGGCGCGGGCAAGACCGCGGCGAAGTCGATCCACGAGGAACTGAGCGGAAAGTAAAACTGCTTTCTGCGTTCACGCAAAGCATCAGAAAGAACCTTCCGAATCCGCGCTGTAAAGCGTGGGAGGGAAGGTTCTTTTTTTGCGGAATTTTTACTTTTTCTTAAAAGAAAAAGTATCAAAAAGAATTTTCTGTGGATGTGTTGTAAAAGTATGGGAAAGACGGTTCCCCTTGAGGAAAGGCGCGGATTACCGCCGACTGCGGCATACGGCACATGAAAAGAAGCGCCTTTTTCTTTTAAGGGAAAGGAGAATTTGTTTCGTTGTTGTTTTTTGCTTTTTTGAAGGAAACCCGCAAAACACCGCCGCTTTGCGGTACAATAAGAACACGAAAGAAAGCGCTTTTTGCCTTTCGAGCGGAAACAGAAAGAAACCGGAAACCGCATGAAGATCAAAATTCCGAAAAACTTAGCGCCGCTTGCGCGGGCGTTCCGGCACGCGAACGTCGAGGCGTACGCCGTCGGCGGCCTGGTGCGAAACGCGCTGCTCAAGCTCCCGCCGTCCGATATCGACGTTTGCTCACGGCTCACGCCCGCCGAAATCGAGGAACTGATGCCGGGGCAGGCCGTGCGCGTTGTTCCCAAAGCGGCGGAGATGGGCACGGTGGAGCTGCATTTTAACGACGTGCGGGTCGAGCATACGACGTTTCGCAGCGAGTCGTACGCCAGCGGCGGCGCGCACCGGCCGGAACGCGTTGCATTCGGCACGAACCTGGACGAGGATGCCCGGCGGCGGGACTTCACCGTCAACGCAATGTATGCCGATCTGCATACGGGCGAAGTGACCGACCCGACCGGCGGGATTGAAGATTTAAATAAGCGTATCCTGCGCGCCACGAGTGACGATCCGGACGAGATCATGCGCTCGGATGCGCTGCGCGTGCTCCGGCTCGTTCGCTTTGCCTGCGAACTGGGGTTTGCAATCGACGAGGGTACCTGGCTCGCGGCCAAACGCAGCGCCGCGCAGCTTTGCGACATCGCGCCGGAACGCAGACGCGAGGAACTCGTGAAAATTTTGCTTTGCGACGCACGCTATGTGCAGCTTGGAAACGACGAACAGCGTTCGCCGCTGCGTGCGCTGCGGCTCATGGACGAGCTGGACGTTTGGGATTCGCTCGTGCCGGAGTTCAGGCTTGCGCGCGGCATGGCGCAGCGGCCGGACCATCACCGCTACGACGTTCTGGAGCACAGTTTCCACGTCTGCGCGGAAACGCCGCCGGAAGAAGCGCTGCGGCTTGCGGGACTGCTGCACGACGTGGGCAAGCCGGACTGCGTGCACGAAACGGGCCGGTTTTACGCGCATGACGAATACAGCGAGAAAATCGCCCGGCGCATTTTAAGCGACCTGCGCTTTCCCAACCGCACGATCAGCGAAGTGTCCGCGCTGGTCGGCGGACACATGTACGATATCCAGAACCAAGCTAAACCGGAGACGCTGCGCACCCGCTTTTCCGAATGGGGACGCGAGCGGACGATGAACCAGATTTTTCTGCGGGAGGCGGACATCCGCGGCTGCGGATATAACACGAACTACGTTGCGGGCCGCTGGCGGACGCTGTTTCGGGAAATGCTTCTTGACGGCACGCCGTTTTCCGAAAAGGAACTCAAAATCACGGGGAAAGAACTCATGGCGGCCTCCGGCTTGCCGGAGGGCAAAGCGCTGGGACAGCTCAAGCACGAACTCTATCTGCACTGCGTGAAAAATCCGCAGGACAACACGCCATTCCGGCTCAAAGCGCTGGCAAAACGCAGAAAACGGTGACCTTGCGTTGACATTTTACGGCTGGTACACGATAATGATAAAAGTAAAAATTCGGAGGGGATGAAGCGGCAATGGAAGAAGCAAAACGCCCTAAAAACTTCATTGAGGAGTTCATCGAAGAGGACATGCGCACCAAGGAAGCGCGCGTGCAGACCCGGTTTCCGCCGGAGCCGAACGGCTATCTGCATATCGGCCATGCAAAGGCGCTGTGCATCGATTTCGGCATGGCGGAAAAGTACGGCGGCGTGTGCAACCTGCGCTACGACGACACAAACCCGACCAAGGAAGACGTGGAATACGTCGACGCCATTCAGGCGGACATCCAATGGCTGGGGTTTCAGTGGAATCAGGTCCTTTTCGGGTCGTCTTACTTCGACCAGTGCTACGATCTTGCCGTCAGGCTCATTCAAAAGGGCGTTGCGTACGTGGACGACCTCTCCAAGGAGGAGATGCGCGCCTATCGCGGCACGCTGACCGAACCGGGCAAAAACAGCCCGTACCGCGAGCGTTCGGTCGAAGAAAACCTCGCGCTGTTTGCGCGGATGCGCGCGGGTGAATTTCCGGACGGGGCAAAGACGCTGCGCGCTAAAATCGACATGGGATCGCCGAATATCAATATGCGCGATCCTGCGCTGTACCGCATCAAGCATGTGCGGCATCATCAGACGGGCGACAAATGGTGCATCTATCCGATGTACGATTTCGCGCACCCCATTCAGGACGCAATCGAGGGCGTGACGCACTCGCTCTGTTCGCTGGAATACGAGGCGCACCGCCCGCTCTATAACTGGGTCGTGGACGAGTGCGAATTTACGCACAAGCCGCGCCAGATCGAGTTTGCGCGCCTGAACATAACGGACACCATCATGAGCAAGCGTTACCTGCGCAGGCTCGTGGAGGAGGGTTTCGTTTCCGGCTGGGACGATCCGCGCATGCCGACGCTCTGCGCCATGCGCCGCCGCGGCTATCCGCCCGAAGCCATACGGGATTTCCTCGACCGCGTCGGCGTCGCCAAGGCGGACTCCGTTGTAGACGCGGCCATGCTCGAACACTGCGTGCGCGAGCAGCTTAACGCCTCCGCGCCGCGCAGGATGGCGGTGCTCGACCCCGTTTTGCTGGAGATCGACAACTGGGAGGAAGGCCGGTTCGAGGAGATCGAACTGGAAAACCACCCGAACGATCCCGCGCTTGGCAATCGCACCGTCCGCTTCGGCAAACGCGTCTATATTGAACGGAGCGATTTTGCGGAAAATCCGCCAAAGAAATTCTTCCGGCTCAAACCGGAAGGCGAAGTGCGCCTCAAAGGCGCGTATATCGTCAAGTGCACAGGCTGGGAAGCGAACGACGACGGAACGATTACGAAGATTCATTGCACGTTCGATCCGGACAGCAAGAGCGGCGAATGCGCGCGCAAGGTCAAGGGCACGCTGCACTGGGTCGGTGCGGAGGACGCGGTTCCGGCGGAATTCCGGCTCTATGACACGCTCATGCAGAGCGAAAGCGCCGCGCAGGACGACGCCGAGGAGGAAGAGGCACCGGTGGAGAAGGACTTCACCGACCGGCTCAACCCGGATTCACTTACAATCCTGCATGGCTATATCGAACCCGTGCTGAAAGACGCCGCGCCCGGCGAACGATTCCAGTTCATGCGGCAGGGGTATTTCTGCGCCGATCTGGACGGCAAACCCGGCGCGCCGGTCTTCAACCGCACGGTCGGGCTGAAGGACAGTTATAAGGGATAGTCGTTTTCTTTGAAAAGAAAAGGGCAAAAAAGAACTTTCTTTTGACTGAGAGAGATATTTTGTTTGCTTTCTTTGCATTGCTGGAAAGAAAATTCTTTTGCTTGCTTTTCTTTTAAGAAAAGCAAGAGAAAAGTAAGAGAAATTAGGAGTTATTCATGGTT
>DAOTGE010000001.1:103632-114902 GCA_035446965.1 Eubacteriales bacterium
TTTCTTTTAAGAAAAGCAAGAGAAAAGTAAGAGAAATTAGGAGTTATTCATGGTTCGAACCCGCTTTGCCCCGTCTCCGACGGGTTATATGCATCTCGGCAACCTGCGCAGCGCGCTGTATACGTATCTCTATGCGAAAAAGCACAAGGGGAAATTCATACTCCGCATCGAGGATACCGATCAGTCGCGCTATGTCGAGGGCGCGGTGAACGTAATTTACAACACGCTCAGAGACATCGGCATGCTTTGGGACGAAGGTCCGGACGTTGGCGGTGATTACGGCCCGTATGTCCAGAGCGAGCGCAAGGGCATGTATCTGCCGTATGCCGAGCAGCTTGTCAGGGCCGGTAAGGCGTATTACTGCTTCTGCACCAACGAGGAGCTGGACGCGCGGCGCGAAAAAGCCGCGGCGGAAGGCGGGGTCTGGAAATACGACAAACATTGCCTGCATCTTTCGCCGGAAGAAGTGCAGCGGCGGCTGGCCGCGGGCGAGCCGTATGTCATCCGACAGAACGTCCCGCTTTCGGGCGAGGCGTCGTTCGACGACCTCATCTACGGGCACATCAGCGTGGACTGCTCGGAGCTCGACGACATGGTGCTCATCAAGGCCGACGGTATGCCGACGTATAACTTCGCCAACGTAATCGACGACCACGCCATGGCTATTACGCACGTAATGCGCGGCAATGAATATCTCGCCAGCACGCCGAAATACAATCTGCTCTATGAAGCGTTCGGCTGGGAGAAGCCCGTGTATATCCACATGACGCCCATCATGCGCGACGCGACGCATAAGCTGAGCAAGCGCGACGGCGACGCGTATTACGAAGACTATCTGAAAAAAGGATACCTGCGCGAGGCGATCGTTAACTACGTCGCGCTGCTGGGCTGGAACCCCGGCGACGAGCGGGAGTTTTTCACGCTGGGCGAGCTGAAAGAGGCGTTCGACGTGACGGGCATGTCCAAATCTCCTGCGATTTTCGACGTGAACAAGCTCACTTGGATGAACGCGGAATATGTGCGCCGCCTGACCCCGGAAGCGTTCACGGAGCACGCGCTGCCGTATTACGAGCAGGCGGGCGTTGCAAAAATGGACAAGGATGTGCTTTGCCGCATTCTCCAGCCGCGTGTGGAAGTGTTCACGCAGATTCCGGACATGGTCGGTTTTTTGACCGCACTGCCGGAGTATGACACGGAACTTTTTACGAACAAGAAGAGCAAGACCAATCCGGAGGTTGCCGCCGCGGTGCTGGATTTGGCGATTCCGGCACTGAGCGCGCTGCCGGAGTGGGAGCAGGAGAGTCTGCACGATACGCTCATCGGCCTTGCGCAGGAAAACGGCATGAAAAACGGCACCATGCTCTGGCCGGTGCGCATCGCCATGGCGGGTAAGGCCGTCACGCCCGGTGGAGCGATCGAGATCGCGCTGCTGCTCGGGCGGGAAGAGTCGCTCCGGCGGCTGAAACTCGGCAGGGAGAAGCTGTAATCTGTGATTTCTTTCTTTTCTTTCTTTTGAAAAAGAAAGAAACAAAGAAAACTTTCGTTGCTCCGCATAATTAAAAAACAGAGATATTAATGCAAGTTCTTTTACTTCTTTTCTTTAACGAAAGAAAAGGAGAAGGAGGTTCTTTTATGAAATTAGGTGTAATCGGCCTGCCGAACGTCGGCAAGAGCACGCTCTTCAACGCCATCACGCAGGCGGGTGCACAGGCGGCGAACTACCCGTTTTGCACGATCGAACCGAATGTCGGTGTTGTGGCGGTGCCGGACGAGCGGCTGGACGTGCTGGCGGAGATGTACAACCCGGAGAAATATACCCCTACGACGATCGAGTTTGTCGATATTGCGGGGCTGGTGCGCGGCGCGAGCCGCGGCGAGGGCCTGGGCAACAAGTTCCTTTCGCATATCCGCGAAGTGGATGCGGTGGTGCACGTCGTGCGCTGTTTTGAGGATGAAAACGTCGTGCATGTCGACGGCAGCGTCGACCCGAAGCGGGACGTGGAGACTATCTCGATCGAGCTGATCTTTGCGGACATCGAAACCGTTGAAAAACGTCTGGAGCGTGCGCGGAAGATGCAGAAAAGCGGGGATAAAAAACTGCTTGCGGAGATCGAGCTGCTCGAGCGCGTCAAGACGCATCTGGAGAGCGGGAAACCCGCGCGGAGCATGGAGGTTTCCGACGAGGAAGCGGAGAGCATGCGCACCCTGTTTTTGCTCACGTCGAAGCCGGTCATCTATGTCGCCAACGTCGGGGAGGACGAGATCGGCGCGGAGCCGGGCGAACACGTTAAAACGCTGTATGAAATTGCCAAAACGGAGAACGCCGAGGCGCTGACCGTCTGCTGCAAGCTGGAGGAGGAAATTTCTGCGCTCGATCCTTCCGAAAAAGGCGCGTTCCTCACGGAGATGGGCATTCCGGAGTCGGGGCTCGACCAGCTTGTAAAAGCCTGCTACCGGCTGCTCGGGCTCATCAGCTACCTGACCGCCGGACCGAAGGAAGTGCGCGCGTGGACGATTCCGCGCGGCACCAAAGCGCCGCAGGCGGCGGGGAAAATCCACACGGATTTTGAAAAAGGGTTCATTCGTGCGGAGATCGTGCCGTTTGAAACACTTGCGGAACTCGGCTCGATTGCGGCCTGCAAGGAAAAAGGTCTTGTCCGCAGCGAAGGCAAGGATTATGTGATGCAGGACGGGGACGTGACGCTGTTCCGGTTTAATGTGTGAAAATGTAAAAATGCAATAAAAAAGGCAGCTATGCAGTTGCCTTTTTTATTGCTCGTTTAAGCACTATTCGCCCTTCATGTCGATTACGCTTGTCTTCTTTTCAAGCACTTCCAGGCTCAACCGCACGGATTCGCCGATGGCCGCGTCGATATCGTCGTCGGTCACGCCGAGCTGCCAGCTTCCAAGCGAGCGGTCGATGAACAGCTCGCTGGTTTGCATGGCGGTGAACTTGCGCATCAAAAGCCCGCCTTCGGTCCCCGCCTTTCTGCGTGTGCGGTCAATCTTTTTTGCGCTGAGCGCAAACATCCAGTCCGGTATGGTGACGATCTTCTTTTTGGGTTCGCCCATGTAGCGGTACATGATTGCGAGCAGTTCTTTCCAGGTCAGGTTGAACCAGCCGATGGGGTATGCGGTTCCGCCACGGTTTGTTTCGAGCGCGCCCGAGAACGCCTGCCCGACCTGCCGGACGGTGACCATTGCCGTTCCGCCGCGCGGATAAAACGCCGCGCTCTTCATGCCCCGGAGCATTTCCACGAGGAATACCCAAACGGGTTTGCGGCCTTTTTGCGCGCCGAAGATGTACGGCAGCTCAAGTACAGATACGTCGAACGTATCGCTTGCAAAAGAGAGCGCCATGTTTTCCTGATCGACGCGGCTGCGGATATAGGGATGCCACTTTGTCAGTTCCAGTTCGGGATGCGTTTTGGCGAAGTGGGTAAAATACGATCCGGCGATCACGGCGTGTTTTACACCGCTTCGCTTTGCAATGCGCAGCAGCCGCTCCAGCGGCGTGATGTTGTATTTTTTGAAGAAGTCGTATATGGGCGACGGGCCTTCGATGCGTTCGTCTACGCCCGCGGCGAAGATAAAACCTTCCATGCCGCGGAACTGTGCCTCGAGTTCCCCGTCCGTCATGTCGTTTATGTTGCCAAGCGTCAGTTCCATTTCGGGCGGCAGCAGCGCGCCTTCCGGCAAAGGAGGCAACGCAATGGAACGTACATCATGACCGCGCGCAATCAGCTCGCGTGCCGCCTGACTGCCGAGCAGCCCCGTTCCGCCGATCATCAGTATCTTCATGTCAGCACCTCCTAACAGATTTCTGTAATTATTATATCGTAACGATATGTCTTCGTCTGCGATTTAGTTACAAATTGCGTCAAACCGGCCTGTTTGCGGCGGTTTCGTGTCCTGTGAAGGTTGCGCAGGACCGGTCGCCGTGCTAAAATCAGGCCGCGGCCTGTGAAAGAAAAACACGGCGTGGTTGGTAGTCCGCGCGCGGAACGTTCCGTCAGTAACCTGCCCTCCTGGGGTTGTCCGCTTTCGCAAAACGAAGGGCCGCGGACAGGAGGATGCGGCGTGATCAGCGTTGCATGTACGGTTTTCTTTGAAGACCCGTTTTGGGTTGGCGTTTGGGAGCGTACGGACGGAAAAACGTATTGCGCGGCAAAAACAACGTTCGGCATGCAGCCGAGCGACGCGCAGGTTTGGGCGTTTGTGCTCGGACGATACGGCGAACTGGCGTTTTCCAAGCCGGAACGAAGCGGCGGACGGCGCCCTGTGGAGCAGGCAAAGAACCCCAAGCGGCTTCAGCGGGAGGCGGCGCGCGCAGTTTGCGGCACCGGCGTCGGCACAAAAGCGCAGCAGGCGCTCAAGAGCCAGTACGGCGCAGGGAAAGAGGCGCAAAAAGAGCGTTCCCGTGTGGAACGGCTCGCCGAAGAGGAACAAAGGTTCCTCCTGCGGCAGCAGAAAAAGAAAGCCAGGCACAAAGGGCGTTAGCCCGCAGGACGGCACGGGGCGCAGCGCTTCGTGTCGTTTTTTCAGAATGGTTTTGCGCAACGTGTGGCAAGCGGGCGTGCAAAAATGGTACAATACGCTTGCCGGCGTAGTCCGGCAGAGGACGGTGGCGAAATGCGGAAAAAGGACTGGCTGATCATCGGCGGCGTGCTGCTGCTTGCGGCGCTGGCGTTCTTTGTTTCGCGGGTCGTCATGCCCGCTCCGTCCGGCGCAACGGTGACGATCTATCTGCATGGCGAAGTGTATGCGAGCGTTTCGGCGGACGATTATCAGACCATCACCATCGATCAGGGCGATGGCAGGGTTAACGTGGTCGTAATTGACGAAAGCGGCGTGCGGATGGAGCATTCCACCTGCAAAAACCAGATTTGCGTCAAGCATGGAACGATCGATCCGTACGACACGGACGGGCTGGAACTGGACAACTGGATTATCTGCATGCCCAACGGCGTTGCGGTCGAGGTCACCGGCGGAGAGGAGGATGGGCGTTGAACGCGGGAAAGATGGACGTGGGCACGATCGCCCGCCTGGGACTCCTCACGGCGGTGGCGCTTGTGCTTGGATATGTGGAATACCTGATTCCCGTAACGGCAATCCCCGGCGTGAAACTGGGGCTGGCCAATACGGTTTTACTCTATGCGCTGTTTCTGCTGGATGTGAAAAGCGCCGTCTTGCTGATGATGCTCAAGGTGGGTTTAAGCGGCCTGCTGTTCGGCGGGTTTGCCGCCATGCTCTATAGCCTTGCGGGCGGTGTATTGAGCCTCGCCGTGATGATACTGGTCAAAAAAGCGCGCGGCGTGAGCGTAATCGGCGTGAGCGTATGCGGCGCGGCGGCGCATAATATCGCGCAGACGGCGGTCGCGTGCGCGGTCGTGGGTGTGCGTGCGGCGCTGGCGTATCTGCCGCTGTTGCTGCTTGCCGCGCTTGTTACGGGCGCGCTGACCGGCGTGATTGCGAAATATGCGTTCAGGGGACTCGATCCGGAACGCGGCAAAAGCGGAAAAGCCCGCCGGGAACGTTTCAGCGGAGAGGACGAGAAAAAACCCAGTGAAAAACAAGGTTAGTCTTGCGAAGTCGTCGAAAACATGGAATAATGCCGATAGAAAACCGCGTTTTTGGCGTTGCTTTCTGCCTGTGCTTGCGGCTTGTCTGCTTCTTTGCGGATGTTCGCCCAAGCAAGCGGAACCGGCACGTTACGAGCAGACATTTTTCGACGTGTTCGACACCGTGACCACGGTGATCGTTTACAGCGGAGACGAAGACGCCGCACAGCAGACGATCGATGAAGCACACGAAATGCTGGTTCGGTATCACAAGCTGTTTGATATCTACAATACGTATGAAGACTTGAACAACCTCTGCACCGTTAATCAAAACGCGGGAAACGCGCCGGTGCCGGTGGATGAAGATATTTTGGATCTTATTGCATTCGGCAAGGAGATGCACGAGACCACGGACGGCGCGCTGAATATTGCGATGGGGAGCGTGACCGCTCTCTGGACGGAATACCGCGAAGCGGGGCTGGACGATCCCGACCACGCCGCGCTGCCGCCGGAGGACGAACTGGAAGAAGCCGGGCGGCATACCGATATCGGCGGCGTGGTGATTGACCGCACCGCGGGGACGCTGTACCTTGCCGACGAAGCCCTTCGTCTCGACGTGGGTGCGATCGCCAAAGGATACGCCGTGCAGCGCGTTGTGGAACAGCTCAAAAGCGAAGGCGCCGGTTCTCTGCTCATCAGCGCGGGCGGCAACGTCTGCGCCGTCGGCACAAAGGCGGACGGCTCGAACTGGAAAGTCGGCATACAGGACCCGTATTCGGGCGGATACCTGCTTGCGGTGCGCGTGGACGACCGAAGCCTCGTCACCAGCGGGACGTATGAGCGCTATTACACGGTGGACGGAAAGGATTATCATCATATTATCGACCCGAAGACGCTTTATCCATCCGTGTATTACGACTCCGTTTCGGTGCTCTGCGCGGATTCCGCTCTGGCGGACGCGCTGACCACGGGGCTGTTCTGCATGCCGCTGGAGGAGGGCGAGGCGCTCGTTGATTCGCTCGGCGGCGCGGAGGCGTTTTGGGTGCTTCCCGACGGGACGCAGACGACGAGCGCGGGATTTGAGGCATACGTCGTTTCGGACGGGGAATGACGCGCACTGGGCTGAAGCTGGTATTTACCGCAGGATACGGCATTACATAAAAAGCACATTTGGAAAGGGGCATACAGCATGTACTGCACGAGAAAAGTGAACGAAGACATTACGTGGGTTGGCGGCGACGACCGGAGGCTCGTCCTGTTCGAGGGCGTGTATTCCATCCCGGACGGCGTTTCCTACAACTCCTATCTGATACTGGACGAAAAAACCATCCTTTTCGACACGGTGGATAAAGCCATTGGGAAGGTGTTCTTTGAAAACGTCGAACACGTCCTTTCCGGGCGCAAGCTGGACTATGTCGTGGTGCAGCACATGGAGCCGGACCATTCGGCCACGCTGATGGACCTGCTCTGCCATTACCCGGAAGTTAAGGTCGTCTGCAATCAGAAAACCAAAACCATGATCGAGCAATTTTTCGGCGAGGATATCGGCGAGCGGGCGTACCTCGTGAAGGAGGGCGACACGCTTTCCACCGGAAAACACGAGTTCCAGTTTGTATTCGCGCCCATGGTGCACTGGCCGGAGGTGATGTTCACGTTTGACAAAACCGACCGCGTGCTCTTTTCCGCGGATGCGTTCGGCACGTTCGGCGCGCTCAACGGCTCGCTGTTTGCCGACGAAATCGACTTTTACGGCGAATACATGCCCGACGCGCGGCGGTATTATGCAAACATCATCGGCAAATACGGCCCGCAGGTGCAGTCCGCGCTCAAAAAGGTCTCCGCGCTGGACATCGCCATGATCTGCCCGCTGCACGGGCCCGTGCACCGCAGGGACTTTGACAAATACATCGAAAAGTACCGGCTCTGGAGCAGTTACACGCCCGAGGAAACCGGCGTGATGATCGCCTACGCCTCCATCTACGGCAACACCGCCAATGCGGCGCAGATTCTTGCCTGCCGTCTTTTCGACGCGGGGATTAAGGTCCGCATGTTCGACGTTTCGGTCGATCCCGCGTCCAAGATCGTTTCGGCGGCGTTCCGCATGAGCCATCTTGTGTTTGCCGCGTCCACCTATAACGCGGGCGTGTTTATCACAATGGAAGAGGTGCTGCGCGATCTCGTGCTGCATAACATCCAGAACCGCACGGTCGCGTTCATCGAAAACGGCACGTGGGCGCCTGCGAGCGGAAAGCTCATGCGCGACATGCTCGCCGGGCAGAAGAACATGACGTTCCTCGAAAGCGCAATCACCATCCGCTCTTCGCTCAAAGAGAGCCAGAGCGACGAGATGGACGCGCTGGTGAGCGCAATTTCGGCGACGATCAGCCGGCCGGAGATCGTCGACGTGCCGAAGGGCGAAATCGAACCCGCCGCACTGTTCACCATCAGCTACGGGCTGTTCGTGCTGACGGCGCGCGAAGGCGAAAAGGACAACGGAAGCATCATCAACACCGTTACGCAGATATCGAGCGCGCCGAAACGCATCTCTATCTCCGTGAGCAAGGGAAGCCTTACGCACGACATGGTCCTGCGCACCGGCGTATTCAACATTTCCGTTCTGACCGAAGCGTCCAAGTTCGATCTTTACGAGCGTTTCGGCCTGCAGAGCGGCAGGGACGCCGAGAAATTTGAAGATTTTCTGCCCTGCGAGCGCAGCGCAAACGGGCTGATGTACGTCACCGAAAACGTAAACGCGCTGATGAGCTGCAAGGTGATTTCCGCCGTGGACTACGGATCGCATACGTTGTTTGTGGCCGATCTGACGGAGGCGAAAAAGCTTTCGGGCGAACCCTCGGTCACCTATGACTACTACCGCAAGAATATTAAGCCGCGGCCCAGCGAGAAGGCGAAAAAGAAAAAAGGCTGGCTCTGCACCGTCTGCGGGTACATCTACGAAGGCGAAGTGCTTCCCCCGGACTTCATCTGCCCGATCTGCAAGCACGGCGTTGAGGTCTTCGTGCCGCTCGATCAGGCGTAACGTATGCCGCAAAAGCGCAGCTTTTCGTTGCGTTCAGCCTGTCAAAAAAGCCTCCGGGATTGTTAAGGGCCGCAGCCCTTAACCCGTTGATTCCGGCTGCGCCGGTTCATCCGGCGTAACGGATCGCCCGGAACGGGCGGTTTCTCTGTGTTCTTTGCCGCCCGGGAGTCCGAAGGACGAGAGGCAAAGAGCGGTTGCCCCGTCAAAAAACTGGTTTTTTGACGGTCTCAGCGCAGCTTCTTGCTGCGCTTTTTTCCTGTCTGCGGAAAAAAGAAGATTTTTTAAGATTCGATGCAGGGAAACACCGGTTTGATTCGTATTACTGCTGAAAGGAGGCGGCGATGGAGCAGACACAATGGCTTGACGAACGGGAGATCGGCCGGCTGGTCGGCGCGTATGCCGACATGCTGCTGCGGATCGCGCTGAACCGGACGCAGAACCTTGCCGAGGCGGAGGATATCGTGCAGTCCGTTTTTGAGCGGCTTGTAACGGTGAAACCGCGTTTTGAGAACCGCGAACACGAAAAAGCGTGGCTGATCCGCACGGCGGTCAACCTCTGCAAGGATTATCAGAAGTCCGCTGCGCGCCGCAAGAACGTGCCGTTGGACGAGGAGGCGGTTTCTGCATTTCCCGCGGAAACGATTGAAGTGCTCGACGCGGTGCGCAGACTTCCGGAGAACGACCGGTACGCGGTCTATCTTTTCTATTACGAGCGCGTCCCCGTGCGGGAGATTGCGGCGATCCTCGGCGAACGCGAAGGAACGGTCAGTTCGCGGCTGTCCCGCGCACGTAAAAAGCTCAAAACGCTGCTGAAAGGAGACGGCTATGCAACGGTATCTAATCGGGTTTGACGGCGTTCACGCGTCCAATGCGTTCAAATCCCGGCTGGTGGAACAAACGGCGACATACAGCCGGATGCCGCGGCGGCAGGAACAAACATACCGGCCGACGGGGATGACGCGCAAACGCAGGGCGCTGATCGCCGTGATGGCGGCGGTGCTCGTGCTGCTTTCGGCCTGCGCGGCCTATGCTGTTTACTGGAGCAGCACCCAGCGGGCGAAAGAATATTCACAGAGTGAACAGGCGGTGAACGACCGTCTGGCTTATGCGGAGCAAAGCGCGGATGCGATTATCGCGGGCACCATGTACTATTCTGCCATTGACGGAACGGGGGAAGCGGACGGTATTTCGTTTGCACTGAAAGGCGTTTCCTATTGGGCGAACGACGATCCGCCGGAACTGAACGTTGCGTTCAATGCCACCGACGCAAAAACGGGCGACGACAGCCGCCTGACCGATTTTGAATATGTACTTTCCGTAGGCGGAGAAGACTACCCCGCCTACGGGAAGGCCGACGGGACGGCGCGCGAACTGCCCGCCGTTGCGCGCGCGGACAGCGAGGCGCTCGGCGCACAATACGAAATCTGGTTCCGCATAAGCGACCAAACGATTTCTGCGGGCATGCCGATGACGCTGACCTGCACGCTGTATGCGTATGACGAAAACGGGCTGCGCGGCGATGTTCTCGGCAGTTTTTCGCTCGACTTTGTCTATGACACAGCGACGGAGCAGATCGAAGCGGACCGCGCGCGCCTGATTACCGAAATACTGGACCAACTGGATGCCGAAGCGGAAGGAAACAACGCCGTGCTGGAACAGATGCCGGATGAAATGACCGAGCTCAACATCACGCAGGACGAGTATACCTTTAACGATGCGCAGACGACCGAAGACGGCTTTATACTCGGTCAAACCAGAGTGACGGATGGGGCCGACGCGGCAGAATTCTATATGGACGGCTACCACTGTTACGGAGAGACGATCAGCCATATTTTTACGCCGGATACGGCGCGGCCCCGGCAGGACGCCGCATGGGAAGTCGAATATTTCGGGACGATCGAATCCGTCACGTGTTATCCGTGGTATGCGCCGGTGGACGAGTTGCCGGAGACGGTTTTGATCGCCGTGCTGCGCGACGCGGGTACCAGTACGCGGCAAAAAGCCGACATCAACGGGTATAAAGAAGGATCGGTTACGTATACCTGGGACGCCGTGGAACTGCTGCTGCGGGTTGATCCGCGTACGGGTGAAATCACGCTGCCGAAAGACGACGCCGAGCGCGAAGCCTGGCGCGAAGAGGCGCTGCGGCTGGCGGAAGACGGGCGGAACGAGAAGTCGTACTGCCCGCTGGACGGCAGTCAAACAGTGGGGGACGTTTCGCTCAAGCTGGAACGGCTTGGGTTTGACCCTGCGCAGCGGTACCTGTATGTACGTTATACGATCGACGGGCTGTACTGTCCGCCGGAGTCACACTCCTCGATCCAGTATATTTATCTGGATGGTACAGAACTGGAAGGCTGGTATGAAGGAAGTCAATATTCGGCTTCTGCGGCAAAGCTGTGGGTGGAAAGCTACGGAACGTTCGATAAAGTAACGGGATGGGACAGCAGTACGAACGGAAACGCTATGCTGACTGTGCCGGAGTACTTGCCCGATACATTCGAGATTCGGTTCGTATGGGACGTTTACGACCGGGACGAGGAATACAACCGGGTGTTTATTGGCACGTTCGATATAACGACGACGGTCCACAAGGCGGATATCGTCCCCGGTGAGCTATTTGACTACTAAGGCACAAATCAAGCGGCGCGGGTTAAAAACCCGCGCCGCTT
>DAOTGE010000002.1:0-109215 GCA_035446965.1 Eubacteriales bacterium
GCCGGAAACACGTGCGGATATTTCGGCGTTGAATAAAGACGATTTTGTGCTCTGCATCGAAGAAGGTAAAATCGTCGGCTGTATGGGAACCTATCTGTCGCACGAGCAAAAAGTCGTCAGGCTTTTGGGGCCTGTGGTCCGGAAAGAATTTTTCGACCAATATGTCGATTCCCTGTACGCACGATGCATTCGCGGCGTGCCAAAAGAAATCGCCGAGGCCAGAATAGCGTTTTTTGAAGAAAACGGAAACTGCAGATGGTGGTGCGAAAGAAATCAGTTCGAGCTGTATAACGCCGAAATCACGATGGTTCTCGACAGGAAGTTGTTTGTCGGGCAGGCGACGCCGCAATTTGTCACGATAAGGCCGTTTGAGCGGCGGGACAGGAGCGGTTTGGAATCGATCCATCCCAAAGGGACGTTTTATACGCTGGACGAATTAATCGAGGCTGTTTCGCCTGCGCACCACCTGCTTCTGGCGATCGTCCGAAACGAGAGCGTCGGGTATATCTATTACGAACAGTCGGCGGACGGCACAAAGGGCGAGATATCGCTGCTGCACGTCGGGGCCGGTTTCAGGAGAAAGGGTTACGGCACAATGCTGCTCAGGCAAGCCGTAGAACATTTGCTCCAAATCGGCGCCGAGGACATTTCCATCAGCGTCAGAGTTGCCAACACCTCCGCACATGATCTTTATAAAAGAATCGGGTTTTCCGACCGGGACACGGTTTATGCGTATAAAAAACCGTTGGAGGTACGGGACGATTCCGCCGCGGCTCCGGCGGACCGAAGCTAAGTTCATAAACGCTAAACCGCCTCAAAAGCACAGCCTTAAAGGCCGCCATGCGCACTGCGCGGGACGGCCTTTTTGTTGCCGCGAGCGGGTGCTTCGCCCGCAGCGATATGCAAACAGACGCTTCTCGCGTCCCATTTTTGCGAAGCGCCGCGGGCCCGATGCACGCATGCATCGCCGCTTGCCAATGGGTTTCGCAACACAATGTATCATAACCAAACGGCTGTCTTGAAACGGTGATATTTATGCACGCGAAATCAAGAATAATGCTGTGATTTAGTGAATTATTTAGTATTGTATTGGGCTTTTATGCTATACTGTTACCGTATAAAAATTTACTCAGCGGGTAATGTATGAAGGATTTATTCAGCAAGGCTAAGAACGAAAAAGATTATGAAAAAGCAGATATTGAACGGGCTTCGAATAGTATTCTGTTTGGGATTTATATCCTTCCTTTTAGCTTGCGCAAATAATCCAACCACGAACGCAGATGTTACTGCGGCGCCCACGGACGCGCCGTCCGAACAGAGTGAAACAAACGCGGCCGCGTCGTCCGCCGACGGCGAATGGGGTGCTTCAGCACAATATTTTATCACCCACGGGGTGATTGACGCAGGCGATTACAGCGCCGATCTTTATTTAACCCGTATTGCCGCGGCGCGCATGGTCGCCGACGTCACCGGGCTGAGCGAAAAAGCGCAGAATACGTCTTATTCGCATCCGTACATCGATTTATCGGAAGATTCCGAACAGCTGATTGGCTTTCTGTATCACAGTAATATAGTTGAAGGCGTTACAAACAACCACTTCATGGAAAACGAGATTTGCGACGAAGATACGTTTCTCGTTTTTTTGCTGCGCGCGATCGACAGCGTGGGCGGAGAGACGGCTGACGTCGACAGCGGCAACGCCGCCGAAATCGCCAAAGAAGCCGGTATTTTAGCGGACGGCTATATAAACGACGACAATACGCTCTCCGTAAACGAAGCGTTCGACATTTGTTACGACGCGCTTTTCGCAGGGGTGGGCGGCAGCGGCGAGACGCTTTTGTCAATCTTGACCCAAAACGGCACGATTGAGACGCTGGAAAGCGACACCACAGCCGATTTTTCCGATGCATATGAAATTTCGTGGCCATCGATACAGCCGTTCTACCAGGACGACTTCACCGGCAGTACGCTGGAAGGATACCGTATCCTCGACAAGAGCGGCAGTACGTGCTGGTACGGCGGCATCGGCGGCGGCGTGCAGAACTCCATCACGGAAAGCGGCTGCCTGGAAATGTCCGGCAAAGATCAGGAACTCGAAGTCAACCAGCAATACGCTTTGCTGAAAAAGTACATGCAGGGCAACGAGAGCTATGGAATGACGTTTACCGTAAACGTGCAGGAAATGCCGAACGAAGGCAATGAGAGCCGGGCAATTTTCCGCGTAATCCCGCGGACGGCGGACGAGGCGTTTACAAAATATTATGCGGTGAACTATTACGTTGTCCAGCAGCTCGGCGATTACGAGTCCAACCTGATCCGCTGCAAGTGGTCCGTCACCAACACAAACGCGCCGAGCGGTACGGCCCCGCTGGCCGAAGCCTTTTTCCTGCTCAAGGAAAACGTGGACTATACCGCGCGCCTGCTCATTGAAAACACGGAAGACGGAAACGTGCACATCGCGTTTTACATCGACGGAGCGGACCGGTTTTCGCAGAACACGGAACCGCTGCTGGAGTATACCGATTCTTCCGAATACAAAATCCTGCAGAGCGCAACGGGGCCCGCGTTCGGCATATCCGGCAATCTCGGCGCCGGGTGGGGATTCGCGCCCTGCGTGCACTTCGACAATGTCAAATTATACGACACCCAGAGCTTTGCCGCGCTGACACAGCAGCTTGCGCTTTCGGCCGAAACGTCCGTAATTTTGAGCGAAAACGAGACGTATGCCGACCAGCTGCGATACCTTGTCGATCAGGGAGTTATCATGCCGCAGCAGCGGCGGCTTGACTTCGACGCGAACGTAAGCGTAAAGGAGTTTCTGGCGACCGCCCTTTACTTCAACGGAGAGCATATGCTTTCCGGGCAGACGCTGGACTCGTTTGTCGATTCCGCCTACAAGAGCATTTTCCGCGGAACGAGCGCCGCCGGGAAAACGGATTACGAACGGCTCGTTACGCACTATGAAGCGGCCATGATCATAGAAAGCCTGCTGCCGGGCGAACCGGGCACTTCCAAATACGCGGCGCTGTATGCCGACAAGCCGGCAAAAGCGTATGAAAGCGCGGTCTATTTTGCAGTGCAGAACAGCTATATCCTGCTGGACGATCAAAATCGCTTTAACGGGGAAGCGACTGTTTCGAGGAGCGATCTGCTCCGCATTTTTGCGCTGGCGGCGGACGCCCGGCTGCGCACGTCCAATTCGATTTTGAGCGTAGCCTCCGTCTATTCGGACAACGCCGTGGTCCAGGGCGGCAAACCGATCGTCATCACCGGCAGGGGCATGAGCGGGGACACCGTAACGGTCAGCTTCGGTGTTATGCGGCAAACCGCAAAGGTGATCAGCGGCGTATGGAGCGTGGAATTTCCCGCACAGCCATACGGCGGGCCGTATGCGCTCAAGGTCAGCGATTCGGGGTACGTCTACAAATATAAGGGCATTTATGTAGGGGAAGTCGTCGTGGTCGCGGGACAGTCAAACGCGGAAATGTCGATCGACGAAACCGACAAAGCCAAAGAAATACTGCTTAAATATGGAACTATCGACAAAATCCGCGTATTCAGGCCGAACAGCAGGGTTGCAACGGAGCCGGTCTATTCGCTCTCGACCTTATGGGAGGCGGTGAGCGACCCCTACAGCGCATATATCATCGGCGCTACAAGCGCTATCGGCGTGTATTACGCCGACCAGCTGCTGACGCTGAATGCGGATTTGAAGAACGTCAAAATCGGCATCATCCAGCTGACCTACGGCGGGACCAGCATCGAAATGTTCATGCCGCAGTGCGTAAACGAGAAAAACGGCTTCGTTCAGCAGGACGACGCGTTTATCGAATCCGGCTTCTGGAACGGCTATATGCAGGGCGTGACGCCTTACAGTGCGAGCGTGCTTCTGTATTACCAGGGCGAAAACAGCACGCAGCTGCAGTATATGTACGAACCGCTCCTGCGGGATTACATCTGGGGTGTGCGGCAGGCGTTCTGCGACGACGCGCTGCCCGTGCTGCTGGTTCAGATTTCCGGCTACGGCGATAACTACGGCCAGGAGTCCGACAGCTGGCCATATATCCGGGAAGTGCAGATGCGCGTTGCGAACACGATGGAAAACGTCGGGATCGTGACGAGCATCGACCTGGCTTCCGACAATCCGCAGGAGATCCACCCGACCGAGAAACAGCCGATTGGCAAACGGCTCGCATACCTTGCGATGGACCTCGTGTACGGCAAGGATTCCGGCATGCAGAGTTCGTTCATGACGAGCTGCGAACGCAGCGGAAGCGTATACACCATCCGCTTCAACACGGATGCGCTTACGCTCGACGAAACGGTAAGAGGCACGCGCGACTTCGAGGTGCTGACCGCGGACGGTACGTGGGTCGACGCGGAGGCAAAGGTGGAAGGCGACGCGCTGCTTGTCTGGAGCGACGAAGTGATCGTTCCGCACGGCGTGCGCTATGCCTGGAGCAACTACCCCAAAGCGGACCTGTTTGACCAGAACGGGCTGCCGGTTTTCCCGTTTAATACGACCAAGGACCTTTACGCGGCTTTCAGCGAGGATGCGTTCACGACTACGTCCGGCATCCTCAAGTGTGCGTATCACCTGCTCGGCACGGGCGACGCCGTGGTGAATTTCACGCGGGACAATGCAGTACGGCATGTAAAAGCGATCAACGCGTACATGCTCGAATATACGGACGGCGACATTCCGGGGCAGACGGCGGGGGACAAGGTAGCCTTGCTGAAAAAGCAGCAGGACGACCTGATCGCCGAAGACGGCACGGACGAGACCGTCGTAAAGATCACGGCGCACGGCCTCAAGGCGGGCGACTGGCTCTATAACGTCAAATATGAAACGATGGCCCAGGTTCTGGAAGTAATCGACGCGGACACCGTCCGCGTGGAGCGCGTGACCGGGCAGGGGAGCGGGAACCTCTTTGAAGTCTACCGCCGCATTGCAAGCACGACCGCGCAGAAATAAGGAAACGGAAAACCATGCTGCGTCAAACGGGAAAACTGCATAAAATCGTGCCCGCACTGACGGTGCTGGCGGCGCTTGCCATTATCGTGATGGTGCTGTTCCTCCCGCCCTATATCGGCATGGAGGACAACGGCGACTTCCAGCGCGTGACGTATGCACAGGGACTTTACGATTTGCCGGAGAACAGCGAACTGCTCTACAACGGCTACTACATCAAGGACTACGGCATCATGCAGTATTTTAACGAATACGGCACGAGCGTCTATTCCTCGCAGTTCCTGTTTATCCATCCCGCCATATGGCTCGACAAGCTTTTCACCGGGAACGACGAGGTTTTCGACCTGCGCTATCTTGCGGCGGTGCTGACGGTTTATTTCATGGTGGTGCTGTATTTCTTTGTGGACTGCCTGACCGACCGTCTGACGCTGGTCGGCGCGCTTTTAATCGGCGCGATCGTCGTTTTCGTGTTTCTGGATACGGGATATACCGCATACTTCAGTTCCTTTTATGCCGAGCCTGTGGCGTTTATCAGCCTGCTGGCCTGCTTAACGAGCGTTTTACTGTATATCGACGGCCGCTACAATCCCTTCGTGCTGCTCGCCGCATTCCTGGTAAACGGCATGGTGCTTACGTTTTCCAAGCAGCAGTTTGCGCCGATCGGTGTTTTGCTGGGCATCATGATCTTCCTGTTTTTCAAAAAGGAACGCGGCAGGGTCTTCAAGACGATGATCTTCGTGTTCTCGGCGGCGCTGATCGCCACGGGCGCGCTGACGTACCTGCTGATTTCCGAGAGCTTTACGAACATCAATATGTATCATGCTATGACGCGCGGCGTGATCATGACGTCCGAAGACCCGGCCGAAACGCTGGAAACATTCGATATCGACACCCAGTACGAACTGCTCGACGGCACGATCTATTTCGATAAATATCCGGAAATCGACCCGGAGGACCAGCTTCTGATCGACGATTTCTACAGCCACTACAACGTCGTGTCGATCATAAAGTATTACGCGGAGAACCCGAACTCGTTTTTCGACATGCTCAAGCTCGCTGCCAAGAGCGCCTACCGAAACCGTCCGAGCATGGGCAACTACGAAGCGTCCGCCGGCTATCCGGCGGATGCGACCACAAGCACGTTTTCACTGTACAGCGACCTAAAACTATCCTATACGCCCAAGACGCTCGGCTTCATCGTCATATGGACGGCGCTGATGCTCGCGCTGCTGTATAAAAAGCCCCGCAAACTGCTGGCGGTGCTCGGGCTGATCACGATCGGGTTTTCGCAGATCGTGGTATCCATCATTGGGGCCGGGGACGCGGACCTTGCAAAACACATATTCCTCTATAACGTCGCCTTCGATATGGTGAGCGTGGTCGTGCTGGCCAACGTGATTCGCTTTTTCGACAAAAAGTACCGGTTCAGGCGCGAAAAACGCGCCCTGCAGCCGCAGGACGAAGCGAACACGGACCAGGCGATCTACAAGAACACATGACGACGGGCGGGCGTATGAAGAAATGCGCGTTGGCTTTGCTGGCCGGAGTGTTACTGCTCGCGTCCGCCTGTTCCGCCGGACCGGGCGAATCGCCGTCCGAAACGGCCGGAACAGAAACGGACGCCGAAAAAACGGCCGAAATCACGCGGCGCGAGGCGCTCTGCTTTCAGTTCCTGTTGGAGAAGATGATAAACGCCGACGGAGGCGTCCGCACGAACTACCTGAACAAAGACTTCGACGCGGAGCTGGCCAGCGGCGCGCAGGTGCTTTCCGAGTCCATGGGGCTCTGGATGCTCTACGCCGTAAAGGCGGGGGACCAGGCGCTTTTCGACCGCTCGCTCGGGTTTGTGGAATCGAAGCTGGACACGGGCGTTCTCCTTTCGTACCGGTATTCGCCGGAGGACGGCGCGTACCCCGTGAACGCTTTTCTGGACGATATACGCATCGTCCGTGCGCTGCTGCTGGCACAGGAGGCGTTCGGCGGAACATATGGTGAAACGGCGCTTTCCTACGCGGACCGCCTTTACGGCACGAACGTCGCGGAAAGCCGCGTGTACGATTTTTATGACGAGCGCTACGGCGCGGCGGGCGATTCCGTAACGCTTTGCTATCTCGATCTGGACACGATGCGCATGCTCGGCGAGCAGGACAAGAAGTGGACGTCCGTATACGGCGTGATGCTCGATGTGGCGCAGGGCGGGTACCTAGGCGACGGTTTTCCACTGTACGCGGGAACGTACAGCTACGTGGATGGAGCGTACTCCGCGCAGGATATCGTCACAGTTCAGGCGCTTTTAACGATGCTGAACCTGGCCCGCGTCGGCGAATGCCCGCAGAGCAGCATTGCGTATATCAAGCGACAGGTCGAAAACGGCGCGCTCTACGGCGGCTACCGCACGGACGGGACGGCTGCCGGCCGTGTTGAGTCCACGGCGGTCTACGCCATTTGCGCGCAAATCGGGAAAGCCGCGCAGGACGAGGAGCTTTACGCAGCGAGCATCGCGCAGATGGACCGGTTTCAGGTGATGGATGCGGACAGCGAAGTTTACGGCGCGTTTGCCGATGCTGAGACGCTGGATCTGTATGCATTCGATAATCTTATGGCGCTAATGGCATACCGGGGGTAAAAGGAAAACGGGAAGGGAAAGGGCCGCGCGGCCGCCGAAAAACGGCGGCTCCGGCGGAAAGAAGTGCTTATGGTCCGAAGGGTCGTCGTCTTCATCGCAATAGCGGTCGTTGTGCTGGCGTTTGTCCCGGCCCGTTTTGCGCGCGCGGATTCGGACCGGGTACTGCTGATTTACAACGATAAAGACGAGATGAGCGTCCTTTCCAACCTGATTACCGCCTGCGGCAAGCAGACGGACGCGCTGGACATCATGGAATACGAACCGGCGAAGATGGAGGGCTACGACTATATCGTGCTGCAGGACAATACGCCGCTGACGGACGCGCTGGAGATGGGCAAGCGCGTGGCCTGTGTGGGCACGGCGTTCATGACCGTCCCGGGCGTTGAAATCAAACGGACCGCCGCCGCGGTAAACGCGGAACTCGGCGTTTATACCAATGCCGAAACGGTGACGCTCGATCAAGGCACGCCTTATATTGCCGGATGCAGCGGCGAAACCATCGGCAGCCTGTCGATCGACGGCGCGTCGTACCCGCTCTGTGCGGTGACGGATTCGGTCCTGTATGCGCCGTATCTCTGCGCAGACGACCTTTCGGCCTTTGCCGTCGGCCAGATGTTCAACCGCTATTTCGGGCAGCAGGACGGCGGAAAGATGTACGTCATGATCGACGAGGTATACCCGTTCGACGATCTGGACATGCTGCGGCTGACCGCGAAAAAATTCTATGAAAACGGCATCCCGTTCATCGTCTGTGTCATGCCGGTGTATTACAACACGGAGTACCCCGCGTTCAAGCGCTATGCAAACGTGCTGCGCTACATGCAGTCCGTCGGCGGGTCCATGGTGCTGCACGCGGCGCTTGAGACGGGCAACGAACTGGTCGGCGACCCGCTGGACGTCCGGATGGAACAGGCGCTCCAGACCTTTACCGACAGTGGCGTCGTGATTTACGACGAGGAAATTACGCCTTATGTCATTTCGCTTGACGCGCTTTCCGGCATGCTGCCGCAGAACGAACGTTTCATCACGCTGCCGATCGATACGCTGATTCAGTTCGGCGTGTTCGAGGATGAGGAAGAACTGGACGCGGCGATCGACGCCATCAACGCCAAGTGGCTGCAGATCGGCGATTTCCGGCGCGATTCAGGCGGCGGCGAATATCCGGACGATCAGGAAAGCGTGGATTCCGACTATCAGTACCGCGAAGTAGCGGAGCGCCGCTATGCGTTCCTTGTGGACACGGGAAACCAGGTCCTGTTTGTGATCGTTATCGTCAGTGCGGTGAGCGTGCTCGTTCTGACCTCGATCGGGTACCGGCTGTATCGCCGGAAGTTCCTGAAAAAGAAACGCGAAGAGGAACCGGCGCGACGTGCAAAACGGCATGAAACGGCGGAAGGAACGGGAAACGAAGGAAGCGGAAGCGGGAAAGCGGAAAAATGATGGTTAACGTCGACTTGCTGGGCTTGATAGCGCTGATATGCATATGGGCTTTGCTCATGGTCAACCAGGTGCTGGTCGTGGCAGGGTATATTTACTATATCAAATCCGCGCGGGAAGCCCCCAGGCCTCTCGGGAAGCATCCGTTCGTCAGCATCCTGGTCCCCGCGCATAACGAGGCGCGCGTGATCGTTCAGACGGTGGAGTCGCTGCTGCGGCTGAACTATCCGCACGGGAGCTACGAGATCATCGTCGTCAACGACAACTCCACGGACGAGAGCCGCGAACTGCTCGAGGCGATTCAAAAGCGCTTTCCGCAGCGCGCGCTGAAAGTAATCCACACCGACGCAACCAACGGCGGCAAGGGCAAATCCAACGCCTTGAACATCGGTTTCCGGCAAAGCAGAGGCGAATACATCGCCGTGTACGACGCGGACAACACGCCGGAGGCGGACGCGCTGATCCATTTGGTCGCGGAGATCGAAAACGACGATTCCCTCGGTGCGGTCATCGGCAAGTTCCGCACGCGCAACCGGGACACCAACCTGTTAACGCGGTTTATCAACATCGAAACGCTCTCGTTTCAGTGGATGGCGCAGGCAGGGCGCTGGGAATTATTCAATCTCTGCACGATTCCCGGCACAAATTTCGTTATTCGCCGGGAGATACTCGAAGAAATCGGCGGCTGGGACGAGCGGGCGATGGCGGAGGATACGGAACTGAGCTTCCAAATCTACGCTATGGGATATAAAATCAAGCTCGCGCCGCGCTCCGTTACATGGGAACAGGAACCGCAGACGCTCAGGGTCTGGTTCCGCCAGCGCGTGCGGTGGGTCAAGGGGAACCTCTATGTGCTTGTAAAGAATTTCCCGACGCTTTTCCGGCTCAAGCAATACCGCGCGAAGTTCGACGTATTGTATTTTATGTCCATCTATTTCGTCCTGCTGGGAGCGCTGATCGTCTCCGATACGCTGTTCCTGCTTAACGCGCTGGGACTGATCACGCTGACGCTGGCGAACCTGAGCGGGTTACTGTGGCTCATGGCGATCTGCCTGTTCGTCATCACCGTGTTCATTACGCTGACCACGGAAAAAGGGGAAATGCGCGCTTCAAACCTTTTTATAACGGTGCTGATGTATTTTACGTATTCGAAACTTTGGATGGTGGTTGCGGCCTACGGGCTGATACAGTATCTGATCGACGTGATCTTCCGGCGCGGGTTCCGCTGGTATAAGACCGAGCGGTTCTGACGGACGAAACGGGCCGGAAGAGCGCGTCTGCAAAATGATCTGGCGGGACAATGGGAGAATGTTTTACGGGGGTATGGCTGCGACGGCCCCGAACGAGAGCGGAAATAAGGAGTATGATGCTGCATGAAAAAGATGATCCTGATAACCCTTGCCGTGCTGCTGGCGCTGACGGCCGTGCCGTTGGCTGCGGCGCGCGCAGAAAGCGGTTCCACGGAGACGCCCGCGGCGGAGGAAACGACCGCCACGCCGGAGGCAACGGCCGCCGAGCCAACGCCAACGCCGGACACCAGCCTTTCGACCGGCTCGGAAGGTTATATTTCCACGACGCTGTTCGGGTCGGACTCCTACATGACGGGCCTTTTTTCCGATGTTACGAAAGGATTCAGCGTCGGCGACTGGGACGTTTTGGACGCGCGCTTCACGCTGAGCTTTTCCACGACGCAGCTCGTATCCGAGACGCTTTCGAACATCACGATCTCCATTAACGGCGTGCGCTTTTATTCGGAGACAGTGCCGGTCACGGACGGGCTGCGGCGGACGCTTACGGTCAAGATACCGGTGGAGCATATCGCAACAGGGTATAACGTCATCCGGATCGAGGGCTATATCCGGACGTATAACGGCCTGCCGTGCGTGGACGACGTGACAAGCGCGAACTGGATGAACATTTTCAGCGAGTCGTCCATAGAGGTGTCCTATACGCCGGCTGCGTTCTGTCAGACGATCGACGAATTCTACACCTGCTTTACCTCCATCGACGCGCTGGAAAACAGTCAGAGTGCGGTGGCCGTTTCGACCGGGTTCGACGACGATGAACTCGGCGCGGCGTTTACCGCGCTTGCAGGCGTTTCGAGCAAGGCGACGACGGATTATCAGAATATCGACCTGCTTGCGGCGGACAGCATGATGTATCTCAAAGACAAAAAGTACGTCATCTATATCGCCAAGTCCGGCAACCTTCCCGCCGAGATAGAGGCCGCCGTTGAGGCGGGCGGCGGCGTCGCCGCTTCCGGCGCGACGCTGATGCTGATTCCGGGCGAGACCAACGTGCTCGTCGTGGCCGCGGCCGACGGGGCGGGCCTCAGCAAGGCAGCTACAGCGCTCGGCAACGGCACGCTCATGTATCAGCTGAAAAATTCGGTCAAGCAGATATCGGCGGACGAGGACGTGCTGGTGCGCGAGGAAGGCGTCGATCAGTACACACAGCTGACCACGACCGGCACCTACCTAAGCGGGCCGTTCCGTCAGAAGACGGACTATTTCATCGATTTTCCGGACAACCGTCAGTTGGCCTACGGCAGCGAACTGGAACTGCATTTTCGCTATTCCGAAAACCTTGACTTTTCCCGCTCGCTGGTTTCGGTGTATATTAACAACGTTCCAATCGGCAGCCAGAAGCTTTCGGAAGCCACCGCCGGGGACGACGTTCTGGTGATCGACATCCCGACGGATATCGACGTGACCGGTAGCTTCACGCTGAGCGTCGCGTTCGATCTTGAGATTGCGGACCTCTGGTGCACGCTGCGCCAGGAGGAAACGCCATGGGCGTACGTGTCCAGTGAATCGACGCTCAAGCTCAATTCCGCAGAGGCGCCGTATTATCTCTTTGACAATTATCCGTATCCGTTCATCTCGTCCGGCGCGTTCAACGATACCGTCGTAATTCTGCCGGACAGCAACAACGACATCGACCTGACACTCATGGGTGATTTCATGCTCACCCTTGGTCAGTACCTGAAGTACAACACGGGGGAACTGAGCGTCACGCGCGCTTCGCAGCCCGGCGATCTGCAGGATAAAAACGTCATCGTGGTCGGCACGCCGTCCAACAACGCCGTGATTAAAGCGCTCAACAGCGAGCTGTTCTTCCGGTTCAACGACGACGGCGTCGGCATCCAATCCAACGAAAAACTCCTGCTCGATTCAACGTACGCGGCTTCGATTGCAACCGCACAGCTGATCGAATCTCCATATTCCAGCCTGCGGAATGCAATTCTGGTGATCGCCGGCACCAATGAAAGCGACCTGGAATACGCACTCGACTATTTCGGCGATTCCTCGAAGATATGGACCTTGTACGGGGACGGGTTCGTCGCGGACAGCGACGAAATATTCCAGTATCGTTTCAAGGAAGACAACGCGCAGCAGGAGGAGGAAGCCCAAACGCTTGCGGAGCGAACGGATATACTGTACCTGCTCTATATCGGCGGGGCCATCCTGCTTATCCTTGCCGTGGCTACGGTACTCATTGTGCTCAGATATAGGAGGAAACAGAAATGAAAAGAGTGCGTAAGAACCTGCAGACGGATCTGAGTTTCATACTGCTGATCGTGCTGATCTTTGTCTATTTCGTCTTTCTGATCTATCAGGAAGAATACCTGGTGGACAATTTCCTCATCGCCGCCGTCGTGTTCATCATCGTGCTTATCACGTATTTTACGAACCTGACGGTGGGGCTGATTATTAATACGACGCTGATATTAGGCTACATCACCTATGTGATCGTCCAGAGCGTGACGAAGGGCATCGTTGTCCGTTCGTATGTGTATTTCTGGATTGTGATGTCACCCGCGCTGACGACGGCGTTTTCGCTGTTTACCATGTCCACCGCGCAATTACAGCGCATGGTGGCGGATCTGGACAACAAACTGGTCACGATTTCCACGCTCAACGAGGACACCAAACTCAAGAACCTGCGTGCGTTTGAAAACGACGCCGGCATCTACAAGAGCATCGCGGAGCGCTACGACATCGGGTTCGGGATCGTCGTCATCCAGTTCAAGTATCAGAAGGAGCTTGAACGCCTGAGTAAAAAAGAAGGCATGCAGCAGGTCGTGATGGAGGTGATTGGCGCGGTCCGCAAGGCCACGCGCGCCGAGGACGAACTCTACCAGCTCGACGGCAGCGAGATTATGTTCGCCATGCTGATGCTGACGAAAAAAGAAGGCCTGGAGGTGATCCACGACCGCCTCAAGGAAGCAATCGCGCAGATCAACACGAGCGATATCCTAAATACGCGGCAGCTGGTTCTGGACATGCGTATCGGCGTGGCGTTTGACGGCGGGCAGGGAAAAAGCGTGATGGACCTGCTCCAGTCGGCAAAAGATTCCATGCAGTACGACGTGTGACGCGAGCCGTTTCGGAAATACGGTCAAGGGAGGCTCATGTATAAGAAACGAATCGCGCTGTTCCCCGCGATCATCGCAGCCGTTTTGCTGATGTCCTGCGTGCCTGCAGCGGAGCCGGACAATCAGACAGCCGCGGAATGCACCGCGGCTGCCGGCGGCGGGCAAACGGACGGCGGCGCCCCGGAAGAAACGGCTTCTTCCGCCCTGCCGGCCGCCACGCCGTCCCCGGCGTATGCGGACACGCTCTATGAAGCGGAGGACGCGCAGTTAAACGGCCTGGACGTCTACGACCTGCCGTCCGGCGGCCAGGCCGTCGGGCTTTGGGACTCCGGGGACAGCAGCCTTACGTTCCAATTCGAAGTCCCCGCGACAGGCTATTACGAGCTGGACTTTCTGGTCTCGGGGGAATACGGCGAGAGCGCGAACACCGTCGTCGTCAACGGACGGTCCCTCGACGGCGTACTCAAAACGACCGGTGAAGCGTACGAAACCGACACGGTGCTTGCCACGCTGACTTCGGGATGGAACATCGTTTCGGTCGAGCGCAAGCAGGGGTATATCTATATCGACAGCATGCTCGTGCGCGCGTCCGCCGGCTTAAACGACGGCATCTACCGGGTCGATTATTCGCTGAGCAATCCGAACGCGTCCGAAAACGCCGTCCGGCTGTTTTCGTATCTTCAGACGATTTACGGCTCCTACACGCTTTCCGGGCAGTATGCTTCCGACAAGGGTGTGAATTCGCCGGAAGTACAGGCGATCTATAACCTGACGGGGAAATATCCTGCCGTGCTGGGGATCGACCTGATGGACTATTCGCCCAGCCGCGTGGAATACGGCGCGGAGACAAAGGCCACGGACTATGCGCTTGAATGGGGCCGTATGGGCGGCATACTCACGCTGGTATGGCACTGGAATGCGCCCGAGGGTCTGATCGATTCCGACTCGCAGCCCTGGTGGGACGGGTACAACGCCTCGGCGACGACGTTCGACCTGAACGCGGCGCTCGACGGAAGCGATCCGGAAGGGTACGAGCTGCTGCTGCGGGACATCGACGCGATCGCCGTGCAGCTCAAGCGCCTGGCGGACGAAGACATCCCGGTGCTCTGGCGGCCGCTGCATGAGGCCAGCGGCGGATGGTTCTGGTGGGGTGCGTTCGGCGCGGAGAACTACAAAACGCTCTGGAAGCTCATGTACGACCGCCTGACGAACGTGCACCATCTCGACAACCTCATCTGGGTCTATAACGGACAGGCGGCGGACTGGTATCCCGGCGACGGCTATGTGGACATCATCGCCGAAGACACCTATACGGACCCGCGGGACTATGAAAGCCTCTACAATCTGTTTTACAAGGCGCTGGGCTATACCGACGCGCAGAAGATGATCGGGCTCGCGGAAAACGGACCGATCCCCGACCCGGCTCTGCTGGCGGAAGACAATGCGCGGTGGCTTTTTTTCATCACATGGAGCGAACAGTTCGTTGTGAATACGAAGAACGGGAAGATATCCTACAAATACAACGACCGGCAGCATCTTCTCGACGTGTATGGCGGCGAAACGATTTTAACGCTCGACGAACTGGCCTGGCTGCGGTAGGGGCGGCGGCCGGAACGCCGTCGTGGAAAAACATCAAAGAGGAGAACGCCGATCATGAAGAAAGTCATGCTGGTTTTCGGGACGCGTCCGGAAGCGATTAAAATGTGCCCGCTGGTGAATGAACTGAAAAGCCGCAGTGGAATTGAGACGCTGGTCTGCGTCACAGGGCAGCATCGTCAGATGCTGGATCAAGTTTTGGAGGCGTTTCAGGTCTCCCCTGATTACGATTTGTCGATTATGAAGGAAAGGCAGACGCTTTTTGACGTAACGACCGGCGTTCTGGACGGAATCAGAGCGATCCTGGAAAAAGAAGCGCCGGACCTGGTGCTGGTACAGGGGGACACGACGACCACGTTTGCGGCCGCGCTGGCGTGCTTTTATCTGCAGATTCCAATCGGGCACGTGGAAGCCGGGCTGCGCACCTATGATATTTATTCGCCGTTTCCGGAGGAGTTCAACCGGCAGGCCGTTGGCATCGTTGCAAAATACAACTTTGCGCCGACCGAGCTTTCAAAAACAAACCTGATTCGCGAAGGGAAAAAACCGGAAAGCGTTTTCGTGACCGGCAACACCGCGATCGACGCGCTGCGGACCACGGTCCGAAAGGACTATTCGCATCCCGAACTGGAGTGGGCCGCAGGCAGCCGGCTGGTGATTCTGACCGCGCACCGGCGGGAAAATCTCGGCGAGACGATGCGGCATATATTCCGGGCCGTAAGGCGCGTGGTCGACGAACACGGCGACCTGAAGGTGATCTATCCGATCCACATGAACCCGCTGGTGCGGCAGGCCGCCGCCGAGACGCTGGGGGACGACGAGCGCATCCGCATCATCGAACCGCTGGACGTGCTGGATTTCCATAATTTCCTCGCAAGATGCTGCCTGATTCTCACCGACAGCGGCGGAATTCAGGAGGAAGCGCCCAGCCTTGGCAAGCCCGTGCTGGTTCTGCGCGATACGACCGAGCGCCCGGAAGGCGTTGCGGCGGGGACGCTGAAGCTCACCGGGACGAACGAGGAAACCATATACAATGAATTCAGCCGGCTTGTGACGGACAAAGCCGCATACGAGGCGATGGCGCATGCGTCCAATCCGTATGGCGACGGGCAGGCCTGCAGACGCATCGCCGACATTATATGCGGGTAAGCGAACCGGCACCTCTCCCGCCGGCGGACGAAGACTTTGCATAAAACAGCCGGGCATGAAAACATGCCCGGCTGTTTTAAAAGGAACCGCGCTCAGGTGACGGACTGCTTTACTTGTTGACGCGTGCTTTTGTCGACCCTTTGATGATTAGCTTTACGCCGATCATTTCGCCGGGGGCGTCTTCTCCGCGCATCAGAAGTTCCAGCTGCTCCGCGGCTTTCACGCCCATCTCGTAATTATGCATTTTAACGATCGTCAGCGTCGGCGTAATCATATCGGAAAGCTGCTCGCCGTTGAGACAGATCAGAGATGCTTTTTCCGGCACGCTGAATCCCTGCTCCGCAAGGAACTTTACAACGCCCGCGCCGCAGCGGTCGTTCGGCGCCAGCAGCGCGTCAAAGTCCACCGAGGCGGCCATCAGGCGGCGGGCGGCCGAATAACTGGACTCGTAGGAGAATCCGCCGAAGACGATCAGCGACGGATCGGGCTTGACGTTTTCTTCTTCAAGCGCGCGGCAATATCCGGTGTAGCGGTCGTATACTGAGAAATGCGTGCCCGCCGGGGAATGATATTCACGCATGAACGAATCGAAGTCGTGAATATGGTTCAGCCAGAAGTTTGCGATAAACGCAATCCGCCGGTGTCCCAGGTGCAGCAGATATTTCGTTGCAAGATACCCTGCGGAGGTGTTGTCCTGATAAACATGCGGCACGCCGTCGACCACCTTGCGCGGCCCGATGATGACGAGCGGGATCCTCCTGAGTGCCGGGGCGATTTCATACGGGTCCCGCCCGGTGACGGGGGTAAAAATCACCCCTGCGGTCGAAGGGGAACAGGCCGCCTGCAAGCAGTCTCTTTCCTGATCGGGGTCCGCGCCGGTGGTCATCACAACGACTTTCCGGCCCAGCCTGCGCGCAGTGTCGATCGTGCCGTTTGCAACTTCGGCATAATATGACATGCCCAGCTTGGGCACGATGAATACAATTTCACCGCTGGCGCGCGCTGCGGGCGTTTGATAGCCCAGTTCCGCTGCTGCGCGGAACACGCGCCCTGCAAGTTCCGGCGCAACCGACGGGTTCCCGTTGAGTGCGCGTGAAGCGGTTGCCGCAGACACGTTTGCCTTGGCCGCTACCGCACGAATGTTGATATCGCTCATTCGGTTTCCTCCTGCTGGCATCCCAGACGCTGCAATATTTTTGCCATATACCTTATTATGAAGAAACAGTTTCATAAAATCAATAGTAAAATAGAACAAAGCTGAAAAATAGCCAAGATATTTCACATAACAGTCAAAATATGAGAAACATGTAAAATTCCCTTGACTTTATGTTTATTATTTATTATATTATAGGTGCTTTTCAGAGAAACAGTTTAGCGCTAAACACAAAACGAGAAACAACGAGAAACAAAAAAGGAAGATCTACGAAAGGAAAACTTCATCATGCTGAAAAAACTATTAGCCATTGTACTTGCTCTGAGCATGGCCTTCGCCGCTGTTGCCTGCAGCGCCGGCGATACGTCGGAAACAGAGACGGCGGCGACCACCGACACAACCGCCGCCGAGACGACAGCTTCCGATACGACTGCGGCTGCTGAGACGACGGAGGAGACGACCTTTGATTATCCGGTCAAGACCATCACGATGATCGTGCCTTACGGTGCGGGCGGAACGACCGACACGGTCGGCCGTCAGCTGGCGGCGGCGCTCGGCAACGTCCTTGGCGTTTCCGTCGTCGTTGAAAACCAGAGCGGCGCTTCCGGCTCGATCGGCTGCCAGGCGGTGCTCGACGCCGACAAGGACGGTTCCGTCGTGCTGTTTACCGCGGAAAGCCTCGGAACGCAGCGCGTTATGGGCATCAGCAACCTCAGCTATGCCGACTTCAGCCCGATCATGCTCACGGCGAATGACCCCAAGGTTATCGTTGTTGCCGGCGACTCCGAGTATAACGACATTCAGTCCCTGCTGGATGCGATCTCGGCTGCGCCGAACACCATCCAGATGGCGTATACGGGCCCTGGCGGCTCCGGCCATGTGCAGGCGCTCATCATGAATCACTTTGGTTATGAACCCGCGCTGACCGCTTATACGTCCGGTTCCGACTGCATCGTTGCAACGCTGGGCAATCAGGTCGTGTTCACCAACTCCAACTATTCCACCGTTGCTTCCTATATTGAGAGCGGCGATCTGAAACTGCTGGCGGTTTGCTCCACCGAACGGATGGCGCAGTATCCCGACGTGCCCGCGCTTTCGGAAATCATTGAAAACAGCGAAGACTACATGTCCATCCCGTATACGCCGCTGAGCATGCTCGTTGCGGCCGACGTTCCCGAGGACGTGCAGGACATGCTTCGCGCCGCCTGCGCAATTGCAGTTCAGGATCCGGATTTCAACGCCTTTATGGAAAACAACAACGTCGATAAGCTGTATGAAAAGTATACCACGGTCGACGAGATGAACGCGTTCTATTCTTCCTGGGAATCCACCGTGTCCTGGCTGCTCTATGACGCGGGTGCCGCGTCGTTCAGCCCCGAACAGTTCGGGATTGCAAAACCCAACTAAAATCTGGTGAAAGTCCCGGCGAAAACCGCCGGGCGGAAAAATGATTCGCCGGGGACGGAAACGCCCCCGGCGAGGTTCACAGAGGAGGAATCCGCCTTGCATGAATATCTGAAAAACAAAAGTGTGCAAGATAGCATTGTGGCCCTCGCGCTGGGTATAGCGCTTGGAGTTTACAGTCTGTACAGTTACCACAGCGCGGTCGTCCAAACCGCATGGATCATGTCCCCATATCTGTTCCCGCTCCTGCTCGCCACGTTCGCCGTCGCGATTGCCTTCTCGCTCTTTATGGAGGGCCGTTACCAGGTCGTTTCCGCGCGCGAAAAGGAAGGGGAGGCGGAAGTGCCCGCGGCCAAGATGGATATCAAAAAACTGCTGTGCGTCATCGGACTGGGAATCGCTTATGTTGTATTAATCAATTATATTACCTTTGTCCCCGCGACGGTGCTGTATCTGGCCGCGATGATTTGGCTTCTTGGAGAGCGGAGGATCTGGATGATTGCCGCAATTTCCGTTGGTATGCCGATTCTGCTGTATGTACTTTTTGCCGTACTTCTGAATGTCCGGCTGCCGTAAGGAGGTTATTTCATGAGCACTCTGCAAGGAGTCCTCTCCTATTTTGTTGATCCCCGTTTTATACTGCTCTGCTTTGCAGGGGCTGTGGCGGGGCTGTTCGTTGGCTCCATTCCCGGGCTGTCCGTGTCGATGGCGACTGCGCTGCTGGTTTCCATCACGTATACCTGGAGCACGAACGACGCGCTCGCAACCGTTATGGGCGTGTATGTCGTCGGCGTTTTTTCGGGTGCGCTGTCCGCAATCCTGATCAATATTCCCGGCGCGCCGTCGAGCGTTGTGACCACGCTGGACGGTTATCCGCTTGCAAAGCGCGGCGAATCGTTTAAGGCGCTGAAATATGCCACGATTTATTCTTTTATCGGCAGCGTGTTCGGTCTTGTCGTGATGGGGCTGCTGGCGCAGCCGATCACGAAGATCGCGCTCAAATTCCAGCCGATGGACTACTTCCTGCTTGCGCTGTTCGGCCTCGCCACGGTCGGAAGCCTCACGACAAAGAGCTTTTCAAAGGGGCTCATCAGCGCGCTGATCGGCATTTTTCTTGCGCTGATCGGGCTGGATTCCGTCGTCGGCACGCCGCGGCTTACGTTCGGCATACAGAATCTGAAGGCGGGCGTCGCGGTGGTCCCCGCGCTGGTCGGCCTGTTCGGGTTTGCAGAGGTGCTGACGGTAATCAGCACGGGCGCTTCGGACGGCGAGGTTTCCAAAATTGGCAAGGAGGTCGTCAAACTCGGAACGATTCTGAAAGAGTTCTGGCATTCGATGTATTACTGCGTCATCGGCACGCTCGTCGGCGCGCTGCCCGGCGCGGGCGGCCCGGTTGCGGCTTTCCTGTCGTACAGCGAAGCCAAGCGCATCGTGAAAAAGCCGAGCCGTCCCTTCGGCGAAGGCGCGGTGGAGGGCATCGTCGCTTCCGAAAGTGCGAATAACGCCTGTATCGGCGGCGCGCTGATCCCGATGCTGACGCTCGCCATCCCCGGCGACGCCGTGACCGCGATCATCCTTTCCGTGTTCTATATTCACGGTCTGCAGCCGGGTCCTACGTTTTTAAAGACCAATGCAGACAGCTTTTACGCAATTCTTGCCGGCGGGCTGATCAGCTGTGTTTTCCTGCTTGTACTTGGTCTGCTGGTCGCGCCGCGCATCAGCAAGATCATCAGCGTGCCGAAAAAGCTGCTGCTGCCGGTCGTCGCCGTGCTTTGCGTCATCGGCGCCTACGCCTGCAACAACCGCATTTTCGACGTTTGCATGATGCTGTTTTTCGGCGTGCTCGGATTTTTGCTGCGCAGGCGCGGCTACAGCGTCGCGCCCGTGACGCTCGGTCTTGTTCTCGGCGGCATGATGGACTCGAACTTCCGCCGCGCAATCTCGCTGGCCTCGACTGCGGCCAACCCCGTCGTAGCAATGTTCGGCCGTCCGATCACGATGATCCTTCTGGTGCTCACAATACTGACAATCGTTACAAATATCCCGGCGGTGAAACGCTATCGTGCCGGCCGAAAGGCTGCGCGGATGGCAAAGCGCGCCGGCTGACAGGAGAAATACTATGTACGCATATTCAAAACGCGGTTCCGTGTCCGGTACCGTCACCGTTCCGGGCTCGAAGAGCCATACGATCCGCGCGGTCATGCTGAGCACGCTCGCAGAGGGCGACTCCGTGATCCATAACCCGCTGCCGAGCAAGGACGGCCTTGCGGCCGCCGACGCGGCGCGCGTTTTCGGCGCAGACGTTACAATCGATAAAGAAACGCAGACCTGGACCATCCGCGGCGTCGGGCATCGTCCGGCCGCGCCCGCAGCCGTAATCGACACGATGAACAGCGGGACGACGACCTGCTTTGCGCTCGGCCTCGGCGGCCTGACCGAAGGATACGTCGTCGTTACGGGCGACGAGCAGATCTGCCGCCGACCGGTAAAGGGGCAGACGAAGGCCATGGAGGAGATTGGCGCCGTCTGCATCCATACCCGCCCGGAAAACGACTGCCCGCCCGTTGTGATCGGCGGACCGATGAAAGGCGGCGTCTGCCACCTGAACGGATTCAGCAGCCAGCATATCTCCGGGATCCTGCTGCCCGCGCCGATGCTGGATGAAGGACGGCAGACGGAGATTGTTGTGGAAAATCCGCGGGAACTGCCGTATCTGCAGATGACGATCGACTGGATGCGGCGCTACGGCGCCGAGGTCGAATATTCGCCCGATTATAAGCATTTCCTTGTCAAGGGCGGACAGAAGTACACCGCGGTGGAAAGCACGATTCCGTCCGACTGGTCCGGCGTGGCGTTCCCGATGATCGCCGCCGTCATCTCGTCCGGGGAACTGACGATTACCGGGCTGGATTTCGACGACTGCCAGGGCGACAAAATTGTCGCCGACATTTTGATCTCCATGGGCGCGGATATCCAAAAAGACGAGAAAAACGGCACGATGGTCATCCACGGCGGGAAACCGCTGCACGGCACGACCATCGACATGAGCGACATTCCGGACAGCCTGCCGGCGCTCTGCATTGCGGCGGCGTATGCACAGGGAGACACGTTCTTTACGAGCCTTGCGCACGTACGTGTTAAGGAAAGCGACCGCGTTGCGGTCATGCAGGAGATGCTGGACGCCTGCGGCGGCAGCACGGAAGCCACGAGCGACACCATGACCGTACACGGCGGGAAGCCCCTGCACGGCGCGTCCGTTTCCAGCCACGGCGACCACAGAATCGCAATGGCGATGGCGGTTTGCGGACTGATGTGCGACGGGCAGATGCGCATCAGCGAAGCGGAGTGCGCCTCCGTATCGTTCCCCGAGTTCTATGAAACGATGAACAAGATCGGCGCCGGGTTCGAGGTCGGTCAATGACGGCGTGGCTGAAAAAGAACTGCGGCAGCGAGGTTAACCCCGTTTGGTTTGCAAAGATGGCCGCCAGCCTGGTTGTGCCGGCGCTCATCATGCTGCTGCGTCCTCTCGGCATGGATTTTCGCCAGAGCGCGACCGTTGCGGGCGTGCTCCTGGTGATTATCTGGTGGACGACGAACATCGTAAAAAAAATTCCGGCGTCTCTGTTTTTGCTGCTGTGGTTCTGCGTCTTTTCGGGCGCGCCCGCAAAGACGATCTTTACGTTTCCGCTCGGCGAGACGTTTCTGATGCTGGTGATTACGTATCTGTTCAGCCAGGCGATCAGCAACTGCGGGCTTGTCAGCCGCGTGCTGCTGCCGATGCTGATTCGCTTTGCGAATACGTCGTTTAAAAGCCTCCTGGCCATCATCTTCTCGTTTTGCCTGACGATGTATGTAATTCCCCAGCCGATGGCGAGGCTGGTATTGGTCGCGGTGGTGTTCGACAGCTTCCTTGCGCAGACTACGATCAAAAAGGAAACCCGGCAGGTGCTCATGTACGCGGTGTTCGTGTTTTACGCGATTGTGAACATCGCCTGCAAGGATGCGGACATGATCATGAACTATGTGGCCGTCAGTTCCTCCGGCGTTGCAATCAGCAACTGGGAGTGGACGAAGGCGATGGCAATTCCGACGGTCGCGTATGCAGCCGTCGTGCTCGCGCTATTCTGGTTCGTCTTCCGAAAGGAGCTGCGCGGCGTGCATTTTACGTCCGCGCCCGGCGCGGGGGAAACGCAGCGCGGGTTTTCGCGCAGCGAACTTCCGCCGGTGATCGTAATCGCCGCAACCGTCGTGCTCTGGATGACGAGCGGGCTTTGGGGCAGCAATATCCGCCTGTTCGGATATATCTCCGTCAACACGCTGATTACGATTGCGGCGACGGTTGTGCTGTTTATCATGGGGACGCTGACGAAAAAGGACTTCGGTGCGATCGACGTTGTCACGCTGATCTTTCTGGCCGCGGCGTTCGCAATCGGCGGCGTGCTCAAAGCCTGCGGCGCGGCGGACATCGTATTCGGGCAGTTTTCCGGGATTTTTCCGGACCACTTCTCGGTCTGGAGCCTTATGCTGATGGTGCTGGTCGGGATGCTGCTGCATATGGTGCTCGGCAGCAACACGACGACGCTTTCCGTAATCGTGCCCGGGCTCATCGTGCTTTGCGGCGCGCTGGTTAGCCCGGAGGTCGTTGTGTATACCTCGATCATCAGCGTTGCCTTCCATGCGATTCTGCCGTTCCATTCGGTCAGCGTGATGGTCGGCACCAGCAGCGGATATTTCCCCAGCAAGTACGTTGCGCGCCTGGGCATTCCCGTTACGCCGCTGATCTTCCTTTCTGCGGCGCTGATCTACCTGCCGTACTGGCGGCTGATCGGACTCCTGTAAGGCGAAAACTTCCGCAGAGAAAAACAGGAACCTCCTTTTGGGTCGGCATAAAAAGAACCGGACGCAGAAATGCGTCCGGTTCTTTGCAGCTTGCAGCTTCGCAGTTTTTTTGAAGGGCTGTCTTTGCGAGAGCGCTTTTCAGCGCTTGCCGGCGATCAGCCTGCTTAAAAAGATCAGCAGGCAGGCGCCGCCGATGGCGATCAGAAATCCGCCGATCGACCATACGTTGCCGGAGCCGATGCCGATCCAGCTGGCCAGCCACCCGCCGAGCACGCTGCCCGCGATGCCGACGATGATGTTGCGCAGCAGCCCGCCTTTGCCGTGCATGATTTTGCTTGCGATCCAGCCGACCAGCGCACCGATGAGAAGCCATCCGATTACATGCCAGAACATATCTGTTTTCTCCTTTCCGTGTGTACCATGTTAGTAATTGTGATCAGGGATTATGCATATTTTCGTCCGGCGGGGCGCTTGCTTCCGCCTCCGTTTGTATCTGTGCGGTTTTCTTTTTGAACAGAACCCGGAAAATGATGTTCGCAACCGCGGCAATCGCCGGGCCGATGATCACGCCCGCGCCGCCGAAGGCAAGAAGCCCTCCAACCGAGGCCAGCAGGGTAATCCAAGGCGAAAGGCCAATGTTCCGGCCCGTAATAATCGGGTCGAGAACCATCCGCAGCACGACCATGGCAATGTAGGTTGCGGCTACGGTAATAGCCATAGGCGTGTTGTGAAAGAGCAGTGCGGCAATCGCCCACGGCACAAAAACGACGCCGGAGCCGATGACGGGCAGCAGGTCGAGCAGGCATACCCCAAGCGCAATCAGCGGCGACCACCATTTCATGCCCGCGACGATCATGCCGGCCGTAACCACGCAGAAGTTCACGCCAAATAGGATGACCTGTGCCTTGCCGAAGCCGAGCGCGGCGGAGCCGATTGCTTTGAGCACGGCTAAAAACCGGTTTTCTTTTTTTGCTTTGTTTTGTTCCATTGGTTGCATTATACCCGAAAGCGGCGCACCGGCACAAGTGTGCAGACTGGCAGCGCCGGACGTTGCCGATATGCTGAAGGCGGGCCGCCGGCCCGCCTTCAGCGTATACGATGCCGCGTATTTTTTATCGCTTGACGATGCGGTAATAGGTGCGCGAGGTCAACCGGTAAATGCCGAAGTAGAGGAACGCGAACACGAGCAGCGTTCCGCCGATGCAGCAAAGCACGAGGCTCCAGTCATAGAGCATAAACGATCTGAGCATGCGCGCCATAATCCGCGAAGCGAACACCATATGCAGCGCGGTTGCGCCCAGCGGCAGGAAAAACACCCAGAGGACCTGCCGGTTGATCGTGTGCCGGACCTGGCGGTCGTCCATACCGACCTGCTGGAGGATGGAGAAACGCTCCTTGTCCTCATACCCTTCGGTGATTTGTTTGAAGTAGAGAATCAGGACCGCCACCGCAAGGAACAGGATTGCGAAGAATGCACCGAGAAACAGCAGCCCGCCGTAGAAACCGTAGCCTTCTTCCCGCGCGGTATAAAAGTCTGAAACGATGAGGTTCGGTGTTTCGCTGAACGAGGAAGCATAGTGGTCGCGTATCGCCTGTATGAAGGAAACGCAGTCCGCCTCCGTTCCGGCTATATCGAACCGGAAGCTCCCGTCAAAAAAGATCAGCGTCGGGACGCCGACAAACGCGCTGTCCGTCCATACAAAGTTGTTGCGGCGGTATTCTTCTCCTTCCGGCAGTTCGGTGATGAGCTTGCTTTTGTCGGCGGAGAGCGTAACGTTGTTTTCGGCGGCGAGGGACTGCAGCGCCGCGTCGTAGGCGACGATTTGTTCCTCGGTCGCGTCGTCGGGCACGTATACCTGCGCGTCGAACGGGTACATGCTGCGCGTCATTTCCTCCCGGCCGAGATAGAGCGAAAGCGTGCCGGAGACCGTGACGACCAGCATGGTCGAAAGGATGCAGATCGTCGCAAGCCCGCGTGCGTTCTGCCGCATGCGGTGGAACATGCCGGAGATGGTAACGAAGTGGTCCGGTTTGTAGTACAGGCTTTTTTTCAGCCGCAGCAGCCGCAGAACCACGATGCTTCCGCAAAGGAAGAGCAGATACGTTGCAAGGATGACCACGATTGCCAGCGGGAAAAACACGCCGAGCGCCAGGCCGGGGATATCGATCGTCCACGCGAAATAGTATGCGCCGCCCAGGAGGACAAGACCGAGGACCGCCAGCGGCAGAAGTCCTTTTTTGTCCTTTTCGCCGCGTTTTTCACTTGAAAGCAGCACGATGGGGTTCGCCGTATGCACACGCACAAGGTTGGCGACGGACGTGACGAAAAAGATCACGAAAAACAGACCGAACAGCAGTGCATACGCAACCGGCGCAAGGGAAAAACTGCTGCCGGGCACTGCGTGGATCAGCTGGATGAGCGCAAGGAACAGCAGCCGCCCGAAAACCAGCGCAATCACGACGCCGCAGGCGAGCCCGCCGCCCATGACGAACAGGTTTTCCCAGAGGAGCACGCGGCCGATGTTGCGTTTGTCGAGCCCAAGGATGCCGTAGAGCCCGAATTCCCGCTTTCTGCGCTTGATAAGGAAGTTGTTGATGTAGAGCATAAAGGCAAAGGTAAACAGCGCGTATACGACAAGCCCGAAACCAAACATCATCGTCGCGGTCCTGCCGGAGGGCGTGTTGGTCAGGCTGTCGGAAAACAGCAGTCCGGCGATCAGCAGGAATACGCCGCTCATCACCGCCGTTGCGATGAGATACGGCAGGTACGTCAGCTTGTTTCGGCGCACGTTGCTCAGCGCAAGCCGAAAATAGAAGAACTTATGCAATGTCTCCACCCCCGAGAATCGAAAGGTTGGATACAATGCGCTCAAAGAACGCGCGGTTCGTTTCGTCCCCTCGGTAAAGCTGGGAAAACAGCGATCCGTCGGAGATGAACAGCACGCGGGATGCATAGCTCGCCGCCATGGCGCTGTGCGTGACCATCAGAATCGTTTTGCCGAGTGCGTGCAGGTCCGAAAACTGAGACAGAAGGCTTGCGGAAGCTTTGCTGTCCAGCGCGCCGGTGGGCTCGTCCGCAAGCAGGATGCGCGGGTCGGTGATCACCGCGCGCGCGATGGCCGCGCGCTGTTTTTCGCCGCCGCTGACCTCATAGGGATACTTGTTGAGCAACTGGGTGATGCCGAGCTGCCGTGCGATCGGCATGAGCCGCGCTTCCATTTCGCTCACGGGTGTTTGCATGAGCACGAGCGGCAGAAGGATGTTGTCCTTGAGCGAGAAGGTGTCCAGCAGGTTGAAATCCTGAAATACAAAACCGAGGTGCCTGCGCCGGAATTCCGAAAGGCCGCGGTCCGGAATCGACGAAAAGCTTACGCCGTCGAGCAGCACGTCCCCGCTCGTGGGCTTGTCCAGCGAAGCGAGGATGTTGAGCAGCGTGGTTTTGCCGCTGCCGCTCGCGCCCATGATGGCGACGAATTCGCCCTCGATCACTTCAAAGCCGACGTTGCGCAGCGCCACGCACTGACGCATGCCGAGCTTTGTATTATAAATTTTGCCGAGTCCTTTTACCTGTAAAAGAGCCATGTTTCGTCCTCCATAATGATCTTATGATACGGACATTCTACAAAAAACGGAGACCGCCGAGCCATCGAACGGCCTTACGATCCTCCGCATAATCCTTACGCTTTTGTCACATCTGCATGAATTCGTCCCGCACCGGAAAGCGCAGAAAGACGCGTGTGCCGTGCCCCGGTTCGGATTCCACGCGCACGCGGATGCCAAGCGCGTCCGCCGCGCGTTTGACGAGATAGAGCCCGATGCCGCTTGCGCGGTTGTCCATCCGCCCGTTATAGCCCGTGTATCCTTTTTCAAAGATGCGGGGCAAATCCTCCTTGCGGATGCCGATGCCGGTGTCGCTTACCACGAGCGCGCCGTTTTCCATATAGATATGCACGCCGCCGGCATGCGTATACTTGACGCTGTTGGAGAGGAGCTGCTCAAGAATGAAATTGAGCCACATGGGGTCGGAGGGGACCTCGGTGTCCAGCGGATCGATCGTGACGGAGAGCTTGCTGTACACAAACAGCAGGGAGTATTTTTTGACCGCTTTCTGCGCGGCTTCGTCCAGATCGCAGAGGCCGACGACGAGGTCGCCTGAAATATCGCCGAGCTTGACGAATTTGAGCGCGAGGTCGGCATATTGTTCCACCTTAAAGAGCTCCTGCTTCATTAGGCGCGCGTTTTCGTCGTCCTGCCCGGCGAGCAGCAGGCGCATTGCGGCGATGGGCGTTTTAATCTGGTGCACCCAGAGCGTGTAATATTCCCGCTGTTCGGCGCTTTCGGCAAGCGCCTCGGCGCGCAGACTTTCGCACTGCGCCGAGAGCGCGCAGATTAGCTTGCCGTAGTCCGCCGCGAGCGCGTCGAGCGGCTCCGGCAGTTCGCGCGGCACAAGCTCGGTGCGAAGGCCGATTTGCCGCAGCTGTCTGCGCCGCCTGCGCCAGCGTGCGCCGTCGGCAAGCAGCACGCAGACGAACGCAAACGAAAGCAGCAGCGTTTCGTATTTTACGTATTCCGCGTCCTGACCGGCCAGAAAGCCGAGCACGCGGACGATCAGCACCGCGAGCAGGAAGAGGATAATCAGCGCGCGCCGCGCGGACAGATACTCAAGAAATCTGCGCATCGATGGAATACCCCTGTCCTTTGTGTGTCTTGATGCATTCGCCGAGTCTAGCCCCGGCGAGCGTTTTGCGCAGGCGGTTGATGTTGACCGTGAGCGTGTTGTCGTCCACGAATTCGTCGCTGTCCCAGAGCTTGAGCATGAGCGTTTCGCGGCTGACGATCGCCCCGCGTTTCCCCAGCAGCGTGCCGAGGATACGGCTTTCGTTCTTTGTCAGCTCAACGCGCTTTCCATCCACCAGCAGGCTGGAGGAGGCCGAATCGAACTCCGCGCCGCAAAACCGCATGGTCTGCGGCGGTTCGTAGTCGTATGCGCGCCGGAGTACCGCCTGTACTTTGGCGATGAGTAGCTCCGGGTCGACGGGCTTTGCAATGTAATCGTCTCCGCCCATGCCGACCGCCATCACGACGTCCGCCGTGTCCGAGCGCGAGGAAAGGAACACGATCGGCGCCTTTGATTCCCGGCGGATTTTTTCGCACCAGTAATAGCCGTTGTAATACGGCAGGGAGATGTCCATGATTACGAGATGCGGCGAGAGACTTTGAAACGTGCCGAGGACGTCCGAAAAGTCCTCCGCGGCGACCGCCTCAAACCCCCATTGCCCGAGCGAGCGCATAAGCGCGCCGGCGATCACAGCGTCGTCTTCCACGATCAAAATCCGATACATGTTTCAGCGTGTCCTTTCCAAGCGGGCGTATTAATGTATTAATCATATAATACACTTAATTTGCGTGCACTGCAAGCCGTGAAACGTGCGGCAAAAACCGGCGGGCTTGGCCGCCGCACAAGTATACTATATATTTGTCCCGCGCGCATTGACACCCAATCCAATAAAAACTACGATGAGAAGGAAGAATGTACAGAATTTTACAGCGGGAGAGCCGAGCATGAAGATTTTAATCATCAATCCGGGCGCGACTTCGACCAAGATCGCCGTATACGAAGACGAAGCGGAGGTCTTTTCTGATACCATCCACCACACACAGGGAGAACTGGCCGGATTCGAGCACGTGATCGATCAGCTTGCGTTCCGCAGGGACCTTGTGATGCGGACGCTGCGCGAACACGGTTTTTCACGGAACGATTTTTCCGCGGTGTGCAGCCGCGGGGGACTGCTGAAGCATATCCCGTCCGGCACATACCGCATTTGCGACGCGGTCGTGCGCGACATCTATCATCCGCCGTATGGCGAGCATGCGTCCTCGCTCGGGCCCGTGATTGCAAAGGAACTGGCCGACCTTGCGGGAATTCCCGCGTTTCTGGTCGATCCCGTCTCGGTGGACGAGATGATCCCGCTTGCGCGGGTGTCGGGTCTCAGGGGCATGGAGCGGGAGAGCTTTTTCCACGCGCTCAACCAAAAGGCGGTCGCAAGGAAGGCCGCAGGCCAGCTCGGCAAAGCCTATGAAGAAGTCAATTTGATCGTCGTGCATATGGGCGGCGGCGTGTCGGTCGCCGCGCACCAAAAAGGCCGCGTGATCGACGTGTACAACGTCAAGGACGACGGCAGTTTTTCCATGGACCGCGGCGGCGCGCTGCCGGTCAACGCGCTGGTGAACCTCTGCTTTTCCGGCAAAACCCGGCAGGAGATTAAAAAACTGCTCGGAACGGAGGCGGGTGTGTTTTCTTATTTAGGAACGCGGGACTTCCGGGAAGTCGAAGCGCGCATGCTCGCGGGCGAGGCCGAAGCAAAACTGATTTTTGAGGCGATGGCTTATCAGCACGCAAAGGACATCGGCGCGCTGGCGGCGGTGCTGAAATTCGACGTGGACGCAATCGTTCTGACCGGCGGCATTGCGCATTCCGAACGGTTCTGCGCCGAGATTTCCGGCTATGTGGAAAAGATTGCGCCGATTCTGCGCATCCCCGGAGAGGAAGAAATGCGTTCGCTGGCGGAGGGCGCGCTGCGCGTGCTGCGCGGCGAACCGGCAAAGGAGTATGAAGCATGAGGCACACGTTGGGCGAAATCATCGCGCATGCGCAGGGCATGCAGATGCGCGTCGCAGTTGCGGCGGCGCAGGATCGCGACGTGCTCGGCGCGCTGGCGATGGCGCGGCAGAAGGGCATCTGCAGCGCGACGCTGTTCGGCGACGAAGCGCGCATCCGCGCAATCCTGAAGGAGCAAAACGCCGACGAACGCGGATTCACGATCGTCGAACCGGAGGACGGGAGCGGCGAAGCCTGCGCGCGCGCGGCGATATCCGCCGTCGTAAGCGGCGAAGCGGACTTCCTGATGAAGGGGATCCTCAGCACGGGCGACCTGCTGCGGCATGTGGTGCGCTCCCCGCTTGTAACGGGCCGGCTGCTTTCGCATGTGATGCTCTTTGAACTGCCTTCTTACGGAAAACTGCTGTTCAATACGGACGGCGGAATGAACCCGCTGCCTGATCTGGAACACAAAAAAGCCATCCTTGAAAACGCCGCCGGGCTGCTGAAACTGCTCGGCTACGAGGAGATCATCGCGGCCTGTATAAGCGGCAGCGAGTCTGTGAGCGAGAAAATTCCTTCCACGACGGACGCAAAAGCGCTCGCACAAATGGACTGGATGCGGTACAATATGACTGTTTATGGTCCGGTCGGGCTGGACCTCGCTATCAGCGAGGAAGCCTGCCGGCATAAAAAATATACCGCCCCGGGAGGCGGCCGCGCGGACATCCTGCTCATGCCGAACTACGAAACGGGCAATTGCTTCGGAAAAGCACTGACCTATTTTGCGGGTGCGTGCTCGGCGGGCATCGTGGTCGGCGCGCGCTGTCCCATCGTGCTGGTTTCGCGCGCGGACCCGGCGGAAACGAAATTAACGTCCCTCGCGCTCGGCGCGATCGCGGCGAAAGGAGGCAAAGGATAAAAATGGAATCCTGTACAAAACACCTGCTCACCGGTAACGAGGCAATCGCACGCGGCGCGTTTGAAGCGGGCGTAAAGGTCTGTTCGGCCTATCCCGGCACGCCCAGCACGGAGATTTTTGAAAATCTTGTGCGCTATAAGGACGTGCTCTACGCGGAATGGGCGCCGAACGAGAAAGTCGCCGTCGAAGTTGCGTACGGCGCGTCCATTGGCAACGTGCGTTCGCTGGCGGCCATGAAGCACGTCGGCGTAAACGTTGCGGCCGATCCAATTTTTACCGCCGCTTACAACGGCGTCGGCGCGGGGTTCGTCATCGTCAGCGCGGACGATCCGAGCATGCATTCCTCTCAGAACGAGCAGGACAACCGGCGGTATGCGCGCTTTGCGAAAATCCCGCTTGTCGAACCGTCCGACGCGCAGGAATGTAAGGATTTCATGAAAGAAGCGTACGAAATCTCCGAGCGGTTCAACACGCCGGTCCTCGTGCGCATGACCACGCGCGTTTGCCACTCCAAGAGCCTGGTCACGTTTGAGGAGCGCGAAGAGCGCGAGGTCAAACCGTACGTGAGGAATATTCCGAAGTTTGTCTGCACGCCCGCCAACGCAAGGGTGCACCGCGTGCAGCTGGAAGAAAGGCTCGAAGAACTGCGGGCGTATGCTGAGACCAGCCCGCTGAACGTTACGGAATACAAGGGCGGAAAAGTCGGCGTAATTTCGTCCTCCATCGCCTATCAGTATGCAAAGGAAGCGTTCCCGGAGGACACGTCGTTCCTTAAACTCGGCTTTTCCTGGCCGCTCCCGCTGGATTTAATCCGTGCGTTTGCCGCCCGCGTGGAGAAGCTCTATGTGGTCGAGGAACTCGACCCGTTCCTTGAAGAGCAGATCAAAGCCGCCGGAATCGAGTGCATCGGCAAGGACGTGATCCCGGACATGTACGAACTCAACCCGGAGATCGTCCGGCGCGCGGTGTTCGGCGAAGAACCGGAGACGGTCAAGCCGGACTGCGCGGTGGTTGCGCGTCCGCCGGCGCTCTGTCCGGGCTGTCCGCACAGGGGATTTTTCTATGTACTCAGCAAGCGCAAGGATTTTGTGATCGCGGGCGACATCGGCTGCTACACGCTCGGCTGCGCAGCGCCGCTTTCGGCGATGGACTCGGTCGTCTGCATGGGCGGCGGGTTCTCGGTCGCCATGGGGCTTTCAAAAGCCTTTGAAGCGAGCGGGCAGGACAGCAAAAAAGTGTTCGGCGTGGTGGGCGATTCCACGTTTTTCCACAGCGGCATGACCGGCGCGGCGGAGATCATCTACAACAAGGGGAAGGTGATTCCCTGCGTGCTGGACAACTCCATCACCGGCATGACGGGGCATCAGGACAATCCCGGCACCGGGTATGCGCTCTCCGGCGAAATCGCCGCGCGCATCCCGATTGAGGACGTTTTGAAAAGCTATGGCTACCAGAACGTGATCATCGTCGACCCGCAGGATCTCGCCGCCATGCAGAAAGCGGTGGACGACGCGCTGGCGAGCGAAGTTCCCGCCGCAATCGTCGTGCGCAGGCCGTGTCTGCTGATCAAGCGCATCAAGCACGACATCGGCAAATGCACGGTCGACCGGGACAAGTGCCGCGGCTGCAAAATGTGCCTGAAGGTGGCCTGCCCGGCGATTCATATGCGCGAAGGCAAGGCGGAAATCGACCGCACGCTCTGCGTGGGCTGCACGGTCTGTGCGCAGGCCTGTCCGTTCGGCGCGATCTCGCGCGACGGCGGACCTTCCGCAAAGAAAGGGGAGTGACGGGTATGACGGCGAACACGAAGAGTATCCTGCTTGCCGGTGTAGGCGGTCAGGGAACGATTTTGATGAGCAAGGTGCTCACGGCGGGGCTTGTTTCCGCCGGGTACGACGTGAAGATGAGCGAAGTGCATGGCATGGCGCAGCGCGGCGGCTCCGTTTCAACGCAGGTGCGTTACGGCGAAAAGGTTTATTCGCCGATCATCGGACGCGGCGAGGCGGACGTTCTGGTCGCGTTTGAAAAGATGGAAGCCGTGCGCTATGCCGAGTTTTTAAAGCCCGGCGGCGCGGCCGTGATCAACGATATCGAAATTATGCCGCTTCCGGTCGCCACCGGCGCGGCGGAATATCCGCTGGGAACGGTCGAGGCCATGCAGCATTCGTTTTCCAAAGTGCTCGTGATTCCGGCAAGCGGAATTGCGCAGAAACTCGGCAATCCCAAGTGCATGAACATCGTGCTGCTTGGCGCGCTGGTGCGCGCGTTCCGTCTGGAAGCGATCGACTGGAAAAAAGCGATGGGGGAGACCATTCCGCAGAAACTGCTGGAAATGAATCTTGCGGCGTTCGACGCGGGCTACGCGTACGGAGGCTGAAACGATGGTATCGCAGGAAATGCGGGAAGCGGGGCGCGTGCGCTCCGCAATCCGCGAGGTGTTTGAATACGGCCGCCGCCGCGCGCTGCTGGTCGGCGAAGAAAACGTATTCGATTTTTCACTCGGCAATCCGTCGGTGCCGCCGCCCGCCGAAGTGAGCGCGGCGTTTATCGACCTGCTGCAAAACAGCGATCCGATCCGGATTCACGGGTACACGAGCGCGCCCGGCGCGAACGAACCGCGCGAAGCGATTGCCGCCAACCTCAACCGGCGCTTCGGCACGAACTTTTCAAGGAAGAACCTGTATCTCACCTGCGGCGCGGCGGCCGGACTGACTTCGGTTTTCCGCGCGCTGACGCTGGACGAGCGGACCGAGTTTGTGGCGATTGCGCCGTATTTTCCCGAATACGCCTGCTTTGCCAAAACGGCAGGCGGGAAGCTCGTGATTGTGGAAGCGGACACGCAGGATTTTCAGATCGATTTCGACCGGCTTGCCCGCGCGCTCGGCCCGCATACGCAGGGCGTTGTAATCAACTCGCCGAACAACCCGTCCGGCGTGGTATATTCGGAGGAAACGCTCAAAAAGCTCGCCGCGCTGCTCCGCGAAAAGAGCGCGGAATACGGTCACCCGATCTACCTGATTTCGGACGAGCCGTACCGTGAGCTGAACTACACCGGCGTGCCCGTGCCGTTTATTACGCAGCTTTACGAATGCGCGATTGTGACCTATTCCTATTCAAAGAGCCTCTCGCTGCCGGGCGACCGCATCGGCTATGTGCTGGTGGCGGACGAAATGCCGGATTTTGACGACGTTTGCAACGCAATCGCCGGCAGCGCGCGCATGCAGGGGTATGTCTGCGCGCCCGCAATCCTGCAGCAGGTCGTCGCCCGGTGTGCAAAAAGCGACGTGCAGCCGGACCTTTCGAGCTATCGTAAAAACAGAAAAGCGCTCTATGAGGGGCTTACGAAGATCGGCTACCGCTGCATGCCTCCGGACGGTGCGTTTTACCTGTTTGTGCAGGCGCCGGGCGGGGACGGGGACGCATTCGCCGAAAGAGCAAAAAAGGAGGACATCCTCATCGTCTCCGGGCGGAGTTTCGGCTGTCCTGGATATGTGCGCGTTTCCTATTGCGTGGCGTACGAGACCATCGTGCGCGCCATGCCCGGCTTTGCGCGTTTGTTTACAAACAACTAACGTTCATGGTACAATCTTTTTGTTATTGATGTGTCCTGTTTCATAGCTTGGGCGACGGTGTTCTCTTAGGGGGGGCGATACCTTGAGCCGGGACGATACGAAGAGGCGTGACGCCGTACGGCTGCGTGCACGGGCGATGCTTGCGCAGCAGTCGCGCGAGGAACTGATTGAAACGGCGCTCACACTGCAGGACAAAAAGATGATGATGCGCTCCGAAATCGAGCGGTTACGGCGTGTCATCGCCAAACAGCGCGCATGGGGACGGCTGTCGCTTTCGTTCATTGCGTCCGGTGTTTTGTTCGCAGTGATCCTGATTGAAGGCGTGCAGCACCTCTGGACGGTGCCGCTGGTGCTGATTGAGTCCGTGTTTGGCGGGTTTGTTGCGGGATTTTTGCTGGTTACGGCGCAGCGGACGATCCGCAAGCACATTTATGAAAAGTTCGACTACTCCAGGACCGCGCAGGCGGCCTCCTACATTACACTGTTTGTAATGAGCGCCGCCGTGATTATCATCGGCTGGCTGATAGAAACCATGTGGTTTTAGCGCAGGAACGCCGCCTGTTTTGAGCGGCGCCGGAGCGGCAGATTATAAACCCCATGCAGTTTTTCAAAAAAATCAGGCTTTCGTCGCGTTTGAGCGGTGGAAGCCTTTTTTTGCATGGCGCTTTTATCGTACGCCGCGGCGCTGCAGCATAATTTCGGCGATGATCGCGCGCATTTCGGGTTCGCGCACATCCATTTCTTCCAGCAGGCGGAACTGCGTCCGCGCGCGCTCGAGATTCTGCCCCGGACGCGAAATATGATAATATCGGTCGCCGGAGAGGTAGTCGGTCAGAAAGCGCACGCCGTTTTCAAGCGCCATCATCCTTGCCCCGGTTGGAAGCATGGCGGTTTCCGTTTCGCTCAGGCTGTCGCCACAGGCGGAAAGATATCCGCTTGCAAACGATTTGAACAGCGCGATATCGAAGTGCACAAAATCAAGCTCCGGTTCGTCCTCGGCTGCCGTGGACGCGCCGAAGCGGACTGCGTCGCCAAAGTCGGTGGCGCAGAGCCCCGGCATGACCGTGTCCAAATCGATGACGCAGAGCGCTTTACGGGTCGCCTGATCGAACAGCACATTGTTGATTTTGGTGTCGTTGTGCGTTACGCGGAGCGGCAGTTCGCCCTCCGCCGCAAGATCGGTCAGCGTGTGTGCGAACGCTTCATACCGGAGCGCAAAGCTGAGTTCGCGCTGCACGCCGCGCGCGCGCATAAGCGGGTCTTCTTCAGTGGCGGCGCGCAGCGCCGCAAAGCGCGCCGGTGTGTCGTGGAAGTGCGGAATCGTCTCCGCGAGTTCGTGCACGGGAAAATCCGCAAGCAGAGTCAGAAATTGTCCGAAGGCGGCGCCGCTTTCGTAAAACAGCGCCGCATCCGCGTGATCGAAACAAATGCTGTTTTCAACGAAACGGAAGACGCGCCAGTATCCGCCGTTTTCAACGGCGAACGGACGCCCGTCGCGCGCGGGCACCAAGGAGAGCACCTGCCGCGGGTCGTCCGTTTTTTTGCGAAGATGCGCGCAGACGCGCTCGATGTTGCGCATCAGCAAAACAGGCTCTGTGAACACGTGCGTGTTGATGCGCTGGAGGATGAACGTCTCGCCGCCGCGGCAGGCGACGAGGCGCGTATCGTGGATGTGCCCGCCGCCGTATGGCTCGCAGGAAACCGGTTTGTCTGGAAAGGCAAAACAGGAAAGGACGGACAGCACGAAAAAGTTCCTCCGTTTCATCCGCTGTGCGGGAAGATTGCGGGTCTGTTACCTGGAACGGGGCTTGCGCATTCCCTTTAGACCCTTAAAGAAACGGCCGTTGAGCATCGTTACGATCGCGTCCACCTGCTTTGGCCCAAACCCGCTGCCGCCCATGGTCAGCATGCGCAGCGGTGATTCAAACACCAGATAGTCGACCATTTCTCCGGCTTCTTCGTCGTCTTTCATCTTTGCGGCGACGCGTTTGCCGACGAGCACGAGGATGCGCCCGAGCAGCGTGTGTTTTGCCTCGGCAAGGGTGGAATTGCGTGTGAACGGATCGCCTTTTTTCATGCTCCGCTGTGGAATCGGCCTGCCGAGCAGCGCGCTGAACGCGTCGTCCGGCACGATGACACCATTTGAAAGATCGTAGTAGCAGGGTGCGCTTTTGCGAAAATCCGGGATGGTCTGGCCGCCGTCCGCTTGCGCGCGAACGCTTGCGCGCAGGCGAATATCGCGGCTGGAGGCGGAGATGCGGATTTCATATTCGCCGCCCTCGACGCGCCAGCCGGACGCTTTTGTGTTGTAGTAACTGATATCGCGGCGATCGAGCGTAAACGAAACGGTCTTCGTTTCGCCCGGATGCAGAAGGACTTTCTCAAAGCCCTTGAGCTCCTGCTCCGCGCAGAACATCACGTCCGAACGATGCGAAACGTACAACTGTACGACTTCGCCGCCGGTGACACTGCCGGTGTTGGTTATGTCGCAGGAAATTTCCAGCGTTTCGCCCGCGCTGAGCGACGAACCGCTCAGGCGCAGGTTGGAATAGGCAAACGACGTGTAGGAAAGCCCATAGCCGAACGGATAACGCACGGGTTTTTCCGCAGTGTCGAAATACCGGTAGCCGACAAAGATGCTTTCGCGGTATTCCACCGTATGCGGATAGCCGGGGAAGTATGCGAAGGAGGGGCTGTCCGCCAGCGTCAGCGGCCAGCTTTCCGGCAGTTTGCCGGAGGGGCAGCGCCTTCCCGTGATCAGGTCCGCCGCGGCACCGCCGACCGCTTCGCCGCCGAGGTAGGTCAAAAGAATCGATTTTGCGCCGGATTCCCAGGCCATGTCGACGACCGAGCCGCAGGCGACCACGGCGACGACGTTCGGATTGGCCTGTGCAACCCGGCGGACCAGCTCGATGTGGTTCTTCGGCATGTCCAGCTTCGCGCGGTCGAACCCTTCGGACTCGTAGCGGTCCGGCAGGCCGATGAACAGGATGGCCGCGTCTTTGCCGCGTGCGGCTTCGCAGGCTTCCCGGAGGAGCGCTTCGTCCGGCTCGTCGCTGGTTACGTCGTATCCGTCGGCATATTCGGCACGGATGCCGAGCGTCTGGAGTTCCTCCAGCGCGCTGTCGAGCTTGACGGGCACGACCTTGGAGCTGCCCGCGCCCTGATAGCGCGGCGTTTTGGCGAACGTGCCGATCACGGCGACGCTTGCGCCGGGTTTGAGCGGCAGCAGCGCGTCTTCGTTTTTGAGCAGCACGGCGGAGCGGGCCGCGGCTTCCCGCGCGAACGCGTGGTGCGCTTCGTGCTTTTGTACAAGCGGCTTTCGCTCGGCGTTTGCGCGCAGAACGAGCGCGCAGACGCGCTCGGCACAGCGGTCGACGTCCTCCTGTTTGAGTTCGCCGCGTTCCACGGCGGCGGCGATTTCGTCGTCCCGGTACGAATCCACATACGGCATTTCCAGATCGAGGCCAGCGCTTACGCCGAGGTTGCGGTCGTTGACCGCGCCCCAGTCGGACATCACGAGCCCGTCGAATCCCCATTGATTGCGCAGGACGTCGGTCAAAAGCCACTTGTTCTCGCTCGCGTGCAGACCCTTAACGCGGTTGTAGGAGCACATCACCGTCCAGGGACGCGCGCTTTTGATTACGCGTTCAAAGGAAGAAAGGTAAAGCTCAAACATGGCGCGTTCGTCCGCGACGGAATCGACGATCAGGCGGCGCAGCTCCTGATTGTTGAGCGCGAAGTGCTTGACGCAGGCGCCGACGCCCTGGCTCTGCACGCCCTGCACGAATGCGCTCGCCAGTTCGCCGGAAACGACGGGGTCTTCGCTGAAATACTCAAAATTGCGGCCGCAGAGCGGGCTGCGCTTGCAGTTGAGCCCCGGGCCGAGGATGACGGAAACGTCCTCCGCGCGGCATTCCTCCGCAATCGCGGAGCCGAGGGAGCGCAGTAAGTCCCGGTCGAACGAACACGCGGAAAGCGACGCGGTCGGGAAGCAGGTTGCCGGGAGCGTGCGCTTTTTTTCAGCTCCTTCGCCCGCCGCCTCTTTTCGCAGACCGTGCGGCCCGTCCGACACCGCGACGGCGGACAGGCCGAGCCGTTCGACCGGTTTGGTGCGCCAGCTGTCCGCTCCGCTGAGCAGACGCGTTTTTTCCTGCAGCGTCATCTGGGAAACGAGTTTTTTTGCCTCATCGTTAAAATTCATAACTGCACCTCCGCATAAAAAAATTATAGCATGGAACCTTGCCGGATCAAACAGAGCGTTTGTATAAATCCAGGCAAAATAAGGAAAAATCCGGGGAGTCCGGCACGTGTTTGTACACGGAGTTCACAACCGGGGAAACGACGCGCTTGACACGCGGCGCTCTCGTGTGTTAGCGTTACGTTGAGGTTCAAGAGAATCTCCCGCGAAAAGGCAAACCCCGTGAAAACGGGCGGCGCAAAACTACAGGGTCTACCGGCGCGCTCTTACGCCTATGACAGCCAGTTGCCGAACGAGTACTCCCGGAGAAACCCCCGGGTGCATATGTGTTTTCGGCAGCATGGCGGCAGAAAAAGCCGGCTGCTTTTTTAGTTCGGTCCATGGGGTGAAGCGTTCCGGGCAAAACCTAAACCGTCCGACGGCGAAAGGGGCTGGCGCATGATCTGAAAGTACAATTTTGCAGGGCGTGTACAGACTGATACGTTTCGGCCCGGATGCAAACAGGGGAACCGGATGCGAAGGGGACGCCGGCCCTGCGGTGTGTTTCAATTTGAAAAAAGCCGCCGCGTTTATGCGGCATCACGAACTTATGCGGATTTGCGCCAATCCGGAGGTGGACGTTTGGGCACAGCCGTTTCACGCCTTTGAATTGATTCAGCCTTGTGGTATTATATATGAAGTGGTAACCTATGGGGTCGGGCACATGTACAATGCAAAAAAAGCGATACCATAAGGCGAAAATGGGTGTTGAGATGGAAGGAATCGTATTTAACCGCCGTGGGACAGGTTTGCCCGCCGGAGGCGAAAACGAAGCGATTACGGCTCTTCTGGCAAAGCAGGGGAGTCTTGAGATTATGTCGCAGAAGATCGGCGGCGAGTCCGTTGTTTGGCTTATACCCGCGAGCGATCCGGAAGCGATGGAGTTTTTCTTTATTCACGAAGGCGGCGTTGAGCTTGCGCTGGACGACGGGCCGGTGGCGCTGGGCCCCGGCGAATCGTTTATGGCGCGCGGGCTTAAGCGCGATATCCCGGTCAAGCTGCTTGGAGACACGCGAATCCTGTATGTGACCAACTGTCCCGCGTTCGAATCCGTTTCCCGCTTTGAAGAGAGTTTGACCGCGCTATTGATGCGCATCAACGAAAAAGATCACTATACATACCGCCACAGCGCGGCGGTGCTGAAATATTCGCTTTGTCTGTTCGATGCGCTGGAACCGGGCATACAGGGCGTTTCCCGGGACGATCTGGGTGTGGCCGCGCTGTTCCACGACGTTGGCAAGTGCTTTATCCCGGTGGAAATTCTGCAAAAACCGGGCAGTCTGGAACCGGCGGAGATCCGCTATATTCTGCGCCATCCAATCGACAGCGGGCGGCTGCTGAAAGCCGAATTCGGCTTTCAGGTGGCAGAAATCGCCATGAATCATCATGAGCGGCTCGACGGGAGCGGATACCCGCGCGGGCTGACGGCGGAGGACATCAGCCTTCCGGCAAGGATCGTTGCGGTTGCGGACGCATTCGACGCGATGACGACCGACCGCGGGTACAACGAAGTGAAAACATCCGAGCAGGCCGCGGAGGAACTGGCTTCGCTCGATGAAAAATTTGACAGTATGGTAACAGAAACGCTGCGCAGGCTGATCGAAAGCGACGCGTTCAAAATGGAGGAGAATGAAACGGATGAATAAGCTGGACAAATGCGGCTATTGGCTGATGCTATCGGATTACGATATGGGAACGATCGACGCGCTGATTCAGGGGGAACGCTGGGTTTACGTGGCATTTTTATGCCAGCAGGCGACCGAACGGCAGCTTAAGGCGATGTATGTGTATTTCATGGAGGCGGAACCGCCTAAAACGCACAACGTCAACTTCCTTTTTTCCAAGATAACGGACGGCGCGGCGTTTAAAAACGGAGTGGATTTCGAGCGTTTTTCCAAAGGCCGCAACGAATGCGAAGACTTTTTAATGGACGTGATGTTCTATTATATGTCCGACTATCCGTTTTCCTACAAAAACATCACCAGCCGCTTCGTGAAAAAAGATCTTGCGCTGGAACTCTACGAAAAAACGAAAAAGTACGTTCTCTGGCTGCGCGGGTTCCTGCCGGAAATCGAAGTTCCGGGCATCCCGGAGTAAACGCGGAAAAAGCGTTTTTGTGCTCTGCGGGAGTATTGCGGTTTACACATAAAAAACAGCCTCTCACAAGGCTGTTTTTTTATGCTTTTGATCCGTCAGTTCATTACATACGGCGTTGCGGTCGGCTCGGGCGTCGGCGTTTCAATTACATCCGCACCCGGCTTGCTCGTTACGTGCGGCTCGACCGACTCTCGCAGATAGTCCGCGCCTTTGTCGAGCAGGCCGGCCGCGTCCTCGGCGATGCCGGAATCGTCCATGAAATACCGGATTTCGACCCAGGCTTCCTTGCCGAGCACACGGAGCGAACCGATGAGCTGCTCCAGCTTGCCGCTGAGCAGGTCCTTGGTGTCCAGATAGCAGAGCACCGCCATGATGATGACCAGCAATACGACCAGTATGCCGATCAGGCGAAAAATAAATTTCATAGGGACCGTCTCCTCCAAATTCAGGCGGAAGCGACGGGCGGTCGCTTCACAACTGCATTATAACACGGAGGTTAAAAACCCGCTGTGAATGTTATGTGAATTCCGGTTTTGCTACTCCACGTCCTGCGTGATGGTTTCAAGCAGCGCCTTTTCGATCATCGGTTCAAAATCAACAAGCGATTCGCTTTGGCGGATGGCGTCGAGTTTCGGCTTTGTGACGGGGTGCTGCGGCACGAACACCGTGCAGCAGTCTTCATAGGGCAGGATGGACGTTTCGAACGAACCGATCGCCTTTGCGCGGTCGATGATCTCCTCCTTGTCGAACCCGATCAGCGGGCGGAAAACGGGCAGCGTCACCGCGTCGTTGGTGACGGTCAGGCTCTCGATGGTCTGGCTCGCGACCTGGCCGATGGATTCGCCGGTAACGAGCGCCTGTGCGCCGTTTAACAGCGCGATACGTTCGGATATCTGCATCATGAGCCGGCGCATGAGCACCGTGGTTTCGCTCTGCGGGCATTTTTCGTAGATGGCGAGCTGAATTTCCGTAAACGGAACGAGGTGCAGCGTCACCGTTCCGGCATAGGCCGAGAGGATGCGTACGAGATCGACGACCTTGTCGCGCGCGCGCTCGCTCGTGTACGGATAGCTGAAGAAATGCACGGCGGAAACGCGCACGCCGCGCTTTGCGATCATGTAGCCCGCGACGGGGCTGTCGATTCCGCCGGAGACGAGCAGCATCGCGTGGCCGTTGCAGCCGACCGGCATGCCGCCCGCGCCGAGGCGCTCCTCCGCGAAAACGAACGCCTGGTTCTGGCGGATTTCCACGCCCACGTAAAAGTCCGGCGTGTGCACGTCCACGCTTAAAACCGGAAAGGCTTCGAGCAGGAGTCCGCCGAGCGTGCGGCAGATTTCCTCCGAGCGCATGGGGAAGCGCTTGTCCGAGCGGCGGGAGATCACCTTGAACGTTGCGTGTTCCAGGTTCGCGATGCGCGCGCCGACAATTTGCTTTGCGGCCCCTGCGATCGGCTCCCATTCCTTTTCGGCGGCGACGGCGGGGCTGACGGAGTGAATGCCGAATACGCGCGTGAGTTTGTCCGCCGCGGAATCGATATCCGCCTCGGCAAGGCCGAAAACAAAGATGCGTCCCTGTTCGCGCACGACGTTTGCGGGCAGCGGCCTGAGCGCAAGCTCGATGCGCCGCACCAGGCTGCGCTCAAAATAAGGCCGGTTGAGGCCTTTTAAGTGAATTTCCGCATAGCGGACGATGATGACCGGTTCCATAGGTTCTCCTGTTCAGCCGCCCGAAAACCCGGCGGCTTTATTGTTAAAAGTCCGTGTGTCAGCGGCGCTGGAAACGCCGCAGGAACGTTACCTGTTCGGCGACGGCCAGCGCGGCGGCGTCCATCTCCTCCGGCGTGTTGAACGGGCAGAGACTGAAGCGGAGCGCGCCTTCCGCGCGCGCGCCGGAAACGCCCATCGCGCCGAGGACGCGGTTTTCGCCTTTTTTGTGCGTCGAGCAGGCCGAGCCGGTGGAAACGTAAATCTGCCGCTCGGAAAGCGCGTTGACCAGCACTTCGCCGCGCACGCCGGGGAAAGAAACGTTCAGAATATGCGGCGCGCCGTCCTCCGGCGCGGGACCGTTGACGACCGCGTCGGGAATGCGCAGCAGCGCGTTTGCCAGCCGGATTTTGCAGGCGCGGACGTTTTCCAGCCAGTCCGGCTGGCTGGCGCGGTAAAGTGCGAGCGCCGCGTCCATGCCGAGCACGCCGGGCACGTTTGTCGTGCCGGAGCGCATGCCTTTTTCCTGTCCGCCGCCGATCTGCCCGCCTGCGAATTTCACGCCGTTTTTCACATACAGCGCGCCGACGCCCTTCGGTGCATGGAACTTATGCGCGCTGATGCTGTAAAGGTCGCACGGCACGCGGAAAAACGGCAGTTTGCAGAATGCCTGCACGCCGTCGACATGGAACAGCGCGCCCGGCGAGAGCCTGCGAATCAGCGCGGCAGCGGCCTCGATATCGTTAATCGCGCCCGTTTCGTTGTTGACGTGCATGAGAGATACGAGCGCCGTGTCCTCCGTGAGCGCGGTTTCGAGTTCGCCGAGGTCGGCCGCGCCGTCTTTGGTGCAGCCGATCAGCACGGGTTCAATGTCCGGTTCGCGCTCCAGCGAAAGCACGGCGGCGTACACGGACGGATGTTCGTTTTTGCAGGTGATCACCCTGCGCTTGCCGCGTCCCGCCTTCAGCGTGCCAAAAATCGCCATGTTGTTGGACTCCGTGCCGCCGGAGGTATAGTATACTTCGCCTGCGGCGCACCCCAGCGCGCCCGCGAGACGGGCGCGCGCGGCGTTGACCGCACGTTCGGTTTCGACGGCGGGTTTATAGCCTGCGGCCGGATTAAAAAAGTCTTCCCGCATTGCGCGCTGTGCCGCGTCCGCCGCCTCCGGCAGGACGCGCGTGGTTGCGCTGTTGTCCAGATAGATCATTGCACATTCTCCTGATCATTGCGCGGAGTTCCCCGTAAGCGGGAAAAAATCGCACGTTGGCAGTATAGCACATTTCGCGGCGTTTTGGCGGGCGAGTTTTCGTTTTGTGACGCAAAGCCCGCCAAAAACAGCCGGGAGTCCGGTTCCCGGCTCAGCTTGTCGAGAAAGCCCGGCATTGCTAAAATGATTGAGCTTGCTTGCAAAGATGAATTGTTGAAGTTAAAATCTGTCAAAACCGGCGGCGCGTACGGCGGTTTTGATACGCTTCATGGAGATAAGCCGACAAACGGCGCAGCCGTTCGAGGCCGATTCTGCATGGAAAATTCCGCCGCAGCGGTTCCCATCGAAAAACTAAAGTTTTTCGATGGCCTGAGCCGGGAGTTCGGTCCCGGCTGTATTTACATCAATAGGTGTGCGGCGTTCAGCGGCCGAACCGGTCTTTGAGATACCCGTAGCCCGCCTGATCGAGCTCGTCATACGGGATAAAGCGCAGCGACGCGCTGTTGATGCAGTAGCGCACGCCGTTCGGCGATTCCGGGTCGCCCGTGAACACATGCCCGAGATGCGAATTCCCCGCGCGCGAGCGCACCTCCGTGCGCTCCATGCCGTGCGAGCGGTCCTGCCGTTCCACGACGACCGCTTCTTCGACCGGTTTGGTGAACGCGGGCCAGCCGCAGGAGGAATCGTATTTGTCCAGCGAGGTAAACAGCGGTTCTCCGGTCACAATGTCCACGTACAGGCCTTTTTCGCCGTTTTGGAAAAACTCGTTTTGATAGGGCCGTTCCGTCGCGTTTTTCTGCGTGACGGCAAACTGTTCGGGCGTGAGGCGCTCTTTAATTTCCTCTTCGGACGGGCGTGCGTATGAACCCGCATCGACGGCGGCGCCTGAAAGGCGCGCGATTTCGGCGAGCGGAATATGGCAGTACCCGCCCGGGTTTTTATCCAGATAGTTTTGATGGTATTCCTCGGCGGGATAGAAGCTGACAAGCGTTTTGATTTCTACGGCAAAGCCCGGCGTGCGCGCGCGCTCGATGGCTGCGATGCGCTCGACGGTATCGCCGGATTCGTCGTCGGCATAGTAAACGCCCGCCTGATACTGCGTGCCGACGTCGTGTCCCTGCCGGTTGACGGCGGTTTTGTCCACAACGGCGAAGTACGCAAACAGAAGCTGGTCAAGGCTGACTTTTGCAGGATCATACACCACAAATACCGTCTCGCGAAAGCCGGTTTCACCGGTGCAGACGGTCTTGTAGTTCGCGTCCGCTTCACAGGTGCCGTTTGCGTATCCGCTTACGGCGCCGACTACGCCGGGAATCGAGTGCATGAGCTTTTCCATGCCCCAGAAACACCCGCCGGCAAGATAGATGCTGCGTGTTTTCAAAATGAACCGCCTCCTTTGGAGCGTTAAACGGTTGGACGGGTTTGCCGGGAACGTTTGTCCGCTTTTGCGAGCAAGCGGTCGGCCAGCACAAACAGGTACCCAAGCGCGACGAAAAACGCGGTCATAACGGCGACGGTAACGAGTACGCGCACGATTCCCTGCGTCGCGACGTCCATAAACGGATACGGGTAAAACGGGTCGCCGGGCGAAGCAAATGCAAGCAGTAAAACGACGGCAAAATACAGCAGGGGAAAGATAGTCCAAAGCAGCGGGGACGTGCGATTGAAGCGGCCCTTTTCATCAAAGAGGAGCCAGTCGAGCACCGTCATGACCGGAACGATCGTATGCACCAGCAGGATGGAGACGCGCATGCTTGCACCCATCGTGAAATTGCCGAGCATGATATGCGCAACAAGACAGGTCACGGTTATGCCCATCATGGCGGCGCCTTTGAGCGGAACGCACCAGTTTTTTGAGCCGTCGTTTGCGCGGCCGGAAAGGATATAAACGGCGTCCGCAAGGAAATAGAACAGGCAGAGCAGGTTGCTCAGGTTGGTAAAATACCGAAAGCTGGAAAGGCGCAGTTCGCCGCTGAAAATTCCGACTTGCAGGCCGAGACCGACGAACGCACAGAGGACGATTGCAAATTTCCAGATCAGCGAGAGCGCTTTTGAACGAATACGCATATAGACGAAGTACCTTTCCTATATAAAGCACGCATTGCCGCGGGCAGATTTTTCTATTGAACGGAATCCGCGGCGCTCTTTTTGAAGAACGTGCGGCGAAGGAGCAGGATTGCGGTCACAGCCATAGAGACGATGCAGAAGTAAGCGGTCAGAGTCGCGATGGCGGCGGGGATCCCGGCGGCCAGCGCGGTGGTGGTATCCGCCATGCTGGAAGCGGAAGGCACGGTAACGGCAAGGATCAGGTTGACGACCCCAACGCAGAATGAAAGGATGACGATGATGCCGGTGAAACGGCGCAGGGTGTTGAGCTTGCGCGCGGCTATATGCAGGAGGATTCCGGCGATCAGAAACAGCGTCCAGAAATAGATTAAAAGATAGAATCCGTAGAAAACCGCATAATCGGTGCCCTGCACGATCAGCACGACGGTATACACGATTGCAATCAGGATTGGCGCCCAGACGAGGGCTGCTCCGGTGATGCAAAATCCTTTCCCTGCGGACATGCGCCGCGCCGCTGTTTGTTCGGCGGTTACTTCGGGCGGTTCCTCGCGCGGGAGGAAAACACTGTCTTCGGCGGCGGCATTATGCCGCCGCCCGGTTGCGTGCAGTGTTGTAATTTTCAGGTTGAGACTCATTCACCGGACTCCTTTTCGACGGTCACAGCCGTGGTGTTTTTTTGAAACAGCGCTTTGATTTGCAGGATGCCGATGACCGCAATGCCAAGCACAAGCAGGTTGTAGATCACGATCAGCGCGATGACGAGCGCAAACGCGAACCCGTCCGGGGACGTCGTGCCGTGTGCCAGGCCGCTCGCGACGGCGTAAATCTGCGAAGCTGCCAGCGCCAGTACGGCTGCGGCGGTCGCCCAGAGAAGCCATCGGGTGTACAGATGGGAAAGGAACCCGCAGACGATCAGCAGTGCCGCGCCGATGATCACGGCGAGGAAAAGTTCGGCGAGCATAAGGTAGTCGAAAAGCAGCTTTCCGGATTGAATGCTGCCGATAACGGCAAGCACCACCATAAACAGGATCGGCGCCCAGAGCAAAACGCTCCCGGCGATTGCGGAAATTTTTGCAAACAGCAGTTTCTTTTTCATCCTGAAGCCTCCTTAGTAAGACTGGTCGGCAGGGGGGGGGTGGAAAAATAGCGCGGACATGCGGCGTATGCGCCGTAACTCTATGCAGATTATATCGTACGTTCGGCGAAATTGCCAGCAGCGTGCCGGTACGGCGGGCGCCCTGCACGGCGCATCGGGAACTTTTCCGGGGTAAAATGAAGAATTGTATTCTGCGTATGGACTGGTATAATAAATAAAACTCGCGCCTGCACCGGGAGAATGCGCGGCGCGAAGGCCGCTTTGGCCGGAAAAGGGAATACGAATGAAAAAAGCCTTGAAAATCCTGCTGATTATTCTTGCCGTGCTGCTGCTTTCGGCCGGTGGGTTCGCGCTCGTGCAGCGGGTCGTTTATCACCGAAGCGCGCTTTCCGGTATTGCGGACGTTTATATTATGCTGGCGGGCAACAAAAAGAAATTTGAAACGGCGGAAGCGGCGGACGCGTTTATGCAGGAGCAGGGTGAAGCCTGGTGGGACGGGTACGAGATTCCGGAAAACGTGCACTTCGACTGCACGCTGGAAGAGGAGCAGACCGCGGGCATGCAGGTTTTTTGGCTCAACCGGGACGCGGCTTCGAGCGATACGGTCGTTTTTTATCTGCATGGCGGCGGGTTCGTCAATCCGCCGCAGAAGGTGCAGTGGAACACCTGCGACTCGATTGCATTGCAGGCCGGGTGCAGCGCGGTGCTGCCGGTCTATCTGACCGCGCCGAACTTCACGTTTGACCAGTGCTACGACGCGCTGCTGGAACTCTACAATTCCATTCTGGAAACGCATGCGCCGCAGGATATCGTGCTCATGGGCGACTCGGCGGGCGGCGGGCTTGCGCTCGGATTCGCTATGTGGCTCGACGAACTCGGGTATGAACAACCCGCGCAGATTATCGTTTATTCGCCGGAGCTGGACATTACGCTCTCCAACCCGGATTTGGAAGAATATGAAAAGCTGGACGCGATGCTTGCCATCGACGGCATCGTCGAGATGGGGCGCGTTTGGGCGGGCGGCGCCGACCCGGAAGACTATCGCCTCAGCCCGATCAACGGGGATGTGAGCGCACTTGCGCCGATCACGCTGTTTGCGGGCACGCGGGAACTGCTCTATCCGGACGAAGTCAAGTTTGTTGAGCTGGCGAAGCAGCAGGGCGTTACGATCGACTATCACGAAGGCGAAAACCTTGGCCATTGCTGGCCGCTCTACCCGACCCCGGAAGGCCGGAAAGCGCTCGCTTACGTTGCGGACAAAATTACGGGCGAATAAGCGGACGGTTCAATTAGATTTGCGCCTGCGGAGCGCGCCGCCCGCATAAAAAACGACGAACAGCATGACGAACGCGGCGGCATAGACGGGCGGCATGGTATGCGCGAATAGTACGATCCTGCCGGCAAGACTGATCAGCGGAAGATAGAAAAACTGCGGGAGAAGCCCGAACGCGTTGAACCAGTAGCGGCCAAGCGCCAGCTCCTGATATAAAAGCAGCGCCAGCGCGGCGAGCGCCGGGATATGCGCGATCGCCGCCGCGGCAAACGCCGATTTTGCAAGCGGGCGCGTCCAAAAACCGAGCAGCAGCCAGAAAAGCAAAAAGAAAAGGCCGATTACGCCGTAGGGAAGCGTCGTATCCTGCAGCGCGCCGAGCATCAGTGCGTTGAGAAGCGTGCCGAACGCAAGCGGCAGCAGTCCAATAAAAAACAGCAGCAATTTTTTCATAAAAAAGAAAATTCCTTTCCGGGCAAGCCTGCCCGCGAAGGCGGATAACCGCCGCAATGAGTATAGCATACTATGCGCTCCGGCGGCGGAAATGTTGCTTTTTCTGCGTGAACATGCAGGCTAAGGAACATCTGCAAATGGAGAGAGCCGTATATGCCCTCGTTAAACCGACAGGATGATACGCTTTGGGGTCTGAAGCACATTTAATAACAGCACAAAGCTTTAAGATCGTCCCAAGGTGTAGGTAAATGATTATCATAGCCGCAGTGAGGACAATTGACTTCGATATCATAATTCGTATCATTTCTCGAAACACAATTATGTACTAAAGTTTTTTCCGTGGGAATACGTTCAAAAGCCGGTGCTGTCCCCATTCGCTGGCGTTGTATTTGAAACCAGTGCCATTTAAATTTCCTGTTGCAATTTTCACAGATGCGGTCAGCTGAAAATATAACAGGCATTACTTATTCTGCTCCTTAAGCATATTATGATGCTTCTGTTTGTGCACATCAAATCGTATTACCTGGTTGGCGAAAAGGCAATATAGTTTTGCAATGCGAATGAGAGAATACTCGGAAAATGGAAGAGAAAGGTTACGGATATATTAAGAAGGCGGGACACTCCCAGCAAGCCGCTCGTTGCCTGCACTTCGTGGGAGAACTTTCCTTAACTGTGTCATTGGAGAAGTGTGTTAAAAAGTGTGTTTTTGGCGTAAACAAAAAGAGCCGGAATCGTTAGATTCTGCCGGCTCTTTTCAATGGTGCCGAAGGTGGGACTCGAACCCACACGTTGTCGCCAACAACGGATTTTGAGTCCGTCACGTCTGCCAATTCCATCACTTCGGCTCAGCGTGAATATTCTAGCATAGCGACCGGTGCTTTGCAAGCGCGGTTTACGCCGCGAAAGCGGTGTTTATGCCTGCAAGGAAATGCCGCGCCGGGCGCTGCGGGCGTTGAAACAATCCGTACCGGATGGTATACTGAATTCGCTGAACAGCAAAACAATCGGAGGACATAAAATGGAATCGAAATATCCGCGCGACCCGGACGAGGAACGTGCGCAGGAATCCGGCGGCGACGATTTATCACAACAGCAGGACCAGGAGCCCGAAGAAGAGCTTGACGATCTGCAAAAGCGCGTCCGGGCGTATCCTGAGGCGAAGTGGAACCTGATACAGCGCGTCTGCGGCGCGCTGACAGGCGTTTTGTGCGGGTCGCTGCTGACGTATTTTTCGGCGATGGAGTCCATCGGCATGTACGGAACGATCGGCGCGCTGCTGATCGCTCTGTTTGTGCCGCGGCTGGCGGAAAAACGGCTGAAACGTTCGGTGAACAAGGGGCGCACGGCGATGCTGAGCGCGCTTGCGCTTTGGATTGCGGTGTACGCGATTATTATGGTCGTCAAGGGCGTGCCGTTTTTCACCGAGGGATAATCCGACCGATTTGGACAAGGCATAGCGCCGGGAAGGACCCATATGGATAAGAAACCGCTGGTTTCCGTCGTCTGCCCGTGTTACAACGAAGAGCCGATGATCCCGTTGTATTACGAGGCCATGCAAAGAGACGTGTTCGACCGGCTGTGCGGGTATGAATTTGAGTTGATTTTGGTCAACGACGGTTCAAAGGACGGCACGCTGCACATCCTGCGCGATCTGGCCGGGCGCGACGGGCGGGTTAAATACGTCTCGTTCTCCCGTAACTTCGGCAAAGAAGCAGCGATGTATGCGGGGCTGAAAAACGCCAAAGGCGACTTTGTCTGCGTCATGGACTGCGATTTGCAGGACCCGCCGGAAATGATCGGGACCATGCTTGCGCGGCTGGAGCAGGGGGAATGCGACTGCGTTGCGACGCGCCGTGTCACGCGCAAAGGCGAGCCGAAGATCCGCAGCGCGTTTGCGCGGTCGTTTTATCGCGTCATCAACCGCATTTCCGAGACGGAGTTTGTCGACGGAGCGAGGGATTTTCGCATGATGCGGCGCTGTGTGACGGATGCGGTGCTGGAGCTCACGGAATACCACCGCTTTTCCAAGGGGCTGTTCATGTGGGTCGGCTTCGACACGGTTTGGCTGGAATACGAAAATGTCGAGCGTGCCGCGGGCGAGACCAAGTGGTCGTTTTGGAAGCTGGCGGCGTACGCCGTGGAGGGCATCGTTTCGTTTTCCACCGTGCCGCTGCGCATTGCAACGATTGCCGGAAGTCTTGTTTCGGCGCTGGCGCTTATTTACATGGTCATTCGTGTCATCATCGCGCTGATCTGGGGCAACCCGGTTGCGGGCTATCCGTCGCTGCTGGCGATTATGCTTTGTTTGGGCGGATTTATCCTGCTGGCACTCGGGGTAATCGGCGAGTATGTCGCGCGGACGTATATGCAGAGCAAACGCAGACCGATCTACATTCAAAAAGAAACGAACATCGGGAAATAATCAAAAAGGATGGAACAAAAGTTCCATCCTTTTTGACGGCAGGACGGATATGGCGGGAGGTTTCGCCTCCAAAACACCGCATAAGGCCGTACTGTCCTAGGGTGTGTTTCTAAAGTCTAAATGATGCAGTTTTGCCGAATCGGCTTGCAGATTGAGGCGAAAAACGTAGGCGCAGTGGTGCTGCGGCGAGGCTTCTCAACGAAAATATGCATGCTGAGGTGGTAGAAATGCGCTTTTGGGATTTTAGAAACACACCCTGAGAAATTGTTTGAAACAGGGATTCCCAAGGGACACGTCCCCTGGGGAGGTGCAGGGGAAAATCCCCTGCATAAAAGAGTTTTTTACAGATAAAAAACGGCGGGACATGCGCCCCGCCGTTTTGCGTGTTTTATTGCTGTGCCTGCTCCACTTCCAGGTCGCGGTCATGCACGGAGCGCGGACGTTTTTTGATCATGCTGTCGTAAAGAATCGGAACGACGAAGAGCGTCATGAACGTCGCATAAACGAGTCCGCCGATGCTGACTACCGCGACCGGCTGAATCAGTCCGCCGCCGATGCCAAGGCCGAACGCCAGCGGCAGAAGACCGAGAATGGTCGTCAGCGCTGTCATCAGCACGGGACGAAGCCGGAGAGTGCCGGCGGTGACGACCGCTTCCCGCCGTTCCATACCGTCGGTCCGCAGCTGATTCATCGTGTCGATAAGCACAATGCCGTTATTGACGATGATCCCGACGAGCATGATGAAGCCGATCATTGCGACGATGGAGATTTCCATGCCGCAGATCAGCAGTGCAATCAGGCCGCCCGTGAACGCCAGCGGGATGGTCATCATCACGATGAACGGCGAGAGCAGGGACTGGAACTGCGCGACCATGATGAGATACACGATCAGGATGCCGAGCAGCATCATGGTCCCGAGATCGCCCAGCGCGCTCATGATGGTTTCGCTTTCGCCTTCGAACTCGATCGAAACGCCGTCCGGCGCGGTATACCCGGCAAGGGCGTCCTGCGCGTCGCCGGCGACGTTGGTCACGTTGTAGCCGTCCGCAATCTCTGCCGTAACGGTAACGTAGCGGCGCTGTTCGTCGCGCGTGATGGACTGGAGCGTCGTGCTTTCCTCGAATGTTGCGACGTCTTTGAGGGCGACGTGCTTATAGGTCCCGTCGGTCGCCTGGAACGTGATCTCATAGTTTTCGAGGTCGCTCAGCGTCGGATCGGCATCCGGCAGGCTGACCACGACGTCCTGGTCCGTGTCCTCAATGCTGGTAACGCTCGCGTCCGACTGGAGCATGAGCGCCACGGATTGATAAATCTGCGCGGTGGTCAGTCCCTCCAGCGCGGCCTTTTCCTTGTCGACAGTGATACGCAGCGCAGGCATGGTGTTTTCGACGCCGTCGCTTACGTTCTTCGTGCCCTCGACGTTCGCCAGCACGCCGGCGACCTCCGTGGCGGTCTGCTGCAGTTCGTCCAGGTCGTCGCCGTATAGGTTGATCGTGACGCCGCTGCCGTTCAGTTCGGTCAGATATTCGCTCATGTTGCCGGAGCCCTCTGCGGAAACCGTGCAGTCGAGGTCGGCGCACATGTCTTCAATCACGCTCGAAAGATCCGAACTGTCACGCACTTTTTCACCGATGGGGATTACGCCGAACAGCGTTTCCTGCTGCTCCAGAACGAGGTAAAGCATGGTCTGGGTCGTGTCTTCGGTATCGGTGCTGATTCCGAACATGCTGGTCAGCCCCGAAGACAGCAGGGAACCGCAGGTTTCAACCTCGGGAATCTGCATGACCCGGCTGGCGACCTCGTCCGTCATGGCGGTCGCTTCTTCAAAGGTCGCGTCGTCCGGCATGGTGATTTCAACGGACATCTGCGGGCTGTCCATATCCGGGAAGTAGATGAAGCCGCGGTTGATTGCGGCGTACGCGCTCACAACGAGCAGCAGCAGCGCCAGAACAAGCACCGTACCCTTGCGGCGCAGCGCGCCGGAAAGCATCTTTTTATAGATGCGCTGCAGGAATTGGCTGTCGTGGCGTTTCTTTTTGCGTTCGCGGCCGAGCAGACCGGAGGAGAGCGCGGGCACGAGCGTCAGCGCGACCACCAGACTGGCGAGCAATGAATACGCGATGGTCAGCGCCATGTCCGCAAACAGCTGGCGCGTCAGCCCTTCGACAAACACGATCGGGAAAAACACGCAAACGGTGGTCAGCGTCGAGGCCGTAATTGCGCCCGCCATCTGTTTTGCGCCGGTGACGGCCGCTTTGACGGCGCTCATGCCGTTCATGCGCAGACGATAGGTGTTTTCGATCACGACGATGGAGTTGTCCACCAGCATGCCTACGCCGACGGCAAGTCCCGCCATCGAAATGATGTTCATCGTAACGCCCGAAAAATACATCAGCACGATTGCGAACGTAACGCTGATGGGAATGGAGAGGAAGATAATCAGCGTTGGCCGCACGTCGCGCAGGAACAAAAACAGGATGACGACGGCCAGGAGCGCGCCGAGCACGATGTTCTGCAGAACGGAGTTGATGACCAGCCGGATGTAGTCGCCCTGGTCCATCAGCGTTGAAAACGACAGGCCGGGGTACTCTTCTTCAAGCGTGTTCATCTCGTTGTGGAGGTTGGTCGAAACGGTGGCGGTGGCATAGTTGCTCTGCTTATTGAGCGTAAAGAGGATGGCGTCGCTGCCGTTGATCTTGCCGTAAGTGGTGGCGGCGTCGTCGCTGACAAAAATATCCGCAACGTCCGAAAGGCGGATTGGATCGAGCCCGTCGAGCCCCAGATCGAACAAGATGAGATCGCCGAGTTCGTCCGCGCTGGAGAAAGCGTCGCCTACATAGACGAGCCATTCGCTGTCGTTCCCGTCGTCGGCAACATAGCCGGCTGGCATGGAGAAATTCTGCGCGCCGAGGATTGCGCCGACGCTCTGGAGCGTAAGCAGGTTATTTAAGTCGGCGCTGTCGTATGCCTGCTGTTTTGCGTCGTCCAGTGTCTGTTTGTTTTCGTCCAGCGTTTCCTGCGCGTCGTCAAGCTGCTCACGGCTTTCGTCCAGCGCCTCCTGCCCTTTTTTCAGCTGGGACCAGCCGGAGGATATCTGGCTGCGCGCTTCCTGCTCCGTTTCGTCAAGCTGCACATAACCGTCTTCAATCTGCTGTAAGCCCGCGTCGATTTCGGCGATGGCCGCGTCGATCCCGGCCGCGTCGGAAATCCCGCTGGACGCGGTGAACGCCGCCCATGCGTCCGAGCGCTGTGTGTCCAGCGCGTCCCGCTGCGACTGCAGGTCCGCCCGCTGGGAAACATAGTCGTCCCGCTGGGCGATCAGCGCGTCTTTTTCCGGGCCGTCTTCCATTGCGTCTATGGACGTGTTGAGCCCGCTGATGACGGTGTCAAGATAGCTGATGCTCACATCCAGCTGTGCAATTGCACTGTCGAGGGAATCAAAGTCCGATTTTGCGCTTACAAGCTGGCTGCGCTGGGATTCCAGCGCGGCCTTTTGCGTGTCCAGTTCTTCCTGCGACGCCGCGATCTGTTCGTTCAGGTCGCTGCGCGCGCTGCCGAGCTGCGCTTCGCCGCTTTTGATCTTGCTTTCGCCGGTTTCGACCTGTTCGTACCCGTCGTCGATCTCCGTCTGCGCGTCGGAAAGCTGTGTTTCGCTGTCTTCGAACTCTCCGTCCACGGCTGCGCGGATGAGGACGTTCATTTCGTCCATCTTATCCTGACTGAGCACAACGTTGACCTGCTCGGAAATCAGGCCGCTGGAACTGACGCCTGCAACGCCCTCGACGCCCTCGAGACGGGGGAGGATGGTCTCCTCATAAAACTGCGTCATTTCCGTGGAAGAGTACCCGTCGCGCTCAAGCGCGACGGCGGCGAGCGGAATCATGTTCGGGTTGATATTGAGGATGGACGAAGTGCCGACGCTGTCGCTCCAGCTGTCGCGGAGCGTATCCAGTTTTTCACGGATGTTCATCGTGGCCGCGTCCATGTTTGCATCGGAGGTAAACTGGAGGAGCACCATCGAATAGTTTTCGCTCGACTGCGAGGAAATACTGTCGATGTTGTCCAGCGTGGCCATCTCCTGTTCGATGGGTTTGGTCACGACGTCTTCAACTTCCTCCGGCGTGGCGCCGACATAGCTGGTGAACACCACGACGTACGGCAAATCGATGTTCGGAAGGAGGTTCGGCGTCATGCTGGTGAACGCCACAACGCCGAGTACAATCACAAGGATGACCGCGACAAACACCGTGTACGGACGTTTAACGGAAAATTTAGAAATCATTTAGAACGCCGCCTTTCCGCAGTCCGGTGCACGAAGGAAGCCGCGCTTAACGAGCTCCAGCTTTTTTTCAAGCTGTGCGCGCAGCTGCGGAGCCTTCTGCGGATCGCAGAACAGCTCGGCGAGCGCGAAAGCGAGCATGGTAAACAATATTTCCAGCATATAATAAAGGTCGTCCCGCGTTTCGCAGGCAAGCGCCGTTGCGTCGATCAAATCGATGTTTTGCGTCAGAATGGCAATGCTGGCCAGCGGGGATTCCCCCTGACGCGGCTGCAGCGGCTGCCTGTATGAAAAGAGATGGCGCATGACGGACAGGTTTGATTCCGCGGAAGCAAACTGAACGGATTCGTCAAACCCGGCGAGCACCGTCAAAAACACGTCTCCGTTCTGCTCATGGAGCGTACGCATAGCGCTTTGCTGCATGCGGGAACGATAACCCGTGAGCAGGAAATCGTACAGATCGTCCTTGCCGGAAAAATACTGGTAGTAACTTCCTCTCGGAATTTTCGCCAGATGGATGATTCGGTTGATGGAAAGCTCGCTGAACGGCACGCGGGTCAGTTCGTCCCGGATTGCGTGCATCAGGCGTGTCCGCTTCTCATCAGGCAGATTGAAAAAAGTATCTGTGGGCATAAGTCTCCTCCGATTATTTCGGCACGTCCTGCGCCGGCGGGTTTGTTCTGCATGCGGGCCGTAAAAATGACAATCTGTCATATGACACCTTGTCATATAATAAAAAACAAAAGCGCTCGTGTCAAGCGGGCACGAACGTTTTTCACATTTTTTCCATATTGTGTGCCGGGTTCCGATAAATCGGCGGCTATGCTCAGATGTGTTCCATCCAGCGCACCGTCCGGTCCGAAGCGGTGAAGCCGAGCTTTTTCTGCAGCGCAAAGGAAGCGTCGTTGCCAAGGCGCACCTGGCAGAACGGAAGCCGGCCGGCTGCAAGAAGCGTATTGACCATGCTCGCTTCCAGCGCAAACGCCAGGCCGCGCCTGCGAAAAGCCGGCAGGACCTCGAGCAGGCCGATGGAGAGCTCGCCGTGCGTGCCGATGAAGCCCGCTATTTCGCCGTTTACAAACGCGCCGAGCATGCCCGCGGCAATGCGTTCGCGTACATATTCCGCGTCGTCCACGCTGTGATAGTGCGCGCGCACAAACGGGAAATAGCTTTGATCGAGCGGCCGGATTTCCACGCCCTGCGGCAGTGTGAATCGGATAGGGGTTCGGGAATCATAAACACAGTTGCAGCAGTCTAAAATCGGCGAGAGATTGCGCTGTGTCTGCAAATCGTCGCTTAATTCCGGCGTGTGGAGCACCACAAGGTATTCGCCTTTATCGGGCAGCGCGGAAAGCAGCAGGGGTAAAAACCGCTTTTTTGTGCCGGGTTCCGTCGAAAGCTGAAACAGGAAATCGTACTGAAAAAAAACGCCGTCGTCTCCGGCGTAGAATACCCTTGTGCAGGGGTCCTTGAGCTGTTCGAGCGCATCGATGTTTTTCAGGCGGTCACGAAGCAGATATTCCGCGGCTTTTTCTTTCATGCCGTGCAGTTTATCACAGATTATACCGCTGCGCAATCGCCGTGCGGCGCAGTTGTAAACCTTGCGTAAAGAAACGGGATTACGCCCCCTGTTCGTTTGACACTTATTGGGCGGAATGTTACACTACGATAGGAAAATCAGAGCGAAAAAAGCGGAAGATTCAATCCGAAACGGAGAGGAAAAGGGACGCGATGGCGGACGTTACGGCGATTGTGCTGACCTGCAACGAGGAAGCGAATATCGAAGCCTGCCTGCAATCCGTGGCGGGCTTTTGCAGCCGCGTCGTCGTGCTCGACAGCGGCAGCGCCGACCGCACCTGCGAAATTGCAGAGCGGCTTGGAGCGGACGTGATTCCGCACCCGTACACGTATTACGCCGAGCAGTACAACTGGGGTGTGGACAACGCGGGCATCTCGACCAAATGGACGCTGCGGCTCGACGCGGACGAGCGCTTTACGCCCGCCGTATGCGCGCGCTGCGAAAAGCTGATGGCCGAGCACGCGGACGACGACATAAACGGCATCGTTATGGAAAGCGATTTTTTCTTCCTGGACCGGCAGATGAAGCACGGCGGCAGCAAAAAGCGTAAAATCATGCTGTTTAAAACCGGCAAAGGGCGTATTGAGGACCGCAGGCGGGACGCCCACACGATCCTGCTGGAAGGCAGGCCGGCGGCGATCAAAGAGCGATATCTGCACTTCGACTGCAAGGACCTGACGACCTACATCGACCGCTACAACAAATATGCAACCCGGGAGATGCTGGACTATCTCGACTATGAAAGCGGCGCGGGCTTCGACGTAAAGACCGACGAACAACTCAGAAAGCACCGCAGGAAAAAATTTAAAATTTACTACCGCGCGCCGATGTTTTTCCGCGCGTGGCTTTGGTTCGTGTATAATTACTATTTCCGGCTGGGGTTCCTGGACGGCCGGGAAGGGTATTTGTACCACTATTTTGAGAGCTATTGGTACCGCTTTCTTGTGGATGCGAAAATCTATGAACATCGGAAAACCGTGCGCGGGGAATTTGAACGGCGCGCGGCGGAGAAGTAAAAGAGATGCTGGAAACCCCTGTACGCGTGCTGGAAGTGCTGACCGTCCCGTTTGCGAAAAACGGCATTACTATGTGCGTGATGAACTATATATCCCGCTTTGATTCGGCGTATGTCCGCTGCGATCTTTTAGCGCCCACCGAGCCGGACGAGATGTCGGCCCGGCTGATCGAGCAGACCGGCGGGCAGGTTTTTGTGCTTGGACGCAGAAACAGCGACCCGGCGGCGTATATGCACAAGCTTTCAATCATCGTTTCCGAGCGAAAGGAGCAGATCGTGCATGCGCACGGCAACAGCGCGACGCTGGCGCTCGAAATGCTCGCGGCCAAGCATGGCGGCGCGAAGGTGCGGGTTGCGCATTCGCATAACACTACCTGCAAAATGAAGCTTGCGGACAAGGCGCTGCGCGGGACGTTCCGAAGGAATTATACGCATGCGATGGCCTGCGGGGACGCGGCGGGCGGATGGCTGTTTGGCGACGCGCCGTTTACGGTGCTGAAGAATGCGATTCCCGCGTCGCACTTTCATTATAACGAGAGCCTGCGTGCACAGACGCGAGGAGAATACCATATCCCGGCTGAGGCGTTCGTCGTCTGCCACGTCGGCACATTCAACGAGCAGAAAAACCAAGCGTTCCTGCTGGATGCTTTTGCGAAGTTGCTGCAGAAAAGGCCGGATGCACGGCTGATCCTGGCCGGAGAAGGCAGGCTGATGCCGGCGTGCCGCGAACGTGCGGCGAAACTGGGGATTGACGGTTCGGTCGTGTTTACCGGCGCGCTTTCGGACGTTGCGCCCGTGTTTTCGGCAGCGGACGTTTTTGCATTGCCGTCTCTGCACGAAGGGCTGCCGCTGACGCTCATTGAAGCGCAGAGCGCGGGCCTGCCCTGCGTCGTTTCGGACCGGGTCACGAAAGAAGCTGCGCTGACGGAACTGGTCATGTTCTGTGGAATCGGCGGCGCAGAAGCATTTGCGGACGCGCTCCTGCAACCAAGCGTAAAAGGCGGGCGCGATTCTTTGTCCGACACGGCGATCAGGCATGTGCGCGAGTCGGGATACGACGTGAACGAAAACGCCAAGCAACTTGTGAAATGGTATGAATCGCTGGTGCGAGAGGCTGAAACATGAAGAAAATTCTGATTGTAACGCATAAAATGAGCGGCGGCGGCTGTGAACGCGTGATTGCGCAACTGCTGACCTGTTTTGCGCGCGACGGGATCGAGTGCGTGCTGGCTACGGAATGCGGCGTGCCGTCCTACTATGATTTGCCGGAGTCCGTGCGGCAGATTTATCTCACGTTCGATAAGGCGCTGCGGCCGAAGGACATCCCGCGCGCATACCGCAAGCTGCGGCGGCTCGTGAAAAAGGAAAAGCCGGACGTTGTGCTCGCCATGCCGGAGAAAGTGAATGTCTGGACGGTTTTGTTCCTGCTTGGCTGCGGCGTGCCGGTCGTGGTGAGCGAGCGCAACGATCCGCACCGCCATCCGGAGAATAAAATCAAGCGGTTTCTGCGGTGCCTGACGTATCCGTTTGCGAAGGGGTTCATCTTCCAGACACAGGAAGCCTCGCAGTATTTTTCAAAACGGATCCGCTCACGCGGCGCCGTGCTGGATAATCCGCTGGACCGCGGACGAATCCCCGAACCATTTCAGGGCGAGCGGCGGCAGGTAATCGCCGCGGCCGGGCGGCTGCATCCCCAGAAGAATTTTTCCATGCTGGTTCGCGCGTTCGCGCGGTTTTACCGGACGAATCACACCTATTCGCTGGTCATTTACGGCGAAGGGAACGATGAGCGGGAACTCATGCGCCTTGCAAGCAGCCTCGGCGTCGCGGGCGCGGTGGAGTTCGCGGGGCAGTCCAAAACTTTGCTCGAAGAAATCAACGACTGCGCGATGTTCGTTTTGAGTTCCGACTATGAAGGCATGCCGAACGTGCTGATCGAGGCGATGGCATGCGGGCTTTGCTGCATTGCAACGGACTGCCCGATCGGCGGCGTGCGCTCGCTGGTTACGGACGGCGAAAACGGCCTGCTGATCGAGCCGGGCGATGAAACGGCGCTGTGCGCCGCCATGGAGCGGGTCGCCGCAGACGGCGCGCTGGCGGAAAAACTCGGCAAAAACGCGGCGGCAATCCAGCAAAGACTGGACGAAGCGGTCGTTGCCGAACAATGGAAGAATTATCTGGAGCGGGTTGCAAAGCGGTAAGCATTCATCGACGGGGGGACAAAACCGATGTTGTTCAGCGTGCTGGTGCCGGCGTATAACGCCGTCGCCTATCTGGCGGAGTGCCTGGATTCTGCACTGGCGCAAACGGAACGGGATTTTGAGATAATCGTCGTGGACGACGGTTCGACCGACGGCACCGGCGAGATCTGCGAGCGGTATCATGCGCGCGACCCGCTTTGCGTGCGCGTGATCCATCAGCAAAACAGGGGATTGATCCTTGCGCGGCGCGCGGGCGTCGCTGCGGCACAAGGAGACTATTGCGTGTTCCTGGACGCGGACGATACGATTGCACCGGATACGCTTGAAACGGTTCGCGAAACGATTGGACGCACCGGCGCGGACGTCGTGATCTACAATTTCTATAATCGCTATCTGCCGGACGAAACGCTCGATATGGCAACGCCGGTTTTTGCGGACGGCACGGTGTTCTGCGGCGAAGGGAAGCGCGCGCTGTATGAAAAAATTATTTCCTCCTGGCGGCTCAACAATATCTGGAGCAAGGCGGTGCGAACGCCGCTCGTCAAGGAGGATGATACGCCTTTCGAACGGTATGCGGACAATCCGCACATGGAGGACCTTTTACAGTCCCTATATCCGCTGACGCACGCAAACTGCGTCGTGTACCTCGCAAAACCGCTGTACTATTACCGCCGCAACAGCGAAGGAATTTCAGGAGCCGTTGTGGCGGGACAGATTGAACGGCAGTTCAGCGTACCCGTGATGAAGCAGCTTGAACGGTATATGTCCGTTTGGAACATGGATATACCGGAATACCGTGCAAAGCTGAACCTGCGGAAAATTAAGAAGATGCTTACCGTATTTTACCAGCATTACAGGGCGGCAAAAACTCCGCGGGAAAAGCGCCGTGTTGTTGCGATTCCATGGGGCGACTATATTGACCGCGACGGTAGACGCGTCGTCGGTTTTTCCGAACTGAGCGCTTTGCAGTGCTTGCAGCTTTATGCCGTGCTGTACAAACGTGTCTGGCTGGCCGGTGCGTTTGCATGGTTCGGGGAAATGAAGCTGAAATATCTGCACGGAGAATAAAGCGGCGCAGCGATAAATCCTGCGTCCGAGAGTTCTGCAAAGGAACGAAGGAAAATCCGGTGGTTTCTGAAATGGAAACGCTCCTTAGTAAATATAAAAAAGGGGCATATGGCGGACGGTTACAGAACCCGGTTGAAAAGACACTGAGGGGATGAATATGAGCCCGCAAAGCAAACAGAAGTCAAAAAGACGAATGAAATTCGTTTCGATGCTGCTTAAAAGACCGCGGCTGCTGTTTGTCTGGCTTGCCGAACACGGCTGGTTTACGCACATGGACGACGAGAAATACCTCCGATTGTTCTACCGTGCGAAGATGGGACGGACGCTGCATCTCGACCCGCCGGTGACGCTCAACGAAAAGGTGCAGTGGCTTAAACTGCACGACCGCGACCCGCTGCACTGCAAGCTCGTGGACAAGGCCGCCGTGCGCGGATACATCGCCGAAATGATTGGAGCGGAATATCTGATTCCGATGCTGGGCGTTTGGGACGATCCGGACGAGATTGATTTTTCCGAACTGCCGGAGCGGTTTGTGCTCAAATGCACGCATAATTCCGGCGGGGCGATCGTTTGCGCGGACAAAGCGGCGTTTGACGAAGCGCGCGCCAGAAAAGAACTGAAGCGGCAACTCAAGCGGAACTATTACACGGTCGGCCGCGAATGGCTCTATAAGGATGTTCCGCGAAGGGTGCTGGCCGAGGCGTTCATCGGTTCGGAAGAGGGCGTTCTGCCGGTCGACTACAAGTTTTTCTGTTTTAACGGCGTTGCGCGCGCGCTGATCGTCTGCCTAAACCGCGTCGGCAACCGCGTGAATTCCTACTATTTCGACCGGGATTTCCAGCTGTTTCCAATTCAGCGGACGACGATCGAAAAACCGGCGGACTTCATCATCGAAAAGCCGCCGCACTTTGAACAGATGCTCGGCCTTGCCGAGAAGCTTTCTCGGGGGATGCCGTATGTGCGCATCGATCTGTACGACACACCGGACGGAATCCGCTTTGGCGAGTTTACCTTTTTCGGCAAGAGCGGCTTTGAATATCTGTATACGGAAGAAGGGGACCGCATCATGGGCGGATTCCTGAAACTGGAGGAAAAACAATGAGTTTGAATATCCTGATCGGCGCAGACGCCGCGTCTGCACAGTTGTCCGTCGGGCTGCGGGAAACCTGGCGGCAGGCGGACGTGCGGTTGTTTCAGCTGAGCGCGGGCGCGCAGGCGGCACAAGAAACACTCGCTGCACTGGAACCCACGGCGGTGCTGGCCGGCATAGGCGGCAATCCTGCCGCAAAAGACGAACTCGCCGGGTTGCTTGGCACGCTCAAGGCGGCGGGCGTCCCGCCGTTCGGTGCAGGAATCGACCTTGAAAGCGCGGACACGCCGGTTTATTTTGTAAAAAACGGCCTGCGCATCGGTCTGTATGCCGTCGGCGAACATAGCGGCGCCGCCGCGACGGAACGCTCGGCGGGGGTCAACCCGCTCAATCCGCTTGAGCTCGGCGACCGCGTGCGGGATATCCGCGGCAACTGCGACCGGCTGATCGTGTTTTTCAGCGGCGGATGGAAAGGATATGCGTATCCTTCGCCGCAGGTGCAGAAGGTATGCCGGAAAATCGCCGAGTGCGGCGCGTCCCTGGTGCTCTGTCAGGGCGGCGGGGTCGCCGGATGCTACGAAAAATGGGACAATGCGACGATTGTTTACGGGCAGGGCGCTTTTTTAAGCGGGCAGGACGCGGAAGGGCTCCTCGTTCGCTATGAGATCGGCGATTACGGAACGGAAAAGATTTCGTTTGTGCCGCTGACCTGCAAAGACGGCGCGGCGGATATTCCCGGCGATGAAAAAGCGGCGGAAATGCTCGAAACATTTGAGCGACGCTCCCGCCGTATCCGCGTGCAGGGCTTTGTGGAGGCGCGGTACACGACATTTGCCGCAGAAAACGGAGAAAGTCTTCTGTGCAGGTTCGCAGACGGACCGAAGCCGCGCCCGGCAGGCACGCTGTTTGGCCGCAGGGCGGTTTGCCGCCTGACCAAGGAGCGCAGGGATGCGCTTTACAGCGCGCTTTCCTGTGAATCGGAGCGCGAACTGCTTGCGGAGGGATTGCGTAACGATGCTGTTTAGCGTTCTGGTCCCGATCTATAACGCGGGGATATACCTCGAAGCCTGCGTTGAATCCGTTCTGCGGCAGAGCGAGCAGGATTTTGAGCTCGTGCTGGTCGACGACGGGTCGACGGACGGCAGCGGCGAGGTTTGCGAGCGCTTCAGCGCACGTTCGCCCGAACGCGTGCGGACCGTGCATCAGAAAAATCAGGGACTGATTCTTGCCCGCAGGACGGGTATTGCGCAGGCAAAAGGCGATTACTGCGTTTTTCTGGATGCAGACGACTGGCTGGAAGACAACGCACTTGCCGTCATTCATGAACGGATTGAAAAAACCGGCGCGGATATTGTGATCTATGACTATTATAACCGCTTTGAGCCAAATCTGTCCGCGCTGCCGGTGAAGCCCGTCTTTCAGGACGGAACGGTTTTCCGTGGAGAAGGAAAGAAGCGCATATATCAAATGCTGATCGGTTCCTGGCGGCTCAACAACCTTTGGAATAAAGCCATACGCAGGGAGTTGGCGCAGAGAGACGATACGCCGTACGCCGACTTTGCAGACAACCCGCACGGCGAGGACCTGCTCCAGTCGCTTTATCCGATCACGCACGCGGAGACGATCACATACTGTGCAAAACCGCTCTACAATTACCGCCGCCGGAGCGGAAGCATCACGACGCAGATTTCACAGCAGAGTATAGCGCGGCAGATCGGCGGCGATATGAACAACGGCCAACTGAGCCGCTATATGGTGCTCTGGGGACTGGATACGCCGGAAAATCGGCGTCTGCTTGCCGCGCGGAAGCTGCAGCTAATGCTGACCGTGTTCTGGCAGCATTACCGCGCCGCGAAAAATACGGCGGAAAAGCGCGCCGTGCTGAACTACCCCTGGCAGGAAGCCGCCGAACGGTATCATGCGGCGGACAGCCGCCCGGCGTTGCCCTTGGGCAAACGGATGCAGCTCGGCGCGGTGCTGAAAAAACGCAAATTTTTTCTGGATGTTACCGCGTTGCTGGCCGGTTTACAAAGAAAGGTGAAATATGGAATCTAGCGCACCGCTCGTTTCGATCGTATGTGATACCTATAACCACGCGCCGTACATCCGCGACGCGCTGGACAGTTTTCTTGCGCAAAAAACGGATTTTTCGTTTGAAATTATTGTGCACGACGATGCTTCTACGGATGAAACTGCGGATATCATTCGCGAATATGAGGCGGCGCATCCGGAACTTTTTCGCTGCGTGTACCGCACGGAAAACATCTATTCGCACGATACGAAAATTCTGGAGCACTATGTGTTTCCTCTCGCGCGCGGCAAATACATCGCCATCTGCGAAGGCGACGACTACTGGACCAGCCCCGGTAAGCTGCAAAAGCAGATCGGCTATATGGAAGCGCACCCGGACTGCACGCTCTGCGTCTGCGCGGCGGACACCGTCGACCCGCAGGGAGCGCGCACCGGGGAAGTCGCGCCATACAATGAAGACAGAATCGTCTCCATGGACGACCTCATCCGCGGCAGCGGCGGGTTCGTTGCAACGGCTTCGATCGTCGCGCCGGCGAAGCTCGCCAAGGAGCGCGCGCCGTTCTGCGACCTTTCGGATGTGGACGACGCGGTGCTGCAGCTTTGGTTCGGCATGAACGGCACGGCGTATTATTTTGCCGAGCCGATGTGCGTTTACAGGCAGGCTGTGCCGGGCTCCTGGACGGAGACGTTTTTCTCCTCGCGGCACGCCGAGCGGGTCCTGCATCACGAAGCGATGATCCGCGCGCTGGAGGCGTTCGACGAGCAGAGCGGCCGCCGCTGGCACGATTCGGTGGACTTCTGCATTACGCATCAGCAGAAATACGAGATACTGCGCCTGCAAAATGACGTTGCAACGCTGCGCAAGCCGCCGTACCGGAAGCAGTATCTTGCGCTGCCGTTTCACCGGCGCGTGCGGATGCAGCTTTCACGCATGGGATTTTTTAAAGAAAAGGAGAAATGAGAATGGAGTCGCTTGTCACCGTAATCCTTCCGACGCATAACCATGCCCCGTTTATCGCACAGGCGATCGAAAGCGTACTGATGCAGCAAACGGATTTTCCGTTCGATATCCTGCTGCACGACGACGCTTCCACGGACGGCACGGCGGACGTCTGCCGCGCATACGCAAAGGAACATCCGGACAAGATCACGCTGATTGCGCAGAGCGTCAACCAATATCAAATCGACCGGCGCATCCAGTCGCATATTCTCATTCCCCGTGTAAAAGCGAAATACACCGCGATCCTCGACGGGGACGATTTCTGGGTCGACCCGCTGAAACTGCAAAAGCAGACCGACTACATGGAAAACCACCCGGATTGCACGCTCTGCATCGGTTCGGCGAACGTCGTGGACGTAAACAACAAGGTCGTCGGACGGGTCGCGCCGTACGATGAGGACCGGGTTGTCGATCCGGCGGACATGATTCGCGGCGGCGGCGGGTTCGTCGCGACCAACACGATTTTAATGCCCACGGAACTGCTCAAAAATCTGCCGGAGTTTGCGGACCATATCGAGGCGGAGGATATCCCGTTTCAGCTGCTCGGCGCGCTGGCTGGGTACGCCTGGTATATAGCCGGCACGCTGATTGCATACCGGCAGCTGGTGCCCGGTTCCTGGTCGGTGCGGCAGTATGCCTCCTCAATGGAAACGCGCATCAAAACCAGCCGGGACGTCATCGCGCTCAACGAAGGGTACGACGCGTATTCCGGCGGGAAATATCACGAGGCGTTCGTGCAGGCAATTCAGTACCAGGAGTTTTTGATCCTGTGCTATACGCATAAGCTGCGCGAAGCGATGCGTCCCCCGTACCGGCGGTTTTACGACGCGCTTTCGGCAAAGCGCAAAATCCGGCTGCGCTGTGAAAAGTATTTCCCGAAGCTCACCGCGCGTTATATTGCATGGCTCCGGCAGCGGAGCAGATAGCCAAAGCGGCGGCGGAACCGCCGTGCCGGCATAAATTGGGAGCAAAACTACGATAGATGGATCAAACGGTAAAGAATAAAACCATATCCGGCGTGATCTGGAAGGCGATGGAGAGCGGCGGCAATCAGCTCGTCCGGCTCATTATTTCCATCGTGCTGGCGCGCCTGCTGGACCCGGCGAATTATACGACGCTCGCGATCGTGCTGATTTTCATCAACCTTGCGGACGTGTTTGTCAAGCGCGGGTTTTCCACGAGCCTGATCCAGAGCAAGGAAGCCGACAACGTCGATTTCTCATCCGTGCTTTGGGCGAGTCTCGGCGTAGCGGCAGTTTTGTATGTCGTCCTGTTTTTTGCCGCGCCGTGGATTGCGGCGTTCTATGAAGAGCCGGTGCTCAGTCCAGCGCTGCGCGTGCTGTCCGTCATTCTCTTTACCGGCGCGTTCAACGCCGTGCAAAACGCGATCATCACGCGAAAGATGGAGTTTAAAAAGCTTTGCATCTCCACCCTGGGCGCGACGTTCTTCTCCGGCGTGATCGGCATCTGGATGGCATACGCGGGATACGGAATCTGGGCGCTGGTCGTCAACCAGCTGCTCGGCTCGGTTACCAACATGGTGCTGCGCTGGGTACAGGACCGCTGGAGACCGGCGCTGGTCTTTTCCTGGCCGCGCGTCAAGACGCTGTTCGGCTTCGGCTGGAAGCTGATGGTCTCGGCGCTGCTGGACTCCGGGTATTCCAACCTGTCCGGCCTCGTGATCGGCAAACGTTATATCGGCGATTCGCTTGCGTTTTTCAACCGCGGCAAGCAGTATCCGGAGATGATCGCCAACAATCTCACCAGCGTGGCGCTGGCGGTGCTGTTTCCGGTCTATGCGTCCAAGCAGGACGATAAAACGCGCGTGCTCGGCATGGTGCGAAAGACGAACCGGTCCACCGCGCTGATGGTGTTTCCCATGATGGTCGGCATGGCGATGGTCGCTACGCTTCTGATGCGCGTACTGCTCACCGAAAAGTGGGTGTCTGCCGCGCCGTATCTGCGCGTGATGGCGCTGATTTACGCGCTGTATCCGATCGAGGCGGCGAACCTCCAGGCGATCAATGCGATCGGCCGGAGCGATCTGTACCTGAAAACGGAGATCATCAAAAAAGTATTCGGGATCCTTGCGCTTGCCGTGACGGTGTTCTTTTTTTCGACGCCGATCGCGATTGCGTGGGGCGTTACGGGCACGGCGGTGTTTTCCATGCTTGTGACCATGATCGTGATGCGCAGGGAGTTTTCCTACCGCATGCGCGACCAGCTCTGGGACATGACGCCGCCGCTGCTGCTTTGCATTGCGATGGCCGCGGGCGTATGGGGCGTTTCGCTGATTCCGATGGGCGATCTTGCTTCTTTGATCGCGCAGGTGGTTTGCGGTATTGCGGTTTACCTCGGTTTGGCGGTATTATTAAAGTTACAGAGTTTCGAGTATCTCCGCGTATCGATCGGGGATTATCTGCATAAGAAACGCAACGGCGCAAAAGCCGGTGCATCGGAACAGGAACGGTAAAAACTGTGCGCGCACGGCGGAACGTTTGCCCGCGTATGCACAAAAGCAGGAGGAGCGAGAAATGAAACTGGCGGTTGCCGGAACGGGATATGTCGGGCTTGTCGCGGGCGTGTGCTTTGCGGAAAAAGGGCACGCGGTCACGTGTGTCGATGTGGACGAAGAGAAGGTCGCGCGCTTAAGCGCAGGGGAATCGCCCATCTACGAAGCCGGACTTGAGGAGCTGCTCAAAAAAAATCTTGCCGCAGGAAGACTGCTTTTTACGACGGACTATAAAAGCGCCTATGCGGATGCGGACGCCGTTTTCATCGGGGTTGGGACGCCGGAACTGCCGGACGGCAGCGCGAATCTTTCCTATATTGCGGCGGTCTGCCGCGAAATTGCCGAGAGCGTGACGCGCGACTGCCTGGTCGTTGTGAAATCCACCGTTCCGGTCGGCACGAACGATAAGGTTGAGCAGTATATCAAGGACAATCTCTTGCAGAACGTGACCGTGCGCGTGGCGAGCAACCCGGAATTCCTTGCGCAGGGCAACGCCGTGAACGATACCATGCATGCAACGCGGATCATCATCGGCACGGAGGACGAAAAAGCGGAAGAACTGCTGCGCGAAATCTATGCGCCGTTCGGCCTGCCGATCGTTTCGGTTTCGCGCCGCTCGGCGGAGATGATCAAGTACGCCTGCAACAACTTCCTTGCGCTCAAGATTTCTTATATGAACGACATTGCGAACCTCTGCGAGATGGTCGGCGCGAGCGTTGACGACGTGGCCGAGGGCATGCGATACGATCCGCGCATCGGCGCGAATTTTTTGCGCGCGGGCGTCGGCTACGGCGGCAGCTGTTTCCCGAAAGACACCAAGGCGCTGCGGTTTCTGGCGCAGCAGCACGGCTACAATCTGCGCACCGTGAACGCGGCGGTGGAGATCAACGCCGAGCAGAAGACAAGGCTGTTTGAAAAGGCGAAGAAGCGCTTTATGACGTTCGAGTGCATGAAAGTTGCGGTGCTTGGCCTTGCGTTCAAGCCGGGCACGGACGACCTGCGCGAAGCGCCTTCGCTGGACAACGTGCGGCTGCTGATCGAGCACGGCGCACAGGTGACCTGCTACGACCCTGTGGCCGCGGAGAACTTCCACCGGCGTTTCCCGGACGTGAAACTCGCGTCCAGCGCCGAGGAAGCGCTGGACGGTGCGTTCTGCTGCTTTGTGTTTACGGAGTGGGACGAAATCAAGCGGCTTAAACCGGAAATATTCTGCAAAAAAATGCGTGTGCCGCTGGTATACGACGGACGGAACATTTTCGACCCGGAAACGATGCGCCGCGGCGGCGTGGAATACTATTCGATCGGCAGGTAATTGCGCTTGATAACGGAAAAAACGAAACGACCGATTTTGGTCACCGGCGCGGCCGGATTCATTGGCTATCACCTTTGCAAACGGCTGCTTGAAAGCGGCTTTTCGGTTGCGGGCGCGGACAGTATCAACGACTATTACGATCCCGCGCTGAAGCAGGCGCGCCTAAGCGAACTGCAAAAACACGACGCGTTTTCCTTTACGAAAGGCGATCTTGCCGACGCGGCGGTGGTGGACGCGCTGTTTTCGTCCGTGCAGCCGGAGGTCGTTGTGCATCTGGCCGCGCAGGCGGGCGTGCGCTACAGCATCGACAACCCGCGTGCGTACATCGAAAGCAACGTCCTGGGCTTTTTCAATATCCTCGAAGCGGCGCGCAGGTATCCGCTGAAGCACCTGCTCTACGCTTCCAGTTCTTCGGTATACGGCAACCGTGAAAAAACGCCGTTCTCCGTTGAAGACCGGGTCGACCGTCCGATTTCGCTCTATGCCGCGACCAAGAAGAGCAACGAACTGTTTGCGTATACATATTCGCATCTTTACGGCGTTCCAGCAACGGGGCTGCGTTTCTTCACGGTGTATGGCCCGTTCGGCAGGCCGGACATGGCGTACTTCAAGTTTACCAAAGCAATTTTTGAAGGCGAAACGATCGATATTTACAATAACGGCGATCTTTTGCGGGACTTTACGTATATTGGCGACGTGGTTTCGTGTGTGGAGCGCATGCTTTTTTCACCGCCGGCGGCGGATGAAAAGAACGATCGTTACGCGGTGTACAACATCGGCAACAACCACCCTGAAAAGCTCATGGACTTCATTGAAACGCTGGAAAAAGCCGCGGGCATTCCTGCAAGGAAGCGCTTTTTGCCCATGCAGCCCGGGGACGTTTATCAGACCTGCGCGGACATAACGGAGACGGCGCGGGACTTTGGCTTTTCACCGGAAACGCCAATCTCAAAAGGACTGCCGGAATTTGTGGAGTGGTATGGAAACTATTATAAAATCAAGCGGCACTGAAAGCCGTTTTAAACGAAAGAAACGGAATGGGGAACGGATGGTAGGATTCTATAACTACACGGTCATACTGACCTATTTGGGGGTTGCGAGCGCGGTCACCGGCATGGGGCTCGCAATGTACGGCAGAACGTCCATGGCGATTGTTTGCCTGATGATTTCCGGGTTCTGCGACCTCTTCGACGGGTCGATTGCCAAAACGCGCAAACGCACCGAGCCGGAAAAGAAATTCGGCATCCAGATCGATTCCCTTGCAGACATGATCTGTTTCGGGCTGCTGCCCGCTGCAATCGGCTTTTCGATCGGCCTGACGCATTGGTACGAAACCGTTGCGCTGATTGCATACGTGCTGGCCGCGCTGATCCGGCTTGCATATTACAACGTAACGGAAGACGAACTGCAGTTTTCGGAGAAGACGGCGCGCGAGTATTACGACGGGCTGCCGGTGACGACCGTTGCGCTGATCATCCCGCTGATTTACACGCTGCGACCGGTGATGAAGAGCGGATTTCTTTTGATGTATGCGATCTGCCTGCTGCTGATCGCCGTTGCATTTCTCGTGAAATTTAAAGTGCGCAAACTCGGCATGAAAGGCATGATCGCCGCGGCGCTGGCCGGCGCAATGATCCTTGCGTTTCTGATCGTCGGCTGGAACTGCGTCGGCGCGGTGTAAAGTTTTACCAAGAAAACAACATAAAAAGGCGCTTTTTCAGGCGCTTTTTTTGTGTTAAACGGTCAATCACAAGCAAATTAGTGGTATACTAGGCAAAGCAAACAAACGGGAGGCAGGGAAACGAATGAAGAAATATGCCGCGCTGAAAGGCGCTTTACAGCCGACGCCCAGGATTATCGTCACCGTGCGGGACAGGGCGGGACAGGACAACGCGCTGGTCGTCGCATACTGCGGAAACTGCAGCTATGATCCGCCGATGATCATGGTCGGCGTTGTGCCGAGCCGCTTTTCCTATCATATGATCAAAGAAAACGGCGCGTTCGTCGCACACCTGGTCAAAAAGGATCAAACAGCTCTCTACGAATGCTGCGGCAAACAGAGCGGGTCCGACGGGGACAAGCTCAAGAAAGTCGGCGCAAAGATGAAAAACGCGGACAAGGTCAACGCCGCCGTCCTGGAGGAGTGCCCGGTTGCGATCGAATGCACGGTCGTCGATTCAATCATGACCGGTTCGCACGAAATGTTCATCGGCAAGGTGGAGTGTGTGCACGCCGAGGAAGAACTGCTCAAACCCGACGGCACGATCGACTTTGGCAAGCTCGATCTGATGTAACGCATACGGAAAAGAAAAACCGGAGCCGTCTCGACGGCTCCGGTTTTTTTGCAATGTTTTGCGAATTTACGAAAGCGCTTCGGCGAAAAATGCTGCGACTGCACTATATGCCGTCTGAACCGCGCCGGCCGCCGCTTCCCAGTAAAAATCGTAAACGGCAAGTGCGTCTTCGGGGACGGCGTTGCGGATGCTCTGCAAAACCGCGTAGATTGTTGCGTGATTCGGGTCGTGCGCATAGGCGGTGCTGTCCAAAATGGCGAGCACGAGCACCACGACGACGGCAAGGACAAGCATCGTTCCGATGAAGCGGAACAGCCCGGCAAGCACGCCGCCGCGCGCGCCCGGACGGCGGGAAGCGCCGTATTCCGCACCGCAGAACGGACAGTACGCGCCGCGAAAGCGTGCGCCGCACCGTTTGCAGACATGTGCTTTTTTTCGGGAATGTGCCGCCATACGAATGTCCTGTTCGGTCGTTTGAATTTGGTTACGCTTTGCCGGACGCGTTTTTCAGCAGTTCCAGTGCCTCTTTTTTGCGGATTACGTGGCAGGCCGGATTCTGAAAGTCGTTTTCCGGGCAGTAACCCAGCGAAACGCAGCTTGGGCCTGCGTCCTCAAACAGCGCGGGACATGCTTCCTTGCAAAGACGGAGCATTTTCCAGGCCAGATCGCGTATCTCCGTCTGCGCGTTCATGCAGCAGCGGATTTTGAACCAGTCGAGCAGCGCGTGCGCATTCATGCCGATGAGCGCCTTAAATTCCGTCGCCTGCGGCTTGAGATAGCGCAGTTCCTCTTCCTTGTAGCCCGCGTCCACGCCCGTGTTATACCATTCTTCGAGCATGCCGAGAAGATCGGCGGCTCCAAGCGAAACCTTTTCGCCGCCCGGCAGGGTGCAATCTGCGCGGTGGTCGAGAATCGCGTCCGGAAGGACGACATCGTAGGAACGTTTGCCGTGCTTTTCCGCGCGGCCGCTCTTAATGAGATAGCTCGCGATGCGCTTGCGCACCAGCTGCACTTCGGTCACGCGGGAATATCCTTCCACGCCGAAGAGAAAATAGTCGAATTCGGTCGCCGCGAGGTGGCCTTTTTCAACGATGCTGCGCACAAGCTTTTCGTTGTATGGCGAGGCGATGATTTCGCCCAGGCTGCGCTCGCTGCGCGTGAAGCGCGCGGCGACGTCCGTATACACCTTCCCGCCGCCTGCAAGCAGCACGACGGTGCCGTCGCCGACTCGTTTTTGATTCATAGTTTCACTTCTCCCTGGGCGTTAACGACCTTCGCAATGCCCGCGTTTTTAATCAGCCGCGTGCACATCACGCACGGCACCGGCGCTTCGATCGGGCGGTCGAATCCCCCCTCGAATCCGGAAAGATAGATCGTGCTGCCGATCATTTCGTTACGGCTTGCGCTGATGATGGCGTTCGCCTCAGCATGGACCGCGACGCATTTTTCATACTGCTCGCCATGAGGGATGTTGTTGCGCTCGCGCCAGCAGGCGCCTTCGTCGCAGCAGTTGGGGTCTCCGCGCGGCGCGCCGTTATAACCGGTGGCCACGATTTCGTCGTTTTTAACGATGACCGCGCCGTACTGCCGCCGAAGGCAGGTCGAGCGTCTTGCTACCGCCGCCGCGATGGCGAGGTAATATGCGTCTTTCCCGATTCGTTCCATTGTCTCACTCCTTTTGTTGTATTTTCGCATAAGCGCACGCAAGCGTCAAGGACACGCGCCGCCGAACGGACGAAATTTCGACCTGCCTGCCGCTGTGCATAAAAAAGCGCCGTGCATGACACGACGCTCTTTTGAGGCCTGAAATAAATTTGCCGGGAAAGGCGGCGCGTCAGGCGTCGATAACGCGCGTGGTCGCCGGGGACAGCGGTTTGATGCGCGTGCGGTAAATATGCACGAACAGGAACAGGGCAAATATAACGGTGCATCCCTCCGCAGCAGGGAACGCCCACCAAACGGCGTTGACCTGACCGACCACCTTGGCGAGCACCCACGCGACCGGCACGAGCACGACGAGCGAACGCGCAAGCGAAAGGTACATGCTGAACGACCCTTTGCCGATGGACTGAAACATGACCGAACAGCAGATCGTGACGACCGAGATCGGCAGTCCCAGCGGGATGATGGTCAGCGCGGCGCGGCCGATCTGCAGCATGTCGCTCGAAGCGTTGAACAGCGAAAGAATCTGGTCCGGCAGCAGCAGCATCAGCGACGTCATAACGATCATCAGCACGAGGCCGGAGATCAGTGTGAGTTTCCAGGTGCGCATCATGCGCTTCTGGTTGCATGCGCCGTAGTTATAGGCAATGATGCTCATTGCCGCGTTCGTTTCGCCGAAGAGCGGCATATAGGCGATGGACTGCACCTTGAAATACACGCCGAACACCGCGACCGCCGTTTCACTGAAGACGATCAGGATCGCGTTGAGCGTAAGCGTCATCACCGTGCCGATGGCCTGCAGCACGATGGTCGGGAAGCCGACTTCATAGATGCCTTTGACGATCTTCGGATCGGGCCGGAACCCTTTGAAGGTCAGGCGAACTTCGTTCTTTTTGCCGAGGATGACGAAGAGCGAAAACAGCATGGCGACCATCTGCCCGCCGACGGTTGCAATTGCCGCGCCGGCGATGCCGAGCTTTGGAAAGCCACAGAGGCCGAAAATCAGAATCGGATCGAAAACGATGTTGACCACCGCGCCGACCAGCTGCATGAGCATCGCATACAGGTTTTTGCCCTGGGACTGCATGATGCGTTCGCAGAAAACCTGAATGAACAATCCGATGCAGAACGTGCAGATAATGGAAAGATAGGTCGCGCCGTACGCCGCGGTCTCCGCAACGTCCGTATAGGCGGCGATAAACGGCTTTGCGCCGAAGATGCCGAAAAGCACGAAAACCAGCGAGGAAAGCACCATGACGATAAAGCCGTTGCTCGCGGCTTTTTCAGCTTCCTCAAAGCGCTTGGCGCCGAGTCGGCGGGAAATCAGCGAGTTGATGCCGACGCCGGTGCCGACCGCAACAGCGATCATCAGCATGAAAATTGGGTAGGCGAGCGTTACCGCAGTCAGCGCGCTTTCGTCGATATACGAAACGAACACGCTGTCCACGATGTTGTAGAGCGCTTGCGTGAGCATGGACAGCGCCAGCGGCACGCCCATGGAAAAAAGCAGTCTGCCTTCCGGCAGGACGCCCATTTTATTCGGTTGCGAACTCTGTGTGCGATTCAGTTTTTCTTCCATAACGGAAATGGATTATATCATGAATAAATATTTAAAGCAACGAAAAGAAAAGCGCGGATTTTCCGGCGCCGCGTTTGCGGCGGAAATGGCGTTCAGCCGAGCAAATCCATCGTTTCGGCGAGGTTTTCGACCGCAACTCCGCAGTCGTATGCGTAGTTGACCGTATAAAGCGTTCCGCCGCGCATGCGGCGCAGGTATGCGATGCAGCGGGTTGCATGGTCCACCAAATACCGGTTGCGCCGGCGCATGGAGGCGGGACTGCAGGTTTCGGCCGCGTACCAGACGCGCGCGCCCGCCGCGGCAAGGATTGCATCATAGCGTGTGCGGTCGGCTTCCGGCCAGTCGCCGGCCTGATCGCGCCCGGGGAGCGCAAGGCAGAGAACGACGTCCGGATCGTCCGCTCCAAGGCGAAGCACGGCCTCCGCGGCCAGGGTGTCGAAGCCGCGCGCGCCGCCCGCAAAAAAGCAGGTGAATCCTTCGTCGCGTGCGCGCGATACTGCGGATTCCAGCAAATCGCCGAGCATCTGCATGCCCGGCCGGGTTTCATCGCCGCGCTCCGGCAGCGCCTCGGGGCGGTGTCCGGTAAAGCAGCAGCAGTTTTCACGCAAAGCGGTATAATCAAACGGGTTTTGCATCCATCCTCCTCGGGCCAATCAGCCGGAACGCTTCTGCGGCGTCGCCGGTTTGCATGGCGGAAAGCGCCGCTTCCAAAAGAGCGGGCGCTTCCCTGCAGGCGTGGTCAAACAGGTCGGGGAACGACTCCGTCCGCGGCGTGTCCGCCGCCCAGGGCGAGCGCCATTCGGCGTGTTTGAGGTTCAGGCGGTCGTCCGGGTTCGGATGATGCGCAACTAAAAAACACGTTAGTTTGCCCGGCTTGCGGAACAGACGTTCCAGCGCGCCGAAAAAGCGGAGTTTGCGGTTCTTGGGATCGTAGGAAACCGTATTGACAAGAATCCATTTGCGCAGGCTTCTTGCAAAAGCGCCTTTGGTCGCCAACCGGGAAGATACCATAAAGAAATTTTCGTGCAGCTCATCCAACTCGCGGACGCGCTTCGTGCGGTAAAACCGTTTTGGCGGAGCGGGTACGCCGGGGAATCGTACGCGGTCGGTCATCATCAGATCGAACTGAATCTCCGCAGGCGTATGCGCTTTTCCCGGGAAACGTGCCTCGATATATGGGTGCGCGGTCGTATCCAGCAGAAAATGGCAGAGAAAGCCGAGCGTATAAGCCGTCAGCGTTTCACTTCCGGCGGCCAGACGGAACATGTGGCCAAAGAGGACGCGCGCGTCGAGCGTATGCATTTGTTCGGCCAGCGGTTCGCGGCACGGCGAAAACAGCGGCTTTGGCCTGGAGTCGCCGAAATACGGGTCCGGGCCCATGGTGCCGATCAAAAACACGTCCATGCGGCGGCGGACAAGCTCGTTCACCTGCCCGCTCGCCTGATTGAGCGCGGTCAGCCCGACCAGCGCGTGCGTAAAATTATATGGCATGGCATTATTATACGTTCAAGTGTGCCACGGGTTCAAGTACGGCGGCAAAAAAACAAAAACAGACAGTCAGGGCCGCATACGGCGCAAGGGAAGCGGCGCCGGCATGCGGCAGGGAAATAAAACGCGGAGAGCCGGGGAAAGGGCGCATCCTGCTGGAAAAACTCACATAAAACCGCAGTGCGCCGCCGGAACGGATTCACCGGAAAGAGGTGCTGCGGTAAAATGGACACGCGCTTAAACACGCGATGCTTTTGTGTGTCTGCCGGGTGGCCAAGTGATGAATTTTTTCTAACGAAAACGTGTAAATTTTGAAAATCTTATGTTTTGCTATGGTGCTTTGTTTCTTGCACGTGTTACAATACCCTTGATAGCACGACCGAGGTGGAGAGCATGAAAAAGATTGTTAAGCGCAGGAGAACGTTTCGTATCAACAACCCACTCGCATTCGGAATTCTATGCGCAATGATCTTAATTTTGCTCATTGGCGTTAGTTACGCGCTGGTCGCAGGCGTCATTTCTCCTGCAGTCGTCAACTATCGTATTGCCCACGCCACGCCGAGTCCCTCCCCGACGGTCGCGCCCGTCACGGCCACGCCGTCGCCGACACTCGACCCGAACGAACCTACGCCTACGCCGTCGCTGGAGCCGGGAACGACGCCCACGCCGACCGTTGAACCCGCCGGCAAGCTGGACGGGCATGTGATCGGCATCGATCCGTCGCGCGGATACAGCTCGAAAGTGCGCGGCGTTTCCACACAGATCTATGCCAACCGGCTGACCTATGCGGTCGCTTCGCTCGTGCGTGATAAATTGGAAGATTTGGGCGCGACGGTCGTGTTTACGCTCAGCGACGTGAAGGACGACAAGACTTCGTCCGAGCGCGCGGCCATCTTTAACAGCGGAGAAGTGGAACTTGCGCTCAGAATCGACTGCAACTATGTGAGCGCTTCCGATACGCGCGGCGCGATGGCCTGGATTCCGGAGAGTCACGACAAGAAAACGCAGTGTGAAAAGCTCGCTTCCGCCGTTCTGAACGCATATGTCAATGCAACGAGCCTGCCGGTGCGCGAGATAAACGGCAGTTCGATCGTGGAAAAGGACGATGAAACGCTGCTCAACAAAACGGAAGCGCCGGTCTGCACACTGTTCGTCGGGCATATCAGCAACGAAGAGGACGACAAAAAGGTAAACGATTCCGATTTTCAGAACACCATGGCAAACGGCATTGTAAACGGCATTCTCGACTATCTGGGAATCGATTAATTCAGATGAAAGCTGAAGGAAAGCCGCTCGCAGGGAGCGGCTTTTTGCGCGCCATGCGGCGAACGGGGCGGCGCGTCCGCATTCGGGCGAAAGCCGTGCCAAGAGCGGTTTTGCGGAACAAAAAACCGAAAAATGTTGCAAAACCGCACGAATAGCATACTCGGCAGCAAGATAGAACCTGTACATTCGCCGTATTTTATCGTATACTATCCACTGGTGTTTCGCGGGCGTTTTGCTCTCTGCGCGCCCGATCTTTTTAAGGCAGGTGGAATAGAATTGAAGAAAACGTTTCGAGGCGGCGTGCATCCGCTTCGCCATATTGGCGAGGGGAAGCCGCTGACCAACGCGTGCCCCGTGCGCGCGGTGACGCCGGAGTTTGTCGTCATCCCGATGGGGATGCACCTCGGCGCGCCGAGCGCGCCATGCGTGGAAAAGGGGCAGCGCATTCAGATGGGCGAGGTGATTGCAACGCCCGTCGGCGGGCTCGGACTGCCCGTGCATGCGAGCGTGTCCGGCGAAGTAACGTTTGTGGAAACGCGGCAGCAGCTGCGGGCCGCGCCGGAACTGTGCATCGGCATCCGGAACGATAAGCAGGACGACTGGGTGGAGCTGCATCCCGCAGGGACGCTGGAGTCCGCAACGCCGGAACAGATCGTCTCCGCGGTGAAGAGCGCGGGCATCTGCGGCATGGGCGGCGCGTCGTTCCCGACGCATATCAAGCTCTCGATTCCCGAAGGGAAAAGCGCGGACACGGTGATCCTCAACGGCGCGGAATGCGAACCGTATCTCACCGCCGATCACCGGCTCATGCTTGAATCGAGCGAACGGATCATCGGCGGACTGCTGCTGATCATGCGTGCAACGGGCGTTGACAAAGGCGTAATCGCCGTTGAAAAGAATAAGCCGGACGCGATTGCGACGATGCAGAAGGCCGCGCAGCCGTATCCGCAGATTGAGATTTTCCCGCTGACCACGAAATATCCGCAGGGCTCGGAAAAGCAGCTGATTCACGTTGTGACCGGAAGAGAAGTGCCGCGCGGCAAACTGCCCATCGACGCGCAGGCGCTGGTATTCAACGTGAGCACGTCCGCGGCGATTTTCGACGCGGTGACGCTGGGCAAGCCGCTTGTCGAGCGCATCACGACCGTGACCGGCTGCGTAAACGAACCGGGCAACCTGCTGCTTCGGGTCGGCACGACGTATGATCAGGCGTTCGCCGCCTGCGGCGGCCTGCCGGAAAACGTAAAAAAGGTGTTCGCAGGCGGACCGATGACGGGGCTTTGCGCTTCCAGCACGGATATCTCCATGACGAAAGCGACCAACGGCATCGTTGCATTCGACGAAACGCAGGTGCAGCAGTTTGAAGAGACCGCCTGCATCCGCTGCGCGCGCTGCGTCAACATCTGCCCAATCGGGCTGTATCCGTATCTGATTCGTTCGGACATCGACAAACTGGACTTCGACGCCGCCAAGAAGCACGGGCTTCTGGACTGTGTGCTCTGCGGCGCTTGTTCCTATATTTGTCCCGCGCGGCGGTACCTCACTTCGTCGTTTAAGGCGGCGCGCGAGGAACTCTCCGCAAAGGCGAGGAAGAGGTGAGCACAATGGAACAACAAAAACGGCTTGCCGTCTCCGGCGCGCCCCATATCTTCGCCAAAGACACGACCGCCGTATTGATGCTGGACGTGATCGTGGCGCTCATGCCAGCGGCGGTTGCAGGCGTGTGGCTGTTCGGCTGGAACGCCGCGCGCGTGATGCTGCTTTGCGTCGTGTTCTGCGTGGGGCTGGAATTCCTCTGGGAAATACTCCTGAAAAAGCCGATCACGATCAACGACCTTTCGGCTGTGGTGACGGGGCTGATCCTTGCGATGAGCATGCCGTCCACCGCGCCGTGGTGGCTGATTTTCATCGGCAGCGCGGTCGCAATCATCCTTGCCAAGCAGCTTTTCGGCGGACTGGGCGATAACTTCGTCAACCCGGCGCTGGCTGCGCGCGCGGTGCTGCTTGCAAGCTGGCCCGCGCTTATGAGCGGAAGCAGCGCCTATGTGACGCCGTTCGACGCGGTGTCGAGCGCAACGCCGCTTGCGGTGCTATCCGGCGAGAGCACGGCGGCGATGCCTTCCATGCTGGACATGCTGATCGGTAAAATCCCCGGCTGCATCGGCGAAGTCAGCACAATCGCTATCCTGCTCGGGCTTGTGTACCTTTTGATCCGCAAGACGATTACCTGGCACATCCCGGTGACCATGATCGCTTCGTTCATGCTCTTTACGTTCCTTTTCGGCGGCGATCCCGTGCAGGGCGTGCTGATCGGCAGCGTGCTCTTCGGCGCGGTGTTTATGGCGACGGAATACGTCACCTGCCCGATGACGAAGACGGGCAAGATGATTTACGCGGCGGGCGCCGGGCTGATCATCGCGCTGATCCGTGCGTACGGCGGGTATCCGGAAGGCACGACGTATGCAATCCTTCTGATGAATATTGCGACGCCGCTGATCGACCGGGCGACGCGTCCGCGGATTTACGGGGAGGTGAAGACCCGTGCGTAACAAAATCTGGGTACTGGGATTCAAGCTGTTCGCCATTGCGGCGGTGGCCGGGCTTGCGCTGGGGACGACCAACGCGCTGACCGAAGCGCCGATCGAACAGCAGGAAATCATTGCCGCGGATGCGGCAAGGCGCAGCGTCCTTCCGGACGCGGAGACGTTTGAACAGCTCGACGCGCCGGAGGGTCTGAGTGAAACGTACGCCGGATATGACGCAAACGGCAAACTCGCCGGGAAAACCGGCAAGATCGTTACAAAAGGCTACGGCGGCGAAATCGAAGTGACCGTCGGGGTTGACAATGACGGAACGATCACGGGCGTATATGTCGGCGGATCGAACTTTTCCGAAACGGCCGGACTCGGTGCGCGCACGAAGGAAACGTGGTTCGGCGTACAGTTTATCGGCAAGGATTCGTCCGTTTCGCTGAAAAAGGACGGCGGCGACATCGACGCCGTGACATCGGCAACCATCAGCTCCAGAGCGGTCACCAAGGCGGTCGGCAAGGCCGCGGGCCTGCTCGCAAAGCTGAATGCGCCGGCGGAGGGATAACCATATGGAACATAAATCATCGTTAAAAAGCGTCTTTTTAAACGGCGTTATCACGGAAAACCCGACGTTCCGGCTGGTGCTCGGCACCTGCCCGACCATGGCGGTCACAACGAGCGCGATCAACGGCATCGGCATGGGCGCGGCGGCAACGTTCGTACTCGTCGGCTCCAACATCGTGATTTCGCTGCTCCGGAACTTCATTCCGGACAAAATCCGCATTCCGTCGTTCATAGTGGTCATCTGCACGTTTGTGACCATGGTGCAGATGTTTATGCACGCGTTTCTGCCGTCGCTGTATGAAAGCCTCGGCATCTTCCTGCCGCTGATCGTGGTCAACTGCATCATCCTTGCGCGGGCGGAAGCGTTCGCCAGCAAGAACACGGTCCTGCGCAGCGCGGTGGACGGCGTCGGCATGGGCATCGGTTTCACGCTGGCGCTGACGCTCATCGGCAGCATCCGCGAAATCTTCGGCAACGGCACGATCTTCGGCGTAAGCGTTTTCGGCGCTTCGTATCAGCCGATGCTCCTTTTGATTCTGCCCGCGGGCGGGTTCATCGTGTATGGACTGCTGCTTGCGGCGTTTAACGCCGTCGGCATGAAGGCTTCCGGCCGGAAGGAGGCGAAGAAACAGTGAGTCAGATTGTGAAAGTACTGCTGTTTATGTTCAGCTGCGTGCTGACGAACAACTACATCTTCTCCCGTTTCCTCGGCGTTTGTCCGTTCCTCGGCGTTTCCGGCAAAGTGGAGACGGCGTTCGGCATGGGCCTTGCGGTCACGTTCGTGATGACGCTGGCGAGCCTGTTTACGTACTTCGTGTACTACTGGGTGCTTGTTCCAATGGGATTGAAGTACCTGAGCACCATCGCGTTCATTCTGGTCATCGCTTCACTGGTGCAGGTCGTCGAAATGTTCCTCAAAAAATCCGCGCCGTCGCTCTACAGCGCACTGGGGATTTATCTGCCGCTTATCACGACCAACTGCGCGGTGCTTGGCGTTACGCTCCTGAACATCACGGAAGAATACAACCTGCTGTATTCCGTGCTCAATGGCACGTTCGGCGCGCTGGGCTTTTTGCTGGCGATTGTGCTGATGGCGGGCGTGCGCGAGCGTCTGGAAACGGCGAAAATCCCCGCGGCGTTCAAGGGTTTCCCGATTTCGCTGGTGATCGCCGGGCTGATGAGCATGGCGTTCATGGGCTTTTCCAACATGTTCGCGGGGGTGATGTGAGATGGCGGTACTCTTAAAAATACTCTTCGCTGTCGCCGCTCTCGGCGGGCTTGGCGTTCTCTTTGGATTCGTCCTCGGCTTTATGGGCAAGAAATTTGCCGTTAAGGTGGACGAACGCGTACAGGCCGTCCGTTCGGCAGTCGCCGGGGCGAACTGCGGCGCCTGCGGATATGCGGGCTGCGACGCGTTTGCCGAGGCGGTCGTAAAGGGCGAAGCCGATCCCAACGGCTGCACGCCCGGCGGCGCGAAAACGGCGAAAGCCATCGCCGAAATCATGGGTGTGGACGCGGGGGACGTGGAACCCATGGTGGCGCGTGTGCGCTGCCAGGGCACCTGCGAAAACGTCAGCGCGCGCACCGATTACAGCGGAATTCCGTCCTGCCGTGCGGCGAGCGGGATTTCCGGCGGGCCGACCGCGTGCGAGTTTGGCTGCGTCGGCCTTGGCGACTGCGTGGCGCGCTGCCCGTTTGGCGCAATCCGGCTTGAAGACGGCGTGGCCGTGATCGACGAGGACCTCTGCACAGGATGTGGCGTCTGCGTCGAAACCTGCCCGCGCGGCATCATCCAGCTGCTCCCGCGGGATCAGACCATCGTCGTGATGTGCCGCAACAAGGCAATCGGGCGCATTGCGCGGCTGCAGTGCAAAACCGCGTGCGTCGGCTGCAAACGCTGCGAAAAACAGTGTCCTTCCGATTCGATTCATGTGAAAGACGGCGTTGCGATCATCGACGAGACGACCTGCACCCGCTGCGGCGCGTGCATTCAGGTCTGCCCGATGCATTGCATCGTCAACTTCTACGAGCGGGAAGAAACCGCCGAAGAAGCATAAAGCTTAAGAAACAGGCGAGTAAAAGCCGGGACCGGCGCTTGGATGCGCCGGTTCCGGCTTTTCTTTGCGGAAATAAAACAATTTGCACTTGAAAATAGGAACAACCGGCAATAAGATAATTATTGTGCCGTGGTGCCCGGAAACAAACCGGCGGACAAGAGAACGGCAAACGCGAAAGAGGGAAACATGAAAAAGGCAGTTTTGTTTTACTATTCCGTTCACCACGGAAACACGAAGAAAATCGCCGAGGCGATTGCAGGGCAATTCGACGTGACGCTTGTGCGCGTGCCGGTGAAGGAAACGATCGACCTGGACGAATACGATCTGGTCGGGTTTGCGTCCGGAATTTACATGTCGGAGTTCGGCAAACCGATTCGCGAGCTGGCCGGCTCACTGGAAAAGCTCGGAGGGAAGGATTGCTTCACCATCTACACCTGCGGCGCGGCGGCGGGAAAGTTCGACGGCGGGTTTCAAAAACGTCTGACCGGCAGAGGCGCGCGCATTGCCGGCGGGTTCCACTGCAGGGGATATGACACGTTCGGTCCGTTCAAGCTGGTCGGCGGCATCGCGAAAGGTCGCCCGAACAAGGCGGACGAAGCGCGCGCGGTTGCATTTTTCAGCGACCTGTTAAAGTGATTCATAGTTTGAACGCAGTGCCCGTGCTTTTTGCACGGGCTTTTTTGCGTAAATCAAAAAATATTGCATGCAGTGTGCAGATTGCTGACCAACCGAGGATGCATCTGTGATATGGTGGCATTGTAAGGGAAGCTCCAAAGCGGCGGAGAAATTACAGGCACGACGGTGCGCGCGCGAGCCGGCGCACAGGACGGCAAGAATAAGGAGGAATCATTTTGGAACAGAACAGTTTGTCGAAATGCTTTCGGTGCGGCGGCGAATCGCAGCGGCTGTTCGCGTTCGCTCGACTGAGCGACAAGGAGGCTTTCCTTGGCGTAACCGACCGGGCGGTCTGCGATGCGTGCCTGGCGAAATACGTCGAGGAAGTGAAAAGCGGGAAGAAGGGGCGCTACAATTTTTTGGGGCCGCTGATTCCAATGACGGTGTTTGGAACTTTGCTGGCGGTGTTTGCAGAGAGCGGTTTTTGGGTTGGCGTGGGCGTCTTGCTTTTGCTGGGCGGCGCGGCGGCGGCCGCCGCCGCTGTCGTGGAGCACAAGCGTGAGGTCAAAACAGCGCGTGAAGCGGACGCGGAAGAAAACATGAAAAAGTACGCGCCGAAAATGTGTCTTGAGGACGCGCGCAAATCCGGTCAGCAGGGAAAACTCGTTGAGATGAAACTGGAATATGCAACCGACAAGTATCCCATCGAAAAAATTGCGAAAGAAGCAAAGGTGTCGGTCCAGACTGCGACGATGATCAAACTCATCATCCTAAAGGCGTTTGCCGCAACGCTTGCGCAGAAGGGGAATGCGGCGAACTGACGAAAACCGGGGAAATACGGCGCGTCAGGCAGTATGCCATTGCGAAAGAAACGTGAACTTTCCGCCGCGTATGCAGTTTAGGCAACACGGCGGATTTTTACGTTCAGAAAAAAGCCGGCCAAACCGGATTTGCGCATGAGCGCTTATTGACACAAAAAACGCCGTATGAAATAATATTTGCGATAAAACACATCGATCAGCAGGGAGAATCTCCGAGCCGGTGTATGCCTGTGAAGGATCAGCCGGCCAACGGGTGCGCGCGGTGACGCGTGCGCCTGCCGTGATTGCAAAGGAGACGGTCAGTCCGCTTGCTCCAAAGGTGTTCTCCTCGCCTGCGGAGGAGATATTCCCTGCGAAAAAAAGGAGAAACATATGAAAAAACGGATCCTTCTGACCGCGCTTGCGCTGATGCTGGCATTGAGCGTATTTGGCTGCGCGAAGACTACCGTGACGGAAGAAGCGACCGCCGAACCTGCTGAAACGGCGGAACCGGTCGTTATGGAACAGACGGCGACCGAGGTACCGGAAACGACCGACACGCCTTCACCGGAAGACCTGCTCGGCATTACGATCCTTTACGAGCAGGACGACGCGATGATCAACAACTACTCCCTTCTTGCAGTGGACGAAAACGCGCCCTTTGTGGACGCGGACGGCAAATCCGTCGACGACGTTGCGCTCAATACCGTCGGCGCCAAGGCGCTCATCGACTGGATGCTTGGCGACGAAGCGACGGAACTGATTAAAAACTACGGTTACGACGAATACGGCGAATATCTCTTCTACACGAAGGAAGACAAGCCCGTTGCAACGGCGGAGATTCCGCAGGCGACCGACGAAACGAAGACCATCCGTCTTTCAACGACGACTTCCGTCAACGACAGCGGGCTGATGGACTATTTGCTGCCGGTGTTCGAAAGCGAGTATGGTTACAATGTGGAAGTTTCCTCTGCGGGCACGGGAAAGGCGATCGCCGCAGCAAAGATGGGCAATGCGGACCTCATCCTTGTGCACAGCAAATCGCAGGAGGACGTGTTCGTTTCGGATGGATTTGCCAAGGTGCTTGAAGGCTACGACAGCGAGCGGCTGACGTTTATGTATAATTATTTCGTGCTGGTCGGGCCCAAGGACGATCCCGCGCAGTGCGCCGAAGCTTCGGACGTGAAAGACGCGTTCAAACGTATTGCGGACGGCAAATATCCTTTCGTTTCGCGCGGCGACCTTTCCGGCACGCACACCAAGGAAATCTCGCTTTGGCCGGAGGAACTCGGCATCACGACCGAGGCTTCCAGCGTTGCCGACTACAGCGAGTGGTACATGTACAGCAACGCCGGCATGGGCGTCTGCCTGACCATGGCCAACGAGATGGATGCGTATATCCTCTCCGATAAAGCGACGTTTCTGACCTTCCGCGCCAACGGCGGGATCGCCGGCTGATGACCGGCGCGTTCCAAAAGGCGTTTGACCTTCTGTTTTCCGGCGATGCGCAGTTATGGAACATCGTTTCCGTTACCATGCGCATGACGCTGACCAGTTCGATTGCGGCGCTCCTTTTAGGAGCGCCGCTCGGCGTTTTATACGCGGCGACGCGTTTTCCGGGACGCAAGATTCTGATTGTGATCAACCGCACGCTCATGGGACTGCCGCCCGTTGTCTGCGGGCTTTTGTGTTACATGCTTTTTTCCGGCGTGGGGCCGCTGCGCGAGCTCAAGCTGCTCTTTACGGTGACCGGCATGATCATTGCGCAGGTGATTCTGATTACGCCGATTGCGGCGGGAAGTATGGAGACCTACCTTTCCGCGATTGTGGGCGAAATCCGCGAAAGCGCGCGCGGGCTGCGCCTCTCCGGCGGAAAGACGCTGCTATTGATGCTCAACGAGAGCAAATACGCGCTGGTTTCGACCTATCTGTTCGGCTTTGCCCGTGCGATGGCGGAAGTCGGCGCGGTGTCCATGGTCGGCGGCGCGATCGCCTACAAAACGAACGTCATGACCACTGCGATCATGATGTATACAAACCGCGGGGACTTTACGCTCGGGCTTGCGCTTGGGTTGTTACTGCTGCTCATTTCGCTGATCGTCAACGTGTTTGCGCATCTGCTGCAAAGGAGGCGCGCATGATTGAGCTGAGCGGAATCAAAAAACGCTATGGCACGCGCCTCGCGCTGGATGTGCCGGAACTTCTGTTCCTGCCGGGCGAGCGGTATGCGCTGATCGGCCCGAACGGCAGCGGGAAAACGACGCTGCTGCGCATTCTTGCCGGGACGCTGAAGCCGGACGAAGGGAACGTCCGCCTTTCGGGGCTGGAACGCGGCGAAATCGGCTATATGCCGCAAAAACCGTATGCGTTCGACCTGAGCGTCGTGAAAAATGTGATGCTCTCCCTCGGCGGCGGAGAGGATGCGCGCAAAGCGGCGCTGGCGGCGCTGGAACGCGTCGGCTTAATACAGCTGGCGAAAGCCCGCGGCAGCCGCCTTTCCGGCGGGGAAACACAGCGTATGGCGCTGGCGCGGCTGATCGCCAAATCGCACAAAGCGCTGCTGCTGGACGAGCCGACCGCGTCCGCGGATATTTACGCGAGCGACATGGCCGAGCAAGCATTGCTGGAATACGCCGCGGAAACGGGCTGCACGCTGATTTTTTCTTCGCATGCGCCTTCGCAGGCGCTGCGGCTCGGCACGCAGGCGGTCGCGCTGGAAGGCGGTCAAATTTGCGAACACGGCGCGGTGCAAGACGTTTTAAAAAATCCGAAGAGCGAATGCACGAAGTTCTTTTTGAGTCACTGGAAACTCTGACGGCTGCTTCCGGACGCGGAAAAAACAATTTTTAAGAGAATAAATTTCGCGGTTTTGCCGGAGGATATCCTCCGGCTTTTTTGTTTGCTTTAAGGTTGAAAAACTATACTGGACGGGATAAAAAATGCCGAAGGAGGGAATTCGGTGATAGAAGTAAATAACCTGACCAAGGTATACGGAAATCACACCGCTGTGGACGACCTTTCGTTCACGGTGGAAGACGGCCGCATCTACGGTCTGCTCGGGCCGAACGGCGCGGGCAAAACGACGACCATGAACATCATGACCGGGTGTCTCGGCGCAACGAGCGGCGTGGTGCGCATCGACGGGCTCGATATTTTCGACGAACCCGAAAAGATCAAGCGGAAGGTCGGCTACCTGCCGGAACTGCCGCCGCTGTATCCGGACATGACGCCGATGGAGTTTCTGGAGTTCGTGGCAAAAGCACGCGGCGTTACCGGCAAGGAGCGCACCGAACAGATTGAAAAGGTGATGGAGATCACCGGGATTGAAGAGATGCAGGACCGGCTGATCAAGAACCTTTCAAAAGGGTATCGGCAGCGCGTCGGCATCGCGCAGGCGCTGCTCGGCAACCCGGAAGTCGTGATTCTGGACGAGCCGACGGTCGGCCTCGACCCCAAGCAGATCATCGAAATACGCGACCTGATCAAGAACCTGGGCAAGGACCACACGGTGATTCTGAGCAGCCATATCCTTGGCGAGGTGCAGGCGGTCTGCGACCATATCCTGATTATTTCGCACGGCAGACTCGTCGCAAGCGGTACGCCGAACGATCTGGAAAAGCAATTCACCGGCAGTTCGACGGTCGATCTGAGCGTGAAAGCGGACCAGGCGCGTGCAACGGAAATCCTTGCCGGGATGGACGGCGTTTCGGACGTTGAGGTAAAGAGCGAGGCGGACGGCGTGACCGAACTGCGCGTGAGCGCGCAGGATGGCGGGGACGTACGCGAGGCGCTTTTCACCGCGTTTTCCAAGGCAAACGTGCCGATATTGAATATGACGCTGAGCAAAGCCAGCCTCGAAGACATCTTCCTGGAGTTTACGGGCGAAGAACCTGCGCAGAACAAGCGCGGAAAGGAGGCCAGGCATGGGCGCAATTTACGAGCGTGAAGTCAAATCCTATTTCAACACCATGACGGGATATCTGGTATGCGCGTTCCTGCTGATGTTCGCGGGCGTATACGTCATGGCGTACAACCTCAACTATGGTTATCCGAATTTTGAATACGTCCTGCAGGGCATGTCCTTCATCTTTATGATCGTCGTGCCGATCCTCACGATGCGCAGCGTCGCCGAGGAACGCAGGCAGAAGACCGATCAGCTGCTGTATGCGCTGCCGGTCCCGATGACGCGTATCGTGCTTGGAAAGTATTTTGCGATGGTAACGGTGTTTCTGCTGCCGACGGCGCTGATTGCGCTGTATCCGCTGCTGCTTTCCTCGTTCGGCACGGTGAGCTTCATCACCGCATACGGATCGCTCGTCGGTTTCATCTTCATGGGTGCGGCGTTCATTGCGGTGGGATTGTTCATTTCGTCCCTGACGGAAAACCAGGCGATCGCCGCAGTGCTGTGCTTCCTTGCACTGCTGGTCAACTATTTCCTTACGTCGACGACGGAGTTCGTTTCCGAAAGCTCCACCGCGTCGTTCGTGGCGGTCACGGTCATCATTGTGCTGATTGCGCTGCTGCTTCGGGTCATGACGAAAAACACGTTTGTTTCGGTCGTGACATTCCTCGCCTTGGAAGTTGCGAACGTCATCGTCCTGGCGTTTTCGCCGGACACGCTCTCCGGACTGCTGACCACGGCGATGGAGAAGCTCTCGCTCTTCGACCGCTTCGACAATTTTGTCGGCGGCGTATTCGACATCACGTCGCTGGTGTTCTATCTCGTGACTGCGGGCGTCTTCCTGTTTTTCACGGTGCAGTCGCTTGAGAAGAGGAGGTGGAGCTGATGGAACAGCTGCAAAATCAGACCGATTCGGCCGTCAAAGAACCCGAGATAAAAGAAAAGAAAACCGGCGGCAGCCGCAAAAAGCTTCATTTCGACAAACAGAAGTTCAGGAACGGATTCCGCACCCGCGCGTTTAAGGCGGGCGGATACAGCACCGTTGCGTCTCTGGCGGTCGTCGCCATCGCGGTCGTGGTCATGCTGGTGGTCAACCAGATTCCGAGTTCCGCTACCCAGCTGGACATCACCGCCAACAAGCTCTTTACGCTCAGCGAGCAGTCCGAAAAGATCGCCGCCGGGCTGACGGACGACATCACGATCTACGTTATTGCGCAGAGCGGAAGCGAAGACCAGACGCTCACCTCCCTGCTCGATCAGTATGAGGCGGCGAGCGATTACATCCAGGTGGAAACCGTCGACCCCGTCGTCTCGCCGAATTTCCTTTCGCAGTATTCGAGCGATTCCGTTGTGGAAAACAGCGTGGTCGTCGTCTGTGGCGACCGGAGCCGGTATATCAGCTATGACGATATCTTTGAAACGGATTACTCAAGCTACTACACGACCGGCACGACTTCGACCGATTTCAACGGCGAGAACCTGATTACCAGTGCGATCGATTATGTGACGAGCGACGACCTGCCGATCGCTTACCAACTGCAGGGGCACGGCGAAAACGGGCTGGGCTCCAGCGCGGAAGATTCGATTGCCGGCGAAAACATCGAGCTGGAGGACCTGAACCTGCTGACGGAGGACGGCGTGCCGGACGACTGTGAATGCCTGATTATCGCATCTCCGCAGACCGATATTACGAGCGACGAAAAGGACACGATCCTTTCGTATCTCGAAGATGGCGGCCGGATGCTGCTTGTGACGGACTACACAGAAACCGAGATGCCGAATCTTGAATCGCTGATGGAATACTACGGCGTGAGCCGTGTGGACGGCATTGTCGTCGACGCGGACGGGAACTATTCGCTGCGTGGATACGAACACTATCTGCTGCCCGCAATCTCCACGCATACCATCACCGAACCGCTCTCCGGCGGGAACTACTATATCCTGATGCCGATTGCGCAGGGTCTGACCGTCTCGGACGATCTGCGCGACGGGCTGTATGTCAACCAGCTTCTCACAACGTCGGATTCGGCGTATTCCAAGCTCGCCGGGTATGACATGACAACCTACGACAAAGAGTCGGGCGATATCGACGGCCCGTTCGCGCTCGGCGTGGCGATCAGCGAAGAAGTTGGCAGCAAGGAAACGCAGATCGTATGGCTGACGACTTCCGTGATGTTTGAAGACACCATCGATGAAATGGTGTCCGGCGCGAACACCGACCTGCTGCTCAATTCCCTTGGCTGGATGTGCGAACGGGAAAACTCGATCAGCATCCACGCAAAGTCGCTGGATTCCGAACAGCTGGTGGTTTCGTCCGCCGCTGCATCGCGCTGGAGCGTCATCCTCGTCGGCGTGCTGCCGCTTGCGGTCATCCTCTCCGGCGTAGTCGTTGTTGTGAGGAGGAAACGCAAATGAAGAAGCTGTGTGAATTGCCGATGGCGCAAAGGAGGCGGGCGAATCGATGAAACGCGGATGGAAACTGCTGGCAATGCTCTGCGTGCTGGCCGTGCTGATCGGCGGATATTTCCTGATCGGCCGCATCAACGCAAACAAGGAAGCCGATACTTCGGACACCGAAGAAGAAACGGTTGCAATATCCAAACCGGACAAAGATGATATCGTCGGGCTGAAATACGTGTATGCCGGCGAGACGGTCGAACTGGCCCGCGACGACAGCGCGTCCGACTGGGTCTATGCGGACGACGAATCGTTCCCGCTCGACCAGACGTACCCGGGTCAGATGCTTGCCGTGATCGACGCGATGGATGCGACCCGCTCGTTCACGGGCGAAGATGCGGCGGACTACGGCCTGGACGATCCGGCTGTCAGCATTACGGTGACTGCGTCGGACGGGACGACGTATGAATATGCCATCGGCGACGAAAACGACGTGACGTATGAATACTATCTCTCGGCGGACGATTCCGGCACGATCTACATGGTGGACTCTTCCGTTTCGGACGCGTTTTCCTATCAGCTGCTCGATCTCGTGGCGCTTGAAGACGTGCCGCTGCTCAAGGACGTTCAGAGCATTGAGGTTTCGACGGACGCAAAGGACGTTGCGATCAGCTATGATCCGGATGCGCATCTGACCTACTCCGACACGTTCGTTTGGTATTCCTCGGAAGACGGTACGACGTATCCGCTGGGCACCGACGAGGTGGAGTCGCTCATCGACAGTATGAATGCGATGACCTGGCGCGCCTGCGTCAGCTACGACGCGGACAAGGAAGCGCTTGAGACTTACGGCCTTCTTACTCCGGCGGCCACGATCAGCGTCCGCTATATGGCAGACGTAACAACGGCGACGGGCGACACGGACGAAAACGGCGATCCGGTGACTACGACGACAAGCGAAGAGCGGACGTATACGCTGGAACTCGGCACGTTTACCGGCGACTACTGCTATGCAAAGCTTGCGGATTCGGACATGGTCTACACGATAGACGCAACGCTTGCAGACCAGTTGCTGCTGGCGGGATACGGTTCGCTGCGTTCGTCGGCGATCTGCGCGCTTGATTTCGACACGGTGACTTCCATGGACGTTACCGTGAACGGCACGACGCATACCATTGCGATCACCGAAGCGGCTGCGGAAACGACGGACAGCGAGAGCACGGAAGCGACCGACGAGGAAACGACGGAAACGACGGAAACGACGCGTGCATACACGCTCGACGGAGAAACGCTGGATGCGGACCTCGGAGATGCGCTGCTGGATGCGATCTCCGCGATTTCGTGGAACGGGGATACCGCAAGCACGTCCGCAACGGCGCTGCCGGAGGTAAGCATTACGTTCCATCGCTCCACGGACACGTACACGACCATGGAACTGACGCTTTCGCGTTATGACAGCGGCACATACCGCGTGTCGTTTGAGGATGCGGAAGGACTGCTGATCGACGCGGATTACGTGAGCGCGCTGAGCGCCGCGTTTGAAGCGATTTCTGCAGAATGACACGGACCAAAGCAAAATGATGTGCTGAACCGGGATTGCACCCCCTTCTCCGGTTCAGCGAAGCGCCGCCGCGAAATTTCCTTCACGGCGGCGCTTTCTGTTATACGTTTACACTGCAGAAATGATTATTGATCGTATGGTTCCATCACGCGCAGAAGATCGCGCTGCGCGGCGGGGGAAGCGCGGCGCGCTTTGTATTCCTCCGGCGAAAAAACGTCCGCCTGCTTCCCTCCGACGCCGATGACGGCGTGCATGGAAAAGCTGAACGCGCAGCTTCCGCCGACGACCAAATGATCGAAAAGGTGCGCGCCGATGCTTTCGAGCGCGGCCTGCACGGCCTGTGTCGCTTCCGCGTCCTCTTCGGAAGGCGTGGGATCGCCGGACGGATGGTTATGGATCAGCAGTACGCCGTGCGCGCGGCGCAGCAGAGCGGTTTCGGCGACGGCGCGCGGATAAATCTGTGCTTCCGTGAGCGAGCCGCGCTGAAGCGTATCGCAAAAGACGACTTCCTTTTTTGCGTTCAGGGACACGGCGCAGACGGTTTCATATTCACTCAGCGAGAGCAGCGCGACCGCATAGCGGGCGGCGGCGGCCGGCGTATTCAGCCGGATTCTGCCGTGCCTGTCCTCGGCGCGCCGCAGCAAAAGCCGCCGGAACAGGTCGCCCTGCATGCGCAGGAACACGGCCGTGTTTTCGCCTACGCCGTCGACAAGGGTCAGCTGCGCAATGTCCGCGGTCAGCACACCCTCGAGGGAACCGAAACGCTCCAGCAGTAAATGCGAAAGCGCGTTGGTGTCTCTGCGGGGGATGGCATAGGTCAAAAGCAGTTCCAGAAACTGATGGTCGCGGAACGATTCCGCACCGTCTTTGACATATTGCTCGCGAATCCGCTCGCGATGTCCGCTGTGGATGGAATCCGGCATGCGATACTCTCCTTGATTTGCTTTATCAGTATAGTGGATTCGCGGTATCATGTCAAAAGATACAAGGGCGTGAATTGTTTGCAACATACGGCGGTAATTTTGCCGTAACTCTTGTAAAAAACCGGTGATGCGGGTAGAATAGCACTATATTTCAATATGGGGTTTTATGCGTTGTCCGCCCGGCGGCGGGAGCCGCGGGCGTGCGCATGAAAAAAATGTGCAATGGAGCAAAAGCGCCTGGTGACAGCCGAAACGCTCGCGAAATGCGGCGCAGGCCCAGCGGACAAGGTGCTCGTCGCCTTCTCCGGCGGAGCGGACTCCACCGCGCTGCTGCTCTCTATGCAGGAACTGCTTTTAAGCGGAGCGGTCGCGGGCGTGTTCGCGGCACACCTGCATCATGGAATCCGCGGCGAAAGCGCGGAGCGGGACATGGCGTTCTGCGAGACGCTCTGCAAAAAGCTTGGCGTTCCATTTGTGGCGGAGCGCGCGGACGTGCCCGCTTATGCAAAGAAGACCGGCAAAACACTCGAACAGGCCGGCAGGGAACTGCGCTACGAATTTCTCGAACGCGCGCGCGTGCACTTTGGTGCGGGCCTGATTGCAACCGCGCATCACGCGGACGACCAGGCGGAAACGGTGCTGATGCACCTTTTGCGCGGATGCGGCACGGCGGGGCTTTCCGGTATGCGGCCGCGGATGGGGGACACGATTCGCCTGCTGCTCGGCGTTTCTAAAGAAGAGATTCTTTTTTATCTTGAAGAACGCGGGCAAGACTATTGCGAGGACGAGACCAACGCGGAGAACGATGCGTTCCGCAATCGCGTCCGAAACGAACTGGTCCCGCTGCTGCGGCGCTATAACCCCGGCGTGAGCGGCGCGCTCTGCCGGACGGCGGCGCTTTGCAGAGCGGACGAAGCGTATCTTGGCGCGCAGGCGGAGCAGGCCGGACAGGGAATCGGCCGCGCAGGCGGACTGGACAAAAGAGGGCTAATGGCGCTGCCGGACGCGCTCAAAACGCGGATTGTGAAAAAAAGGCTCTTCAGCCTGGACGGAAACGTCTGCGAGACGGATGTCGGCCGCGTGCTTGCGCTCTGCGGAGCGCAAACCGGCACCGTGATCGAACTTCAGCGCGGGTTTTCCGCCTGGACGGACGCGGAAAACGTCTACATCGGCGTTTACCCCGCGCAAAAGTCGTTTGAAGTGCCGCTTTGCCTGCCGGGGGAAACGCAAACGCCCGCGGGAACGGTTTTCACGGAATGGGTCGCGGCGTACCGCACACCGCGGGATGCGTTTGAAGCGTTTCTGGACGCGGATGCACTGCCGCCGGGACTCGTCGTGCGCACACGCAGAAACGGAGACCGTTTTTTTCCGCTTGGCGCGCCGGGCGAAAAGAAACTGAAGGACGTTTTGATCGACAAAAAGGTTCCGCGCTTTCTGCGGGACATGCCGCTGCTCTGCGCGGGACGTGAAGTTTTTTTTGCAATGGGGATTGCGGTTTCGGAGCGGGCGAAAGTCCGGCCGGAATCGAAACGGGTACTGCATATTACGTTTACAGGGGGTACGGATTCTTGAAAGGGAAAACCATGCTGGACGACATCGACAAGGTATTGCTGACCGAGGACGAAATCCGCGAACGTGTGCGCGAACTGGGCGAGCAGCTCTCCAAGGACTATGCCGGCTGCGAAGAGGACATTGTGCTGCTTTGCATCCTCAAGGGCGCGGTCGTGTTTTTCTCGGACCTGGCGCGCGCAATGAGCATCCCGGTGCAGATGGAGTTTATGGGCATCAGCAGCTACGGCAACGAGCAGAAGACGTCCGGCATCGTGCGCATCACAAAGGATATCGACACGTCGATCACCGGCAAGCATGTGCTCATTGCCGAGGACATCATGGACAGCGGACTGACGCTGAGCCATCTGACGCGCCTGCTTTCCAGCAGGAACCCCGCTTCCCTCAAAATCTGCTGCCTGCTCGACAAGCCCGAGCGCAGGGAATGCGAAATTGCGCCCGACTACTGCGGGTTCATCATCCCCAACGAATTCGTGGTGGGCTACGGATTGGATTACTGCGGGTTTTACCGCAATCTGCCGTTCGTGGGCGTTTTGAAAGCCTCGGTCTATTCCGAGTAACGAACCGATTCCGCCGGGCGGGTGCCCGGCCCAGATACGGCGCGCCGGCGCAAACCGGCGCATGCGATGATAGCGCGGCGCAGAGGAAAGTTGCCTTCGCCGCAGATGGAGGACAATTGTTTGAATAAAAAAGTCATGACGGCCATCATATGGGTTATGCTCTTTGTGGCGATCATCTTTATGGTATCCGGCCTGAACCCGAGCGAGGACAAACCCGACGAGCTGGATTACAACACCGATTTTCTGCAGCTGGTGCGCAATACCGAGGAAGGTTCTTCTGCGGCGGGCGAAACGATCAAGGCGATTCAGGTCGACCAGCGGCAGGTTTACGGGCTATACGGCGACAGCGAAGACGAACTGAGCGACCTGCCCAAGAAGGCCGATTTCTATGTGGTCATCCCGTCGGAAAGTACGTTCCGTTCGGACATGGCTGCAATTGTATACGCGGCTGACCCGGACGCTTATACGAGCGTGGACGAAGTTTCCAGCGCGGACTATTCGTTTGCTTATGAATCCACGATCGTTGAGGAATCGATTTGGTCGATCATCCTGCCGTACATTTTAATCTTTGCGGCGTTCGGCGTTTTCTATTACTTCATGATCCGTGCGCAGAGCGGCGGCAAGCAGATGACGAACTTCGGCAAATCCCGCGCGCGTCTGCAGAGCGGCGACAAGCTGAACGTCACGTTTGCGGACGTTGCGGGTGCGGACGAAGAGAAGGAAGAACTCAAGGAAGTCGTCGAGTTCATGCGTAACCCGGCCCGCTTCAACGCCATCGGCGCGCGGATTCCCAAGGGCGTTTTGCTCGTTGGCCCTCCGGGCACCGGTAAAACGCTGCTGGCAAAAGCCGTTGCGGGCGAAGCGAAGGTGCCGTTCTTCTCGATCTCCGGTTCGGACTTCGTTGAAATGTTCGTCGGCGTCGGCGCGTCGCGCGTGCGCGACCTGTTCCAGACGGCGAAGCGCGCGACCCCCGCGGTCGTGTTCATCGATGAAATCGACGCGGTCGGCCGTCACCGCGGCGCCGGCCTCGGCGGCGGGCACGACGAACGTGAGCAGACGCTCAACCAGCTGCTCGTGGAGATGGACGGATTTGCGCCGAACGAGGGCATCATCGTCATCGCTGCGACCAACCGGCCGGACATTCTCGATCCCGCGCTGCTCAGACCCGGCAGGTTCGACCGCCGGATTACGGTGAACTATCCGGACGTGAAGGGCCGCGAGGAAATCCTCAAGGTGCATGCGCGTAACAAGCCGCTTGCGCCGGACGTGGAACTGGCGGTGCTGGCAAAGCGCACGCCGGGCTTTACCGGTGCGGACCTGGAAAACGTCCTCAACGAAGCGGCGATCCTCACCGCGCGTGCCAACAAAAAGAAAATTGGCATGATCGAGATGGAAGAAGCGATTACGCGCGTGCAGATGGGACCCGAAAAGCGCAGCCGCGTTATTACGGAAGGCGACAAGCGCATCACGGCCTATCATGAGGCGGGACATGCGATCGTTGCGCTGCGGCTGGAAGGGTGCGACCCGGTACACGAAGTTTCGATCGTTCCGCGCGGCATGGCGGCGGGTTACACGATGTATCTGCCCAAGGAGGACATGCTGCATGTGACCAAAAACAAGCTGCTCGACCGCATCGCAATGGCGCTTGGCGGCCGCGTCGCCGAGCAGTTGAAGTTCGACGACGTTTCGACCGGCGCATACAACGACCTGCAGCGCTCGAGCGAGATTGCGCACAAGATGGTCACGGAGTACGGCATGAGCGACTCGGTCGGCCCGATGTTCCTGGGTGGGCAGGAGGAAGTGTTCATCGCCAAGGACTGGGGACATCAGCGCAACTATTCCGAATCGCTGGCCGCGACGGTGGACGAGGAAGTGCGCAGGATTCTGGACGGGCAGTACGAACGCGCCCGTGCAGTCATCAGCGAAAGCATGGAAGCGCTCGACCGGCTGGCGAACATGCTGATCGAATACGAGCGTGTGTCCGGCGAGGAGTTCGCCGCCGTATACGAAGGCGCGGATCCGGCGGAGGTGCTTGCAAAACGGAAGAAGAAGGCGCCGGCAAAGCGCGCAGCGAAGCCGCAGAAGGCCGCGGAGACCGACACGGGGCTGCCGCAGGACCTGCCGAACGGTGAAACCGCAGACAATCCGCTGGGACAGGCATAAAACAGGGAATCAAAACAGGATTCGACGGGGCGGCTCGGCCGCCCCGTTTTCGGCGAAGCAGGAAGCACAGGAGAAAAATGGGACGGAATAAACCGGAAGAAAAAACACATGAACCCTTCGACCTGCATATGCACAGCATTCGTTCGGACGGTTCGGACACGCCGGCCGGCGTGATGGAGCAGGCAAAACGGCACGGCGTGACGATGGCCGCGCTGACGGACCACGACTGCGTTACGGGCGTTGCGGAAGCGCTGGACGCTGGGACAAAGTTGGGCATACGGGTGCTGCCGGCGATCGAAATGGACTGCGAGTGGCCGCACGAACTGCATATTCTGGGGCTAGACGTCGATCCGCAGGAGGCGGGCCTGTCGGCCGCGCTTGAAACGGCGCGCAAGCGCCGCCTGACCCGCAACGAAGAGATCGTGCGCAGACTGAAGACGGCCGGCATGGACATTCAGCCGTACTTAACGCGGAAAACCGACGTTGCAACGCGGCTGCATATTGCCCTTGCTCTGGTGGGCGGTGGTTTCGCGCAGAATGCGCACGATGCGTTCGTGCGTTACCTGCGGCGCGGCGGCGCGGGATATTTTGCCGTGCAGCGTTTCACGCCGGAGGAAGTGATTGCGCTGATCCGCGGCGCGGGCGGCGTGCCGGTCTGGGCGCATCCGACGCACGGTAATCCGGATTTGCATAAGCTTGCGTTCCAATTAAAAGAACGCGGTTTGATGGGCGTGGAGGCGTATCATCCGTCCATGAGCGGAGGAGAGTCCGCCGTTCTTTGCAGCATCGCCGCGCAGAACGGCATGCTCGTGACCTGCGGCAGCGACTATCACGGCGCGAACCGCCCGGAGGTCGTGCCCGGACAAACCTGGCGCGATACGGTGCAGCTTTGCGAATGCAGGACTTTTTTTGAAAACAGAGAAGAAAAGAATTGACGGATTGCGGGAAGGAATACGGAAAAAGTTGGTTTTGATCAGGATATAACTGGTATGCCGAAACGGGCGGTTCGCCGCCCGTGTTTTTTATGCTATAATTTGGTACGGACAAATGGAGCCGTACACAGAACCATACGAAAGCGGCGGCTCTCACGCGGAGTTCCCGAGGGAATCGGGTATCTTGTGTTGAGAAGTGCCGCTTCGTCTGCTATAATGTGGTTGCGAGGGCTGCGGCTGAAATATGGAGCGAAAAGGGGAGAGGCTATGTACACCGGTTCGGGGATTATCAAGATTTTTGCCGGAGAGACGGGCAGGACTTTTGCCAAAAAGATGTGCGCTTATCTGGGCACACAGCTTGGAGATGCAACGACTCACAGATTCAGCGAGGGGAATATTTTTGTTCGGGTCAACGAATCGATCCGCGATAAGGACGTTTATATCGTACAGCCGATCGGCAGGGCGCCGAACGACGAGTTTGTGGAACTGCTTTTCTGGATCGACGCGTTCAAGCGCGCAAGCGCCAACTCCGTAACCGCTATTATTCCGTATTTTTCCTATGCCAAGGGCGACAAAAAAGACGAACCGCGCGTATCCATCCGTGCACGCGTCTGTGCGGACTGCATCGAAGCGGCCGGTGTGGACCGTATTATCACGATGGACCTGCATGCGCCGCAGGTGCAGGGCTTCTTTAAAAAACCCGTCGACCATCTGTATGCAAAAGCGCTGCTTTGCGAATATATCCGCCGTTCGGGAATCGTCGGGGACGATCTGGTCGTCGTTTCGCCGGACGCCGGCTCGGCCAAACGCGCCAGAGAATATGCAACCGAACTCAACTGCCCGGTCGCCATCGGCGATAAAATGCGCATCGGTCACGACGAAAAGGCAAAAGTGCTGGAAGTGATTGGAAACGTAAAGGACAAGACCTGCCTCGTGATCGACGATTTTTCGATTTCCGGCGGGACACTGGTGGATGTCAGCTACGCGCTGATGGACAAGGGCGCAAAGCGTGTCTTCGCCGCTCTTTCGCATAACGTCCTCGGCGAGGAGGGAATCCGCAAAATTGACGAAAGCCCGATCGAGTTTCTTGTCTCGACCGACACGCTGGAGTGTCCGCATGCGGATCTGTCCTCGAAGATACGTTTCATTTCCGCGGCGCCGATGTTCGCACAGGCGGTTAAAATCATTCACGACCGCGCGCCGATGAGCACTATGTTCGAGCAGCGCGTCAGCAAGCGTCTGCTGGACATGAGTTGCTGCGAGCAGCAGAAGCTTCTGTAACGGACGAAAGGCTCACGAAGCGGCGCGTTGCATATGCGCCGCTTTTTATATAAAAACGTTCGGGACAGGCATGCCTGTCCGCCCGCGAATATGTTTGAAAAAGGGCAGGATTGCGGCGGACAAAAAAACTAATGAGAAATTGTAAATTTATAGTTGACAGTGCGTATACATTGTGATATGATTTCAATTTTTGTTGACATTCGCGGCGATATGATGATAAGATAGAGTCAATCGTTATGCGAAAGGAGTTCCGCCGGTGTTTCAAGTTGGCGACATGGTCTGCTATCCGATGCATGGAGTCGGTGTTGTGGAATCAATCGAAAAGCAAACCGTGCTCGGGGAGACCGCAAAATATTATATGCTGCGGTTCGTCATGGGCCGGATGACGGCTATGGTGCCCGTTCAAACGGCAGAATCCGTGGGTCTGAGGAAGCTCGTCTGCAAAGAGGAATGCGCCAAGGTCGTCGCCTTTTTACGCGAGGACAGCTGCTCGGAAGAAAGCGACAACTGGAACCAGCGTTACCGGGACAATCTCAGCAAGCTTCGCGAGGGGGATATTTTCAGCGTGGCGGACGTTGTGAAGTGCCTGATCCGCCGCGACCAGGAAAAGGGTCTCTCGGCAGGCGAACGAAAAATGTATTTAACGGCAAGGCAAGTGCTCGTTGCGGAACTGGCCGCTTCGAGTGGGAAGGAGGAAAGCGAATTCCTGCCCCTGGTCGGGGGATAACCGAATAGGAAAGCGCCAATCACTGCATGCGGAAGGTAATGAGAGTTTTGCTTGCTTTGGTCGGTATAGGCATTGGGTGCGGAATCGTTGCATGGGTTCTTTTTTCGTTTAAATACCCTGGTTTTGAGTATGCGATGCGCTATACCACCATACCTGCCGTGATGGCCGCCATCTATGTGATCGTGGGTCTATTATTCGGAATCATTTTTTTTATTATCTCGCCCAAGATCATCGACGGCGTTCACGGATTCTTTCAAAGGCTTGAAAAAAGACTGACGGAAATGCCCGCACTGGACATTCTTTTTGGCGTACTCGGCATTATGATCGGTCTGCTGTTTGCGTTCCTTTTAAGCCTGATCGTTCAAACGATCGATATACCCGTTTTGCCGGAAGTTATCACGATCCTGCTGTTCTTCATCTGCGGGTACTACGGCGGCTATATCGGCGTGACGCGCCGCGCGGAGCTGATGGAGGGCGCGGCCGCCCGGAGAGGACGGCTTGCGGGGTCCATTGTGCCGGACGGCGCGAGAGCGAAGGTGCTCGATACCAGCGTGATTATCGACGGGCGGATTTACGACATCTGCAAAACGGGTTTTCTCGAAGGGCGTATTATCGTACCGTCGTTCGTGCTCAAGGAACTGCGGCATATTGCGGACAGTTCGGACCCGCTGCGCCGCACGCGCGGCCGGCGCGGGCTGGACATCCTGCACACGATGCAGTGCGAGCTGGATCAGCAGGTGGCGATTGAAGAGCGCGATTACGAGGACGTGGACGAGGTGGATTTGAAGCTGCTTCGTCTTGCGGACGACCTTGGCGCCGTGCTCGTTACAAACGACTACAACCTCAATAAGGTTGCCGCGGTGCAGAACACGCCCGTGCTTAATATCAACGAGCTTGCAAACGCACTGCGCTCCGTGCTGCTGCCGGGCGAAGAGCTCTCGCTTTCGATCGTCAAGGAAGGCAAGGAGGCGGGACAGGGCATCGGCTATCTGCCGGACGGGACGATGGTCATCGTTGAAAACGGCAGGAAACACATCGGCGAAACGGCCGACCTTGTGGTCACCAGCGCGCTGCAAACGTCTGCAGGACGGTTGGTGTTTGCAAAGCTGCGCGGCTGAAATGCGGCGGTGAACATGAAGAAACTCCTTGACACGGCTTTATGCCGTCCTCTATAATACTTAAGGTTCATATCGTGCGGGTGTATGCCTGCGCGCTGAGATTGAACGCAGGACATCCTGCGGGACCCGAAAATGAAACGAGGTGGAATCGGTGGTTAGAACCTATCAGCCCAAGAAGCGGCAGCGCAGCAAAGTGCATGGCTTTCGGAAGCGTATGAAGACGGCGGACGGCCGCAATGTCATCAAACGCAGGCGCGCAAAAGGCCGCAAAGTCCTGAGCGCGTAACAGGATTGTTTTTTATTACAATCGTAAACGAATGCACAAGCGCTTGCGGCAGGCATTTGCTTGCCGCATGTTTGTATTTGCAAAGGAAGCGGGCCATTGAAACGCAGTGATTCACTACGGCGGAAAAAGGAGTTTCGGTACACCTACCGCGCCGGCAAGTCCTGCGGGGGTCGCCTTCTTTCGATGGTGTATGTCAAAAACCGCGGTCCGGCTGCAAAAATCGGATTTTCGGTCAGCAAGAAAATTGGCAACAGCGTAACGCGGAACCGTGTCAAGCGCCGTTTGCGCGAGGCGGTAACGCCGCTGATTCCGTCCATCCGCGGAGGCGTGAATATCATCTTTATTGCACGCGAACCAATAAAGGAAGCGGCTTTTCTGAGCATACGGGAGGCAATGAAAACGTCTCTGGTGCGCGGAAGGCTGCTCGAAGAAAAGTTTGAAGCCGAGAAGGACAAATGACGCTTTGCGCCCTGGCGCGGCATTAAAACAACCCAAAGCATATGAAACGTTTCTTTGTCGCCATCATCCGCGGCTACCAAAAATTTATATCCCCAATGCTCCGGCCGAGCTGCCGCTTTCAGCCGACCTGTTCGCAGTATGCGATTGAGGCGATTGAAAAGCACGGCGTGTTCAAAGGCGGTGCAATGGCGCTTTGGCGCATTTTGCGTTGTAACCCGTTCTGCAAGGGCGGGTATGACCCGGTGAAATAAAAGCGACCAGCGCCGTGTTATTGCTGCAGCGCTGTGCTTGAGGGGATCTGCGCTTTCTTTTGAACTTAATTGGAGCCGGCGGCTGCGTCCGGTGGTTCCGTTCCGTATAGATTCGGCTGCGCAGGCGCTTAAAACGCCGCGCTGCCTCGCGTTTTTCCTGAACAAAAACGTTCTCAAAACGAGAGGGGGAAAATCCTTTGCAGGGTGATTTCTTTTTGACTCAATGGGCATTTCTCGGAATGCGCTGGCTGTTTGAATCGCTGACGGGCGAGAGCATCATCTTAACCATCATCATCGCGACGCTCATTATCCGCGGACTGACCGTTGTCGGCGACATCCGTTCCCGGAAGTCCTCCATGAAGATGCAGGCGGTCCAGCCGCAGCTCGACAAAATCCGCAAAAAATATGAAAAAGACCCGCAGAAACTGCAGGCCGAGCAGTCAAAGTTTATGCGGGAAAACGGCGTGAGCATGTTTGGCGGCTGTCTGCCGATGCTCATTACGCTTCCACTGTTTTTCATCTTCATTGCGGCGTTCCGCCAGTGGGGCAACGAGATGACAGTCCGGTTGATCATTGCGCTGCAGGACAACACCGACAAGGGCCTCGAGCTCTTCAAGAGCTTTAAATTCTTCTGGGTAAACAACCTCTGGATGCCGGACAACGGTTTCTCGCCGGTCATTGCAACCGCGAAGGAATTTTTCGGTTCGGCCAACTCCAAGCTGCCGCAGCTCCTGTATTTTCAGGAGCATCCCGAAGCGCTCCAGAAGTTCGTCGACCTTGGGTTCTTTATTAAAGACAGCGCCGGCAACTATTCCATGGCTTCCGTGACGGACGAGCTTACGGCGACTTACAATGCGCTTGTGCAGCCCTGTGCGGATCTGTATCAGGGCTATAACAACGGCTGGTTCATCTTCCCGGTTCTTGCGGGCGGGACCACGTATCTGTCCACCTGGATTATGCAGCGGCAGCAGCCGCAGAACAACGCCGCGGGCAACACGAACAAGATTATGCAGTGGGCGATGCCCATCATGTCGTTTGTGTTCTGCCTGCAGTACAACGCGAGTTTTGCCGTTTACTGGACGTTCAGCAATATTTTCTCGCTGGGTACGTCGCTGCTCATCAATAAGTCGTTCGCAAAGAAGAGGGCTGCGCTTGAGGAGGCACAAAATAAATGAGAAGCATGGAGTTTTCGGGACACAGCGTAGACGAGGCGATTTTTAACGGACTCAACGAGATGGGCGTTACCATCGACGAGGTCGAAATCGAAACGATCCAGTCCGAAAGCAAGGGGCTGTTCGGCCTCGGCGCAAAGATGGCGGTCGTACGCCTGACCGAGCGCGAGGTCCCGCTCGTTATGGAGATGGAGCAGGTTTACCGCAAGGAGACCGAGTCCGCATCCAGACGGCGCGAACAGCCGCGGCGCGAGCGCGCACCCAAACAGGACCGCGCGCCGAAACAGGAGCGTGAAGCGTACGGCGGACACAGAGAGCGGCGGGATGATCACGCCGCGGAAGCCGAAGCCGCAAAGGAGCAGTTCGACTACAGCGAAGAACTTGCGAAAAACACGCCGTGTGCGGTGTTCCTGAGCGAAATGCTTGAAAAGATGAATGTGCCCGCGCCCGTATTGGCGGCGCAGACGGAAAACGGCCTCCGGCTCTGCATCGATGCGGAGACCATGGGGCTTTTGATCGGCAGGAGAGGCGAAACACTGGACGCCCTGCAATACCTCGTGTCGTTGGTGGCGAACCGCAACCGTAAAGAAGAGGGGTATCTGCGCGTTACGCTGGACACCGAAGGATACCGCTCCCGCAGGGAGGAAACCCTGCGCAGGCTTGCAAGGCGGAACGCAACGCGTGTGCGCCAGACCGGGCGGCCCGTTTCGATGGAGCCGATGAACCCGTACGAACGGCGTATCCTGCACAGTGCGCTGCAGGGATTCGGCGGAGTTACGACCCACAGTGAAGGCGAGGAGCCGAACCGGCATGTTGTGATTACGCCGGCCAAATAAGTGAAAATGGCGAGTGCCGCCGCTGCTATGCGGCGGCCTTGTTTATTTGCGGAGTCGGACGCATTGCTCCGCGAAAAGGATTGCAACACGGGAGAAAGAACGATGGAAGATACGATCTATGCGCCGAGTTCGGCGATTGGCGGGGCAATTGCGGTGGTGCGGGTGTCCGGCCCGGAGGCACGGCGCGTTGCCGAACTGCTCGACCGCGACCCGGCAAAAACGCCGCGGCGGCTCTGCCACGTGAATATTACGCAGCACGGCGAGCTGATCGACGACGGCATGGCTGTGCTCTTTCCGTCGCCGGGAAGCTACACAGGCGAGGACATGGCCGAAATCAACTGTCACGGCGGCATGCAGACGGTTCAGCGCGTGCTTGCCGCGCTTGGCTCGCTGGGTTTTCGCCCGGCGGAGCCAGGCGAATTTACCAAAAGGGCATTCCTCGACGGGAAAATGGACCTTTCCGCAGCGGAAGCCGTGATGGACGTGATCAACGCAGACGCTGAGCAGAGCCTGAAGGCGGCGCTGCTTCAGCTGCACGGCAGCGTGAAACGGGAAATCGATTCCGTGGAAGCGCTCTTGACAGACGCGCTGAGCGGAATCGACGCGGCGATCGACTACCCGGACGAAGCGGAAGAGGACACGGTGCGCGAGCTTCCGCTGTCGCTCTCGATGGCCGTGGAACGTATCGAGAAACTTGTCGGCGAGTCCCGGCGCGGCCGCGTACTGCGCGACGGGCTCCGCGTGGCGATCGTCGGACGTCCGAACGTTGGCAAATCGTCGCTGATGAACGCGCTGCTTGGAAGCGAACGCGCGATTGTGACCGCCGCAGCCGGTACCACTCGGGACGTGATTGACGAAAAACTGAGTATGCGCGGCGTGCCGGTGCGGCTGATCGACACGGCGGGCATCCGGGAGGCGGACGACGAAGCGGAGCGCATCGGCGTGGACCGCGCGCGCAGCGCCATCGGCAGCGCGGACGTCGTCTGCGTCGTGCTGGACGCATCCGTCCCGCAAACCGGGGAGGATAAAGCGCTGCTGGCGGAAACGAGACGCTTTACCCGCCTGATCGTTTGGAACAAGAGCGACCTTCCCGCGGTTCTGCCGGACGATCCGGACGCAATCCGCGTCAGCGCAAAAACCGGGGACGGGCTGACCAGCTTGACCGATGCAATCCTTGCGCTGGCCGCGCCGGAACGCAGCGACGGAGCGTACATCACGAATGAACGGCACATCCGCGCGCTTGAACGCGCGCTCGAGGCACTGAAGGACGCGCTGCGCGCGGAGGAACTAGACTGTGCGGCGACGGACGTCAAAAACGCGCTGCATTTCCTTGGCTCAATCACGGGAAACGATGTGGACGCGCGCGTGATCGACCGGATTTTCGAGCGGTTCTGCGTTGGAAAATGAGGAGTGAAATGGAAAACGGCGTTGTATTCCGAAAAGCGGATATCTGCGATGCGTCCGTGCTCGCGCGGCTGCGGCGCGACACACGCAATGAAACATTTCGGGGTATCTATCCGGACGAGGTCATGGCGCATTTCGATTTGGAGGCAAGCGAACGGATGCTCGCCAATCTGATTTGCGAAGACGGCGAAGAGACATACCTGATCGAGTGTGGCGGAACGCCCGCCGGATATTTCGGTTACGGGAAACCGACCTACGACATGCTGCCGCCGGGCGCGGTATGTCTGACGATGCTCTATGTGCTGCGCGCGTTTCAGCGCTGTGGAATCGGCAGGCTCGTGTTCGAACATATGCGTGATATCTGCCGGGCGGCCGGGAAGGATCGATTTTATAACGGCTGCAACCTGCACAACGAAAACGCCGTGCGCTTTTACAGGGCGATGGGTGGCCGTGTGATCGGCTGGTGCACGGCCGACGGGGGCAAAATAAAAGACCAGATCATATTTGAGCATCCGGTCGAATCCGACCGACCGGCATTCGATGAACCCGCATGTTTTAAGTGAACTGAAATAAAAAAGCAGGGCCGGAAAACGGCCCTGCTTTTGCGTTATGCGCTTTTAACCGAAGATGCCGCGTTTTGGAATAAACGCGGAATCGAAATGCTCCATGATACCGCCGTAAGTTTCCGCGGCGTAAATCGCTTTTGTGGTGAGTTCGGTGATGCGCGCTTTATCCAGCGGGCTGACCGCGTGCAGAACCAGATAGTAGGCGGGTTCCCGCTCCGGCACGTAGTCGTTTTCACCGATTGCAAAACCGAGTGCTTTCGCATTTTCGGCAAACAGCGCCCTGGTATTCGCGCTTGGAAAATAAAAATGCAGGTTGACGCGGCGATAGGCCGAAGCGTCGTCCCCACGGTCGCACAACGAACGGATGTAGACGCCGTTGTCGACCGACTGGCGCTTTGCGCTGTCCGGCACAAGCAGGCGGTAATACGTCTGGCGGTTCGGCTCGTCCGCCTTAAAACATTCAAGCCGCAGTTCGTCTTCTTCGGAACAGTATGCCATCAGAGGGACAAGAAGCCGCGCGTCCGAGGTATAAAAGTAGTATCGGCGCTGGGCGGCGATGTCGATCCAGCCGACAAAAGCGTTCTGGCTGCCGAGGATGTTGGTGAATTCCTTGCAGACGCGGTCCAGTGCGCGCGTTTCACGGGACGAAAAAGACGGTGCGTCCGTCTTTTTGGGGTAACAGGAAACATAGAGGAGCGTTGTGAAATCGCCAAGCGAATCGAACTCCTCCACATACCTGAGATCTACATGGAACCGTGCGGGAAGGCCCTGCAGTTCCCAGTCGTAGACATACCACTCACTCATGGATCAGCACCGCTTTGATGCGCCGGACGCCAGCGCTCGACGCTTCCTCCTTTTTAATTTTGAACCGGCCAAGCTCCCCGGTGTGCTCCGCGTGCGGCCCGCCGCAGATTTCGCAGCTTACGCCGCCGACGGTGTACACTTTGACCTTGGAGCCGTATTTGTTTTCAAACAGCCCGATTGCGCCGCCGGCTTTTGCTTCGTCGACCGTCATTTCGGCGCAGGTGACGGGGATGTCTTTTTTGATCGCGTCGTTGACGAACGCTTCAACGGCTTTGAGCTCTTCCGGCGTGAGTTTACGTGGGAAGCTGAAATCGAAGCGAAGCCGCTCGGCGGTGATGTTGCTGCCGCGCTGGGCCACGCTGTCGTCATCGAGCACGTGCCGCAGAGCCGCCTGCAGCAGATGCGTTGCGGTATGCAGCCGCGCGGTCTCCTCCGTGTGATCGGCCAGCCCGCCGGCAAAGCGATGCTCCGCGCCTGCGTGCGAAAGCTCCTGATGCGCTTTAAACGCTTTGTCAAACCCGTCGAGGTCGACCGTTAATCCCTGCTCGGCGGCTAGTTCGCAGGTCAGCTCGATGGGGAAACCGTAGGTGTCGTAAAGATGGAACGCGGAAACGCCGTCGATGACGCGGCCCTCCAGCGTTGGAAGCAGGCGCTCGAATTCACGCATGCCCTTTTTGAGCGTGTGCTCAAAGCGCTGCTCTTCCTTGGCCAGCTCGTCCAGAATTTTATCATGGCAATCGGACAATTCGCGGTAGAAGTCTCCATACTGCGCAATGACCGCTTCGGCGACGGCGCCGAGGCTTCCGTCCGGAATGCCGATCTGCATGGCAAAGCGGATCGAACGACGGATAAGCCGCCGGAGGATATAGCCCTGGTCGACGTTGCTCGGCGTGATGCCGCGCTGGTCGCCAAGCATGAACGTTGCGCAGCGGATATGGTCGGCGATAATGCGGAACATCCGCGTGGTGGCCTCGTCTTCGCCGTAGCGCTTTCCGCTGAGGCGCGAAATGCTCTCGATAATGCCGGAGAACGCGTCCGTATCGTAGACGCTCGCTACGCCCTGCAGCGTGGCGACCGTTCGGTCGAGACCCATACCGGTGTCAACGTTTTTCTGCGCCAGCGGTTCAAACGCGCCCTCGGCGGTTTTGTTGTATTCCATGAACACGTTGTTCCAGATTTCAAGATACTTGCCGCAGTCGCAGCCGGCTTTGCAGTCCGGGCCGCAGGGCGCTTTGCCCGTGTCGTAAAAGATTTCGGTGTCGGGGCCGCAGGGACCGGTCTGGCCGGCGGGGCCCCACCAGTTGTGTTCTTTGGGCAGGTAAACGATATGGCTCGGGTCTACGCCCATGGAGACCCAGCGATCGTGCGCAACCGTGTCGCGCGGGGCGTTTTCATTGCCCTCGAAGCAGGTGAAATACAAAAGGTCCGGGTCGATGCCGAGCCACTCCTTGCCGGTCAGAAATTCCCAGGAGTAGGCGATCGACTCCTCCTTAAAATAGTCGCCCAGAGACCAGTTGCCCAGCATTTCAAAAAACGTGCAGTGCGAGGCATCGCCGACTTCGTCGATATCGCCGGTGCGGACGCACTTCTGCACGTTCACGAGCCGCTTGCCTTCGGGATGCGACGCGCCCATCAGATACGGCACGAGCGGGTGCATGCCGGCGGTGGTGAACAGCACGGTCGGGTCGTTCTCCGGAATAAGCGAGGCGGACGGAATGACGGTGTGGCCCTTGGACACGAAAAAGTCCAGATACAGTTGTCTGAGTTCTTTGCTGGTCATGGATTTCATATTCTGAAAACTGCTCCTTGCGGTTAAAATTTCCTATATAGAATACAGCATGCCGGTTCTCTTTGTCAACGAAACGAGGTTGACATGCTGACGGCCGGGGTAGAACAGGTACACATAATGGACATGTTTAGGCAAAGGTGAAGAGAGAAAAGAAATTCTGCGGAAATAATGAAAAAGGCCTTGCTTTTTGAAGGGGTAAGAAGTAGAATCATAAGGCACTCAAAAGTGCGGGTTGGCGAATCGGACGCTCACCGGATTTTTTATAAAAAACATAAAAAAAGCGGTTGACATTTAAAGCCCGGATTGCTATACTATAAAAGCTGTCGCGAGAGAGCGGGAGCGAGCCGGGAAGGACCGGGGGACCGGGAAAGA
>DAOTGE010000003.1:0-93000 GCA_035446965.1 Eubacteriales bacterium
GCACGCTCGCTTCGCAAACGGTGAGCGAGCCCACTGAGACAGACGAATCGCAGATTGCCTGCGAGTGGGTTGCGGTCGATCGGATTTCGTCGGTGAACTTACTGCCCAAAGCACTCAAACAGCACTTTTCCGAATTGCTCACGGGAAAAAACGCGTTGTTTCTCGGCTCCGAACACATTCCGCATAACCACGGATAAGGGACTTTTGCGATGGACGATTGTATTTTGCTCAAGCCGGACGCGTCGATGTGCGGAGAAATAAAGGCATACCGGCAGGAATTTATCGACACGGGCGACAGCATGGACGGTACGGGGCCGTTATTGCGTATGGAGCGCGCGGCGGACTGGCTCGCGTTTAATAGGAACGCCGAGGATGAAACGAAAAAGCCTGAAAACTGGGTCGTTTCCGAACAGTTCGCCTATGTGCGCAAAAGCGACGGTAAAATCGTCGGCATGATACAGTTTCGACACTATTTCAACGATTTTCTGGAGCGCTTTGGCGGCCATATCGGTTATTCCGTTCGTCCAGGCGAGCGAAAAAAGGGTTATGCAAAACGCATGCTGGGCGAATGCCTCAACGTGTGCAGGGCGTTCGGGCTGGAAAACGTTCTTATCACCTGCCTGGCCGATAATGAGGCGAGCAGGCGGACAATCCTTGCAAACGGCGGCGTTTATGAGTGCACCGTATTTTGCGAGCGGGACGGCGTGTATTTGCAGCGGTATTGGATCAAATTGTAAAGGAGCGGGGTATGGGCGAATTGACGAAACTGCCGAACATCGGCGCAAAACTCGAAGAACAGCTAACGGAAGCGGGCATCACGTCTGCCGGACAGCTGCGGGAAACCGGAAGCCGGGAAGCCTGGCTCCGGATCCTTTCGCGCGATCCTTCGGCATGCTATATGCGGCTTTCGGCGCTGGAAGGCGCAATCCAGAGTGTGCGGTGGCACAATCTGGACGAGCAAACGAAAAAGGGACTCAAGGATTTTTACAAGCAGCACAAACACGGCTGATTGAAGCAAAAGACCCGGCGGCGCCGGTTCATTCGGCGGAACGGATCGCCCGGAACGGGCGGTTTCTCTGTGCTCTTTGCCGCCCGGGAGTCCGAAGGACGAGAGGCAAAGAGCGGTTATTCCGTCAAAAAACAAGTTTTTTGACGGCCTCAAGACCCGGCGGCGCCGGGTTTTTTTATGCGAAGAATACGGATTGAACCGGTCTTGACAATACTTGTCTAAAATGTTAGACTCATTACAGTCTAATAAATTAGACAGGAGGTGCGCCATGGAACGGGAGAGCTTGCTGACCAACGCGGACTGGCGGCTGATGGACATCGTGTGGGACCACGAGCCGCTCAAATCGACCGAACTTTGCGTTTTTGCCGCACGGGAACTCGACTGGAAGCGGACGACAACCTATACGGTGATCAAACGCCTGAGTGAAAAAGGATATCTGAAAAGCGAATCTTCGGTCGTGACTTCTCTGATTGCGCGGGAGGAAGCGGGACGTGAAGAGGGAAAGCAGCTCGTGCAGCGCGGATTCAAAGGATCGCTTCCCGCGTTTCTTGCCGCGTTCATCGACGAGGGCGACGTTTCAAAAGAAGACGCCGCCGAAATCGAGAGGCTGATCGGAAACTATCGAGGGAGGGACTGAAGCATGGAGCAAATTTTGATCGGTGTGCTCAACATGAGCGTTACGGCGTCGCTTGTCGCACTGGCTGTGATGATACTCCCTCTGCCGTTGAAAAAAGCGCCGCGTTGGATCAGCTATGCGCTCTGGGCGGTCGTTCTGATCCGGCTTGTCTGCCCGGTCAGCTTTTCCGCATCCGCTTCGCTTCCGGGCGGCGTGGGCGCGACCGTGACGGAGAGCGGGACGCTCGAATACCTGTCGTTTGAAGCGAATGAAGCGGAAGTTCAGCCTACGGCGGAAAGCATTACAACAGCGGCACAAACGGACGTGACCGCCACGCATGCCGCGACGGCGGCGACGAGGGAAAGCGGGCATTCGCCTGCACAGATTTGGTTGAAAGTTGCAGCCGTGCTTTGGGTCGCGGGAGCAGCGGGTATGCTGCTAAACGCCGTCGTATCGTATGCGAAACTCAAGCGCAGGATCGCGGACGCGGTCCCTGCCGAATCGGGCGTCTGTGAAACGGACGAGATTGGAACGCCGTTTGTCTGCGGCCTGTTTAAGCCGAGAATTTACCTGCCTTCCGGATTGGAACCGGGTGAACGAAGATACATTCTGCTGCACGAACGCGCGCATATCGAGCGCGGTGACCACTGGATGAAACTGATCGCGTTCCTTGCGCTCTCGGTGCATTGGTTCAATCCCGTGATCTGGCTTTCGTTCCGGTTGATGAGCAGGGACATGGAAATCAGCTGCGACGAGCGCGCGATTCCCTCGCTTGACCGCGATGAAAAGGCGGATTACGGTGAAACGCTGTTCCTGCTCGGCTGTTCGCGGATGGTGTTCGCCGGGAGTCCGCTTGCGTTTGGCGAAAACTGCACGAAAAGCCGGATTATGAATATTCTGAACTACCGGAAGCCTGCATTTTGGATCGTGCTTACGGCCATCCTTGCCGCTGCCGCCGCGGCTGTCCTGCTGCTGGCGAATCCATGGCCGGGAAAAAACAGCGTTACGCCCGTTCAGGACGTTGAAATCGAAGGATATGTTTTTCGCGTGGAAGCAGAAAAACCTTATCAGAAAACGATAGAAGGCAATGCGGACGGGAAAGCTTATTTCGATTTGGATACGTCCTTGTTTGAATCGGAAGACGAGTCCCTGAACGATATGATTGAAGCCTTTCTGGGAAGGCTGACGAACGGGCAGCTCTATATACAGGCATATCTTGCCGCCAACGCGGCTGGGATGTACGACGAAACGCTCCTGGACAGGTCCGTGCACTATACTGTAAGGGACGACGGCGTTTACGCATATACGACGAACCACGATTACATTACGGTGCGTGTCGGAAAGAGCTACTGGCACTGCGCGGAAGAATACCTCTACGCGCTCATGCGGCCGTCTTCGCTCCATTGGCAGCATTACGGATATGCATATTATCTCGGCAGCATGATAAACCCGTATGACGAAATACGGGCGATCATGGGCGAAACCGGCGTGCAGACCACCGAAGCATACGGCGACAACTATGCCGCGCACGGCGGAAACATGACGGAAATCAGCAACGACGATTACCGGATGCTTGCGGATACAATCGCATACCAGTGCCTGACGGACGGTATGCACTGGGGAACACAGTATGAGTCGTACCCGGTCGGCGAACTTTCAACGTTTGGCGGGCTGATGGATACGGGTGACGACATGAGCGTTATGATGGCGGCGTCGTTTACGGCCTGGCTGGCAGAACATTACGGATTCGACAAACTGAGCGGATACTGCTTTGGAAAAACAGATTTTGAGCAGGCGTTCGGCCGCTCGTTCGACAAGGTTTACGGAAAGTGGCAGGACTGGATTCTTTCGACCTATGCCTCCTGAAAAATGGTACCCAAAGCATTGCCGGAGGGTTCCGGCGAACCGAAAAACCCGATCAGAAATGATCGGGTTTTCGGTTTTGGGTATTCGGGAGGAGCGAAGGATGGGGGAACTATTTCTTTTCCTTACGGAAGCACATGAACCAGTCGAGACAGTATTGATCGTCGTTCTGGGTTTCCATGCGCTCCTTTGCGGTGCCGCAGGAACCCGCGGTCGGTACGATCACGTCGTCGCCGGGCCGCCAGTTCGCAGGCGTTGCGACGCTGTCCGAGTCCGCTTTCTGCAGAGCGATGATAATGCGCTTGATTTCGTCGAAATTCCGCCCGGTCGAAAGCGGGTAATACAGGATGGTGCGGATTTTTGCCTTGGGATCGATCACGAATACCGCACGTACAGCCTGCGTGTTGGACTGACCAGGCTGGATCATGCCGAATTTGTTTGCGACCTCCATGCGAATGTCCTCGATGAGCGGGAACTTCACTTCGACATGTTTCATGCCGTTCCATTCGAGTTCCTGAATCTTGCGGAGCCATGCGATGTGCGAATACAGCGAGTCGACGGAAAGGCCGATGAGCTCCGTGTTCAGCGCTTTAAATTCATCCGCCATGGATGCAAACGTCATAAATTCCGTAGTACAAACGGGGGTAAAGTCGGCGGGGTGTGAAAACAGGATGACCCATTTCCCTTTGTAGTCTTCCGGGAAATGAATTTCGCCCTGTGTGGTCGTTGCAATAAAAGAAGGAGCGTCATCACCTATTAAAGGCATCTGTCCATATGTTTTTTCTTCCATAATAAATCTCCTTTCGGTTCGATGATTTGATTATAACAGTAATGATAACTTAATGCAATAAAAAGACAAGAAATATTTTTATATATTTTAAATTAGTTATTGACATATGCCGGAAACGTGTTACAATGAATCTGTAAGCGACATATGTCGAAAACTTACAAGGAGGTGAAAATAAAATGCCGTATCGTGACGGAACAGGTCCCGCGGGTTTAGGCGCGGGCACGGGCCGCGGAATGGGCGGCTGTCTCGGCGGAAATTACGCCGCAAACGCAAGGCCGTTCGGACTGGGGCTCCGGCGGGGCAGAGGCTGCGGCCTCGGCGCCGGCTACCGGTTTTTTCCGGCTCAGGCGGCTCAGACGGACTCTGAGACGCGCAAGGCGATTTTGACGGAGCGCAAGCAGCAGCTTGAAACGCAGCTTGCGGCCCTCAACAAGAGCCTGGAAGAAGAATAAATGATCCGCAAACCGCGCGGGAGGACGCTCCCGTGCGGCTTGCATGCGTAAAAAGAGGTGAGGCTTATGCCCAGACCAAGAAAATGGAGAAAAGTTTGCGGCCTGCCGGAAAATGCGCGTTTCGGTCCGATTGGCGGCGCGCAGGAAGACGGAGAAATCGTAACGATGACGGTCGACGAATACGAAACAATCCGGCTGATTGATTTGACGGGGTACACGCAGGAAGCGTGCGCCGCGCAGATGAATGTTGCGCGTACGACGGTGCAGGGCATCTATGACAGCGCAAGAAAAAAACTGGCGGACGTGCTGGTCAACGGCAAGATGCTGCTGATCGAAGGCGGGGATTATATCCTCTGCGACGGACTCGGCGAAGGCCGCGGCTGCGGCGGGTGCAGACGGCACCGCCATGGACAGGGCAGAGGGTGCGAACCCGAAGAAGAATAAGATTACGATAACAGATAAGGAGACACAAAAATGAAGATTGCATTTTCCTGTACGGGAACAGACGATACGGCGAGGACCGATCCGCGCTTTGGCAGGTGCGAGGCGTTCGCCGTGGCCGACACGGAAACGCAGAAGATCGCGTATATGCAGAATGCCGCGCAGTCGGCTGCCGGCGGTGCAGGCATCGCGGCGGCGCAGCAGCTGATCGACGCGGGCGTAAAGGGCGTTTTGACCGGGAACCTCGGGCCGAATGCGTTTCGCGTGCTCAGTGAAGCCGGAATTAAAGCGTATTGTATCGGCGAAATGTCGGTGCCGGAAGCGCTGGCCGCGTTTATGAAGGGCGGCCTGGCGCCGATCGGCGAGGCGGGCAATGCGCACGCAGGGATGCGCGGGGGACCGAACGCGTGAACGTCTGCATCCTCAGCGGAAAGGGCGGAACGGGCAAAACGACGGTTGCGGTCAACCTCAGCGTGCTGCTGGGAGCGGACTATTTCGACTGCGACGTGGAAGAACCCAACGGGTTCCTCTTTTTAAAGCCCGAAAACGTCGTTTCCGAAGAATCGAAGGTCGACTATCCTGTGTTCGACAAGCAAAAGTGCCTCCTTTGCGGGAATTGCGCAGGCGCATGCGAATTTCATGCGCTGGCGAACACTAGGCAGAGCATCCTGCTTTTCCCGGAGCTTTGCCACGGCTGCCATGCCTGCGAACTGGTCTGCAAACCCGGCGCAATCTCCTATGCACAGCGCACGACCGGCCGGATTGAAAAGGGCGAAGCGCACGGGAACCGATGCGCCCGCGGCGTGCTGAACGTCGGCGAGAGCATGGCGGTGCCTGTGATACGAAAACTGCTCGGCGGGCTGCCTGAAAACGGGAACTGTCTGCTGGACTGCGCGCCGGGAACTTCCTGCAACGTGACCGCGGCGCTGAAGTTTGCGGACGCGGCGGTGATCGTTACGGAGCCGACGGCGTTTGGGCTGCACGATATGCTGCTTGCTGCGGAGTTGCTGGAAACGCGCGGGATTCCGTTCGGAGTTGTCGTGAACAAAAGCGACGGCAAAGACGAAATTATCGAAAGCGCCTGCACTGCGCGCTGCATCCCGCTTTTCGGGCGGATTCCGTTTTCACGAATGGCGGCGGAGGCGTATTCGCGCGGAAAACTGCTGGCGAATCTGCCGGAATACCGCGCGCCGTTTGAATCGATTGCGCAGAGCATCAGGGAGGCGTTTGCATGGAACTGACGATTATCAGCGGGAAAGGCGGCACCGGCAAGACGACGGTGGCCGTTGCGCTGTCCGATTTGATTCAAAATGCCGTAAAAGCCGATTGTGATGTAGACGCGCCGAATCTTTACCTTTATTATAAAGGAGAAGACGTTGAGCGGGAGCCGTTTTCCGCATCCAAGCAAGCGGTCGTGGACGAAACGCTCTGCGTCGACTGCGGGGCCTGCGAGTCCGTCTGCCGCTTTGGTGCGATTGCCGGGCACAAAATCGATCCATTTGCCTGTGAAGGCTGCGGCGCATGCGCGCTGGTGTGCCCGCAATGCGCCATTACGCTGGACGATCAGAACGACGCTCAGATCGTTTTGACCCAAACGCAGAAGGGGATGCTCTCGCGTGCGGAGATGGCGGTCGGCAGCGAAGGCTCCGGTAAGCTTGTAACGCTGCTTCGTAAAAATGCGCGCAGGGTAAGGAAGGCGGAAGAATGGATCGTTGCGGACGGTTCGCCCGGAGTCGGCTGTCCGGTCATTGCTTCGATTACGGGCGCGGATTTGGTTCTGATCGTTACGGAACCGACGCTTTCCGGACTCGAAGATTTTAAGCGGGTTGCCGAACTCTGCGGACACTTCAACGTGCAGGCGGCGGTTTGCGTCAACAAGTTCGATATCAATCCGGAGATTACGGAGACGATTCAAACATACTGCGCGGAACGCGGCATTCCGGTTGCCGGAAAAATTCCCTTCGACGAAGCGGTTCCGCGCTCGATTAACGAACTAAAGCCGATTACGGCATATAAAAACAGCGCCGCGCACGAAGCGGTCCTGGAGCTCTGGGGACGACTGCAGGAAATCGCCCGGACGGTGACCGGGGACACGTAACCAAATCAACGACGAAGGGAAGGCCGGGCAGATGCTGATTAAGACGCTGGTCGAGGACACCTCGCTTTCGGGCGATATCTCGTCCGAACACGGACTGAGCCTGTATCTTGAAACGGGCGGTAAAAAACTGCTGTTCGACATGGGCAAGACGGATCTGTTCCTGGAAAATGCTGCGAAGCTCGGCGTGCGGATCGATCGCGTCGATCTCGCGGTCGTTTCCCATGGACACTATGATCACGGCGGCGGGCTGAGCGCGTTTTTAAACGCGAACCGCAATGCGATGGTCTACATCCGAAAGCAGGCATTTGAGCGTCATCTTGCGCTGCGCGCCGACGGTCGGCTCAGCGACATCGGCATGGACCTCACCTTCCTGCAGAGCGGCAGGCTCATCTACACAGGCGAGCGCGAACGGATTGCGAAGGGAATGGAGTTGTTTTCCGGCGTGACGGAGCGCGTGCTTTACTCCGACTCGAATCAGGTTTTGCTGGCTGAACGTAACGGCGAAATCGTTCAGGACGATTTTATGCACGAACAGAGCCTGATTCTGAACGAGAACGGCAAGTATGTCCTGCTGGCGGGATGTGCACACTGCGGGATCGTCAATATAGTGCGCCGTGCGCAGGAAATCGCCGGGCGGCGTATGGACGTCGTAATCGGCGGGTTCCATCTGCATAATCCGACTTCAAAGAAGACCGAGAAAAAGGAAAAGATCGTCAAGATCGGTCAGGCGCTCAAGGAAACCGGCTCGCTTTACTATACGGGGCACTGTACCGGCGCGGAACCGTTCGCGATTTTAAAGGAAATCATGGGCGACCGGCTGGAGCCGCTTTCGGCGGGCTGTGTGATAGAGATTTAAGTCCACAAAACAAAATGAAAGAATGGAAACTGGAAAGGCGGAAAGAACGATGAAAAAAATTGCGGTAGCATCCGAACAGACGATGGTAACGGAGCATTTCGGCCATTGCGAGAACTTTATGATTTTCGATACGGAAAACGGAGCAATCGTTAAAAGCGAATCGGTCCCGAACCCGGGACATAAACCCGGATTTTTGCCGAACTATTTAGGAGAACTCGGTGTGGGTGTAATCATCTCCGGCGGTATGGGCGGCGGTGCGGTGCAGATCTTCAACGAGCGCGGCATCGAGGTCGTGACCGGCGCGCGCGGGAGCGCGGAGGACGCGGTGAAGCGGTATCTGTCGGGTGAACTGGTTTCGAGCGGTTCGATCTGCCACGAGCACCAGCATCACGACGAATGCGGGGAATAAGATAATCGTATAAAAGCCAAATAAAAAAGCCGCTTTTCAGCGGCTTTTTTATTTGGCTGGATATGCGGCGCGTTATTCCTCTTCCGGGACGTCTTCCGATTCTGCATTTCCGGCATCGGCGGAAGCGAACAGGAGGCCGGCGGTGCGTTCGTCGAGCTGTTCAACGGAGCGAAGATTCCTTGAAATTGCGCGGGTGCGTGTGCCGATGAGCTGCTCGAGATCGTCGTCCACCTGACGCAGGTGCTTGCGCGAACTTGCGAGCACGTTGCTGAATTTTGCGAATTCCGTCTTCACCGCGCCCAGCACGCGCCAGACTTCGCTGCTGCGCTTCTGAATTGCGAACGTACGGAAGCCCATCTGGAGGCTGTTGAGCAGCGCCGCCATGGTGGAAGGCCCGGCGATGTTGACCCGGCAGGTGCGCTGGAGTTCCTCGACCAGTCCGCGGTTGACCACCTCGGCATAGAGTCCTTCAAACGGAAGGAACATGATTGCAAAGTCGGTCGTGTTCGGCGGGTCGATGTATTTATCGCGGATTTTTGCGGCTTCCTGCTTGACGCGCTGGATCAACTGCGCAACGGCGGCGGAAACAGCCTCCGGTGAACCGGATTCGTATGCGTCCTGCAGATGCGCGTAAAGATCGGCGGGGAACTTCGAGTCGATCGGAAGCAGTACGGGCGCGCCGTCGTCCGTCGGGAGTTTGACGGCATATTCCACGCGCTCGGTACCGCCGGCCTTTGTAACTGCATTTGTTTCGTACTGCTCAGGCGCAAGGATTTCTTCGAGAATTGCGCCAAGCTGGATTTCGCCGAGGATGCCGCGCGTTTTAACGTTTGAAAGCACTTTCTTCAGATCGCCTACGCCTGTTGCAAGCGTCTGCATTTCGCCAAGGCCCTTGTAAACTTGCTCAAGCCGTTCGCTGACGAGCTGGAAGGACTGGGCTACTTTGGTTTCCAGCGTTTTCTGCAGTTTTTCGTCCACAATGGCGCGCATTTCATCCAGCTTTTTTGTGTTTTCGGTTTGCAGAAGCACAAGCCTGCGCTCGACGGTGGAGCGGATGGCTTCGAGTTTCTGCTCGTTCGTGACTTCAAATGTTTTGAAGCGGGATTCACCCTGTTCGGCGGCGGCTTTCTGCTGCTCCAAAATCATGCGGCCAAGGCTGGAAACGGAAGACTGCATGCTCTGCGTGAGCTCGTGCCGCAGATCGGAGAGAGAGCGGGTCAGCTCGTCGCGCAGTTCCCGTTGAAAAGCCTTTTGGCTGCGGTATAAAAAATACAGGACAAGCAGCATGAGCAGGAAAACGCAAAGGGAAACGATCAGGATTGTAAGTTGCATAGATGCCTCCTTCAGCTCAGCGCGAACGCGGCGGTCAGCAGCGTCTGCGCGGCGATATAGGTACTCATAACAAGAATATAACGATGCGGAACGGGCTTTTTAAACGTATCGACCGACAAGATCGTGTCGGAAACGACAAAAAGCAGGCCGCCCGGCAAAGCAAGCCAGGGAACGCCCGGCAGAGCAGAAAACGAGAACAAGCCGGCGCATCCGGCCATGAAACTGATGTCCAGCACATAGATAAAACATGCAGGTCGCAGGGAGCGCGGCAGTCCGTCCCAAAGATAGCGCAGAAAGAAGACGGCCAGCGCCAGACATGCAAGTGCGATCAGCGTGAATACATACCAGCGGGGAAGAGCGGGAAGAGCGCGAAGCATATGGGCGATATAGAGCACATGCCCGACCGCGAACGCGCCGAGCCCGGCACCGAACGACCAGTCCCATTTTGGCGCGAGCAGGAACGCGTCCCCGCAGAAGCCGAAGATGAGCGCAAGGAACACCAAAACGGAAAAATCGCCGGCAAAGAACCAATAGCAGAGTGCAAGCAGCGGCATAAGCAGACATTTGGTGATTTTACGGAGCGTGTGCCTCCCCGTGCGGACGCAGGAATAAAGGTGCACCGACGCAACGAGCAAATACAGCGCAAGAACGAAATATCGCAAAAGTGAGTCCTCCGGCCGCAAGATTCTGAAAACAGTATAGCATAGCGAGCATACATCGTTCAGCGAATTTAAAAGAAAAACCAACAATAATAAAAACCGCACTGCCGACGCGCGTATGTATGATACAAATCACTTAAAATAATAAGTAGCTCGATATTGAAATCGCCCGCCTCCGGGTGCTATACTAAACGCTGATTGATTTTATAAACCGATTAACATGAAGGGAGAATTCCACATAACATGCAATACTCCAAAGAAGTGGAAGAAATGGTATGCGTCGCCAAAGGCGCAAAGCATGATCCCGCGCCGATTCCCGAAGAAGGCAAGTGGATCAAATCAAAGCAGATTACCGATATCAGCGGCTTAACGCACGGTGTCGGCTGGTGCGCGCCGCAGCAGGGCGCCTGCAAACTCACGCTGAATGTTAAAAACGGCGTGATCGAAGAAGCGCTCGTTGAAACGCTTGGCTGCAGCGGCATGACGCACTCGGCGGCGATGGCCTCCGAAATCCTGCCCGGCAAGACCATCCTTGAAGCGCTGAACACCGACCTCGTCTGCGATGCGATCAACACGGCCATGCGCGAACTGTTTTTGCAGATTGCTTACGGCCGCACGCAGAGCGCGTTTTCAGAGGGCGGTCTGCCCATCGGCGCAGGCCTCGAGGACCTCGGCAAGGGACTCCGTTCCCAGATCGGCACCATGTATGGCACAAAGGTCAAGGGTGCGCGTTACCTGGAGATGGCGGAAGGTTACGTGATCGCCATCGGCCTCGACGAAAACAGCGAGATTATCGGCTATAAATTTGTCAGCCTCGGCAAGATGATGGACGCGATCAAGAAGGGCGTCGATCCGAAGGAAGCGTACGAACAAAACATCGGTACCTACGGGCGTTTCGACCAGGCCGCCAAGGTTATCGACCCGCGCAAAGCGTAAGGAGGCAGCTATGGCTACATTTGAAGGGTACGAAAGAAGAATCGATAAGATCACTGCCGAGCTGAACAAGTACGGCATCAAAGATATCGAAGAAGCAAAGGCGATTGTGGATGCAAAAGGCATCGATGTTTTTGCAATCGTCCGCGGCATCCAGCCTATCGCGTTCGAAAACGCCTGCTGGGCCTATACCGTCGGCGCGGCGATCGCAATCAAGACCGGCGCGACCTCGGCGGACAAAGCCGCGGAAGCGATCGGCATCGGATTGCAGGCGTTCTGCATTCCCGGTTCGGTTGCGGACCAGCGCACGGTCGGCCGCGGACACGGCAACCTCGCCGCGATGCTGCTGCGCGAAGAGACCAACTGCTTCTGCTTCCTGGCGGGACACGAAAGCTTTGCCGCCGCGGAAGGCGCGATCGGCATTGCGAAGACCGCCAACAAGGTGCGCAAAAAGCCCTTGCAGGTCATCCTCAACGGCCTCGGCAAGGATGCGGCGTACATTATCTCGCGCATCAACGGCTTTACGCACGTTGAGACGGATTACGACTACAAAACGGGCGAACTCAGCGTTGTGAAGGTCACGCCGTTTTCGGAAGGCGACCGCGCGAAGGTGCGCTGCTACGGCGCGGACGACGTGAATGAGGGCGTCGCCATCATGCGGCATGAGAACGTCGACGTTTCCATTACCGGCAACTCCACCAACCCGACGCGCTTTCAGCATCCCGTCGCCGGCACCTATAAAAAGTGGTGCGTTGAAAACGGGAAGAAGTATTTTTCCGTTGCAAGCGGCGGCGGCACGGGCCGCACACTGCACCCGGACAACATGGCCGCCGGTCCCGCTTCCTACGGCATGACCGATACTATGGGACGTATGCACTCCGACGCGCAGTTCGCGGGTTCTTCGTCCGTTCCGGCGCACGTTGAAATGATGGGGCTCATCGGCATGGGCAACAATCCGATGGTCGGCGCAACGGTCGCCGTCGCGGTCGCCATCGCCGAAGCGAAATAAGCGAAACAAAGGTACAGCGTTCAAAAAGAGCAGCCTGTTTTCAAGGCTGCTCTTAGCCTGTCAAAAAAGCCCATGGGATTGTTAAGGGCCGCAGCCCTTAACCCGTTTTTCCGGCTGAGCCGGTTTATCCGGCGCAACGGATCGCCCGGAACGGGCGGTTTCTCTGTGTTTTTTGCCGTCCGAGAGACCGCAGGGCGAGAGGCAAAAAGCAGTTATCCCGTCAAAAAACAAGTTTTTTGACGGTTTCAGAGCAGCCTGTTTTCAAGGTTGCTCTTTTTTTGTCCTCCGTATGATGCGTTTGCCGCGAACGGAATGTTTTTAGCAGATCATATATACTTCTTGACATCCGCTATAAAAAGGACTATCTTATATCAAATGTCGCTGCCGGGCAGCGGCTTTTTTGACACAATCATGTTTATAAGGGGTAGGCATTGTGCAAAAGGGGAATCAGTCCAACGCAGTTTCCGTCGTTTCCGTATTAGGCGCGCTCATCATTTGGAGTTCGTCGTTCGTCGCCATCAAATTCGCCTACGAAACGTATCCGCCGGTCACGCTCGCCGTGGTGCGATTTGTGGTGGCAACGCTGATTCTCGGCGCGCTGACGCTGCTGCCGAAAAACCGCGTACGTCTTGCAAAAAAGGATATTCTCACGGTTGTGATCTGCGGGCTGACGGGCATTATGCTCTATGCCGTGCTGCAGAACATCGCCATGCAGTGGACGTCCGCGTCCAGCGCGACGCTGATCATCGCGTCCTATCCGGTCATTACGCTGCTGCTGGAATCGCTGATTTACAAAACAAAGCTGAGCCCGCTGAAAATTACGGGGATCCTGATTGCCATCGGCGGGGTCGTAATCCTTTCGTATGTAAAAGCCGGCGCGCGCCAGCAGGGCGAACTGCTCGGCAGTCTTTTACTGGTTGCAGCGGGCGTAGTTTGGGCTGTTTATAACTTCATGACGAAAAAAGTGGTGAACCGCTACCCGCCGGTCACACTGCTGTTTTATACGACGCTGTTCGGCACGCTCTTTATGCTGCCGCTCGCGCTGATCGAGCGCGGAGAGTGGGCGCCGCCGACTGTGACGTCGTTTTCGATGATGCTGTTTCTCGGCGTGTTCTGCTCGGTCGTTGCGTTCCTGCTTTACAACCGTGGGCTCAAGACCATGGCGGCGAGTTCGGTCACGTCAATGCTTAATTTGGTCCCGATATTCGGTGTATTTTTCTCGTATATTCTGCTCGGCGAGCAGGTAACGCTCCGCAAATTTATCGGCGGCGCGGTCGTAATCCTCGGCGTTATGCTGAGCCTGCGGAGAACAAAGGCGGAAATCGCACTGGAACAGACCGTTTTGCTGGCGGCGGGGGAAGCCGGAACGCGCTGACGCGCGTGCGGAACTTGTGGCGTGCCGGTTTGCAATTTGAGCGATTGACGTATACTATTAGGACAGTAATTCAGTGCCGCGACGCAGGCGGATGGATCAATCGGTCCGGCTTAACCGCGGCTCGGTCTTGAAGGAGAATCGGAATGCATACGCACTCGAACCAGTCTGTCAGGCGGCTGACCACAGCGGGCGTGCTCGCGGCGGCCATCGTCCTGCTCACAACACTTGTTTCCATTCCCATGCCCGGCGGGCTGGGATATATCAACCTTGGCGACGCGGGCGTGCTGCTCGCGGGCGCGCTGCTCGGCGGCGGCTGGGGCGCGCTCTGCGCCGGCGTGGCGTCCGCACTGAGCGATATTTTGCTCGGCTGGGGCGTGTATGCTCCGGCAACGTTTCTGATTAAGGGTGCGGTCGCTTTAATTGTCGGCACGCTGTTTGTCAGAACGGATAAAAAAATCCGCTATGCGTTCTTTTATGTTGCCGCGCTGGTCGTGCCGATTGGCTATTTCTTCTACGAATCGCTGCTCTACGGCTCCGCTGCGGCGCTGCCGAACATCCCGTTTAATGCAATGCAGTGCATCATCGGCGCGGTGGTGGCACATGTGCTGATGGCGCTTTTGCAAAAGACGAAATTGTTCTCGCCGGAAAACGCGCTGCTTCCGGTTTGCGCGGAAATCCTCCGCGAACCGAAAAACGGGCCGGACCTGATTTTAATTGCAGGGCGCAAGCAGGCGCCGACGCTGATGAAGGCCGGGGATTTGCTTTCGGTGCAGGGCTGCACGGCGCGGATCGTTGTAATCGATAATCCGCATGCGTTTGAACGGCTGAGCGCGGCGAAAAAGGAGCGCTTTCTTCCGACCGACAGGCCGTTTGTGCGCGTGGACGACGATGCAGCGACGGCGGAAGAAGTGATGCGCGCGGCGCTGGAGGCGATGAAAGCATGATTTACGAAAGTGCGGTCGAACTGATCGGACAAACGCCGCTGTTTCATGCGCGGCGTTTTGCCGGACAGATGGGCGTCGATGCGGATATCGTTGTAAAGCTGGAAAGCCGGAATCCCGGCGGCAGCGCAAAGGACCGGATTGCGTTTGAAATGATCGAGGCGGCCGAGCGCCGCGGCGCACTGAAGCCGGGCGCGACGCTGATTGAAGCCACCAGCGGCAACACGGGCGTCGGACTGGGCGTTGTGGCGGCGGTGAAGGGATATCATGTTATTCTGACTATGCCGGACACGATGAGCATCGAGCGCATCAAAATCCTGCGCGCGCTTGGCGTGGAGGTCGTCCTGACCGAGGGTGCGCGCGGCATGGCAGGCGCAAACGAAAAAGCCGAGGAAATCCTGCAAAGCACACCGGGCAGCATGCGCATGCTCCAGTTTGAAAATCCGGACAATCCCGCCGCGCACGAGAAGACCACGGGACCGGAAATTTGGGCGGACACGGAAGGAAAGCTGGACGCGCTGGTCGCCGGGGTCGGCACCGGCGGAACGCTCTGCGGTACGGGACGCTTTCTTAAAAGGAAAGACCCATCGGTACAGGTCGTCGCGGTGCAGCCGGAAGAGTCTCCCGTGCTCACGGGCGGGAAAGCGGGTCCGCACGGGATCCAGGGAATCGGAGCAAATTTCGTTCCGGGGAATTATGAGCCGTCCGTCGTGGACCTCGTGATCTCCGTTCCGACTAGCGAATCGATCGAAGCCGCAAAGGCGTTTATGCGCTCGGAGGGCGTGCTCTGCGGCATCTCCGGCGGGGCGGCGCTGCTTGCCGCCGTCCGGTTTGCAAAGCAGAGCAAACGCGCCGGGCAAAGAGTCGTCGTAATCCTTCCGGACACGGGAGAAAGGTATCTTTCCACCGAGCTTTTCGCCTGAAACAGGCGGACGCCGGCTTATTGACAAAAAGGTTGAAGCAACGTTCACAATCTCCCGCAGGAACGGTATTTTGCCGCTTCTGCGGGATACTACATATAGTGGTGCGTCAGCATAATATTGAACAATGTATTACAATATTTAGTTTGCTCTTGCCAAACCATGGCGGATTTATGTAAAATTTGAAATTGGGAGACCGCTATGGATTTTTATGATATTCGACGGTTTTTTAGAAAACTGAAACACAAGTTCATCATGTGGCTCAAGCGAGTTTTGCGCTCGATTTACTTTATGGGAAAATCGACGTGTATTTTTATTGCGTGCGCCACGGGATTTGTGCTGATCGGCATTATTCTGATTGTCTCAATCCCCGGCTCGCGCCACAAGAAAGCCGAAGCGATGGCTGCAGAGGCGGTCGTGATGACGACGCCCACGCCGACGGTCTATATAAGCCCCACACCGGAGCCCACGCCGGAACCCACGCCCACGATCTGGATTGAGAAGGGCGAGGAGGGCGAGGACGTCATGGCGCTTCAAAAACGCCTGATGGAGCTCGGCTATCTTGCAATCGACGAACCGACGAGTTATTACGGCAACGCCACGAAATATGCCGTGGAGCTCTTCCAGCGTCAGCATGAACTCCAGCAGGACGGCATTTGCGGGGAACAGACCGTGGCGCTGCTGTACTCCGACGACGCAAAGCCGTATGTCATGTACGAGGGTGCGGAAGGCGACGACATCGAAGCTTTTCAGGAACAGCTGATCGAGCTTGGCTACCTCAGCGAAAGCCAGAAGACCGGATATTATGGAACGGACACGGTCAGCGCCGTGAAGAAATTTCAGCACCGCAACTATCTGACCGAGGACGGCAAAGCGGGCGAAAAGACGCTGGAAGCGATCAACTCCGCGGACGCGCGCGTTTCCTATACGATGGAACAGGAAATCGCGGAAGAAAAGAAAAAACAGGAAAAACTCGCACGTGAAAATTCGGCCGAAGGCCGCATCGACAAGCTGATTTCCATTGCCAAGAAACAGCTGGGCGACCCGTACGTGCTCGGCAAGAGCGGGCCGGATTCGTTCGACTGTTCCGGCCTTGTGGTTTATTGCCTGCGGCAGGTCAACGTCTACACGCGCCGCCTCAACGCGTCCGGCCTTTCCAAAACGTCCAGCTGGACGAAGATTACGAGCCTGAGCGACGTGCAAAAGGGCGACTTGCTCTTTTTTAAATCGGACGACAGCGATTCCGTCGGGCACGTCGGCATCTATATCGGCGGCGGCGAAATGATCGATGCGTCGTCCGCCAACGGCAAGGTGGTGCGTAGGAGCGCGAAGAGCTCCTACTGGCGCAGAAACTTTGTCTGCGCAAGACGGCCGATCGAATAGAAAAAATGCATGCAGCGCGGCGGTGCGGAATAAAGAGCACCGCCGCTTTTTTCGCCCGGCGGGATGAAGGCCTTCTTCTTGCATTCGTCAGGCGGATACAGTATGATGATACCCGAATTATGCGTATCGCCTGCAAAGGTGCGGCGAGCGAAAACGAAACGGCAGACTCCGCTCTGCGAGGGACAAAAATATGGCATACCCAAATGAACTGATTCGAAATTTTTCCATCATTGCGCACATCGACCATGGCAAATCGACGCTGGCCGACCGCATGATGGAGCTGACCGACACCGTCGCCGAACGCGACATGGAGGAGCAACTGCTCGACTCGATGGATATCGAGCGCGAGCGCGGCATCACGATTAAATCTTCCGCCGTGCGCATGTTTTACGACCACACGGACGGTAAGCGCTATATGTTCAACCTGATCGACACGCCGGGGCATGTCGACTTCAATTACGAAGTCAGCCGTGCGCTGGCGGCCTGCGAAGGCGCGGTCCTGGTTGTGGACGCGACGCAGGGCATTGAGGCGCAGACGCTGGCGAACGTGTATCTCGCCGTCGACAACGGGCTGGAGGTCGTGCCGGTCATCAACAAAATCGACCTGCCGAGTGCGGAGCCGGAGTTCGTTGCACAGGAAATCGAGGACGTAATCGGCATCGAGGCCAAGAGCGCGCCAAAGATATCCGCAAAGAACGGCACAAACGTGGAGCAGGTGCTTTCAGCCGTCGTCGAACTGATCCCGCCGCCGGCCGGCGACCCGGACGAGCCGCTCACCGCGCTGGTGTTCGATTCTATCTATGACAACTACAAAGGCGCCCTTTCGTATGTGCGTGTGTTCGGCGGCACGGTGAAGGAGGGCATGCGCATCCGCTCGATGGCCACCGGACATGAATTTGAGGTGACCGAGGTCGGTGTTTTTACGCCTGCTCTGTGCGCAGTGGACGAACTGACCGCGGGAGAGGTCGGGTACATCGCCGCTTCGATCAAGAGCGTTGCGGAGACCAAAGTGGGCGACACGATCACGTCCGCAAGCCATCCCGCAAAGAAACCGCTCCCCGGCTACAAGCACGTCAACCCGATGGTCTTCTGCGGTATCTATCCCGCGGACGGCGCGCACTATGACGACCTGCGCGACGCGCTCGAAAAGCTCAAGCTCAACGACGCTTCGCTTTCCTATGAACAGGAAACGTCCATTGCGCTTGGTTACGGGTTCCGCTGCGGATTCCTGGGCCTGCTGCACATGGAGATCATTCAGGAGCGGCTGGAACGCGAATTCGACCTCGATTTGGTTACGACCGCGCCGAGCGTGGTGTACAAGGTCATCACCACATCCGGCGAGGAGCGGATGATCGATAACCCGACCAACCTGCCGCCGGTCACGGAGATCGACTGGATCGAAGAACCCGTTGTCAGCGCAACGATCATGACGCCCTCGGAATATGTCGGTTCGATCATGGAGATTTGCCAGGAGCGGCGCGGCGTGTTCGTTGACATGAACTTTATCGATAAAACGCGCGCGGGCATTCACTATATTTTGCCGCTCAACGAAATCATCTACGACTTTTTCGATCAGCTCAAGTCGCGAAGCCGCGGATACGCGTCGTTCGACTATGAACTCAAAGGGTATCAGAAGTCCGAACTGGTCAAGCTGGACTTCCTGCTCAACGGCGAATGCTGCGACGCGCTTTCGACGATCGTGCATAAGGACCGCGCCTACACGAAAGGCCGCGCGGTTGCGGAGCGCCTGCGGGACGTGATTCCGCGCCAGCAGTTCGAGATTCCGATTCAGGCGGCCATCGGCGGAAAGATCATTGCGCGCGAAACGGTCAAAGCCGTCCGCAAGGACGTGCTTGCAAAGTGCTACGGCGGCGATATCACGCGCAAAAAGAAGCTGCTCGAAAAGCAGAAGGAAGGCAAGAAGCGCATGCGCCAGATCGGCACGGTCAGCCTGCCGAGCGAGGCGTTTATGAGCGTGCTTCGCATCAACTAGCCATGGCGGGACTGTATATTCATATCCCATATTGCGTAAAAAAATGCGACTACTGCGATTTTGTTTCGTTCTGTGAAAACGACTCGATCGGGCGGTATGTCTCCGCACTGATACGCGAAATTGAAATGACCGCGCAGGAAACGTCTTCGCGGCAGGAATTCGGCACGGTGTTTTTCGGCGGCGGCACGCCGTCACTGCTGTCCGGCGAACAAATGTGCCGGATTATGGACGCCCTCAGGGAAAACTTTTCGGTTCCGGCGAACGCCGAATGCTCCATGGAATGCAACCCCGGCACAGCGACGGCCGCAAATCTGCGCGACTATCGCGCGGCGGGGATCAACCGGCTTTCCATCGGGCTGCAGTCCGCCAGCGACGCGCTGCTCAAACGCGTGGGGCGAATCCATACGTACGTGCAGTTTTCCGACACGCTGCGCTATGCAAGAGACGCTGGATTTGAAAACATCGGCGTGGACGTGATGCACGGTTTGCCGGGTCAGACGCAGGCCGACTATCTCAGCACGCTTAAAACGGTCTGCGACACGGGCGTGACGCATGTTTCGGCTTATGCGCTGACACTTGCGGAAGGAACGCCGCTCGACGAGCGCGTAAGCTCCGGCGAAACGATCCTGCCGGACGAGGACGACGTTGCGGACATGCAGGACGCCGGCATCGAGTACCTCGAATCGCGCGGATATCTGCGCTATGAAATCAGTAATTTTGCGCGGCCCGGGTTTGAATGCCTGCATAACCTGAATTACTGGGAAAACGGCGAGTATCTCGGCCTTGGCGTTGCGGCTCATTCGGCGGTGCGGCTGCGGCAGTGGACACGCTATTCCAACGTGGAAACGCTGAAGGAGTATTTCCGCCTTGTCGAGCGCGGGCGGCGCCCTTTGCAGGAGACGATTCGGCTCTATCCGGCGGACGAGATGTTCGAGTGCGTTATGCTTGGGCTGCGGCTGGTGCGCGGCGTTGAGCGAGCGGCTTTTCGGGAGCGTTTTGGCGCGGACATGGCGCAGGTATACCCGGAGGCGATGGAAAAACTGCGTGCACGCGGCTGGGTCGAGGAGACGGAAGAGCGGATTGCACTCAATAAACTGGGGCTTGACCTGCAAAACGAAGCGCTTGATTTTTTCATGTAAAAAGGCGGCCGACGCGTGGATTTTTGCCTGGATTCATTGCTGCAAGACAAACCGAAAGACGGCACAAGAAACGTTTGAGGCGGCATGCCTGAATTCACTGGAATGTCACATTTTTGATACAGCACTTACTTGACATCGGGTCATATAGGTGCTAAATTTTTGTTATCGGTTAGCACTCGACGAAATAGAGTGCTAATAATATGAAAACAACAAAAATCGGTGCGCGGGAAGGAGGCGGCGGCGATGGAACTGGATGCAAGAAAGATGTGCATCCTCAAGGCGATTATCGACGAATATATTACGTCCGCGTCGCCGGTCGGGTCCCGCGCAATCAGCAAGCTGGAAGGATTCAGCCTTTCCAGCGCGACCATCCGAAACGAGATGGCGGACCTTGAGGAACTTGGATATCTCGAACAGCCGCACACCTCCGCCGGACGTGTTCCGTCGGACAAGGCGTACCGGCTGTACGTCGATCAGATGGTGCACAGGGCTGCACTCAGCTCCGCTGAGATCAAGCTCATCAAAAAACACCTGACCGCAAAGCTGGACGAAGTGGAAACGGTCATGAAGCAAACGGCGCAGGCGCTTTCCGCCGTGACGCACTACACGGCGATGATCATGCCGCCGATGCTCGCGGCCAACCGTCTGCGGCATATCCAAATCGTGCCGCTGCAGGAAGGGCGCGCGCTGCTTGTGGTCGTTACGTCGGCGGGGTTTGCAAGGGATGCGGTCATCCGCGTGCCGGAAGGAATCGATGCGCACGAGCTGGAGCAGATTTCCAGCATGATGACGACGCGTTTCCGGGATTGCCGGCTGGACCGCCTGGGAGAGATGATGAACAAGGAAATGGGCGGCGAACTCTATGAGCGGCGCGCGTTTCTTACTTCGATGATGGAAACCATCGAGCGCAAGATCGAGCCGGAGGAACAGAACGTGCAGCTTTCCGGTGCGAACAACATGCTGCACTATCCCGAATACAGCGACGTGAACAAAGCGAAGATGTTCCTTGCGGCCGTGGAGGGACGCAACACGCTGTATGAACTGCTCAAACGGGCGAGCAGGCTGGAGTTTACCGTCACCATCGGCGGCGAAAACGAAAACGAAATGCTCCGAGACTGCAGCATCGTTACAGCGACCTATAAGGTCGGCGACGAACCGATGGGTTCGTTCGGGATTATCGGCCCGACGCGCATGCATTACGGCAAGGTAATGTCGGTGCTCGAATACATGCGCAAGTGTGTGTCCGAGATGCTGACAATCGAGATAGACGGCGAGAACAGCGAAAAGCGCTGAATGAGCACGAACAGGAGAATGGACATTGGACAAGGAAAAAATGAAAGAACCAAACGGACAGGCCGCGGAGAAAGAGCCTGAAGTAAAAGAACCCGTGCAGGCGGAGGCCGAACAGGCTGAAACCGTGGCCGCTGAACCGGCCGCCGGGCAGCCGGCGGACGAACCGGATTCCTACACGCTCACCGCGGAAGAGTTTGCGGCGGCAAAGGCGCATATTGAAGCGCTGCAGAAGGAAAAGGACGAAACCGTACAGCTGATGCAGCGGATTCAGGCGGACTTCGATAACTTCCGCCGCAGGAACGCAAGCATCCGTAAGGAAAGCTATGAGGAAGGCAAACGGGACGCGATTCGCGAACTGCTGCCGGCGTTGGACAGCTTTGAACGCGCCGTTGAAAGCGCGGCGGGCGCCGATAAGAGCTATCTCGACGGACTGCTGCTGATTCAGAAGCAGATGACGGATGCGCTGAAGAAACTTGGCCTTGAGGAAGTAGAAGCCTGCGGGCAGTTCGACCCGAATCTGCATGAAGCGGTGTTGCGCGAAAAGGACGAAAAGGCCGAAAGCGGGCAGGTACTGCAGGTGCTGCAGAAAGGCTACCGCGTCGGCGACAAGATCATTCGTCACTGCATGGTCAAGGTTGCGGAGTAAAGTTTTAAAGGAAATTTGAAACAAAGTTTCAGTAAAAATAGATTATCAGAACAGCTGGAGGGCAATTAAACTATGGGTAAAATTATTGGTATCGATCTGGGCACGACGAACTCCTGCGTCGCTTTCCTCGAAGGCGGCGAACCGGTTGTCATCCCCAATTCCGAAGGCGCGCGCACAACGCCTTCCGTCGTAGCGTTTAAAGACGGCGAACGCATGGTCGGCAACATCGCAAAGCGCCAGGCCATTACGAACCCGGACCGCACGGTCTCTTCGATCAAGCGCGACATGGGCTCCAAGCGAAAAGTGCATATCGAAGGCAAGGACTACACGCCGCAGGAGATTTCCGCAATGATTCTGCAGAAGCTCAAGCAGGACGCGGAAGCGTACCTCGGCGAAACCGTGACGCAGGCGGTCATCACCGTTCCGGCGTATTTCACGGACGCGCAGCGCCAGGCAACCAAGGACGCCGGCCGCATCGCGGGACTGGAAGTTCTCCGCATCATCAACGAGCCGACGGCGGCCGCGCTGGCATACGGCATGGATAAAGAAAACAACCAGAAGATCCTGGTCTACGACCTTGGCGGCGGCACGTTCGACGTTTCCATTCTGGAAATCGGCGACGGCGTGTTCCAGGTCATGGCGACCGCAGGCAACAACCGCCTCGGCGGCGACGACTTCGATCAGCTGATCATCGACTATATTGCCGAGAGCTTCAAGCGCGACAACGGCATCGACCTGCGGCAGGACAAGATGGCGCTCCAGCGCTTGAAGGACGCCGCGGAAAAGGCGAAGATCGAACTTTCGGGCGTGGCGCAGACCACGATCAACCTGCCGTTCATCACGATGGACAAGTCGGGGCCGAAGCATCTCGACATCACGATTACGCGCGCAAAGTTCAACGACCTGATTTCCGATCTGGTCGACCAGACCAGAACGCTGATGCAGAAGTGCCTCAGCGACGCGGGTCTCTCCGCTTCTCAGGTGGACAAGGTCATCCTCGTCGGCGGTTCTTCGCGTATCCCGCTGGTGCAGGAAGTGGTCAAGAAGATCACCGGCAAAGAGCCCTTCAAAGGCATTAACCCGGACGAATGCGTCGCCATCGGCGCGGCCATTCAGGGCGGCGTGCTCGGCGGCGAGGTCAAGGACATCCTGCTTCTGGACGTCACGCCTCTTTCGCTCGGCATCGAGACCGTCGGCGGCGTGTTTACGCGCCTGATCGACCGCAACACCACCATCCCGACCAAGAAGAGCCAGATTTTCTCGACCGCGGCGGATGGGCAGACCAGCGTTGAAGTCCACGTGCTCCAGGGCGAGCGCGAGATGGCGCAGTACAATAAATCGCTTGGCCGTTTCCAGCTTACGGGCATTGCGCCCGCGCCGCGCGGCGTACCGCAGATTGAGGTTTCCTTCGATATCGACGCAAACGGCATCGTGCACGTTTCGGCCAAGGACCTTGGCACGGGCAACGAGCAGCAGGTGACCATCACCGCTTCGAGCAACCTCAACGAGGAGGAAATCAAGCGCGCCGTCTCCGATGCGGAGAAATTCGCTGACGAAGACAAGAAGCGCAAGGACGAAGTGGAAGTGCGCAACCATGCCGATCAGCTCGTTTACACCACCGAACGCTCCATGCGCGAAATGGGCGACAAGATCGACGCCGCGGGCAAGGACGAGGTTGAAAAGGCCGTTGCGGACCTGAAAAAGACGCTTGAAGGCAGCGACATCGAGATGATTAAAACCGGCAGCGAGCATCTCACCGAGGTGAGCTACCGCGTGTTTGGCAAGGTCTACGAACAGCAGGCTGCACAGCAGCAGGCGTCCCAGCAGGCCGGGGGTCCGCAGCAGGGACCGGCGGACGAGCCGCAGGATGCGCCGCAGGACGACGTGGTCGACGCGGATTATGAAGTTGTCGACGACGACAAGCAATAATTCGTCCCGGCAAAAAGAATGATGAAAAGGAGGCGCAAGCACTTGCGCCTCCTTGACGAAACGAATGGGTTCGCGTATCTTAATACGTAGCTACCCGAATGGGGACATAGTTCGGAGGCGCGGTAAAGGCTTTGCGCCTCCTTGTTGAGAGGTAAGGGGAATTGGCAGACAAACGCGATTATTATGAAATACTGGGCGTTTCCAAAACCGCGACGGAGAGCGAAATCAAAAGCGCGTTCCGCAAGAAGGCGAAGGAATGCCACCCCGATCTGCATCCAGGCGATAAGGCGGCGGAGGCGCAGTTCAAGGAACTCAACGAAGCCGCGGAAGTGCTCATCGACCCTGAAAAACGGGCGAAGTACGATCAGTTCGGACATGCGGCGTTCGATCCGTCCATGGGCGGGCAGGACCCGTTTGCCGGCGGCGGATTCGGCGGGTTCGGCGATCTTGGCGACATCCTCGGCCAGATGTTTGGCGGCGGATTCGGGGGCGGATTCGGCGGTTCGGCAAGGAACGGCCCGGTTCCGGGCGACGACATGCGTTACAGCGTGACGATCAGCTTTGAGGAAGCGGCGTTCGGCACGGAAAAAGAAATTGTAATCCCGCGCGAAGAAACTTGCGCAACCTGCGGCGGAACGGGCGCAAAGCCCGGCACGCAGCCGGTCAAGTGCAAGACCTGCAACGGCACGGGCCAGGTGCGTACGCAGCAGAACACGATTCTAGGTTCGTTTACGTCCACGCGGCCTTGCGCCGCCTGCCGCGGTACGGGCAAAGTGATTGAAGACCCCTGCTCGGATTGTCACGGCACGGGGAGAGTCCGCAGGAACATCAAAAAGAAACTCAAGATCCCCGCTGGGATCGACAACGGACAAATGCTCCGTCTGCCGGGGCTCGGCAACGCGGGACACAGAGGCGGCCAGAGCGGAGACCTGTATGTGACCATCAGCGTGCGCCCGCATAAGACGTTCGTGCGCAAAGGGCACGACCTGTACATGGAGATGCCGGTTACGTACACCACGGCGGCGCTCGGCGGCAGCATCACGGTGCAGACGCTGGACGGCAGCGTGAAGTACAACGTCCCAGCCGGGACGCAGACGGGGTCGACATTCCGGCTGCACGAACAGGGGATCAAGCGCCTGAACGCAAACGGCAAAGGCGATCTGTTCGTCACCGTCAAGGTCGACGTTCCAAAGCACCTGACGGACGAGCAGAAAACGCTGCTGGAGCAGTTCGCGGCGACGCTCGGCGAGAGCAGTGAAGGCCGCGGCGGACGGCGCGGCGTGTTCAACCGCGCAAGCAACAGGAAGTAGCGTCGCCAAAGCAAGACGAATATCAAAAACGGTTAAACCGCTTTTTGCTGCGATATAAAACAATTCGGGCTGTTTTTAAAACGCGGCGCCGTGCTCCTTAAAGGAACGCAGCGCCGCGTTTTTTTGCAGAAGTTAACCAAATCGCGGCCTGTGCGCAGGCGGCACAGGCGTGGGCGTCTGGAGACAAACATTCATTTTTGCAGCTCTAACTGGTATACATATTCCGGATAGACAATGTCCGTTCCGCGTTTGCGGAAACTGCCCTCGCGCTCGACATGAAAGCCCAGCTTTCGCAGGACGGCGTTGGACGCGGCGTTTTCCTTTGCGACGGAAGCGGTGAACATTCGTCCGCCGTTGCGCGATCCGAAATCGATCATTGCTCCGAGCCTTTCCGTTGCGTATCCCTGCCGCCAATACGTTTGATGCACGCAGTATCCCAGATCCCAGCAGGTGCGATCTTCCGACGGAACGATACTGCAGGTTCCGATACAAGCGCCGGTTTCCTTTGAAACGGCGATAAAAGGGTACCAGCCTTCCTGCGCTTCGATGCCCACGGCAAAATTCAGTTCGTCCTCGTCCGCTTTTTCCAGCGGCGGGTCGGCCAGATACCGGCCCATTTCGGCATCGAGCCAGATGCCGAGGCAAAACGCACTGTCCTCTTCACGCGTGCTTCGAAGAATCAGACGCTTGGTTTCAAGATTGTTTGTCGTCATATCGGTGCTTCCGTTCAAAATTGGATAGGTGGGATTGGGTTTCGTTCCTGAATGCTAAGGCGATTCTGGGCGTTGTTTATTCATTTTCAGGTTCGATTGTGACCACGTCTTCTTCGCTTTGCTCCCTGCCGGCGGGCAGGGCGCGGCGATGGGACAGGACGATTTGCATCGCGAGCGAAACGAGCCCGCTCACAAGCAAAATGATATAGAAACTCACGAGCCGGGAGAGCAGCATGGCCGAAACGACGAGACCGCTTTGGAACACCACTTTGAAGATGGAGAGGAACGCGCTTTCGCTCGCGCCCGCGGAACCGGGCAGCGGTAGAAAGCAGACGGCGATGTAAAGCATGGACTGCAGGGCAAGAAAATCGATTACGCCGTACTCGTGCAAGCCGAACGCGCGGTAGATAAAGTACGGGATGATAAACTGAAGACACAGCTGAAAAATATAAACGAGCAGTTCTCCGGCGAACAGCAGCGGATGCCGCCGGAATACGCGTGCGCCGTGACGGTAACGCCGGACATATGTGTCCACACGCATGTGTGCTTTTTCCGGGTCCTTAACGACCTTGATTTTTGCAAGCATGCGAATGACCCAGTCCGCCGCCTTGCCGACGAAGGTTTTCGAGAACACTGCAAATCCGAGGAAGAGGATCAGCGTGAGGCTGACCACCACCCCAAAGAGCAAAAACCAGCGGAAAGGACCGATGTTGGCGAGCACGAGCCTCGCACGAAACGGGAACAGCGCCGCGGGCACGAGCAGCACGACAAGCTGATAGGCAATGTTGACCAGCAGCAGGGAAAGTGAAGCATAGGAAATATCGACGCCGTATGCACACATATAATACAGCTGCATCGGCTGACCGCCGCTGGAGGAAGGCGTGATGGAACTGTAATATTGTCCGATGAATGCAAAACCGATGCTGCGCATCAGAGAAACGCGTTCGCTGTGGAGCGTGCGGAGCGAAAAATGCAGTGCAACGCCAAGCATCACGATTGAAAGCAGGGAGGCAGCCATCGCAAGGCCAAGCCAAACGGGATTAACGGATTTCACATCCGCCCAAACGTCCGAAATGGAGGTATCGTGAAAAATCACGATCATTGTGACCGCGATCAGCGTGATCATCAGCAGCGTGCTTAACAGCCGCCAGTGTTTCTTTTTGTGGTTTTGTGTATTGGTCTGTGCCGCGCTGCGTTTAACGACGGTTGCATCCGCCTGCGCTTCATCGGTGCCGGTTTTTTCCCTCATGTGTCGTATCATACTAAATTTGGAAGCAAAATGCCACATTTATGCCATGGATGAATCGTGAAAATACTATGAACTAAAAAAGCGGCCGCAAGAAGCCGCAAAAAATGATAAGCACGCAGCGATGCGGCCCTTCACGCCGGCTCGGAGATCTCCGCCTGTTTCTTTTTCGGAAGGGCGCGAAGCGTTGTTTCATAGGCATTGTCCAGCATCATTCTTGCCGTATCGTCGGAAACGTCCGTATCCAGAAAAAGCGAACTCCAGTGTGTTTTGTCGGCATAGTAGCCGGGAATAACATCGCCGGGATACTGCCCGCGGAGGATTTCGGACAGTGCGGGTTCGAGCTTTACGGTCATGAGTGCGCGGCCGTCCTTATATTCGCCAAGCATCAGAAAGATTTTTCCGCCGACGCGGCAAAGCGTCGCGTTCCATGCGGGTTTGAATTCCTCTGTTACGCCGGGTTTTCCCATGCAGTAAGCGACGATCCAGTCTCTCATGACGGTCTCCTTTTATTCAACGGTGAAAAACGCCTGCCTGCCAAGCATATCGGCGAAGTGGACGACCGGATGTTCGATTTCGTCCAGCGGGAAAAGGACGGGCAGCAGCGGACTGCAGTCTGTTGCCGCCGGCAGGAAGCGCCCGCCGTCTGCCGAACCGAGCGCGGCGTAGACAAGCGGCTTGCCGTTTTCAAATTCCGCAGCGTCGATCGAGAGCGCTTTTTTCCCGTGCAGCGTTGTATAGTGGAAGGAAAAGCGAGCGGGTATGTGGTCGGCGGGATAGCAAAGCCGCATTTGGTGCTCGCCCTCGAGCAGTGAAAGCGCGCTGGAGTTTTGCAGCTGCCGCGCACGCAGCGTATAAAGCGCGAACGGCGAAGAGTCGGACACAAGATAATGCCGGCCGAGCTTGCTTGCGGCGGCGGCGGTGGTGCCGCTGCCGGAGAAAAGGTCGCAGACCAAATCGCCGGGCCGCGATGAAGCAAGGATTACCCGGCGCAGCAGCGCTTCCGGCTTTTGCGTTGCATAGCCGACGCGCTCGCGGTCTTTCTGCTGGAGATGTTCGATATCGTCCCATACGTCGCTCGGGAAAACGGGCGTATCTTCGTAATAGGTGTACACTTTGCCGGCGGAGCGGATCGAAAAGCAAATCCGGCCCTGCTCGTCGATAAAGCGTTTCATATGATTGCGTTTTTCCGGCCCGCGCGGGCGGCCGACCGAATGGATGTTGAAATATACGTCCGGGCTTTTCCGGTAAAAAAGGATGGTGTCGTGCTTGCGCGGGTAATAGCGTGTGCTGCGGCCGCCGGATTTATAGCACCAGACGATCTCGTTCATGAAATTGCGCGCGCCGAAGATTTCATCCAGCAGAAGCCGCATTTTTGCGTTCATGCGAAAATCGATATGCAGGTAAATCGAGCCGGAATCGCATAAAAGTTTATGCGCACCGGTGAGGATGCGCCGCATCCAGGCGATATAGTCCGCTTCACTCATGCGGTCCGAGAACGCCGGCATGGAAACGCTTTTCTTCCCGGCCCCGAGACGGATGAGGAACGTGTCCCCGGTGCCGAACGGCGGATCAAGGTAAATCAGTTGTACGCGGCCGCCGTATTCGCCGATCAGTTCGTCGAGCGTGTCCTCCGCTCGGCCGGCGACGAACCGGCCGGGGCCGCCGTTTTGATGCAGTTCTTCGGTGCAGTAAATGCGCATGACGGTCCCTCCGCGATATTTTTTTTGAGCAAAGCGTCGAGTCTTTTTGAATTGAGAAACTGTAAAGAAGGGATACGATGTCGCGCAGGACAGGAATCGCGCTACTTCTTCGTTGGGCGATACCCCGCGGCGGTCGCCACGTGCGACTCCATATATTCCTTCGCGGCGGACGCGTCGTGGCTTTCGATTGCGTGATAGATTTTTTTGTGTTCGGCGAGCGAGCATCCGGCGCGGTCTGGAAGCGTAAGAGAACTTTGGCGCGCTTTACGGATATTGTGATGCAAAGACGCCAGAATATGCCGGATCGTGCGGCTGCCGCTTGCGTCGTAGACGATTTCATGGAAGCGTGAATCGAGCTGGACGAGGTGTTCAACGTCGTTTTTCTGCGTGTAGAACTCCATCAGTTCGACGACTTCCTTCAGCTCGGAAAGCAGTTCGGGTGTGATGCGCTCCGCCGCCCAGTATGCGGCCTGCCCTTCGAGCAGGTGCCGGATAGTTGAAACGTCCTGCAAATCCTCGTTGGAAAACCCCTTCACAACGACGCCGCGGTTCGGATGCGAAACCACAAGGTCTTCGAGTTCAAGCTGCTTGAGCGCTTCACGCACGGGCGTGCGGCTCACGCCGAGTTCCTCGGCAATTTTCATCTCGGTCAGGCAGTCCCCGGTCTGATAACGTCCCTCGGCGATGCCGTCCCGCAGGTTTCGGTATACTTTTTCAGAAAGAGAAGTATAGTCTCTGGATTCGTAAAAAGAAGACATGGATTTTTTCACTCCCTTACAGCAAGTTTAACGCGTTAAGCAAAGGAATACAAGCGTTTGTATACAAATATACAATTGGCGTTTTTTGTACAATTCCGGGCTTTTACTTTGTGGACGGTTCACGGCTCTGCCCAGTGTTTATGCCCGAAAAACGGCGGATTGACGCAAAGATGTCCAAAACTATTCACGGTGCGGTAACACACGCACGGCTTTGCGTATTTACAGAAAGGGTCCCAACTGATATAATTTTTTAAAACAAGATATGGAGGTGTGCATATGTCCGAAGAGAAAAAGACCGGCACCGAGGTATCCGCTGAAAAAGCCGATGGCGGTCGTATTGTATTTGCGGACGACGTAGTGGCGACCATTGCCGCACTCGCCGTTGCCGATGTGGAAGGCGTTTCCGCCTTGAGCGGCGGGATGGTTGAAGGCATCACCGAAATGCTCGGGAAGAAGAACGTTACAAAAGGAATTAAAGTCGAGGTCGGCACGGAAGAAGCCGCCGCCGACATTTCCGTAAGCATTAAATACGGTTACAAAATCAAGGAAGTCTGCGAAAACATCCAGCTTGCCGTCAAGAACGCGATTGAAACCATGACGGGGCTGAAGGTCGTTGAAATCAATGTTTTTGTACAGAGCGTAACGTTCGAACAGCCGGAGCCGGAGCCTTCCCGTGCGGAAAAGCGCAAGGCCGCAAAGGAAAAGGAAAAAGAAAAAGAGAAGACCGAAGCGGAAGAGGAAACGAAAGCAATTCCGGAGCCGGAACCGCCGCGCGTTAAGTAAAAAAAAGAATACGCTGCTTAGCGGGCGGACTGTTTTCCGCCCGCTTTAACAGGAACAGGCGTAAAAGAGGCCGCTTTGCAGGAAAAACGGCCGGATTATTACCGGACGGACCGGCTTGCCGCCGGTTTGCAGGGGAACTCAAAAGAAGGGGTCTATACTTATGAGGCTAAAAGTATTCGATCGGATTTTGCTTGGCATACTGCTTATCGTCGCAATTGTCGCGTCGTTTGTGCTCTTTGCCATGGCGGCGAACATCCTTACGGAGAACGTTGTAACAAGCTTCATCGGGCTTTTCTATATGTTCAAAGAAAACGCGATGATCCTTGCCGGGTGCGGACTTGTTCTGCTTCTGATCAGCATTAAGCTCCTGTTTGCAGGGCGCGGTCAAAAGGCCGAAAAGCGTCCGGCTTCCGCTCTCATGCGGCAGACGGAATTCGGCGGCACGTTTATTGCGCTGGAAGCGCTCGATACAATGGTGCAGAAGCACTGCCGTGCGCAGCAGCGTGTGCGCGACTGCCACACGACGCTGCATTCTTCCGAGACCGGTGTAACCATCGGCATCCGCCTTTCCGTTTTGCCGGACACGGACGTTGTGACGCTTACGTCCGAACTGCAGAAGTCACTGAAGGAATATGTGGAAGGCCTGACGGGCATCCAGATCAGCGAGATCGGCATTTTGATTGAAAATGCATCGGCGGCGCCCGCGCAGACGGCGTCCGTTGCGCGTGTGGAATAGGGGAGAGGCAAAGATGGAAGACGGGTTTGAGGCGTTCTTGCAGAAACATAAATTTACGATCCTGTTTGTGCTGATCGGGCTGATTCTTATGATTCTGTTCTTCACGATCGGATTCTGGAAGACAATTTTGCTGGCACTGATTTTGGTGCTGTGTTTCTTTGTCGGGTATCTGCTCGACAGAGGCGGTCCGGAAGGATTCCGTGCATTTTTCGGACAGCTGTTTAAAAAGAAAGAAAAGTAATAAGCATTCCGGCACAAAGGCCGGCGGGCAATATTAAGAAACGATAAGGTCAGGAATCAGGAAACATGAGCAGAACGACCGCGCGTGAAGTCGCGATGATGATGGAGTTTTCCCGCATGCTTGGCGGAGAGGACACGCCCGCAAACGTCTGTGAAAAAGCCGCGGAGATCGGCATTGGCACACTGGACGAAGCGGACGTGACCTATGTCGGGCAGATCATGAGCGGCGTAAGCGAACACAGGGAAGAGCTCGACGAGCTGGTGAAGAAGTATTCCGTCGACTGGGCCATAGAACGTATTGCGAGGGTTGACCTGTGCATACTGCGCGTTGCAATCTTCGAGATGCTTTACCGGCATGAAGACGTGCCGACCGGCGCGGCGATCAACGAGGCGGTCGAGCTTGCCAAACGATACGGCGGCGAGCGTTCTTATGCGTTCATCAACGGGATTCTCGGCAGCGTCGCAAAAGAGCTCGCCGGAACATGAGCCGTTTGTTTTTGGGCGTCGATACCAGCGCGTACACGACGTCAATTTGCTGCGTTTGCGAAGAAGGCATCGTTTTCGAGAAGAGAACGATGCTTTCCGTGCCGTTGGGCGGGCGCGGCCTGCGGCAGTCCGAGGCGCTCTTTCAGCACGTAAAAAACTTGCCTGCACTGACGGATGAATTGTTTCATTCAATTGATGCGGGTTCCGTCTGCGCCGCGGCGGTCAGCGCAAAACCCACGGCGGCGGAAGACTCCTATATGCCCGTGTTCCTCGCGGGAAAGCTCGCAGCTTCTTCGATTACGGGCGCGCTCGGCGTGCCGCTGTATGAAACCACACACCAGGCGGGGCACGTGCGCGCGGCGATGTTTGGCAACGAAGCGCACATAACGGAAAACGGAACCTTTCTTGCAATGCATATTTCCGGTGGTACGACGGACCTGCTGCGCGTCGGCCTTGCCGGCGGGAAAATTGAAACGATTGAGAAGGCCGGCGGGTGTGCGGACCTGCATGCGGGCCAGTTTGTGGATCGCGTCGGCGTAAAGTTGGGTCTGTCGTTTCCAAGCGGCCCGGAACTGGAAAAGCTCGCCGTTCAGGCAAAGACGAGGGACATTCGGCTGCCTTCGAGTGTAAAGAACGCGGAATGCTCTTTTTCCGGGCAGGAAACAGCGGCATTGCGCATGCTTGAGCAGGGTGCGCCGAAGGAAGAGATCGCGTTTGCTGTGTACGACTGCATGGCGCGCACGTTTTCAAAAATACTGCTTTACGCCATGGAGCGGACCGGCTGCGAAACCGCGCTGCTTTCCGGCGGTGTGTCGGGCAGCGGGCTTTTGAGGACGCTGCTGCAGAAGCGCACGAAAAAAGCGCTGCTGTTTGCGCGGACTGGGCTTTCTTCGGACAATGCGGCCGGCACGGCGCTGCTTGCAAAAGATTTATATGAGGCGGGCGAAAGGGGGCGCTGAACGGATGGAAGAGCAACTGATACCGGTGTTCAGCGTCAGCGAACTGAACGAGTATGTCGGCGCGCTGCTGTCCATAGACCCGAATCTTTCCGATATCCGTGTCAGCGGTGAGATCAGCGGGTTTAAACGGCACTCGTCCGGGCATCTTTACTTTTCTCTGAAGGACGAAAACGCGCTGGTGCGCTGCGTGATGTTCCGGCAGCAGGCGATGCGCCTTTCCTTCCGGCCGGAAGACGGCATGCAGGTCGTTTTAGTCGGCCGCGCGTCGCTCTATCAGAAGGACGGCTCGTTTCAGCTCTACGCAAACGCCTTGCAAAAGAGCGGCGAGGGCGAGCTTTTTAAAAAATTTTTGGCGCTCAAGGCGGAACTTGAAAAGAAAGGCTATTTTGCCGAAGAGCGCAAGCGTCCGATTCCGTTCCTGCCGGGTCGCGTCGGCGTGGTCACCAGCGGCACAGGCGCCGCTGTGCAGGACATACTGAATATTATCAGCCGCCGTTTTCCTCGTATGCCGGTCGTGCTCGCCTCGGTGCGGGTGCAGGGACAGGGCGCGGCGCAGGAGATTGCGCACGCAATCGGGCGGATGAACGAGGAGAACGCCGCGGACGTGCTCATCGTCGGGCGCGGCGGCGGGAGCATGGAAGACCTCTGGGCCTTCAACGAGCCGGTCGTGGCCGAAGCGATCGTGAACAGCCGGATTCCCGTGATCAGCGCGGTCGGACACGAAGCGGATTTTACCATTGCGGATTTCGCGGCGGACCTGCGCGCGCCGACGCCATCCGCCGCGGCGGAACTCGCCGTGCCGGAAATGGACGCGGTGTACGAGGCGGTGCGTTCTCTTTCGGAACGCATGCGGCGCTCGCTCAATGCAGCGGTTGAAAAGATGCGCGCAAACGTGCGGCTGTTTGCGTCGGCAAACGCGTTTCGGTTGCTGGAACGCAAGGTCGCCGATTCACGGCAAACGCTCGATTTAACGAGAGAACACGCGACGCGCGGCGCGCTGGAACGCGTTAGGACGGCGCGCGCGGCGCTGGAACAGGCGCGCGCGAAGCTGGTTGCGCTCGATCCGGATGCGGTCCTCGAACGCGGATACGCTATGATAGCAGATCCGGCCGGAAAGCCGGTTTCCGGTGTGAAAGTACTCAAGCCGAACGACCGGGTCAGCATCCGCATGCACGACGGCACTGCGGAGGCGGCGATCGAGCGCGTGAAAAACGGCTGAAACACACAGTTTTTATATTGGAAGAGAGCGGGACGACGGGAGGAATGGGAGAAGTGGAAAAACAACTTCGTTTTGAAGAAGCGATGCAGAAGCTAACCGGCATCGTGGAGAAACTTGAAAGCGGCGAAGGCTCGCTAGACGAAATGATATCCTTATATGAAGAGGGGATGCAACTCGTGAAAGGCTGCGAAAAGCAGCTCGACGCATATGAAGCGACGATCACGAAACTGAACCTGAACGCGGGAGGAGAAGCAGATGCTGACTGAAAAGCTTTCGGCATATTCCGAAATGACCGACCGAAAACTCGGCGAACTGCTTTCTGCAGATGTGATTCCGCCGGTGCTGGCGGAGAGCATGGCCTACAGCGTATTTTCCGGCGGAAAACGCCTGCGCCCGTCACTCTGTATGGCCGCCTGCGAATTCTGCGGCGGGACGGCCAAGGACGCGCTTCTGCCGGCCTGCGCAATCGAATTGATCCATACGTATTCGCTGATTCACGACGATCTTCCCGCAATGGACAATGACGATTTCCGCCGCGGCAAACCGAGCAACCATAAGGCGTTCGGCGAGGCGAACGCAATTCTTGCGGGCGACGGACTGCAGTCCCTTGCGTTTGCCGTGCTTTCCGAATGCACGTCACATGACGCGGGAAAGTATATTGCGCGCGGTGCGTTTGAAATGGTGATGGGGCAAAGCATGGATGTGAGCACGTGCGGCGGCGCGGAGCAGCTCACGGCACTGCAGGATTACAAGACGGCGGCGCTGTTCCGCGCGGCGGTCGGCGCGGGCGCTTCCTGCGCGCGCGCAAACGGACGGCAGATTGAAGCGCTGCTTGCGTTTGCCAGCGCATATGGCATGCTATTTCAGATTACAGACGACATTCTCGATTTTGAGGGCAGTGCTGAAACGCTCGGCAAGTCCGTCGGCAAGGATGCGGCGGCCGGAAAGACGACGTTTGTGACCGTTTATGGTTTGGACGGCGCAAAGACGTATGCACAGAACTATGCGCGTGAAGCGAAAAAGGCGATTGCTGATGCCGGCGGCGACCCGGCTCTGTTTTTGGAGCTGATCGACTATACGCTCAAACGGCGCGCATAAAAACGAAAGCAAAGGATTCTGACGAAGTAAAAACACAATGGACGGTTATCCGATACTCGATCAAATAAATTCTCTGGAAGATTTCCGTAAACTGCCGGAATCGCAGTTGCCCGTGCTGGCGGCGCAGATGCGGCAGTATATGGTTGAAAACGTTGCGCGCTGCGGAGGGCATCTTGCCTCCAGCCTTGGCGCGGTGGAGATTACCATCGCAATGCACAGGGCGTTTGAGAGCCCGAAGGATAAGATTGTCTTCGATGTGGGACACCAGTCCTATGCGCATAAAATTCTGACCGGGCGGCGCGAGGCTTTCCGTACCCTGCGGCAGGAAGGCGGCATCAGCGGCTTTCCAAAGCGCGAGGAAAGCGAGCACGACCCGTTTAACACCGGCCATGCTTCAACGGCGATTTCCGCCGCGCTCGGCATGGCGCGCGCAAAGCGCCTGCTTGGCGAAGAGGGCGTTGCCGTCGCTCTGGTGGGTGACGGCGCGCTGACCGGCGGACTCGCGTTCGAGGGACTCAACGACGCGGGACAGGCGGATGTGCCGCTGATCGTAATTATTAACGACAACGAGATGTCCATTTCCCCGAACGTAGGCGCGCTGCACCGCATGCTCGTCAACATGCGTGTCAGCCACGGCTATGTGCGCTTTAAGCGCTTTCTGGTGCGCGCGCTGGACACCGGCGTAATCGGGCGCTGGCTGTCGCGCCACATGGAGAATCTGAAAAACCGCATTAAGAACTTTTTGATGCCGAACCGCCTGTTCGAAGACATGGGCTTTTTATACCTCGGTCCGATCGACGGGCACGACGTGCATGCGCTCACCAAGATGTTCCGCCGTGCAAAGGAACTGCGCGTGCCGGTCGTTGTGCACTGCGTCACGCAGAAGGGGAAGGGGTACGCTTATTCGGAGCGCAATCCTGAAAAGTTTCACGGCATCGCGCCGTTTTCCATCGACACGGGCGAACTGGAGCGGCTTTCTAAAAAGAGCAATTCGAGCGTGTTTGGCGAGGCGATGGTCGCGCTGGCGGAAAAAGAACCGCGCATCGTCGCCGTATCCGCCGCCATGCCGATCGGCACGGGGCTTGCGGAGTTCGCCGGACGGTTTCCGGACCGCTTTTTCGACGTTGGCATAGCGGAAGAACACGCGCTCACCATGGCGGCCGGGATGGCCGCGGGAGGACTCAAGCCGGTGGTCGCGATCTATTCAACGTTTCTGCAGCGTGGGTACGACCAGATTCTGCATGATATATGCCTGCAAAAACTGCCCGTGGTGCTTGCCGTGGACCGCGCGGGACTGGTTGGCGAGGACGGCGAAACGCACCAGGGTGTGTTTGACGCGTCATTCCTCTGCGACATGCCGGGGATCACTGTTTACTCTCCCGCGACACAGCAGGAAATCGTACACATGCTCAGCCTTGCGCTCGAGCGCGGCGAGCCTGCGGCGATTCGCTATTCGCGTGGATGTCTGATGCAGGCGGTTTCTTCCGTGCCTGTCGAAAAAGGGAAATGGGAAGTGATCGAACCGCTTGCGGAACAGGTTGTGATTGCATCCGGCACGATGGTTTCGGTTGCAATGCCGGTTGCGCGCAAGCTCGGCGCGGGGCTCGTCAACGCAAGGTCGCTGCGTCCGCTGGATTTTGAACTGCTTAAAGAAATCAAAGCGGCGGCAAAGCGCGTCGTCGTCATGGAAGAAACGGTAGACTGTCTCGGTTCGCGGGTCGCGGCGGAGCTTTCGCCCGTGCCTGTGGTGCGCATGTGCGTGCCGAGCGAGCCGGTCGTGCACGCAAGCGTGGCGCGTCAGCGCGATTTCTGCGGCCTCAACGCGGAGATACTGGAAAAGAACCTGACGAGGGATCTGAAATGAAGACCAGACTGGACGTGGCTCTGTTTGAAAACGGCCTGGCAAAAAGCCGGGAGCACGCGCGCGCGCTCATCATGGCGGGACAGGTTTACGCGGACGGCACAAAGGCCGAGAAAGCCGGTCAGTTTGTAGCGGAAAGCGTCGAACTGACGGTGCGTGGTGACAAATGCCCGTTTGTCAGCCGCGGCGGATATAAACTGCAAAAAGCGGTCGAAACGTTCCCGATTTCGCTTGAGGGCGTTACCGCAGCGGACATCGGCGCGTCCACAGGCGGATTTACGGACTGCATGCTCCAGCACGGCGCAAGGCACGTTTTTGCAATCGACGTGGGGTACGGCCAGCTCGACTGGGCGCTGCGCAACGATCCGCGCGTGACGGTGATGGAACGCACCAACGCGCGCTATATGGAGCCGGGGTGGTTCGGTGCGCCGCTGGATTTTGCTTCGATCGACGTTTCGTTCATATCGCTCGATAAAATACTGCCTGCGCTGATAAGTTGTTTGAGCGGCGGCGGAAACGTCGTTGCACTGATTAAGCCGCAGTTTGAAGCCGGCAGGAACAAGGTTGGAAAACACGGCGTCGTTTCCTCGGAGGAAACGCATCTCGAAGTCGTTGAACGTATGATCGGGGTCGCGTCAACCACAGGATTTTGTGTAAAGGGGCTGTCTTATTCACCAATACGCGGTCCCAAGGGGAATATTGAATTCCTCATCTGGCTGCAAAAATGCATAGAACCAGCAAATCAAACAGCAGAAGTTGACCATAATGCCGCCGTTTCGGTCGTTCACGAAGCGCACGAAACGTGCATATAAAGAATTAATATTCACAATCTCTCTTGTATTTTTATAAATATGGCCGTATAATACGAATATATTATTGAACAGGGGTATTTTTATGAGGATCGGCTTTGCCGGGAATCTTGAAAAGGAAGGCATCGCCGAGTATCGCAAGGAACTGATGCAGTTAGCGCGGCGCAGCGGATGCGCCTGTGAGGCGTTTGCCGGCGCGGAGGACGTTTTAAACGCCGCCGAAACACCGGAACTGCTTGTTGTAATCGGCGGTGACGGGTCCCTGCTTCGTTTTTCGGCTGTTGCGGCGGAGCGGGACGTTCCGATCCTTGGCGTAAATCTTGGACGGATCGGCTTTTTAAGCGAGATTGCTGCGGACGAGTTTTCCGAGGCGCTCAGCCGCGTGCAAAACGGCAATTACCGGCTGGAAGAGCGCATGATGCTCAGCTGCTGTGTCGGCGGCGCTGTGTGCGCCGATTGCCTCAACGACGTGCTCGTGTTTAAAAAGTCCTTTTCCGGCACGATTCAGGTGAACCTGAACTGTGACGGGCAGGACGTCGGCACGGTGTTCTGCGATGGGATCATTGCGTCCACGCCGACCGGCTCCACGGCGTACAATCTTTCCGCCGGCGGCCCGGTCGTGACCCAAAATCTCGACTCGATCATCGTCACCCCCGTTTGTTCGCACACGCTGCATGTGCGCCCGGTCGTGAGCGCGGCGGATTCCGTGTGGACGTTTCATATCGAAGGGACCGGATTTGTCGCCGGGGACGGAATCAAGTTGCGGCAGGTGAATCCGAACGACCGCATCGTGGTGACAAAGTCGGAGCGGACGGTGAAATTCGTCCGTTTCAAAGAGCAAAACGTATTTGAACTGATCCGCAAGAAGCTGTCCTGAGACGACGCACACAAGAAAAATCGTATGCCCGTTCCCGAATCGAAAGGGATAAGGCGGAATTCTGAAACGAACGACACCGAACAACACCATATTATTTTGAATTGGGGATTGGCAAATGAAAGCAAAACGTCACGATATGATTTCCAAGCTGATCGCTTCGGAAAATATTGAAACGCAGGAGGAGCTCGCGGGCAAGCTGCGCGATCACGGTTTCTCCGTGACGCAGGCGACTGTTTCGCGCGACATTAAGGAACTGCGGCTGATCAAGGTGCTCACGCCCGAGGGACGATATCGCTATGCAACCGTTGAAAAGGCGGAAGCGGACCTGCAGGAGCGCTTTATCCGCATGTTCAGCAACTGCGTCCTTTCCGTAACCAGCGCGGGGAACCTGATCGTCATTAAGACCATCGCCGGCAGCGCGCCTGCGGCGGCGGAAGCGGTCGATTCGCTCAAGTGGCCGGACGTTCTCGGCACGATTGCGGGGGACAATACCATTTTCATCGCCGTGCGGGACAACAAGAGCGTCGGCGAAATTATTAAGAAGTTCCAAAAGATGCTCAAATAGGAGGGCGTCCTTTTTGCTCAAACAACTTACGATTAACAATGTTGCGCTGATCGATCAGCAATTCATTGAGTTTTTCAATGGGTTTTCCGTGATGACGGGCGAGACCGGCGCAGGAAAATCCATTATTATTGAAGCGCTGAATTTCGTTTTAGGCGAACGCGCGAGCCGCGAGCTGGTGAAATCCGGCGAGCAGAAGGCGAGCGTGGAAGCGCTGTTTTTGTTGCGCGAAGACGACCCGGCGATGGGCGTTTTATCGGAGCAGGGCGTGGAATGCGAAAACGGCGAGCTTACGCTCTACCGGGAGTTTTCTTTGACCGGACGGAACGTTTGCCGTGCCAACGGCGCGTTGATTACGGCGGGCGCGCTCAAGGAAATCGGCGACGCCTTAGTGGACATACACGGCCAGCACGCGCATCAGTCGCTGCTGGACGTAAAAAAGCATATCGTGCTGCTCGACCGTTTTGCCGGGAAGGACGCGCAGACGTGCAGGACGCGCGTCGAAAGTGCATACCGCAAAGCTGCGGAAGCGAAGAAGCTGCTCAGCGCAGCGCAGTACAACGAACAGGAGCGTGCGCGGCGCTGCGATCTGCTTGCATATCAAATCAAGGAAATCGAAAGCGCAAACCTGACCGACGGCGAGGAAGAACAGCTCGAGGAGCAGCGGGAACTGCTGCAGAACGCGCAGGCCGTCATGGAAGGGCTGGAGGGCGCGGGGACGGCGATCAGCGGCGACGAGGGCGAATCCAGCGGCGCGCTGGCGATGCTCAGCGTCGCGCTGCATATGCTCGACGGCATCGCCAGATATCGCGAAGAATACGGGCAACTGACCGAAAAACTGCACTCGCTGTACTACGATTTGGAGGACGCGGCGTATTCCCTGCGGGATTTGCGCAGCGACTTTTCCTTTGAACCGGGCATGCTGGACGAAATCGAAACCCGGCTGGATTTGATTTCGACGTTGAAGCGGAAGTACGGGGAAAGCATAGCGGAAATCCTTACGTTTTGCGAAAAAAGCAAAGAAGAACTCGAACTGCTTGGCAGCGCCGAGGAACGGCGCGAACAGCTTACTGAAGATTACGAAAAGGCGAAGAACGAATATATTGCGCTTTCGGACGAACTCTCAAAAATCCGCAGGGAAGCGGCGGAGCGCTTAAGCGAGAGGCTTTTGCCGGAACTTGCCGATCTGGGAATGCCGTATGCGGCGTTTGAAGCCTCGTTTACAAGGCTCAGCGGCGAACTGCCGGGACCGAACGGTATGGACGATGTTGAATTCATGCTGTCCACCAACCGCGGCGAGCCGGTCAAACCTTTGAGCAAAGTCGCCTCCGGCGGCGAGCTTTCGCGTATTATGCTTTCGTTCAAGTCCGTTCTGGCCGATCTCGACGGGATTCCGACCATGGTGTTCGATGAAATCGACAGCGGCATCAGCGGGCAAATCGGCACCGCGGTCGCGGTGAAAATGCGCCAGATTGCGGAGAACCGCCAGGTGCTCTGCATTACGCATCTGCCGCAGATTGCCGCCTATGCAAATCAGCAATATCTGGTTTATAAAGAGGAAGCGGGGGAACATACCCGTTCCACGGCGCGCCTGCTGGAGCAAAGCGAGCGCGCGCAGGAGATCGCGCGCATTATGAGCGGTTCTGCGGCCGATCCTGTCGCACTGGAGCATGCAAAACGCCTGATTGAGTCGGCGAAAGGTTTTTAGCGCGCATTTGCGCGGACACATACACGGCGCCCTATACAGACTGTAAGGCGCATGGAATTCAAGCAGCCGCGTTCCACTGGGCAGAGGCTTTGCTCGGCAGGACGGAGATGCGGCTGCGGGAGCAGGCATGAACAAAAACTTACTGATCGCAAGCAACAACACCACCGATGCAAAGGGGATCGAGTCCGCCTTCCATGGCGTGGAGGGCATTCGCCTTCTGCCGAGCGTCTTTACAGGGCGGGACGCAATGGACATGATCTTTGCGCGGGACGTGCATATTTTAATTCTCGACCTGTTCTTGCATGATCTGGACGGCATCTCTGTTCTGGATTTTATCGGGAAACTTGGCGAGGACCGCAGGCCGCTGGTGTTTCTGACCACCGCCGTTGCGGACGACCGGCTTTTGAACGTTGTGAAAGACAGGGTGTTGTACTGCTTTACGAAACCTTTGAAATATGAGATCGTCCAGCTGCGTGTGCTGGAGTTCCTGCGACTGTGCGAGCGTGAAACAGAGACGGCGGACGATGCGCTGGACATTCTGGAAAGCCAGATTGCGTCGGGTATCCGCGCCATCGGCGTTCCGGCGCACCTGAAAGGCTACTACTACCTGCGCGATGCAATCCGCATCTATGCGATGAGCGAGTCGCCCGTGGATTTGAGCATTACAAACGACATTTATCCGACCGTGGCAAAGATTTACAACACCCGGCCGCCGCTTGTCGAGCACGCGATGCGCAATGCGATCGAAATCGCCTGGACGCGCGGCAATCAGGACGCAATAAAAGAATATTTCGGCTATACGTTCAGTGACTATAAAGGGAAGCCGAGCAATCTCGAATTCGTTGCAATGATGGCGCAGCGTGCGCTGACCTATATTAAGAAATAAGAGAGAAAAGCCGTGCGGATAATGCGCGGCCTTTTTAAGTGAGTGTGACAAGGCTACGCTTTGCAGAATTGACGGAGCGGGCGTTTCATCGTAAACTGAAATCGTGAGGTGATTATCATGAAACAACAACCGGATTTAAAAAAACGCGCGATCGTAATCGTTCTCGACAGCGTTGGTATCGGCGAACAGCCGGACGCTGCGGAATTTGGCGACGTTGGATCGCATACGCTCGGCAACATTCAAAAAGTCCGCGGCAGACTCGATCTGCCGAACATGAAAGCGCTCGGGCTGGCGAAGATTGAAGACAGCCGCCTTACGCCGATTGCGGAAGAGCCGGTCGGCTGCTTCGGCAAATGCGCGGAACTCACCAAGGCGAAGGACACCACCTGCGGACATTGGGAAATGGCCGGGCTTCCGCTCAAACAGCCGTTCAAGACGTATCCAAACGGCTTCCCGAAGGAACTGATGGCGGAGTTTGAGGCCAGGATTGGCCGCGGCACGCTCGGCAACACCGTCGCCAGCGGAACGGTCATCATCAACGAGCTTGGCGACGAGCACGTGAAGACCGGCAAACCCATCGTTTATACTTCGGCGGACAGTGTGTTTCAGATTGCCGCGCACGAAGAGGTAATCCCGCTGAAAGAGCAGTATCGCATCTGCGAAATCGCGCGCGAACTGCTCAACGACGAAAGCTACCTCGTCGGCCGCGTGATCGCCCGGCCGTTCCTCGGCGGCAACGGCAAGTACACGCGCACGGAGAACCGCAAGGACTACGCGGTGGAGCCGTTTTCGGACACCATACTCGACGCGCTCGACAAAAAAGGCCTGCCCGTCGTCGGCATCGGCAAAATCGAGGATATCTTCTGCCACCGCGGCGTGACCATCGTCGATCACACGCGCAATAACCCCGCGGGCATCGCATCGACCGTGCGCTATCTTTCGGAAGGCACGGGCAGCTTTATTTTCAGCAATCTTGTAGACTTCGACATGCTGTACGGGCATCGCAACAACGTGGAAGGATACGCAAAAGCACTGGAGGATTTCGATAAGGCTCTGCCGGAGATCCTGCGCGCGATGAAGGAAGGCGACATCCTGATGATCACAGCCGACCACGGGTGCGATCCGACCACGCCGAGCACGGACCATTCGCGCGAGTATATTCCGCTGCTTGTGACCGGTGCGCACGTGAAAAAGGGCGTGGATCTGGGCATCCGGAAGAGTTTTGCGGATATCGGTGCAACGGTTTACGAATACCTGACCGGGGAGATTTGGAACGCGGGCGAATCGTTCCTTGACGAAATTCTGGAGGCTTGACATGCGGCAAGTAATCGAAGCCGCGGCGAGACAGCTGGCGCCGCTCTGCGGAGAAACCTGTAAAACCGGTCTGATCCTCGGATCCGGACTTGGCGGCTATGCAGAAAAGCTGAGCGACCCGAGAACATTGGATTATGCGGACATCCCGGGCTTTCCGCGTTCGCATGTGGAAGGGCACAAAGGCAGGTTCGTCGTCGGCGAACGATTCGGCAAAACCGTGATTTGCATGCAGGGACGCTTTCATTACTATGAGGGCTACAAGCAGGATCAGCTTGCGCTGAGCGTGCGCGTTATGCGGCGGCTTGGCGTTGAAAAACTGCTGCTGACCAACGCGGCGGGCGGCGTGAATCTTTCGTTCAAGCCCGGCGATCTGATGCTGATTTCCGACCACATCAATTTTTCCGGTTCCAACCCGCTGATGGGACCCAACGACGATTCGTTTGGTCCGCGTTTCCCCGACATGGGGAATGTATACGACAAAACTCTGCGGGAACAGGTGAAGCAAACCGCGGCGGAGAAAGGCATTGCTCTGCAGGAAGGCGTGTACATGATGTTTACGGGGCCGAGCTTTGAAACCCCCGCGGAAATCGTGATGGCGCGCACGCTCGGCGCGTCCGCCGTCGGAATGTCCACCGTGCCGGAGGCAATCGCCGCGCGGCACTGCGGAATCAAAACGGTCGGCATTTCTCTGATTACCAATATGGCGGCGGGCGTACTCGATCAAACGCTTACGCACGAGGAAGTACAATTTGCCGCAGCGCAGGCTTCCGAACGGTTCACTCGTTTGGTGGACGGCATGCTAGAGCGCGTTTTTTAACGGTATTGCGGGGCAAAACGCGTCCGCGCAGCCTTCGCGGACGCGTTTGACCGTCAAAAACCTTGTTTTTTGACGGGACAACCGCTCTTTGTCTCGCGCCCTTCGGGCTTCCGACCGGCAAAGAGCACAGAGAAACCGCCCGAAACGGGCAATCCGTTACGCCGGATAAACCGGCGCAGCCGAAATCAATGCGTTAAGGGCCGCGACCCTTAACAATCCCATGTTTTTTGACAGACTGACACGTCCGCATGAGTGTTACGGACGCGTTTTTCTTAAATGTTCTGCAGAATTTGAAAAACGGACGAATTGTTAAAAAATGGCGTACGTTTGTAAGGAAACGAACAGATTTGGTTCGGACTTGATTTGGCTTGCCAGACAAGCCGTCAAGGGATTATAATAAAAAAAAGCCACAAGGAGGACTACGATTTTGATTGGAGTCATATTCGGCGAAAAAGGTACGGGCAAGACAAAGCAGATTCTCGAGATGGCAAACAAATCCGTCAAGACAGCCAAGGGAAACATCATTTTCATTGACGACGACAACAGCTATATGTACGACCTCTCCACGAAAGCTCGCTTCATCAACGCGGCGGAATTCAGCATCACGACACCCAAGATGCTTTACGGCTTCCTCTGCGGACTTGCGGCGAGTGATTTTGATTTAGAGACGATCTACATCGACGGACTTTTAAGCATCATTCATCATTCGACCGATACGCTGGAAGGCTTCTTTACCGACTTAAAGGCTTTTTCTGAAAAATATTCGCTGAATATCATCATGAGCATCACCGGCAGCAAACAGACGGAACCTCCTTTTATGCAGGATTACGTACTTTGAGAGTCGGAAGAAAATAAAATAAGGATCAGTATTTCATGCAATACCTGAGCACAAGAGGCGGCGAACCGGTCGGCGCGGCGCGCGCGATCGTGCGCGGCATCAGCCCGTCGGGCGGGTTGTACGTCCCGGAGGAATATCCCAAAATTGAAGCTTCCAATTCAAAGCGCGGCAGCTACCAAGCCACCGCGCTTCGTATCATGCGCGCATACCTGCCCGAGACGGACGAACAGCGCCTTTTTGATATGATCGAAGCGGCGTACGCCAGTTTTGACGCGCCGGACGTAGCGCCGCTGGTGCGGCTGACCGAAACGGAATCCGTTCTGGAGCTTTGGCACGGGCCGACGATGGCGTTTAAAGACGTTGCTTTGCAGATGCTGCCGCATCTGATGAAAGAGTCTTTGCGGCAAACCGGCGAAGAGAAAAACGTGTACATCCTTGTTGCGACGTCCGGCGATACGGGCAAAGCCGCGCTGGAGGGGTTTAAGGACGTAGAAGGAACGCGCGTGCTGGTGTTTTACCCGCACGGCGGCGTTTCGGAAGCACAGCGCCTGCAGATGGTTACCCAGGAAGGCGGGAACGTGGACGTCTGCGCGGTATGCGGCAATTTCGACGACGCACAGACCGGGGTCAAGCAGATTTTCGCTTCAAAAAAGACGGCACAAGAGCTTGCGGCGCAGGGCTGGCGGCTTTCAAGCGCAAACTCCATTAACTTCGGGCGGCTGCTGCCGCAGATCGTCTATTACTACACGAGCTACGAAACGCTGCTTGCGCGCGGGGAAATCCAACCCGGCGAAAAAATCAACTTCTGCGTGCCGACCGGAAATTTCGGCGACATCCTCGCCGGCGAATACGCGCGGCGGATGGGCCTGCCGGTGAATAAACTGATCTGCGCCTCCAACCGCAACAACGTGCTCACGGACTTTTTCGCTTCCGGCGTGTATGACGACCGCCGGCCGTTTTACAAGAGCATGAGCTGCTCGATCGATATCCTGATTTCTTCAAACCTGGAACGGCTGCTCTTTGAGCTGGCCGGACGGGACGACGAAACGGTGCGGAACTGGATGTCGCAACTGAAGGAGAAGGGGATGTATGCGCTCCCGCAGAGCGCGCTGGACGAACTGAAAAAAACGTTTGACGCGGGTTGGTGCACCGAAGAAGATACGCTGGGAACGATCAGGCGTACGTTTGAAAAAACAGGGTATCTCATGGACCCGCACACCGCCGTTGCGCAGTGCGTCTATGAGCGGTACGCGGAGCGGACGGGGGACAAAACGAAGACGGTACTGCTTTCCACAGCAAACCCGTATAAGTTTGCAACGCACGTGCTCGGCGCATTCGAAGAGACGGGCGGAGACGATTTTGCCAACGCAGAGCGACTGCATGCGCGCACGAAAACGCCGGTGCCGCGCGGCATCAGCGCGCTGAAGGGCAAGCCGGAACGGCATATGGACGTCTGCGCGCTTTCCGAAATGACGGAGCGCGTGCTCGATCCCGTACGGTAAACTAAAAATAAACAAACGACGCGGCAGTAAAACCGCACAATTGCGAAAGAAGCGACCTGAATTAAATGAAGAGGCTGAATTCCTCGACAATTTCCATCATTGTCTGTATTGTGATCATCGCGGTGCTCTCGTTCACGCTGGTTTTCGTGCTTAACGAGCGCGCGGCGGAACAAAGCGCCGACCTTGCCCCGCTTGCCGAGCTGGCGGAGACCATCCAGTCCCAGTTTTATTTTTATGACGAGGACGGACTGGACAGCGAACAGCTGGTGGACGGCGCGATGCGCGGCATGGTCGATACGCTCAACGACCCGTATGCGCAGTATTTTACCGAAGAAGAATATAACGAACTGCTGGAAACGAATGCCGGAGACTATGTCGGCATCGGCATCAGCGTGCAGGAACCGGACGAAACGGGCAGCATGGTCGTCAGCGTATATTCCGGCGGTCCGGCGGACCTGGCCGGGATCCGTGCCGGGGACGTGCTGACGAATGTGAACGGAACGGACGTTGGCGGCCTTTCGCTTGAAGAACTGCTCGCGTGCTTTTCCGAAGACGACGCCGTGCCGGACGAACTGACCTACCTGCGCGATGGCGAGGAAACGACGGTTTCGGTGCTGCGGGCGGAGGTACATATTAATCGTGTGCTTTCGACCGTGTATAACGGGAATGTCGGTTACATCCGCATCACGGAGTTCAACGGCAGCGTTGCGGACGACTTTTGGACGGCGGCGAGCGAATTGCAGCAGCAGGGGATCGATAACTTGATCCTTGACCTGCGGGACAATCCCGGCGGCGGGCTGACCGAGGTGCTTGACGTTGCGGACCACTTCGTACCCGAAGGAAAGACGATTGTCACGATCAAATCGCGCAGCGGCAGCGAAGACGTTTACACCAGCGAGGGAAACGAGCAGCTGAACATGAATATCGCCGTACTGGTCAACGGGAACTCCGCGTCGGCCAGCGAACTGCTCACCGGCGCGCTGCAGGACTACGGTCTTGCAACCATCGTCGGCACGCAGACGTATGGCAAGGGTATTGTGCAGAGTTTTTATCGTATCAGCGAAAACGGCGGCTGGGTTAAGATTACGACGGATGCATACTACACGCCGAACGACGTCTGCATCCATGGCGTCGGCATCACGCCGGACATTGTGATCGACCTGCCGGAAGAACTGCAGGGTACGGCGCTGGAGCTGATTAATCCGCTGGAAGACACACAACTGCAAAGGGCGCTTGCGCTCTTTGGCACGCAGGCGAGCGCGGGCGTATGCGCCAGCCGCTGAAACAGGCCGACACGGCACGTCAACGAGTAAAGGAGAGAGTTATGTACAATATTCGCGATATCGCGCTTGCACCGTCCGGTGAACAGAAAATTGAATGGGTACGGCGGAACATGCCGATTCTCAACGGCGTACGGGAAACGTTTGAGCGCGAACAGCCTTTTAAAGGACTGAAGATTGCGCTGTCGATCCACCTCGAAGCAAAGACCGCTTACCTTTGCCGCGTGCTTGCCGCAGGCGGCGCAGAGATGTACATCACCGGCAGCAATCCACTTTCAACGCAGGACGACATCGCCGCCGCGCTTGCGGCGGGCGGATTGAACGTTTTTGCGCTGCACGGCTGCACCATGGAAGAATATGACGCCTGCATCGAAAGCGTACTGACGGCGGGACCGGACATCGTCATTGACGACGGCGGGGACATCGTGCACGCGGTGCATACGAAACACAAGGAACTCGAAGGACGCATTCTCGGCGGATGCGAGGAAACGACGACCGGCATCGTGCGCCTGGTTGCAATGGAGAAGGCGGGCGAGCTGAAGTTCCCGATGTTCGCGGTTAATAACGCAGACTGCAAGCACCTCTTCGACAACCGCTATGGCACCGGCCAGAGCGTGTTTGACGGCATCGACCGCACGACGAACCTCGTGGTTGCGGGCAAGACCGTCGTCGTCGCGGGGTACGGCTGGTGCGGAAAGGGCGTTGCGATGCGGGCAAAAGGTCTCGGCGCGCACGTAATCGTGACCGAAGTCGACCCGATCCGCGCAATCGAGGCGGTCATGGACGGGTTTGCCGTCATGCCGATGCGCCAAGCCGCGCCCGCCGGCGACCTGTTTATTACGGTGACGGGCGATATTAAAGTTGTGGACGAAGAGGATTTCCTTCTGATGAAAGACGGCGCGGTGCTCTGCAACGCGGGACATTTCGACGTGGAAGTCAACGTGCACCGTCTGGCGGAGATTGCCGAAGAAAAACGCGAAATGCGCCGGAACATTATGGGGTACCGGCTGAAGAACGGCAGGTGGCTGCATGTGCTCGGCGAAGGGAGGCTGGTCAACCTCGCTGCGGGCGACGGGCATCCGGTTGAAATTATGGACATGAGTTTCGGCATTCAGGCACTCTGTGCGCGCTACATTGCGGTGCATAAGGGCGAGCTCACCGCAAAACTGTACGCGGTGCCTGCAGAAATAGACCGGGAGGTCGCGGAACGAAAGCTGGCTGCGCTCGGCGTGCGCATCGACACGCTCACAGACGAGCAGAAAGCGTATCTGGACAGCTGGGACGCCTAAATTCGTAGTTTACAAGGCTTTTTCAAACTGTTACAATAACATTTGGCACGTATCCTGCGTCTTACGCAATGAATTCGACCGTTCCATACGGCGGCAGATAAACATCAAATCAATACAGGGGGAACCGAAATGAAGGAATATACCGCGAAAGACATTCGTAATATTGGCGTCTTCGGGCACGGAGGAGAAGGCAAAACGACGCTGACCGAAGCCATGCTGTTCAATGCAGGTCTGCTGGACCGGCTGGGCAAGGTGGAAAACGGTTCAACGACGACCGATTTTGACCCCGAAGAAATTTCTCGCGGTATTTCCATCAATATGGCGCTTGCTCCGTTTGAATGGAAAGGCACAAAGGTCAACGTCATCGACGCGCCGGGCTATTTCGATTTTTACGGTGAAGTCGCCGCTGCGATGCAGCTTGCCGACGGCGCGCTGATCGTTGTCGGCGCGGTTTCCGGCCCTGTCGTGGGCACGGAAAAAGCGATGGCGATGTGCAAAAAAGCGCACAAGCCGCACATGATCGTCATCAACCAGCTGGATCGCGAAAACGCGAACTTCAACAAGGTGATGGGCGAAATTACCGATAAGTTCGGCACGAGCGCCGTGCCGATTCAGCTGCCGATTATCGAAGGCGGCGTGTTCAAGGGATATGTTGACCTTGTGCATATGACCGGAAAACTTTTTGACGGCAAAGGCGAGAAGGAGACGGAAATCCCCGCCGGACTGCAGAGCGCGGCTGAAGAATACTACGAAAAGCTCTGTGAAGCGGCGGCCGAAACCGACGAGGAACTCATGGAAAAGTACCTCGAAACGTTCGAGCTCACACGCGAAGAATTGCTCAAAGGGCTCTCCACCGGTCTCTGCGACGGCGACATTACGCCCGTTTGCTGCGTATCCGCGGCGCAGAACATCGGCGTTGCAACGCTGATGGACAACATTATCGACTATATGCCGTCCGCAGAACTGGCGAAGGCGCCTGCGGCGACCAGCGTAAAAACCGGCGAAGCGGTCGAAATCACACAGACAGGCAAATTTGCCGCGCAGGTGATCAAGACGACGTTCGATCAGTTTGGCAAATATTCTATCGTGAAGATTTATCGTGGCTCGCTGGATTCTTCCGTCTCGCCGTATAACTCCAATGCGGAAAAAAGCGAAAAGGGTTCCTCGCCGGTCATCCTCCGCGGGAAGAAAAGTATCGGCGTCGACCGCCTCAATGCCGGCGACATCGGGGCGCTGCCGAAACTCCAGTATACCGCAACGGGCGATACGCTCTGCGACGGCGGCGATCCCGTTCTGTTTGCTCCGATCGAATTCCCAAGGCCCAGCATTTCACTTGCGGTCACCGCAAAGAAGCAGGGTGAGGACGACAAGGTCATTTCCGGCCTGAACCGCATCATGGAAGAAGACCCGACCATCCTGATCGAGAAGAATCCGGAAACGGGCGACGTGCTCATCATGGGGCTCGGCGAAATGCATATCGACGTGGTCTGCAGCAAGCTCAAAAATAAAACCAACGTTGAAGCGCAGATTTCCGACCCGCGGATTCCGTATCGTGAAACCATCCACACCAAGGCGGAAGCCGAGGGCAAGCACAAGAAACAGTCCGGCGGCAGCGGCCAGTTCGGCGTTGTGCAGATGCGCTTTGAACCTGCAGACGAGGGCGTGGAATACGAGTTTGTCAACGCGATCGTCGGCGGCGTGGTCCCGAAGGAATTCATTCCCGCGGTCGAAAAGGGTTTGAAAGAAGCGCTTAAACATGGCGTGCTCGCCGGTTATCCGATGGTCGGCGTAAAGGCCACTCTCTACGACGGCAAGTATCACCCGGTCGACTCCAAGGAAGTTGCGTTCAAAAGCGCGGCGCGTTTGTCCTATAAAGCGGCGTGCGTAAAGGCGAACCCGACCCTCATCGAGCCAATTTACCACTATGAAATCTTTGTTCCCAACGACTATGTCGGAACGATCAGCGGCGATCTTTCGTCCCGCCGCGGCCGCATGCTGGGCATGAACCCGGTGGAAGGCGGAACGGTGGTCGTCGCCGAAGCGCCGCTTTCCGAGATGTTTAAGTACGCGACCGACCTGCGCAGCATGACGCAGGCGCGCGGCTCGTTCACGAGCGAGTTCGTTCGCTATGAGGACGTTCCGGCGAACATCGCCAAGAAGATCATCGAACAGGCAAAGCACGAGGACGAAGAAGAAGATTAAGGTTACAGGAGCTTTACGGAGGGCGCGACGCCTGGCGGATGCCGTGCGCACGCCCTCCGTTTTCCGTATCGGTAAACCGCAACGCACCGAAGGAGGCAGAGCATGAAAACAATTAAAAGCCATGTAAGCAAACAGGCGACCAGCCTGCTGGACATCACATTCTGGAGCAACATGGTCGTTATTGCGCTGGTGGTCGTGATCAATGCAATCAACCTCTTTCGCTCCGCCGCACAGCAGGATGACTTGATTGAAATCGCGTCTCCGGAGTTTGTTGTTGTTGTCAGCGTCATTCTTTGCGTATGGATGGCGGTGCGTGCGCTCTCCGCCATTTTTACAAAGCGCAGGTTAAAAAGCGTTTATGTCAGCCTGACGGAAGACGGCGTTGAGGGCGTTTCGATGCCGGAGCCGATGAGCGGCAGAAAAGGCGAATCCTTTTCGCTGGCATATCGTGAAATTACGGATGTGCACAGGGTTGAAGTGCCGATTACACGCCGAAATCCGGTCCCGTCCCTGCGGATCGGGAACAGTGAGGAAGGATACACAATCCCCGCGCCGGAGCAGATGGACGAGTTGATTTTGCTGATATCCGAACGGATGCCTGGCGCGTCGGCGCACAGGTGACAAAATACAAAAAGAAGAAGCGCGGTCAGGCCGCGCTTTTTTGTTGCCGGAAGAAGAGGGATTATGCGTCGCCGTTATCGGCCTGCTGGTGGAAGAAGCCGTACACGGATTCCGCCGTGCGGCGGTCGACCGAGGGAACGGCGGCAAGATCTTCCGGCGTGGCCGCCTTGATGGCTTCCAGCGTTAAAAACGCGTCGAACAGCGCGCGCTTGCGCTTGTCGCCCACGCCGGGGATGTCGTCCAGAACGGAATACAGCGCGTTGCGGTTGTGAACGTTTCGATGATAGCTGATTGCGAAGCGGTGCGCTTCGTCGCGCAGGCGTTCGATCAGGTGCTGCGGCGCAGAATTGCGCGGGAGCGCGACGGGTTCCGCACCCGCAGGCAGATAGATAATCTCGCTGCGTTCCGCAAGACCGACGGCTGGGATGAAGTCGAGAGAAAATTCGTCCAGCACTTCGAGCGCAACGTTCAGCTGCGTCGGCCCGCCGTCGAGCACGAGCAGGTCCGGCAGCGGTAGGAATCCCGCCTGATTTTCCGAGGCGCTGCGGAAGCGTCTCGTCAGTGCTTCGCGCATGGCGATCAGGTCGTTTCCGCCTGCGTCCTGCCGGATGCGAAAACGCCTGTAAGCGGTTTTGTCCGGCTGGCCGTCCGTGAACACGACCATCGAAGAAACGGTATCGCGGCCCTGAATATGCGAGTTATCGAAGCATTCGATGCGGGAAGGAATCGTTTCAAGGCCGAGGATTGCGCTCAACTGGGTCAGCGCACCTTCGCCGCGTTCCCAGGCGCGTTTTTGCAGGGACGCGTCCTTCTCCAGCGCGTCCAGACAATTCCGATAGGCCAGCTCCGTCAAGCGGCGTTTTTCTCCTCGCTGGGGACGATGCACATGCACGCGCCGGCCGGCCAGCCCGGTGAGCCACTCGGCGGTGGAGTCCATGTCGGACGCGTCCTGATAGAGCAGTACCTCCGGCACGAATGAGGCGGACTCTGCATAGTACTGCGAAAGGAACGCGGAAAGCACGTCCGCGTCCGATTCTTCTGTTTCCGCGTCCATGCGGAACTTTTCGGTGCCGATGACCTTGCCGCTTCGCACAAACAGCGCAAAAACGAGCGCCGCGCTGTCCAGCCGCCCGAGCGCGAACACGTCCATCATGGTGTTGCTTGTGGCGATAACGGCCTGCTTCTCGCCAAGGCTTTGGATGGCGCGGATGCGGTCGCGCAGGTTTGCCGCGTGTTCAAAATCCATTCGTTCGGCGGCCTGTTCCATCTGCTCCGTGAGGGAGCGGACGATGCCGTCCGTGTTGCCGGAAAGGAAGGAGATTACCTCGTCCAGCAAGGCGTGATATTCTTCGCGCGTGACGCTGCCGGTGCAGGGCGCGCAGCATTTGCCGATATGATACATCAGGCACGGACGTTCGCGCCGGGCAATCATGCGCGCAATATCTTTTTTGCACTGCCGGATCGGGTAATGATCGCGCACGAGCGAAAGCCCGTCGCGCAGCAGCATGCCGGAAAGAAACGGTCCGAGGTATTTTGCGCCGTCTTTTTTGACCCGTCGCACGACCTCCAGCCGCGGGAAATCCTGCTTCAAATCGACGCGGATATAGGGGAAGTGCTTGTCGTCCTTGAGCAGGATGTTGTATTTTGGTTTAAACTCCTTAATCAGGTTCGATTCAAGGGAAAATGCCTCGGTTTCATTGGAAACGCGGATGTATTCAAAGTCCGCGATCTGGCGCACCATTGCGATGACTTTCGGCGGGTGATTTTTGGACGACTGAAAATATTGCCGGACGCGGTTTTTGAGCGAAATCGCTTTTCCGACATAGATGACCTCTCCCGCGGCGTTGAACATCTTGTAAACGCCGGGCGAGGAAGGCAGAAGCTTGAGTTTTTCTTCGATGATCTGATTCATTGCGGCAATGCCTGCGTGCTCACCCGGCCGTGATTTCTCCCGCGTCGACGAGCATGCGGTACAGGATGGGCAGGGGAAGGCCGATCACGTTGAAATAGTTGCCGTCGATGCGGTCCACAAATACGCCGCCGGGTCCCTGCACGCCGTAAGCGCCGGCCTTGTCCAGCGGCTCGCCGGTCGCGACATATGCGTCGATTTCGGCCTGAGACATCGGCATGAACGTGACATGCGTTTCACAATGCCGCACGTCCGTGCGCCCGTTTTTGAGCACGGCAACGCCGGTGAATACCGTGTGCGTTTTGCCCTGCATCCGCATCAGATATTTTTTTGCAATTTCAGGCGTGTGCGGCTTACCAAGAATTTTGCCGTTCAGCAAAACGACGGTGTCCGCGCCGATCACACAGTCGTTCGGGTTTGCATCCGCGACGGGCTGCGCTTTCTGCAACGCGAGCGTTTTCACATATTCCGCGGGAGGCAGGCCGACCGGCTGCACTTCCTCTTCGTCCGAAGGCCGGACGACAAAGTCCAGCCCGATCATTTTCATTAGTTCCCGCCTGCGAGGCGAGGACGACGCAAGGATAATCATATCGTACGCTTTTGTTCCTTTTACTTTATTTAAAATTAAATAAGCTCTTCCGTGTCGATCTGGACGGGACAGTGGTCACTGCCAAGCACGTCGCTCAGAATCAAGCTGTCGTTCACTTTCCCAATCAACCGCTCGGACACGATGAAATAGTCGATTCGCCAGCCCGCGTTTCTGCCGCGAGCGCCGCCGATATAGCTCCACCAGCTGTATGCGCCGGTCTTGTCCGGGTAGAAATGCCGGAAGCTGTCGACAAACCCGTTTTCAAGCAGTCGGGTCATGCAGGCGCGTTCCTCGTCCGTAAAACCGGCGTTCCTGCGGTTCGTTTTTGGATTCTTCAGATCGATTTCTTCATGCGCAACGTTCAAATCACCGCAGACGATTACGGGCTTAACGGCATCGAGCGAGCGCAGATACGCTAAAAATGCGTCTTCCCAGGTCATCCGGTAATCCAGACGTTTGAGTTCGTTCTGTGAGTTCGGCGTGTAGACGGTTACAAAGAAGAAGGTTTCGTATTCCAGCGTAATCACGCGGCCTTCGTTGTCGTGCTCGGCAATTCCTATGCCGTACGTTACGTTCAGCGGCTCCTTCTTTACGAACACCGCCGTGCCGGAATAGCCTTTCTTTTCCGCGCTGTTCCAGTAGATGCGATACTTCCCGGGATCGCCGTCGAACTGATGAGGCTGCATCTTGGTTTCCTGCACGGCTAAAATATCCGGCGAAGTTTCGTTCAGAAAGTCGAAAAATCCTTTTGTGATGCAGGCGCGAAGGCCGTTGACATTCCAGGAAATCAGTTTCATAGCGCGTATCCCTCCGTCGCATTCGTTCCAGAATAATATAGCATACACAGCGGCAATTGACAAACGGAGAGGCCTGTGCAAAAGAAACCGGCTGAATCGGTAGAAAAATACTGAAACGGCATTGACATTCATAGAAAACCGAATATAATGTACCATATGAAACAAAAACAGAGGTGAGCGCAACGAGCCGGTCGGCAAATCCAACTACATATGCTTCGCTTGTTTCAGGCACGTTCCTGTTCGCCGGTATCCCGGAAGAGGATATTCGCACGCTGCTTGGCGAAGACGGCGTGCGCGTTGCGCACTATGAAAAAGACCAGGTGATCTTCGAGCGCACGACGAATGCACGCGCACTGGCGGTAATACTCTATGGCAGCTGCCTGGTCACAAAGGAAAGCGAAACCGGCAGGATGCCAATGAGCGTATTGAAGCAACTCGACCTGTTTGGCGCCGCGGCGCTGTTTCATCACGAGCCGGACTATGTTGCGCGCGTCGCCGCGTCGGAGAGCACATGGGTGCTGCTGATTCCGGAAGACGCGCTGAAAAGCATGATGAAAAAAGACTTCCGGATCGTTGAAAACTATCTTGACTATCTTACGGCGCGGATTCGCTTTTTAAGCGAACGGCTGGACGGGTTTTTGCCGCAGAGCGTGGAAGATCGCGTGCTGCGGCATATTTCGAGCCACGCCGAAAACGGCGTGTACCGGTCCGAATGGAGCGTAAGCGCGCTTGCGGACGCGCTCCGCATCAGCCGCACGACGCTCTACCGCGCCATCGATAAACTGGTTTCCGAAGGGAAAATTGAACGTTGCGGACGGGCGTTTCGCCTGTCGAAAGGAGAAAACGAATGAAAAAACTGATCGCAATTGCGATGACCGCGGCTATGCTGCTTGCGTTCGGCTGCGCCAAAACGCCTGCCGAACCAATGAATGTTGCGGCACTGAAAGGCCCGACCGGGCTCGGCATTTCCTATCTGATGGACGAGGATACCGAGAACTACTCTGTGGAACTCTACGACGCGCCGGACGTAGTGGTCGGCAAGTTCGTCAGCGGTGAAATCGACGTCGCCGCGGTTCCGATCAACCTTGCTTCCACGCTGTATAACAAGACCGAGGGTAACGTGGTCGTGCTCTGCATCGACACGCTCGGCGTTTTGTATGTTGTTGAAAACGGCGATACCGTCAATTCGTTTGAAGACCTTGCGGGCAAGACGATCTCCGCCACAGGCGAAGGCAGCACGCCGCAGTATGTGCTGGATTATCTGCTGGATGCATACGGTCTGACCGACCAGGTTACGGTCGAATACGCCGGCGAACACACCGAGCTGGCGGCGCTGCTTGCCAGCGGTGAAACGGAACTCGGCATGCTGCCGGAACCGTTCGTCTCGTCCGTTACGCTGAAAAACCCGGACGCTAGAATTGCGCTCGATCTGAACGAAGCCTGGGAAGAAGCCTCCGGCACGAAGCTTGTGCAGGGCGTCTATATTGCGAACCGCGATTACTACAACGAAAACCCTGATCTGATCAAAAACTTCCTGAAGGACTATGCGGATTCCGTAAATCGCGTGAACACCGAAGAAGGCGCGGCGAGCCTGATTGCACAACTCGGCATCGTTGCGTCCGAGGAAATTGCCGCGCAGGCGATTCCGCGCAGCAATATCGTCTGCATCACCGGTGACGATATGGTCACTGCCGCGGGCGCAATGCTGAACGTGCTTTATGGCGCGAACCCGGCCTCTGTCGGCGGCGCGCTGCCCGGCGACGACTTCTATTATGAAGGCTAAGAACAGCTGGCTGAAAAAAGCGCTGATTGCGCTCATCTATCTGGCGGTGTGGGAAGCGGCGAGCTTGCTGGTTGGCAGGGAGCTCTTGCTTCCCTCGCCGCTTTCCACGCTTACGCGGCTGGTTGCCCTCCTGGGCCAATGGGAAAGCTGGGCGATCACCGGGCTGACGCTGCTGCGCATCATGAGCGGCTATGTGCTCGGCGTTGCGCTTGGCATCCTGCTTGCGATTGTCACCGCGCGCAGCAAACTGATGGAAGAATTCCTAGCGCCGTTTCGCAGTGTTGTCAAGGCGACGCCGGTTACGTCGTTTATCCTGCTGGCGCTGCTCTGGCTGGATTCCAACCTCGTGCCGCTGTTTATCGCTCTGTTGATGGTCATGCCGATGGTTTGGACGGATACGGCGGACGCAATTCTGCATACCGATCCGCGCCTGATCGAGATGGGCAAAACGTTCGGCCTCCGAAAGGCCGGAATTATCCGGAAAATCTATATCCCGTCCGTTCTGCCGCAGTTTCTCGCGGCCTGCACCACGTCGCTCGGGTTTGCCTGGAAATCCGGCGTGGCGGCGGAAATTATCGCACTGCCGCAGCGCTCGATCGGCTACAAGCTCTATGAATCCAAACTGCGCATCGAAACGGTCGATCTGTTTGCCTGGACGCTGATGGTAATTCTCCTTTCCATGCTGCTCGAAAAGCTGCTGGTCAAGGGCATGAGGAGGATACGCCGTGATTAAAATTCGCAATCTGAACCTGTCTTTGGGCGGCAAAACCGTGTTTTGCGATTTTTCCGCCGATCTGCCCGAAACCGGAGTGACGGTGTTCCGCGGTGCGTCCGGTATGGGCAAAACAACGCTGTTTCGCATGATGCTGGGGCTGCAGAAGCCGGATTCCGGCACAATTTCGGGAATTGCGTTTCAAAGGCCCGCCGTCGTGTTTCAGGAAGACCGGCTCATGCCCTGGGCAAGCGCGCTTGAAAACGCCGCGCTTGGTTCCGGCGACGAGCAGGCGCAGGCGGCGCTGAAAAAACTCGGAATGGAGGAGAGCATGTATTTGCTGCCGCGCGAGCTTTCCGGCGGGATGCGGCGGCGTGTTGCGATTGCGCGTGCGCTGGCATACGGCGGGGACGCGCTGTTTCTGGACGAACCGTTTACCGGGCTGGACGAGGAGAACCGTAAATCGACGGTAAAGGCCGTGCTGGAGGCGGGTGTTCCGGTCTATGTCATCACGCATGAAGACGCCGGCGCGGAGCTGTTCGGCCCGCACGAAACGGTCATAATCGGCTGACGCGCACATTTACCGCGTGTAAAGAGCGGGGAAATCGCGATGAAATATTGAGTATTCCGCCTTATGGTGGTATACTTTTTTATTATCATCGGGGAGGTATGGGTATGAAATTTACGCAGCGCGAGAAGCGCTTTCCCTCCGCGACCGGTCTTTGCGACATCCGGTATCGTTTGTGGGTTCCGGAAGAGCCGCAGGCCGCGCTCCAAATCACGCACGGCATGGCGGAGCATATCGACCGCTACGAAGAGTTCGCTTCGTTCCTTGCCGAAAACGGCGTGCTCGTCTATGGTAATGATATCGCCGGGCATGGCAAAAGCATTGGCAAAGACAAGCCGAAAGGGTATTTTGGCGAAAAGGACGGATGGGACGCGATCGTGAAAGACATGCGCACGATGCGTGACCTTGTAAAGGACGACTATCCCGGGATTCCTTTTATCCTGTTCGGGCATTCGATGGGGTCCTTTCTGGCGCGTACATACGCCGGGCGTGACGGGAAAGATTTTGACGCATATATCTTTTCCGGCACGGCGGGCAGCAACCCTGTGCTTGGAATCGGCAAAGCGATCGCGAAGCGCGAGATCAAAAAGACAGGCGGCAAGGAACCGAGCCTTGCGCTCTTTAAGATGAGCTTTGGTTCCTACAACAAAGCGTTTAAGCCAAACCGTACGGAAAACGACTGGCTTTCGCGGGACAACGAAAAGGTCGATCAATACGTTGCGGACGAAAACTGCGGTTTCCCGTTTACTGCGTACGCTATGTACGACGTGTTTACGGGGCTGACCGAGATTTCCAGTGAAAAATGGGCGGCACGCGTGCCGAAGCGGCCGATTCTTTTGATGTCCGGCGCGATGGACCCCGTCGGCGGCAAGGGCAAAGGCGTAAAGCAGGTGTACGGCTGGCTGAAAAAGACCGGGCACACGCCGGAACTGAAGCTATACGAGGGCGGACGGCACGAAATGCTCAACGAAATCAACCGCAGGGACGTATACGGAGACGTACTGCTCTTCATTGAAGCGGTGGAAGTAATGGGAGAACCGAAATGAGCGTATTGGTCTACCGGGACGGCGACACGCTCTGCCAGGCGGGCGCGACGCTGCTTGCCGGCTGCATCATAGAAAAACCAACGAGCGTACTGGGGCTGGACTGTTCACAGTCGCTTTCCCCGCTGTACCGGAAGATTGCAGGCATGACCAGCGACGGCCTGCTTGACTGGACGACCATACGTGCTTTCAACCTTTTTGAGCACGTTCAATCCGGTGCGCCGGAAACAGACGAGGCGCGGATGCGCGCCATGCTTTATAATCGTGTGAACATCCTGCCGGAAAACATCTATTCGCCGAATACAAACGCGCAGGACTGGAGTGTTGCCTGCAACGACTATGAAAACGCGATTTTGGACGCAGGCGGCCTGGACACGCTTGTGTGCACGGTCGGCAGGGACGGGCGGATCGCCTGCAACCTGCCGTCTTCCGAGCTTGCACCGATTACGCATGTCGAGCGCACGGAAACCGGGCGTGCCGTGACGCTGGGCATTTCAACAATTATGTCCGCAAAACGCGTAATTGCAGTCCTTTCCGGATTCGACCTTGCGCCGATCGCCGGGCTCGTGATCACGGGTCCGGTCGTGCCGACGATGCCGGCGAGTTATCTGCAGCTGCATCCGAACGCAATCTTCATGCTGGACGAGGAAGCTGCGGACCAAATCTGAATTATAACCCAATCGAACGGAGCAAAAAATGGCGGATCTGAGCTGGGAAGCGATCGAGGAAGAGATACGCGGCTGTAATCGCTGCGGCCTGTGCAAAATGCGGAACAGCATTGTTTTGGGCGAGGGCGACCGCAACGCGGACATCATGCTCGTTGGCGAAGGCCCCGGCGGGGACGAGGACCGCATCGGCCGTCCGTTCGTCGGCAAAGCGGGCCAGTTGCTGGACAAGATGCTTGCAGCCATTGACATGAAGCGCGAAGACCTGTATATTACCAACATTGTCAAATGCAGACCGCCGGGAAACAGAACGCCGCTGGACGAAGAAGCGCAGACCTGCCTGCCGGTGCTAAGGCGGCAGTATGCGCTGATTCATCCGAAGATTGTCGTTTGCCTCGGCGCGACCGCGGCAAAGTACCTTTACGACCCGGAAGTACGGGTTACACGCATGCACGGCAAATGGGTTGAGAAATGCGGCGTATGGTTTATGCCGACGTTTCATCCCGCTGCGCTGCTGCGCGACGAAACGAAAAAACGCGACGCATGGGAAGACCTGCAGTCGCTTGCGGAAAAATATAAGGAAATAAAAAACGCAGGGAAAGGAAACTAGGAGGACTTTATGTCAGGACATTCCAAGTGGGCCAACATTAAAAATAAAAAGGAAAAGACGGACTCGCAGCGCGGGCGCATCTTCACAAAAATCGGCAGGGAAATTGCTATCGCGGTCAAAGAGGGCGGAGCAGACCCGGCCAACAACAGCAAACTGCGCGACGTGATTGCAAAGGCGAAAGCAAACAACATGCCAAACGACAACATCGCCCGCTCAATCAAAAAGGCGGCGGGTGAGGGCGCGTCCGTCAACTACGAGGAGATCAGTTACGAAGGGTACGGCCCCGGCAGCATGGCGGTGATCGTTTCGGTGGTGACCGACAACCGAAACCGCATCGCCGCGGAAATGCGTCATATCTTCGACAAGAGCGGCGGAAACCTTGGCAACAGCGGCTGCGTGGCCTGGATGTTCGATAAAAAGGGACTGATCGTGATCGAGCGCACGGCGGCCCTGGACGAAGACGAGGTCATGATGCAGGCGCTCGAAGCCGGCGCGGAAGATTTTGTCGCACAGGACGACGCGTTTGAGGTGTACACGGATCCCGCGGAGTTTTCTACGGTGCGTGAAGCGCTTGAAAAGAACGGGTATGAATTCATCTCGGCCGAGGTGCAGATGATTCCGCAGAACACGGTTGCAATCGACGATGCGGAGACGGTCGAAAAGGTAGTGCGTTTTTTGGACAAGCTCGACGAAAACGACGACGTGCAGGAAGTTTTCCATAACGCAGTCCTGCCGGAGGACGCGTAACCGCGCGTTTCAGAATTTTCACAGACTGGTTACAATAACGCCTTGCAGAAGCCCGCGGGAGACCTGTTACGCGGTTGCGGGCAAAAAATGCATGGTATAAAATAGAAATAATGAAAAAGGAGGCGTAACTTATGGCAGCGGAAATGTCTACGACAATGGGGAAGATCACGATTGCGGACGACCTGATCGCCAGCATCGCCGGGTTTGCGGCAGTGGAAAATTATGGCATCGTCGGCATGAATTCCAAGAAAGCGGCGGACTCGTTCGTCGAGCTGTTTGGAAAAGATAATATGCGCCGCGGCGTCAGGGTTACGGTTATTTCGCCCGATGTGATCGACATCGATCTTTACGTTACGCTCGAATACGGCGTGTCCCTGCCCGCCGTGGCGCGCAATGCCAAGAGCAACGTGAAATACCGGGTGGAGGAAATGACGGGGCTCACGGTAAATGCCGTGAACGTCCATGTTGAAAACATTCGAGTATAACGCAGTTCGGCATTGGGGTCCGAACATTCGGAGGGTAAATTGGATAATAACGTAATGATCGGCGGCGCACAGCTGCGCGATATGATTGTCGCCGGCGCAGCGCTGCTGGAGAAGAACAAAGCGACGATAGACGCTTTGAATGTATTCCCCGTCCCCGACGGAGATACTGGCACCAATATGTCCATGACGATGCAGAGCGCCGTGCGTGAAATCCGCGCTTTGCCGGAGGACGCGACCGCCACGCAGGTTGCGGACGCAATGAGCATGGGTGCGCTCAAGGGCGCGCGCGGCAACTCCGGCGTCATTCTGTCCCAGCTGTTCCGCGGGTTTTCACGTGCGTTTAAAGGAGAGGCGTTCGTCAACGCCGAGCTGCTTTCGCGCGCGCTGACCATGGGCAGCGAGGCGGCGTATAAAGCCGTTATGAAACCCAAGGAAGGCACGATCCTGACCGTTTCGCGTGTGATTGCCGAGCAGGTGTCCCTGCGCTGGCAGCAGGGTGCGAACGTCTACCGCCTGATGGACGAAATCCTCGAAAGCGGCGAGCGCGCGCTGGCTGAGACGCCCAAACAGCTGCCTGTCCTCAAGGAAGCAGGCGTTGTGGATTCCGGCGGCAAGGGGCTTTTAACGATCTATCGCGGCTTTAAGCTTTCGCTGGACGGCGAAGAGGTTGAAAGCTACGAGGAAGCCATACCGGTTCAGGCGGCGGAGATTTCCGAAACGGACAGTTTTTCGGGAGAGAACATCGTTTACGGCTACTGCACGGAATTTTTTATCATTCATTTAACGCCGGAAACGAACGAAGCGGAAATCGAGAGCTTCCGCAAACATCTCGAGCGCCTTGGCGATTCGGTCGTCGTTGCAAGCGACGCGGACATGATCAAGGTACACGTGCATTCCAACGCACCCGGCAAAGTTTTGCAGATGGCGCTGCGTTTTGGCGAACTCAGCGGGCTGAAGATTGAAAACATGCGCGAGCAGAACCGGACTCTTATGGAGGAGCGCAAAAAGAACGAGACGGAATTTGGTTTGCTTGCCGTCAGCACGGGCGATGGCGTGGACGAGCTCTTCCATGCACTTGCCGTGGACGCGCTGATTTCCGGCGGGCAGACCATGAACCCAAGCATCGATTCGATTGCTTCGGCGATCAACAAAATCAATGCGCGAAACGTCTTTGTGCTGCCGAACAATTCCAATATCATTCTGGCCGCACAGCAGGCGGGCGAACTGACGAAAAAGGGCGTCGTGCTGATTCCGACCAAGACAATTCCGCAGGGCGTCGCCGCTTGTATGGCGTATTCAAAGGATGCCACTGTCGAGGAAAACGAAGCGGCGATGAAAGCGGCTATCAAGGAAGTGGTCAGCGGCGCGGTGACGTATGCGGTGCGCGATACGACCATTGAAGGCACAAAGATCAAAAAAGGCGATATGATCGGCCTGCTTAACAACCATATGGCCGCCACCGGCAAAACCGTTGAAGAAGCGACTAAGGCACTGATTCGCAAGATGATCGAAAAGAAAGGCGACGACGCCTGCACGGTCACGCTGTATTACGGCGAAGACCAAACGGAGGAAAACGCCGGCGCGATTGCCGAGGCAATGGAGCAGGAGTACAAGGACGCGGAGTTTGTCGCGCTCAAAGGCGGACAGCCGCTGTATTACTACTATATCGCCGTGCAGTAACGGCGGCACTGAGTCCCGCTGCTGCGGCGACTGAACGGACAAAACGGCCGGCGACGGGAAACACCGCGCGAATCGAAATTCGGCGGAGATCTTCCGTCAACGGCTGTTCTTTTTTTGAAGAGATGAAGGATATTCCAATAACGGCAATCAAAGGCATCGGTCCGAAACGCGCGGAGCTGTTTGAACAGTTCGGCGTGCGTTCGGCGCGCGGACTGCTCAACTGCCTGCCGCGCGACTATCTGGATTATTCGTTCGTTACACCGGTCTGCGAGCTTACAGACGGCAAAAGCGCGGCGGTGCAGGTGCGGATTGCGTCCGCACCAAAGTATTTCCGAAGAGGCGGAATGAGCGTGGTTTCCGTTTCAGCGCAGGATGACACGGGAGGCGTTACGCTCAAATGGTTCAACCAGCCATACCGCTATGCACAGGTCAAGGCCGGGGACGTCGTTTACGCCTGCGGGCGCGCGCAGAGGAAGCGGAGCGCAACGCTGGTCAATCCTGCGGTTTCGGACACGCTGCCGGGAATCCTTTCGGTCTACACAACCATAAAAGGGCTGAACCAGCGTGCGTGGCGGGACGCACAGCAAGCCGCACTGGAAGCGCTTTGGGACGATATCGACGAAACGCTGCCCGCGTCGCTGCGGGAACGCTATCACCTTGTGCCGCTTGCGCTTGCGCTGCGGCACGCGCATTTTCCAATCAGCGCGGAAGCGCTCGGGCTTGCCAGAACGCGGCTGGATTTTGAAAACGCACTGCTTTATTTTATAGCAGTCGAGGAACAAAAGGCAGAACGGACAAGGCAAAACGGCTTTGCGTTCGACACGGGCGGCGTCCTGGAACGCTATTGTGAAAAACTGCCGTACGAGCCGACCGGCGCGCAGAAGCGCGTAATGGACGAGATCGCCGCGGACATGCGCAAGGCCGTCCCCATGAACCGACTGCTGCAGGGCGACGTAGGCTCCGGCAAAACAGCGGTCGCAATCTATGCGCTCTGCGTTGCTTCCGCAAACGGCAAACAGGGCGCGCTGCTTGCGCCGACGGAGATTCTGGCGGAGCAGCATTACGAAAGCCTCAGGCATATCTTCGGTGACGCGGCGGTGCTGCTGACCGGCGGTATGAAAAAAGCGCAGAGGGACGCTGCACTGCGGCGCATCGCCGACGGAACGGCGCTTTGCGTGACCGGCACGCATGCGCTGTTGTCCGGCGACGTGCGCTTTTACGACCTCGGCTGCGTTGTGACGGACGAACAGCACCGCTTCGGCGTGCGGCAGCGCGCGGCGATGCTGGAAAAAGGCGCAAGGCCGGACATCCTCGTTATGAGTGCGACGCCGATTCCGCGAACGCTTGCGCTGATTCTCTACGGAGACCTGGATATCTCGGTGATCGACGAACTGCCGCCCGGGCGCAAACCGGTTAAAACCAGCGTGATTCCGGCAGGCAAACGAGCGGACATGTATGCGTATCTTGCAAAGCAGGCGGGCGAGGGTGTGCAGAGCTATGTGGTCTGCCCGCTGATTGAAGAAAGCGAAAACATCGGCTGCCCAAGCGTAAATACGCTGTATGCGGAGCTGAAAAAGGCGCTGCCCAAGACGAAAATCGGCATGCTGCACGGGCGGATGCGCGAACAGGAGAAAACACGCGCTATGCAGGATTTTCGCGATGGCGAAACCGGCATTCTCGTTGCAACAAGCGTTGTAGAAGTTGGCGTGCACGTTCCGAACGCCTGCAACATGGTCATCGAAGGAGCGGAACGGTTCGGTTTAAGCCAACTGCACCAGTTGCGCGGCCGCGTTGGCAGAAGCGCAAAACAAGCATACTGCTTTCTGCTCTACGGCACGAAACCCAAAGGGGAAAACGAGCGGATGAAAACGCTTACAAGCACTTGCGACGGATTTGCAATCGCACAGAAGGACCTGATCCTGCGCGGCCCGGGCGACTTCATCGGTGTGCGGCAGCACGGGGAATCGGGAATTGCGGCGCTTGGCGGCGCGATGGACGTGCGGCTGCTTGAACAGGCGGGGAAGGCGGCGCGGGAAATCGCGGCGACGCCGTCGGACGAAAGTGCGCGGCTGATTGAACTTGCCAACGAGCGCTTTGAGTCCATGGCGGATATTGCAATGAACTGATTCGCCGGATCGAACGCATTTATTTAAAAATGCGAAAATATATTTTCCGCGCTGCTGCGCCGCAAAGTCCTGAACGAGGCCTTTACAGACGATTATGGACGGTTAACGCGGTTTAACAGCGTCTAAACATTTCAGCGGTGCGCTGACAATTTGTTTGACGCGTCGACAAACGCCATGTTATTATGTATCTACCTTTCCAAAAAAGGACGTGCTTATGGATTATAAAAGTTTGATTTCGGATTGCGTAAAACGCATCCCGCCTTCAGGCATAAGGAAATATTTTGACCTGTTGGACGACCGGTACATCAGCCTTGGCGTCGGAGAGCCCGACTTTCCCACGCCGGAACGCATTCGCGCTTATGCGGCGGAAAAGCTGAAAAACGGGCGTGTCGCGTATACGTCCAACTCCGGCGACCCGCACCTGCGGGAGCTTATTTTAAGGTATCTCGAAGACCGGTATGCAATTTCCGGTTACGAATCGATCGATAACGTGCTGATTACCGTCGGCGCGAGCCAGGCGATCGATCTTGCAATGCGCGCAATTCTCAACCCCGGCGACGAAGTGATCGTTCACGAACCGATTTATGTTTCTTACCGGCCGTCGATCGAACTGGCGGGCGGCAAGCCCGTTACGGTCGTCACGCATCACGAAGACCGTTTCCGCCTGCGCCCGGAGGCGCTGCGGGCGGCCATTACGCCGAAGACGAAGGCGATCCTGCTTGCGTTCCCGAGCAATCCGACCGGCGCAATCATGGAGCAGACCGATCTTGAAGCGATCGCGGACGTCGTGCGCGGCACGGATATTCTCGTTATTACGGACGAGATTTATGCAGAACTAACCTTCAATGGCAAGCGGCATCATTCCTTTGCCGCGCTGCCCGGCATGCGCGAGCGCACAATCGTGCTGAACGGCTTTTCAAAGGCGTTCTCCATGACCGGCTGGAGACTTGGATATGCGGCTGGCCAGAAGGACCTGATCGCCGCCATGCGCAAGGTCCATCAGCTCACCATGCTCTGCGCGCCGACGACCGCGCAGTGGGCGGGTGTTGCCGCGCTCGAGTGCGGATTTGAGGACGGGTTTGCCGATACACGCGCGATGATCGAGCAGTATGCGGTGCGCAGGCGCTTCATTATCGACGCTTTCAATTCGCTCGGGCTGGAGTGCAACGAGCCGGAGGGCGCTTTCTACGTGTTCCCTTCGGTGCGTTCAACCGGTATGACAAGCGAAGGATTCTGCGACAGTTTGCTGGAAAGCAAAAAAGTCGTGACCGTGCCCGGCAGCGCGTTCGGCGCAGCCGGAGAGGGGCATATACGCTGCTGCTATGCGACCTCGATGGAGGACATCGAGGAAGCGATGCGCCGCATCGCCGCGTTTCTTAAGGAACGCAGCTGAAACGAAGGTTTCGCAGCCCCGTCACGTTTGATATGACGGGGCTTTTTAATTTGTTAAGGGAGAATCGGGACATGATCGGCGAAAAAACGTTTATCACGCTGGAATTCGATAAAATACTGGGTATTTTGAAACAGCACCTCGCCTGTGAGGTTGGCCTCGAGTATGCCGGTAAGCTGCGTCCTGCGCTGAGCAAAAAAGACGCGGAAAGCCTGCAGGAGCAAACTGCAGAAGCCGAGGCGATCTACACAAGAACGGGAAGGACGCCGATCAGCGGCTTTCCGGACGTGCGTGAACTGGTCGGCCGCATGCACGCGGCGTTGTTTCTGAGCACGCGCGAATTGCTTGCGGTTGCGTCGGCCATGCGTGCTTCACGCGAAGCGAAGGACGTTCTGCAGTCCGGCGAGGCGGAAGGTATGCTTTGCAACATGGCAAACCGGCTGACGTCCCACCGCTCCGCCGAGGAAGAAATTGCCAGGTGTATTCTGGCCGAAGACGAGATTTCGGACAATGCGTCTCCGGAACTCAGCCGTATTCGGCGGCAGATGAAAATCGTTAATGAACGCGTCCGCGAAAAGCTCAACGGCATGCTCAGAAGCACGACTACACAGAGATATCTGCAGGAATCGATCATAACGATCAGAAATGGCCGGTATGCGCTGCCCGTCAAGGCGGAATACCGTTCACAGGTGCCGGGACTCGTACACGACCAAAGCAGCAGCGGCGCGACGCTGTTCGTCGAGCCCGCGGCCGTGGTTGAACTCGGCAACGAACACAAACGGCTCCTAGCCGAGGAGAAAAACGAGATTGAACGCATCCTTTCCGGGCTGACGGCGATGATTTCACCGTTTGCGGACGAAATCCACGGCAGCGTGAATATGATGGGAGCGCTGGATGTGATCTTTGCCCGCGCGGTCATGGCGCGCGATATGCGCGCAGTCCGCCCGGAGCTCAACGACGAGGGAAAAATCCGCATTGTGAAAGGGCGGCATCCGTTGATTGCGCGGGATGCTGTCGTGCCGGTCGATATTTGGATGGGTGAAACATTCCAAACGTTGATCATCACCGGCCCGAATACGGGCGGTAAAACCGTTACGCTCAAGACGGTCGGCCTTTTTACGCTCATGGCGATGAGCGGGATGTTCATCCCTGCAGAAATTGGAACGCAGCTTTCAACATTTGAGAGCGTATTTGCCGATATTGGCGACGAGCAGTCCATCGAGCAGTCGCTTTCAACGTTTTCCGCGCACATGACGAACACGGTGCATATTCTGGCCGAGGCGGACGAGCGTTCTTTGGTGCTGCTCGACGAACTCGGCGCGGGCACGGACCCGATTGAGGGCGCGGCGCTGGCGCAGGCAATACTGGAGAGCCTGTATGAGCGGCACACGCTGACGGTCGCCACCACGCATTACAGCGAGATTAAGGCGTTCGCGCTGATGCATCCCGGCATGCAGAATGCATCCATGGAATTCGACGTGGACCGGCTTTGCCCGACCTACCGGCTGTTTATCGGTATCCCCGGAAAATCCAACGCGTTTGAAATTTCCAGGAGACTCGGACTCAGCGGGGATGTGATCGAGCGCGCGCAGACGTTTCTGCAAAAGAAGGATATCGCGTTTGAAAACGTCCTGTCCGAGGCGGAGCAGGCGAGGCGGAGCGCGGAGGACGACCGGGATGAAGCAAGACGCGCGCTCGCCGAAGCGGAAAAAATCAGAACGGAACTGAAGAAGCAGCAGCAAAAGCTGGAGGATGAAAAAACGCAGCTCCGGCAGAAGGCGCGCGAGGATGCAAGGCGCATGGTGCAGGAGACGCGCCGGGATATGGAGCGATTGATTGCGCAGCTGCGCACGGTTGAAAACATCGATAAAAAACAACTGGAACGCGCCGTGCAGAAATCGCGCGACGCAATGCGGGAAACGGAAGAACGTCTCTATGAACAAGCGACGCAGCGGGACGCGGCGGGCGAACCGCCGGCCTCGGTCACGCCGGGGGAACGCGTGCGCCTGATTACACTCGGACAGGAGGCGACCGTGCTCAAAAAAGCGGATGGCAAAGGAGAAGTGCTGGTGCAGGCGGGCATCATTAAAATGAGCGTGCCGCTCGGCGATCTGCGCCCGGTCGAAACAAAGGAAAAACCCAGGCGGACGTCCGCGAAGGTGACGCTATCGGAAGACCGGGGGAGCGCCATGCGGCTGGATCTGCGCGGGAAGATGGTCGACGACGCATGCATGGAAATCGACCGGTTTATCGACAACGCGTCCATAACGGGAATCAGCGAGTTTTCCATTGTGCACGGAAAAGGGACCGGCGCGCTGCGCACAGGCGTGCAGGCCTATCTCAAGCGGAATCCGCGCGTCAAAACCTTCCGGATCGGCGCGTATGGCGAAGGCGACGCGGGGGTAACGATCGTTACTCTGAAGCAGTAACGAAGCAAAGAACAGCAAATGTGAGAAGCCCGGCGCCTCGCTGTTTCAACAGCGAGGCGTTTGTGTGACAAAATATCATCCCGTTGGACAAACGTATAAAAAACTGCTATACTCTATCCAAATGTGAGAGTATGCCACACATCCAAAAGACAACGGAGGTGATCGGGTGGAGAACAATACCATTCTGGTCATCGATGACGACCGGAACATTCTGGCTATCATCGAATTGTACTTAAAAAAGGCCGGTTTCCAGGTTTATACCTGCGCCGACGGGACCTCCGCAATGGCGGCGTTTCACGAGACAAAGCCCACGCTCGTCGTGCTGGACATCATGCTTCCGGGACGGGACGGCTGGGCCGTTCTTCACGATATCCGCATGGAGAGCGAAACGCCGGTCATCATGCTTACGGCAAAAGGCGACACGGGCGACCGTGTACAGGGCCTTGAACTCGGCGCGGACGACTATATCTCCAAGCCGTTCGACGCAAAAGAGCTGATTGCGCGCATCAAAGCGGTGCTCAGGAGGAGCACTCCTGCCGAACCGGAGCGTACAATTTCACTGCCGGGGCTCACCGTATCGCTGGAAAACTACGCGGTGACGCTGGACGGCAGACAGCTAGAAATGCCGCCGAAGGAGATTGAACTGCTCTATTTCCTCGCATCCCACACCGGAAAGGTGTTCACGCGCGAGCAGCTGCTCGAGCAGGTATGGGGGTTTGACTTTTTCGGAGATTCACGCACGGTGGACGTGCATGTCAAGCGGATTCGCGAAAAACTCGGCGACAATCACGAGTGGGAACTGCGCACCGTTTGGGGAGTGGGCTACAAATTCGAGCAGAAGTGATGCGGTTACATGCACAAGGACTTTCTTCGTACGCTTTTTTCCCGAATGCTGACAACTTATATGTCCGTGACGATTGGGCTGCTGCTGCTTTCGGGCGCCGTCATTGGCATGCTGATGTCGGGTTTTATTATGCGCGAGGAAAAACAGACCATCGCAAATGAAATTGCGGTCGTCAACGAACTGTACTTTAACATAACGAGCTCTTCGATCGGCGAAAACGCTTCCATCATGGAACTCAATACGATTGCGCGGCACTTCGACGGATTGATTCAGGTCATTTCGCTGGACGGCTCCATGGCGCAATATTCCTCCGGCTCTAAGTGGGACGAAATTATGAATACCCGTTATACGGAGGGGGAAATTACGCGCATGCTGCATGCGGTGTCCGATCTGGACTCGAGCAGCGTGCGTTTTACACAGGAAAAAGGCAGTTTTCGCATGCTGATCGGCACGAAGCCTGTCATGGACGACGGGGTCGCGTCCTATGTCATCCGTTTTTACGTGGACATCACGGACGCGCGCGGAGCGGTCGCGGTCGCATATGTAGAGGTTATACTGGTGTCGCTGATTGCGGTGCTGCTTTCCGTCATTGTTGTGTACTATACCACGACGCGGCTGACGCGGCCGTTTATGGAAATCAACGACATCGTCCAGAAGTATTCAAAAGGCGATTATAACGTCCGCATCCCAATCAGCAGCATTGAGGAAGCGACGCAGCTGGCCATCAGCTTTAATGCAATGGCCGACCAGCTGAAAGATCTGGAGGCGACGAGACGGAGCTTCGTTGCAAATGTGAGCCACGAACTGCGTTCTCCGCTGACGAGTATGAAAGGTTTTCTGGAGGCGATGCAGGACGGCACGATCGGCCCGGATGAGTACGAGAAATATATCGATATCGTGCTTTCGGAAACAAAGCGCATGGCGGTGATGGTCAACGACCTTCTGGACCTTGCGCGGATCGAATCCGGCAGGACGGCGATCAAGCTCGAAATTTTCGATATCAACGAACTGATCCGGCGGACGCTGATTACCTTTGAAGCGCGCATCTACGAAAGACACCTGGACGTCGATGTGAAGTTTGCACAGGAACAGTATTATGTGGAAGCGGACAGCGCGCAGATTTCGCAGGTGCTGCGCAATATCATCGACAATGCGATCAAGTATACGCCGGAAAACTGCAAACTCAGAATTGCGACGTATGCAATGCGCCGGGAGATATACGTAAGAATACAGGACAGCGGACCGGGCATACCGGAAGCGGACGTTCCGCATGTGTTCGACCGGTTTTACAAGGTTGAAAAAGCACACACGCCCACAAAACAGAGCGGCACCGGGCTGGGCCTGTCGATTGTGAAACGCATTATCGATCAGCACAACCAGACCATTACCCTCAAGAGTGCAAAGGGCAAAGGCTGCATATTTACTTTTACGCTGAAACGCGCGCCGGCGCCGAAACGAGCACCGGCAGACGGAGGAAAGAAAAATGGAGTATAACGGATTCTACAGTTCGGACCAGGGGGGCAAAAAAGGCGGACGCGGCGGAAACGTGTTTGCAACAATCGTTATTATCATTGTAATAGCGTTGCTTGCGCTGCTCATCGTGGGACTGTTCTGGCCCGAAGCGCTTGGTCTGTCGGGAAACGAAACCTATGAGCCGGCGATAACGGCAACGCCTGCACAGACCGATATGCCGACGCCTACACCGGAGCAGGCGGCAGAGGTCCCTGAGGCGACCGCAACGCCGCAGGTAAGTGAAGAGGACCGGACCATGCCGGACCTCGACGGAGAAACGCCCGACATCCCCGGTGTGGTCGAGAACCCGATTCCCGACATCTACGATGCGGTTTCTCCCGGCGTTGTCGGCGTAATCAATTACACGAAAACGATCAGCCTCAACGGCAAGGAAGATTATGAAGTGTACGGCAGCGGGACGGGGTTTGCCGTTTCGAGCGAAGGCTACATCCTCACGAACGCGCACGTAGTCGACGGTGCGGATAAACTCACGGTCAAGCTGGTCGGCGAAGACGACGAACGGGATGCCGTCCTGATTGGTTCGGACACGGAAACCGACATTGCCGTGCTCAAGGTGGAGGGTGTGACGCTCCAGCCGCTGAAACTCGGCGATTCGGACAGCGTACGCGTTGGGGAATATGTGCTGGCAATCGGCAATCCGCTTTCCACGGACGAGCTGGCCAACACGATTACGTTCGGCATCATCAGCGCGACCACACGTGAAATCACGATCGACAACTATACAAACACCTATCTGCAGACGGATGCGGCAATCAACTTCGGCAACAGCGGCGGGCCGCTGATCAACATGCAGGGCGAGGTAATCGGCATTAACAGCGCAAAGACCATCACGGCCGGATACGACGAATACGGCAACGCGGTCAGCGCCGAGGGGATTGGGTTTGCACTGCCGATTAACCAGGCAAAGAAGATCATGGAAATTCTGATTACCGAAGGCATCGTGGAACGGCCGGGCGTCGGCATTACGGTCAGCACCGTGACCGAAGAGCTTGCCGAGGCCAACGGCGTGCCGGTCGGCGCATATGTCGAAAGCGTGGTCAAGGATCGTCCTGCCGCGGAGGCGGGCGTCCTTGCGGGCGATATCATCGTTGAGGCCAATGGAAAAACGATTACAGACCACGAAGAACTTGTGGATATCGTTTTGAGCTGTACGATTGGCGACGAACTGAAAATCAAGGTATATCGCGACGGTGAATACCTCGATCTGACCATTGTGATTGGCAACAAGAGTGAAATGGACTTCGACGATGTCGTCGACGACGGTACGACGCCGTCTCCTACGCCAAGCTACTAAATTGCATTGGCGCGGGAAACTGGTGATATATTTTTGAAAAGGGAGCGCTCCGTCAGCGGAGCGCTCCCTTCGCATTAACAGCGAAAAAGGTTATTCTGTGAGCAGACGATACAGATGCAGCGCATATCCGTCCAGCCCGTCGCTGAGCGTTGCCGCAATGCGCGAAGCATGCAGGTGCTCCATCACAAAAAGAAGGATAACGCCGCCGTGCAGGATGACGTCGTGCCGGTCGCGCAGCAGCGGGATGGAAGCGCGCTCGGCGTCTCCCATATTGCTCAGGGACTGGAGCGTTGCACACAGATCGAGGAACTCGATGTTTTTATCACCTTGCCACTCGGCAAACTCGGTTTGCCCCGCGCAGAGCAGCGCGAGCGTCGTGATCGTTCCGCCGACGCCAAGCGGAAACGTCCGGCTCATGTTGGAGACGGCGTCGGACGCAGGAACGTCCGCGTGCCCGTCCGCGCCGGGAAGCTCGAACAGCCCGGAAAGGACGGGACGCAGCGTGTCGATAATCATGTTCAGGTCGTCGAACGGGGCAAGGTCCTTTGCGCGGACGCAGCCGATCGGCCAGCTTTCGCGCGAGCGGGTGCGCACGATCTGCGTGCTGCCGCCGCCGATGTCGACGATTGTGCGTTTTCCGCCGGGGTCCGCACCGAGCTGCGCGAATCGCGCTTCCTCTTTGCCGCTGAGAACGCGTATGTGCCCGTTGCCGATGACTTCTTCAACGGCGCGCACAAAAACAGCACCGTTGTCCGCATCGCGGACGGCGCTGGTTGCATATGCATAGCATGGGCAGCCGAGACGGCTCAGTTCGTTGTGAATGGAACGGATGACGAGCAGGGACTGGCGCATCCGCGCGTCGGAGAGACGGCCGCTCTCTGCGAGGCCTTCCGCCAGACGCGTGGTGTAAACATGCTTTCCGCCGATTACAGGAGAAGTGTCCGCGCCTTTAAAAATGCGTGCGGTGCGGATTGAATTGCTGCCGATGTCGAAAAGCAGAAATTTCATGGCGCGAACGTAACGATCGGAACGTCCGGGTTCTCCTCTGTCGGAGCCGGCGTCGGGGAAGGCGAAGGTGTTGGCGAGGGCGAAGGCGTCGGCGAGCCGATCGGGAGATCGGCGGCGGATTGTGCGGTGACCTGCTGTTCGTCCGTCGTATCCTCGTAGAATTTCCAGTCGTCCGGGAAAACGTATCCGAGTTTTTCGCGTGCATATTGAATTAAATAATCGGTCGTCTGCATGTATTCGAGCATTCGCTCGAGCCGCTCCTCATTGACTTTCAGAGAATCCAGTTTAGTTTGAAGCGTTACTTTTTCTTCGGCAATGCTCTCAAGCTTGGTTTGCTGCGAAAGGAAAACACCGCCCAGCACGAAAAATGTCAGGATGAAAAAAAGGATGATATAACGCGGCCGAATGCGAAGGCCGCTGCTTGTGCGTTCTAAAGGTCGCCTTGCCATGCTGTGTATCATAGCACAGAGTGCTTAAAAAGGAAAGGGAAGCGTAAAATGGTTTTCAAAAAGGTTACACGGTGTTGACCATTGCGGTATCGGAACCGAATGTCCGGCGCGTAGAATAATAAAAATATCTGGCAAAAATTGAAGGGAACGGTTATAATGTCAGGAAATGGCCGAAAACGCATATGCGGTGTGAAACGCCGGATAATCGTTGCGCAAACGGCCGCAGAGTGCGGGGGCTGCTTTTGCTTGTAAAAATTTCCCCGCAGGGTGCCGCCATGGAAAATTAACGCGTAATTGCAATAATGTTGTGAAAAATGGCGCTGTGTATTGACAAAAAACACGCCCGAGGATATGATTTCTTCATCCAGGAATCACATCCATTATCCTTTTCGATTTCGTTGACAGGTAACGTTTTCTTACCGCAGAGAGGAGCATACAGTTGAACAAAGAACAGTTGGAGGCGAAAAGCCTTGGAGATTTGCGTGAAATCGCAAAGCTGCAGGGTGTCAAATCTATTACCAAATACAGGAAAAGCGAGCTGATCGACATCATCATGTCGGGCGGCGTCGTTCATGAGGGTGCAGGCGGGGATTCGGATGATTCCGGCGAGGAAGACGTTCGCGGCATCGAGCCTTCCGATTCTTCGGACGGACAGGATTTGGGCGAAAGAGACGCTCGTTCCACGCAGCCCCCCGATCAGGGCGGATACCGGCGCTCCAGTTATTCGCCGCGGCCTTATCAAAGCAAACCTTATTATGACAACCGTTCACAACAGAGCGGGTACCAAAGAAGACAGTATCCGCGCGGTGGTTATCAGCAGGGCGGATATCAAAGAGGCGGCTACCAGCAGGGCGGGTATCAGCAGCAGGGCGGCTACCAGCAGCAGGGTGGCTACCAGCAAGGCGGTTATCAGCAGGGCGGTGCGCCGCAGCAAGGCGGCTATCAGCCGCAGCAGGGATACCAGGCCGAAGGATACGGGGCCGACCAGCCGGGCTATGAAGAAGACCGCCGCTACCGTCCGCGTACGGAAGGCTACTATAATAAGGATTACGGCACCAGCAATCCCGCTGTGCCGGAGATTCTTCAAACCGGTGAATGCGGCGACGCGGAGGGCGTGCTGGAAGTTCTGCCGGACGGATACGGTTTCCTCCGCAGCGAAAACTATCTTTCCGGTCAGCATGACGTTTACGTTTCAATTGCACAGATCCGCCGGTTCGGCCTGCGCACGGGCGACATGGTCACGGGCAAAACTCGCCCGTCCAAAGAAGGCGAGCGTTTTCTCGCGCTTTTGTATATCACTGCGGTAAACGGCGAACCGCCCGAAAACATCGTGGAGCGCAAGCCGTTTGAAGAACTCGTTCCGATTTTCCCGTTTGAACGCTATACGCTCGAATGCGAAGGTGCGAACAGCCTTGCAATCCGTCTGATCGACCTGATTGCGCCAATCGGCAAAGGCCAGCGCGCAATGATCGTTTCCCAGCCAAAGGCGGGCAAAACGACGCTTTTAAAGAATATTGCAAAAGGCATATCCACGAACTATCCGGACACGCATCTGATCGTCCTTCTGATCGACGAGCGTCCCGAGGAAGTGACGGACATGCAGCGCTCCATCAAGGGCGAAGTGCTGTATTCCACATTCGACGAACTGCCGGAACACCATACCCGCGTTGCGGAGATGGTGCAGGAGCGCGCAATGCGCCTGGTCGAAATGGGCAAGGACGTCGTAATCCTTCTGGACAGCTTAACGCGGCTTGCGCGCGCATACAACCTGACAATCCCGCCGACGGGGCGCACGCTTTCCGGCGGCATGGACCCGGGCGCGCTGCATAAGCCGAAGCGCTTCTTCGGCGCGGCGAGAAAAATTGAAAACGGCGGCAGCCTGACCGTTATCGCGACCGCGCTGACCGAAACCGGCAGCCGCATGGACGACATGGTCTACGAGGAGTTCAAGGGCACGGGCAACATGGAAATCCATCTTGACCGCAAACTCAGCGAGCGACGCATCTTCCCGGCGATCGACATCTACAAGTCCGGAACGCGCAGGGAAGACCTGCTGTTGAGCAAGGAAGAACTGGAGGCCGTGCAGACGATTCGCCGTGTACTCGGCGGAGGGAATCCGGCAGAAGTGACGGAGCACCTGATCGGCATGCTGGAAAAGACGTCCACCAACGAGGAGTTCTTACAGAAACTCAAAGATTGGACGAATATTTACGAAAAAGACGGCTATACGACGATGTCCACCAGCCGGTACGGCAAATAACTGCGCGTGCCGGACCGACATGGTTTGTTTACTGTGCAATCGTGAATTTTGTACGTTATTTTCAGGAAAAACCTGAAAAAAGCGGTTGCTTTTTTCGCTGTGCATGGTTATAATAGCCGATGGTAGTGTTTATAAGGGAGTGAACTAGCATGAAAAAGGATATCCATCCCAAATTCGGCGAAGCTACGGTTCGCTGCGCATGCGGCGAGACCTTTACGACCGGTTCCACCAAAAAGGAGCTGACCGTTGAAATCTGCAGCAAATGCCATCCGTTTTTCACGGGCAAGCAGAAGCTTGTGGACAGCGGCGGTCGTGTGGACCGCTTCAAAAAGCGTTACGGACTGTAAGCACAGAAGTAAAAGCCTTCCCGCCACGGGAGGGCTTTTTCTTGCCGCTGACCACCAGATATGGTACAATTAACAACGCAAAAAATGAAGATGTGTCTTTTTGAACGAACTGCGATAGATGCGTCGGAAAACACGAGGACGAAAGAATGAAAAGATGCTCGGTCGGCGGGCAGGCTGTCATGGAAGGTGTTATGATGCGCACGCCGGACGGCGATGTCGCGCTTGCGGTGCGAAAGGCCGACGGCACGATAGAAACCGAATACTGCTCCAAGAAAAAGAAAAGCGAACATCCGATTCTGAAATGGCCGGTCGTGCGCGGCGTAGTCGCGTTTATAGACGCGCTTGTGACCGGCATGAAGATGACGACGCGTTCCGCCGAGCTTTACGGCGAAGAAATCGAAGAAGAACCGAGCAAGTTTGAAAAATGGCTCGCTAAAAAGACGGGCAAGTCTGCAATGGACGTCGCTATCGTGGTCGCGGTGGTGCTGGCCATCGTCCTTGCGGTCGGGCTGTTCGTGTTTATTCCGTCGCTGGTGTCGCAACTGATCCCCTGGTCCGACGCGACGCCGCGCATCTGGAAGAGCCTTGCGGAGGGTTTTGCGCGGCTGCTGGTCTTCCTTTTGTATATATCCGCCATCGCTGCGATGAAGGACATCCGGCGTGTGTACATGTATCACGGCGCGGAACATAAAACCATCGCCTGCTATGAACACGAAAAGGAACTGACCCCGGAAAACGCCAAACAGTATTCAAGGCTGCATCCGCGCTGCGGGACGAATTATCTGTTCCTTGTTATGGCGGTTTCTATTCTGTTTTTTGCGGCACTGCCCTATGCGGAAAACTTTTTGCTGCGGCTTCTGACCCGCCTGATCTTCCTTCCGCTGGTAGCGGGGCTGGCATACGAAGTGCTCAAACTCGCCGCCGCTTCGGACAAACTCTGGGCGCGCATCATCCGCGCGCCGGGGCTGGGATTGCAATACCTGACCACGCGAGAGCCGGACCTGGACATGATTGAAGTTGCGATCAAGGCGTTTAACCTTGCTATGAGCGGCGGAAAAAGCGACGAAGCGTTTGGCGAAGCGCTGGAAGCACGCGAAGAAAAGCCGGAAGAGGCTGAAAAGAAGGAGCCTGATCCTGCGTGAGTATGACGGTTGCGGAAACGGTCCGCCTTGCCAAGCTGCGGCTTGAACCGCTGGCGGGCGAAGAGAGCGACCGCGAAGCGAAGCTCATGGTCGCGCAGCTTATCGGCGCGGAGCCTAGCGCGCTGTCGGTGCATACCTGGATGGACGTTACGGACGAGCAGCTTGTTGCGCTTGGCGCAATGATCGAGCGGCGCGAAACGGGAGAACCGCTCCAGTATATCCTTGGCGAATGGGCGTTTATGGGGTTTCCGTTTCTGACCGACAGCCGTGCGCTGATTCCGAGACAGGATACGGAACTGCTCTGCGAGACGGCGCAGGAGCGCATCGTGAACCGCGGGTACCGGAGTGTGCTCGACCTTTGCACAGGCAGCGGCTGTCTTGCGATTACGCTGCGCAAGCTCACCGGCGCGGACGTGGCAGGCGCGGACATAAGCCGCGACGCACTTGCGCTTGCAAAAGAAAACGCGGCGCTCAACGAAGCGGAAGTAACCTGGATCGAAAGCGACCTGTTTGAGAATGTTCCGGGGGCATACGATCTGATCGTCTGCAACCCGCCGTATCTTTCCCAGGACGATATGGAGCATCTGCAGAAGGAAGTCGCGTTTGAACCCGCGCTCGCGCTGTTTGGCGGCGTAGACGGGCTGGCGTTTTACAGAAGGATTGCGGCGGGATACCGCGCGCACCTGAAACCCGGCGGAACGCTGCTGCTGGAGATCGGAAGCACGCAGCGGCAAAGCGCCGCGCAGGCGTTTGAGAGCGGGGCGAAGACAAAAGTGCTGGACGATCTTTGCAAAATGCCGCGCGTACTGATCGTTGAGCCGGAAAACAAATAGAGAATCTGCCGACGCGCGGGATGTACCGCGCGCTTTACAGGCCGGAGCGGAAACTGAAACAACCGGCCTGCGACGGAGGGAATATGCTGGATAAACTGAAAGGAATTAAGGAACGCTACGAACTGCTTTCCAAGAAGCTTGCCGATCCGGGCGTTATGGAAGACCGTGACGCCTGGCGGGAGATGGCCAAGGAGCGCGCTTCGCTGGAAGAAATTGTGACTGCGTTCGACGAATATACGGAAACACAGGCCTCACTCGAGAGCTGCAAGGAGATGCTCGGCGAGCATCTTGACGCGGACATGAAGGAGCTTGTACACGCGGAAATTGCTGAGCTCGAACAAAAACTCGAATCGACGGAAGAAAAGCTGCACGTGCTGCTTCTGCCGAAAGACCCGAATGACGAGCGAGACGTAATCCTTGAAATCCGTGCGGGGACGGGAGGCGACGAAGCGTCGCTTTTCGGCGCGGACCTTCTGCGCATGTATCTGCGCTTTGCCGAACGCAACGGCTATAAAACCGAATATCTTTCCAGCAACATGACGGACATGGGCGGGGTTAAGGAAGTCGTGCTTTCCATCGGCGGACGGCGCGGCGCGTACAGCCGGCTGAAATACGAAAGCGGCGTACACCGTGTCCAGCGCGTGCCGGAGACGGAGTCCCAGGGACGCATCCACACCAGTGCGGCGACCGTTGCGGTGCTGCCGGAGGTGGACGACGTGCAGGTGGACATTAAGGACGGCGATCTGCGCATCGACACATACCGCTCCAGCGGCGCGGGCGGACAGCACGTCAATAAAACCGAATCTGCAATCCGCATCACGCATCTGCCGACCGGCATGGTGGTGTCCTGTCAGGATGAAAAATCCCAGTTGAAAAACAAGGAGCAGGCCATGCGCGTGCTCAAGAGCCGTCTGTACGATTATTATTATTCCAAACAGGAAGCAGAGCGCGCAGGCGCGCGCAAAAACCAGATTGGCTCTGGCGACCGCAGCGAACGCATCCGCACCTATAACTTCCCGCAGGGCAGGGTAACGGACCACCGCATCGGGCTGACGCTTTACAAGCTGGAAGCCTTTCTCGACGGAGATATGGACGAACTGATCGACGCGCTAATTCTGGCCGAGCGCAGCGAAAAGCTCTCGGGGGACGCGGAGCAACGATGAAACGCGAAGAGCCGGCCGAAAAAGAATACAGCACGCAGATTATCAACGTGGAGCGTCAGCCGGAAGCCGGAACGGAACAGGCCGCAAAGCTGATTCAAAACGGCGAACTGGTTGCTTTTCCGACGGAGACGGTATACGGCCTCGGCGCGGACGGCCTCAACGGCGAGGCGATACAAAAGATTTTTGAAGCGAAAGGCCGCCCCGCGGACAACCCGCTGATCGAGCACGTTGCAAAGCGGAGCGACGTGCGCGAGCTTTGGATGCATATGCCTAAACAGGCAAACGCTTTGATGGATGCGTTCTGGCCGGGACCGCTGACGCTGATTGCGCAAAAAAGCGACCGGGTGCCGACGGAGGCAACTGCCGGGCTCGACACGGTCGCGGTGCGCATGCCGCTCAACAAAACGGCTCGATTCCTGATTAAAAAGGCAAACACGCCGATCGCCGCGCCGAGCGCAAACCGCTCCGGCAGGCCGAGCCCGACCACCGCGCGGCACGTGCTCGAGGACATGGACGGAAAAATCCCGCTGATACTCGACGGCGGACCCTGCAAATTCGGTGTGGAGTCGACGGTCCTTTCGCTGGTCGGCGAGCCGACCATCCTGCGCCCGGGCGCGGTCACAAAGGAGATGATCGAGTCCGTCATCGGGAGCGTGGACGTCTCCGGCAGCGTGCTGCACCCGATGCAAAAAGGCGAGGTTGCCGCGTCGCCCGGCATGAAATACAAACACTATGCGCCGGACGCGGAAGTGATCGTCGTCAACGGCGAGCCGGAAAAGGTCGCCCGGACGATTAGCGCGCTCTACCGGCAGGCGGAAGCCGAGGGAACCGAGTGCGTTATCGCCGCGACGGAGCAGACGAAAAACTTCTATCGGGGTAAGAAATATGTTATACTCGGCGATAGAGAAACGCCTGTCACGCTCTGCGCAAATCTGTTTTCCGCGCTGCGGGAAATGGACAAAGGCGCGGACCGGATATTTGCCGAGGGAATTCCAGCAGAAAACGAAGGGCTGGCCTATATGAACCGCCTTCTTCGCTCCGCCGGATTTCATGTAATCGAAGCAGAATAGGGAAGATACATCAAAAGGGGGCGACACGATATGAAGATTGCAATTGCCTGCGACCACGGCGGATACGACATGAAGGAAAACCTCGCGGCGTACCTTCGCGAACAGGGGCACGAAGTGAAAGACTTCGGCAGCTACAGCTCGGAGAGCATCGATTATCCAGATTTCATATTCCCCGCGGCGGAAGCGGTCGCAAGCGGCGAATTTGAGCGCGGCGTCGTGGTCTGCACGACCGGCATCGGGGTGAGCATCTGCGCCAACAAGGTGAAGGGAATCCGCTGCGCGCTCTGTTCGGACGAATATTCCGCAAGGATGACACGCGAACATAACGATACGAATATGATCGCGTTCGGCGGCAACGTTACGACCGTCGTGCGCGCACGCGAGATGCTTGAAATTTGGCTGAAGACGCCGTTTTCCAACGGAGAACGGCACTGCCGCCGGATCGGCAAGATCAGCACCTACGAACAGACACACTGACGCGGCAAACCGCACCGCAGATTAACATTTGAAATATGCACTAAGGAGGCTCAATATGTCAAAAGTCACCACAATCGATCACCCGCTGGTCCAGCACAAACTCTCGCTGCTGCGGGATAAGGACACCGGCTGCAAAGCGTTCCGCGAACTCGTTTACGAACTGGCCATGCTCATGGCTTATGAAGTAACCAGAGACCTGGAACTCAAGGAAATTGAAATTGAAACGCCAATCTGTAAAACAACGGTGCAGACGCTGGCGAACGAAAAGATCGCAGTCATCCCGATTCTGCGCGCAGGGCTCGGCATGGCGGACGGCATCATGAGCCTGATTCCCAACGCCAAAATGGGGCATATCGGCCTCTACCGCAACCCGGACACACTCCAGCCGACCGGCTATTACAGCAAGCTGCCGCAGGACATTGCAGAGCGCGAGACGATCATTGTCGACCCGATGCTCGCGACCGGCAACTCCGGCAACGAAGCGATCCGGATTCTGAAGAATGCGAACACGGGGAGCATTCGTTTTGTTTGCCTGATTGCGGCGCCGGAAGGGATTGAGGCCATGCAGAAGGCGAATCCGGACGTGGACATCTATGTTGCGCATATCGACGAAAAGCTCAACGAGCATGGCTACATCGTTCCCGGCCTCGGAGACGCGGGCGACCGTCTGTTCGGCACGAAATAATCACGAAAAACGGCGGATTGAACGAGCGGAACCGGCGTTCGCAAAAAACAGCGGAAAAAGAAATGCGAATTTTTTCGTGAATTTTGTGGATTTTGTGCTAATATAAGAAATGTGCGTGAAAGCGCAGGATCTTTCAAACCGGATTCGTACCGCGGCCTAAAGAGCGCAAGGCGCTCTTTCTGGCATGTGGGACGGCACGGTTTGGTGAAACGATCCGTAGTATACGGAGGTTGATCATGCGGTCGATTATCGATGAAATCGCAAAAGCGGAAGAACGAGCGGAGGAAATCCGCCAGAACGCGGCTGTTAAGGCGCGCGAAATGACCGCCGGCGCGAAGGAAGAAGCCGAGAAGGCGCTTGCTGCGCTGGACGCGGAGGAGCGTAAAAAGACGGAATCCGCGCTGAAGAAGGCGCAGGAAACCGGTGAAGAAACGGCAAAAGAGACGCTTGCCGGAATGGAGCGCGAGGCGGACGAACTTTGCGCACACGCCGAAGAGCGTCTGGAAGGCGCGGTACGGTATTTGGTGGATCAGGTACAAAGCAGGGCATAGAGCATGATTGTTCAGATGAAACGTATGACGCTCGTTGCCCATAAAGACGACGAAGCGCATCTTCTGCAGGCGCTGCAGGCAACACAGTCCGTCGAGATTTTGGAAGGCGGCGTGCAGGAAGCCGGGCAGGCGGCGCTGGAGCATGCGGAAGACAATGTTCAAAAATTGAGCGAGGCGCTGGCGACGCTGCGTCCCTTTGGGGAAAAGCAAGGCCTGTTTGCCGCGCAGCCGGAAGCAAGCGTTGAGCAAATTGGCAAAGCACTGCCTGCGGCGATCGATTTCTCCGACAAATTGGAAACAATCGCGCGCGACCTGGCCTCAACAAAATCGGAGATCGAAAAAAACGAAGCGTTGATCGCCTCGCTGCGTCCCTGGACAAATTTCCCGGCGGACATGCAGACGTTCCAAAATGTTTGCGGCGTAAAGTATTTTACGGGGCTGATCGCCGCGTCCGACGTTGAAAAGCTGGAGGACATCGACGCCTGCGCCGAGTATCAACTCTTCAACGAAGGCGTTGTGCGCACTTGCGTCGTCGCCTGTCCGGAAGACGAAGCAAAGAGCGTTGCAAACTTTTTAAAGTCGCTTGACTGGACGGATTTTGTTTTCCCGAAGCGGGATGGAACGCCGGCGCTGGCGGTCAAGGAACTCACGGAGCTCAACCGGGAGCTGAGTGAAAAGAAAAGCGACCTGGAGCAGGCGCTTGCAAAAGAAGCCAGCGGCAGCGCGAAGATGGTTGAAAGCGCGCTCGACGCCGCGGTGATCGAACGCGACCGCGCGGCAGCCGCCGCAGAACTCGCCACGACGAGCGCTACTTTTCAGCTGGAAGGCTGGGTGCCGGAGGACAAGACCGACCTTGTAGAAAAAGCGATCCTGTCCGTTACGGATGCGTATTATCTCTCTGTCCGCGATCCTGCTGAAGGCGAAATTCCGCCGTCCGTCGTGGAGAACAAAAAATTTGCGACGCCGTTCGAGCAGGTGACGAACCTGTATTCGCGGCCTGATCCGAAGGGGATCGACGCAACGCCGTATATGGCGCCGTTTTACGTGCTGCTGTTCGGCATGATGCTCAGCGACACGGGCTACGGGATTGTGCTGGCCATTTTGACCGCACTGTACATAAAACTGAAAAAGCCGACCGGCATGTCCGGCGGGTTTGCGCACGTGCTGTTCTGGGGCGGCCTTTCGACAATCGTCTGGGGTGTTCTGGTCGGTACGTTTTTCGGCATGGATTTCGACACGCTGTTCGGCACGACGGATGTGTTTCCGTTGTTTCTCGACCCGATGTCGAACCCAATCGGCATGCTGATCCTCTGTTTTGGCCTTGGTGTGATTCACATCCTCTTCGGCGTAGGCCTGAAGATGAAACTGTCGTTCTCCAGAGGCGACTGGCAGACGGCAATTTTTGACAATCTGTCTTGGATTCTGATCGTCTGCGGATTGATTCTTTACGCAGTCCCGTCTGCGGTGGAAGGCATTCCGGCGGCCGTTGGTACGGCGGGACTGATCGCCGCGGCGGCCGGTGCGCTGATGATCCTGCTCTTCAAAGGACGCAATAAGAAAAATCCGATTATGCGGACGATTTCCGGCCTGGGAGAATTGTATCAGGTGACCGGCTTTCTTTCGGATATTCTTTCCTATGCGCGTTTGTTCGCGCTGGGTATTGCAACGGGCGTTATTGCGTCCGTATTCAACGAGCTCTGCAGTATGCTGATGGGTTCGCCGGTGCTGGTGCTGAAAATCCTCGGCATTCTGGTTGCGTGCGCGCTGCTTGTCGCGCTGCATGCGTTCAACATAGCCATCAATACGCTTGGCGCGTTCGTGCACTGTGCGAGGCTCCAGTATGTTGAGTTTTACGGTAAATTCTATGAGACGGGCGGCAGGGCCTTCCGTCCTCTGGGATATCACACAAAACATGTTCGAATTACGGATGAACCTTCATCCATGAGCGATTAACGAAGGAGGAATTCTCACTATGGAACTTCAGTGGGGAACAATTTTTGCAGCGGCGGGCGCCGCTATGGCGGCGGTTCTGGCCGGTATCGGCAGTGCGCTTGGCGTAGGCATGGCAGGTCAGGCGGGCGCGGGTGTTGTGAGCGAGGATCCGGACCGCTTCGGTTCGTGCCTGCTGCTCCAGCTTCTGCCCGGTACGCAGGGTATTTACGGACTGCTCATCGCGTTCGTGATTGCGACGAAGGCGGGCCTGCTTTCCGGCGGCGCTTCTATTTCCGCGACGGCGGGATTAACGCTGTTGCTGGCGGCGGTTCCGATTGCGTTCGGCGGTTTGCTTTCGGGCATTGCGCAGGGCAAAGTCGCCGTTTCCGGCATCAACATGATCGCCAAGAAGCCGGAAGAGCAGGGCAAAGCGATGCTCATGACCGTCATGGTGGAAACCTACGCGGTCCTCTCGCTGCTCATTTCCTTCCTGCTGGTCAACGGCGTCAGGGTCTGAGAAAGTTAACGGTACGATTAAGGAGCAGTCAATGGCAACCATATCCATATCCGGAACGAACAAGCTTGCCGAGCGAATCGTCGGCGAGGCGGAGGCGGACGCAAAGAAAGTTCTGAGCGACGCCGAAGATAGCGTGCGTTCGATCCGAGCGGAGAGCGACAGGGCCGTATCCGAACAGCGCGCAAAACTCGCCGCAAAACGCGACGCCGCGGCAAAGAGCCTGCTCGACGGATTCGTTACGCGTACCGCGCTCGACGGGCGGAAAAGCGCGCTTGCCAAGAAACGCGTCGTTATCGACAAGGCGTTCAGCGTGGCGTATACCGCGGTGATTGCGCTGGACGAAAACGCGAGGGCGGAGATCTGTAAAAAGCTGCTGCGCACCGAAGCGGAGGGTGGCGAAACGGTCGTGCCCGCCAAAGCCGACCGGGCGGGAGTTGCAAAGGCGATTGCCGCGATGCAGGACGTTTCGCTCAAGCTTTCGGAAAAAGACGCGGATATTGAAGGCGGATTCCTTCTCGTGAGCGGCAGCTACGAGAAGGACTGCTCGTTCAAGTCGCTTATGAACGAAATCCGCAGTGACGAAGAAACAAACATCGCAAAGATGCTGTTCGACTGATCGGAGGGAGGTTACATGCCACAGCCAAGTTACCCGTATGCATGCGCGCGCATCAGCGCGCTTGAAAAGGGACTCTTCAGCGGGCAGGCCCTCCGGAAGATGGCCGAAGGAAGCCTGGAGGATGCGATGCGGGCGCTGCTGGACGCGCGCTACGGCGGCATCCCGGAGGCGACCAGCGAAGACTGCGAACGGATGATTGAGAACGTGCGCAGACAGACGGCGGAGACGATTCGTGAGCTTTCGCCCGACCCGCGGCTAACGGATTTATTCCTGCTGCAGTCCGACGTGCATAACCTGAAGGTTTTGATCAAGGCGCGGCTGCTTGGCACGAGCGATACGGTCCTGCTGGAAGGCGGGCTGTATCCGGTCGAAAAGTTGCGCGAAATGACAGCCGAGCAAAAGTACGAAGAACTGCCCGGCCCGGTATGCGCCGCTCTGAATGAGCTGGAGCGCAAACTCAAAATACAGGTGGAGCCGCAGATGGTGAGTGTCATGGCCGACTACGGCTATTTGCAGCACTGTCTGACGGAAACCCAAAACGCCGAGCCGTTTGCGAAGCGGTATTTTGAAGCGCTCTGTGATTTTGACAATGTAATCACGTTCCTGCGCATGCGTGCAATGGGTGCGCAGAAAGAGGACCTCTGGGACGTGCTGCTGCCTTGCGCCGGCATCGGTTCGGACGTACTGGTCGACGCATACGAGCTTTCGTCCGAGTCGCTGACAAAAGCGCTTTCCGGAAGCGTGGCGAAAGCCGCCATGCACGAAGGCCTCACAAAGATGCTGATTTCGGGCAACATTTCGATGCTTGAAAAAGCGCGCGACGACTATCTTCTTTCACTGGTCAACGAGCACCGGCACGACGTGATGACGATCTTTCCGGTGGTCGGGTACTATATTGCGCGCGACCGCGAAGCGAAAGCGGTCCGCATGATACTCACCGTGAAGCGGAACGGGCTGGACGACGGCGTGATCACGGAAAGGCTGAGGGAACTGTATGGCTAAAATCGGCGTAATTGGAGACCGCGATTCCGTCCTGCTGTTTAAGGCGGTGGGACTGGACGTATATTTTGAAGACGAAGGGGAGAGCGCGAACCGCACGCTCCATCGTCTCGCACGGGAAGGCTATGCCGCGGTGTTTGTAACGGAAAAGCTGTATCCCGCCTGCGAAGAGACCATTCAGGAATACGAGGGGCGTGCATATCCCGCCATCATTCCGATTCCGGACAACCAGGGTTCGCTCGGCGTGGGCGAGCAGGCGCTGAAACGGAACGTCGAAAAAGCGGTCGGGATGGACATCCTCTCGAACACATAACGCAATAGAACGGATAAGAAACGGACTGTTTCCCTTTGCGGCGCGCTGTGACGCGAGGGGTTGACGATACAGGATTTGATTACGAAAGGGCAAAGAACATGCAAGGTACGATCATCAAGGTCTCGGGGCCGCTCATCGTTGCCAGCGGCATGGCGGACGTGCAGATGTACGACGTTGTGCGCGTTTCCGAAAAGCACTTGATCGGCGAAGTCATCGAACTGCGCGGCGATAAAGCCTCCATCCAGGTTTACGAGGAGACGGGCGGCATCGGACCGGGCGAGCCGGTGGAGACCACGGGCGCGCCGCTCTCCGTTGAGCTTGCGCCGGGGCTGATCGAGTCGATTTACGACGGCATCCAGCGGCCGCTGAACGTGATCCGCCAGCAGGCGGGCGACCGCATCACGCGCGGCGTCATGGTGGACGCGCTGGATCACGAAAAATTATGGAAGTTTACGCCGGTCGCCAAGGTTGGAGACGTCCTCAAGGGCGGCGACATCCTCGGCACTGTGCAGGAGACCGAAGCGGTGCTGCATCGCGTTATGGTGCCGCCGGCGCTTTCCGGCAAGCTGACCTGGATTTTTGAAGGGGAAGCGAACATCGTTACGCCGATCGCCAAATTGGAAAAAGACGACGGTACGATCGCCGAACTGCCGATGCTGCAGAAATGGCCGGTCAGAAAAGGCCGTCCGTATGCCGAAAAGGTTGCGCCGAAAGAACCGATGATCACAGGACAGCGCGTTATCGACACGCTTTTCCCGGTTGCAAAAGGCGGCACGGCCGCAGTTCCGGGTCCGTTTGGCAGCGGCAAAACGGTCGTTCAGCATCAGCTTGCAAAATGGGCGGATGCGGACATCATCGTCTACGTCGGATGCGGCGAACGCGGCAACGAGATGACGGACGTGCTCATGGAGTTCCCGGAGCTCAAGGACCCGCGCACGGGACTTTCGCTCATGAAGCGCACAGTGCTTATCGCCAACACGTCCGACATGCCGGTTGCGGCGCGCGAAGCTTCGATTTACACGGGTATCACGATTGCGGAATATTTCCGCGACATGGGTTATAAAGTCGCCATCATGGCGGATTCGACCTCCCGCTGGGCGGAGGCGTTGCGTGAAATGAGCGGCCGCCTCGAAGAAATGCCTGGTGAAGAAGGCTACCCGGCTTACCTCTCCAGCCGCCTTGCGGAGTTCTACGAGCGCGCGGGTTCCGTCATTGCGCTCGGCACGGACGGCCGCGAAGGAGCGGTTTCCGCCATCGGTGCCGTTTCGCCTCCGGGCGGCGATATTTCTGAGCCGGTTTCGCAGGCGACGCTGCGTATCGTCAAAGTGTTCTGGGGACTTTCCAGCAAGCTTGCGTACGCGCGGCATTTCCCGGCGATCGACTGGCTGCAGAGCTATTCGCTCTACCTCGACCGTCTGGAGAGCTGGTTTAATCAGAATGTTTCAAGTGAGTGGACGGCGCTTGTCCAAAAGACGATGGCGCTGCTGCAGGAAGAAAGCGAGCTGGACGAAATCGTCCGCCTCGTCGGCATCGACGCGCTTTCGTTCAAAGACCGCCTCACGCTCGAATGCACGCGTTCCATCCGCGAGGATTATTTGCATCAGAACGCGTTCCATGAAGTGGACACCTATTCTTCGCCGAGGAAGCAGTATCTGATGCTCAAAGCGATATTGGCGTATTACGACAAGAGCCTTGTTGCATTGCAGGAGGACGCGCCGTTTTCCAAACTCGCCGCCCTGCCGGTGCGCGAGAAGATCGGCCGCCTGAAGTATGTGCCGGAAGACGGCGTGGAAGCGCAGTACGAGGCGATTCAAAAAGAACTCAACGACCAGATTCGCACTCTGAGCGAGGGAGGCGAAGCACATGCGTAAGGAATATCGCACCATAAAAGAAGTCGTCGGGCCGCTGATGCTTGTCGAACAGGTGTCCGGCGTAAAATATGACGAACTGGTGGAAATCGAGCAGGCCGACGGCGGCGTCCGCCGCGGACGTGTCCTCGAAATCGATCAGGACAAAGCGCTGCTTCAGCTCTTTGAAGGCTCACAGGGTTTGCAGATCAGTTCCTCAAAGGCGCGTTTTCTGGGCAAGTCCATCGAGCTGGACGTTGCGCCGGACATGCTCGGCCGCATTTTCGACGGCATGGGCAAGCCCATCGACCACGGCCCGGCGCTGATTCCGGAAAAGCATCTGGACATCAACGGCACGCCGATGAACCCCACCGCGCGCGACTATCCGAGCGAATTCATTCAAACGGGTATTTCCGCAATCGACGGACTGAACACGCTTGTCCGCGGCCAGAAACTGCCCGTGTTCTCCGGTTCCGGTCTGCCGCACGCCAACTTGGCCGCGCAGATTGCGCGTCAGGCGAAAGTGCTCGGTTCGGACGAGAAGTTTGCGGTCGTATTCGCCGCCGTCGGCATCACGTTTGAAGAAGCGGACTTCTTCATCAACGATTTTCGCAAGACCGGCGCGATCGAAAAGACCGTTACGTTTATCAACCTGGCCAACGACCCGGCCATCGAGCGTATCGCGACGCCGCGCATGGCGATCACCGCCGCGGAATACCTCGCGTACGAGCTCGGCATGCATGTGCTGGTCATCATAACGGACATCACGAACTACGCCGAGGCGCTGCGCGAAGTGTCCGCCGCACGTAAGGAAGTTCCCGGCCGCCGCGGCTACCCGGGCTACCTTTACACGGACCTTGCAACGATGTATGAGCGCGCGGGCAGGATCCGCGACAACGCGGGCTCCATCACGATGATCCCGATCCTGTCCATGCCGGAAGACGACGTGACGCACCCGATCCCCGACCTGACCGGATACATCACGGAAGGGCAGATTATCCTTTCACGCGAACTGTACCGAAAAGGTCTGACCCCGCCGATCAACGTGCTGCCGTCGCTGTCACGACTCAAGGACAAGGGCATCGGCAAGGGCAAAACGCGCGAAGATCACGCGGACACGATGAACCAGCTCTTCTCCGCGTATTCGCGCGGCAAGGACGCAAAGGAACTTGCGGTCATCCTCGGCGACGCGGCTCTTTCCGAAACCGACAAACTCTACGCAAAGTTTGCCGACGCGTTTGAAGAGCAGTATGTGTCGCAGGGGTACTACACAAACCGCACCATCGAGGAGACGCTGGACCTTGGCTGGAAGCTGCTTGGCATCCTGCCCAAGTCCGAACTCAAGCGTATCCGCGACGAATACATCGAGAAATACTATCCCAAGGAGGCGTAGCCAATGGCCGCCATACAGGTAAAACCGACCCGTATGGAACTGAGCAACCTGAAGAAACGCAAAAAGGTTGCCGTTCGCGGTCACAAAATGATGAAGGACAAGCGGGACGAACTCGTTCGCCGCTTCATCGATTATGCACGCCAGAATAAGGCCCTCCGCGCGGAGGTGGAAGAAAAACTCTCCCGCGCGATGAAGAGCTTCGTGCTTGCCCGCGCTTCCATGAGCGGCGCGGAGATCGAGGAGGCGCTCATGTATCCCGCGCGCGCCGCGGAAGTGACCGCCGGCGTGCAGCATGTGCTCTCCATTCAGGTGCCGAAACTCGGCATCGAGACGCAGGAGGGGTTTACCTATCCATACGGGTTTGCAACCACCAGCGCCGATCTGGACACGGCGGTGCAGTTGCTCGCCGAAGTCCTGCCGCTGCTTGTGCAGCTTGCGGAGATTGAGAAGGCCTGCAGCCGTTTGGCCGACGAAATCGAAAAGACGCGCCGCAGGGTCAACGCGCTGGAATACGTTATGATTCCGCAGTTTACCGAGGCGATCCGCCGGATTCAGATGAAGCTGGACGAAAACGAGCGCGGAAACCTTACGCGGCTGATGAAAACCAAAGAAATGCTGCAGGAGCAGGGCAGATGAACCCCGCCGCCCTCGCAGAGGAATACGGGTTTGCCGAATGCTTTGCGTTCCCCGCGCAGCCGTTCGATTTGTATGAGCGCCGTCTGAAGGACGGCGCTTTGCATCCTGCGGCACTGCATCTGGTCTCCAACCCGGCGGGTGAACTGCCCTGGGCGAACGCAATTCTTGCGCTGATTATGCCGTACCGGCCCTATGCGGACGGTGTGCCAGTTTCCGGCAACTATCCTTCCAGCAACGCGGCGTACCATGCTGCGAACGGGCTGATAAAGGCGCTTGGCGAGCGCGGCGTTCGCGCCGAGCGGGTCTATGTGCCGGTACGCGAGTTGCTGACGCGAAGCGGCGTCGGCGTACCGCTGCGAAACGGCCTGACCGCGGTTAAAAAGTACGGCACGCGCTACAGCGTGCAGACCGTCGCCGTAAATTTTCCGGACGTTGTGTATACGCCGGAAAAACCGCCCGCGGAATGCCCCTGCGGGGGCTGCCGCGCCTGCGAGTGCGCCTGCCCGAGCGGCGCGATTACGCAAGGCGGGTACGATTTTACGAAATGCGCACGCGCATACATGGACGGAGAGCCGATGCCGGAATGGGTCATGGACGCGCTCGGCAGTATCCTCGGCTGTGAGACGTGTCAGAGCGTGTGCCCGTTTAACGCGGGGATCGAGCCGATTATGTCGCCGCCGGACGCGTTCGCACTGGAAAAACTGCTCAGCGGAGATTGCAAAGACGCGCTCGAAATCGTCGGTAAAAACCTGAAAAAGAACGGCAGGCTGATTCAGCATGCCTGCGTGATCGCCGCCAAGCAGGGCAGACGGGACTTGCTGCCGCTGATTCGTCCCTGGACGGACGACCCGCGCGAGGCGGTGCGTGTTGCGGCGGCGTATGCAATCAAGCGTTTGCAACAAAGTACGGAAGAAAAAGCAAACAACTGAAATTTCGTTTTACAAGCGTTCTGTTCTCATGTTACAATAAACTTCGTCAACAAGTTTGCCGCGCTAAGCGGGGAGTTAGCGGTGCCCTGTACCTGCAATCCGCTGCAGCAGGGCTGAAGTCCCGTTCCCCGGCAAGCGTCTGTGGGGCCGGATCCCGATAAGGGGCGTTGAGCGTCGGGTCCCGTGCAATTGCAGGCCGTGAACCATGTCAGGTCCTGACGGAAGCAGCATTAAGCGGATTCTGCGATGTGCCGCGGAGCAGCCTGAAAGGAGCAACCTGTCGGAGCGTCGCCCGGAGACGTGTTTGTCAAAGAACGGGTGCGCGGCAAAACTTTAACCGGCGCATCGGATGAAACGGTGCGCCGGTTCTATTTTTTATTATGAGAAAGGGTATCGGTCGGAACGCGTTATGGAAGACTTTTCGGTATTCGATATCATAGGCCCGCGCATGACGGGGCCTTCCAGTTCGCATACTGCGGGCGCGGTGCGGCTTTCGCACATTGCGCGGCAGATTGCGGAAAACGACGTTGCCGAAGCGGCGTTCACGCTCTACGGCTCGTTTGCTGAAACCGGCAGGGGACACGGAACGGACAAGGCTCTGATTGCCGGCGCGCTCGGTATGGAGCCGGACGACGCGGACATCAAGGACGCATACCGCATTGCGCGCGAACGGGGTGTGCTGGTCTCGGTGGAATATTCCGACGAGCCGCCGAAACACCCGAATAC
>DAOTGE010000004.1:0-91294 GCA_035446965.1 Eubacteriales bacterium
TCGAGAGGTTGTCCACGCCGTTGCCCGCAAAGAAACTGATCACGAAGTCGTCGATTGAGAGCGTGAACGCGAGGATCAGCCCCGAGACGATGCCGGGCATGATGTCCGGTATGACGACCTTGCGGATTGCCTGCCGCGGCGTGCAGCCGAGGTCGAGCGCCGCTTCGTAGAGCATGTCTGAGCTTTGCCGCAGTTTTGGCATCACCGAAAAGATCACATACGGCAGGTTGAACGTGATATGCGCGATCACGAGGCGCGTGTACCCGTCCTTGAGCCCCACAAAGAGGAACAGGAGCATCAGCGAAATACCGGTCACAAGGTCCGGGTTGACCATCGGCAGCTGCGAGATATTTTCGTACACAACGCGCGTTTTGCGTTTCATGGCGTACAGCCCGATGGCCGCGTAGGTGCCCAGCAGCGTTGAAACGACGGAAGAGATGGCCGCGACCGAAACCGTTACGGCCAGCGCGTCCATGATCTCCGGCGTCTGCACGAGCTGGACGTACCAGTCGAACGTAAAGCCCGTCCAGTTGCCGAGCGTCTTGCTCTGGTTGAACGAGTAGACAATCAGAATCACGATCGGCGCGTAGAGGAAGAGCAGCATCAAACCTAGGTACGTGCCCGCAAAGAACTTCTTCAGTCGTTTTACCATAGCCGGTCGCCCTCCTCTTCGGAAGCGCCGCGCTCGGCCTTCTTCATCAGCGCCATGGACAGCAGCACGAACACGAGCAGGATCACGGAGAGTGCGCTGCCCGCGTTCCAGCTCTGCTCGGTGATGAACTTCATGTAGATCAAATCGCCGTAGAGCATGGTTTTGCCGCCGCCGAGCAGCTGCGAGATGGCGAACGTCGTCGTGGACGGGATGAACACCATCGTGACGCCGGACACAACGCCCGGCATGGAGAGGGGAAGCACCACCTTGAGGAAGGTGCGCGTGGCGTTTGCGCCGAGGTCGCTGGCGGCCTCGATGTAGCTTTCGTCCAGCTTGATGAGCGTCGTATAGACCGGCAGGATCATGAACGGCAGGAAGTTATACACCATGCCGAGAAGGACTGCGCTCTCGGTATAGAGGATGTTTGTAAACGCGCCGAGCAGCACTTTCCAGGCGTAGGTGCGCAGCAGGAAGTTCATCCACATCGGCACGATAAAAAACACCGAAAGCAGCGCCGCCGTGCTCTTTTTCATGCGTGAAAGCAGATAGGCCACCGGGTAGCCGAGCAGAAGGCAGAGCACGGTCGTGTAGAGCGCAAAGCGCACCGAATCGAGCAGCACGCGGAAATAATCCCACCCGAGCGCCGCACGCAGGTATTCCAGCGTGAACGAACCATCGCTGGTGAAAGCGTAATAGAGGATGAGCAGCATCGGTGAAAGGATGAAGATGGCCATCCAAACGATATACGGCCCGGCGAACAGGCTCCGCTTGATGCGGAAAGCGCCCGTGCCCGGCTTCTTTTTTGCGTTACTCCGCTTCATTGGCGCTCACCGAAATTTTGTCTGCGTCCACGCTGATGCCGGTCTCCTCGCCGGGCTCCATGTAGTCGTCCGAATAGGCGATCCATTCTTCTTCATCGCAGGTGACGCTCACCTGATAATGCGTGCCGAGGAACATGCAGGCCTTCACGAACCCGGTCAGCTCGCTTTCCTGCGGCGCGGTCAGGCGCACGTCTGCGGGCGCGACTGCCGCGAGCACGGCGTCCTTCGCTTCAAACCCTTCGAGTCCGCCGCAGGCAAAGCGCTTTCCGCAGAACTCCACCTCGCCGTCCTCGGGGTAAGCCACCGCGTCGAAGAGGTTGGTCTGCTGCGTTTTTTCCATGATGTGGATCGCGTCCGGCGGGATGGAGATGCCGACCAGGGCGTCCTTTGCCACATAGTCGGTGGTCTGTATGACCCATTCGTAGCCGCCGCAGTCCACGTCCACTTCGTAGTGCACGCCCATGAACACGACCGAAACGACCCGGCCGCTGACGCGCGCGCCTTCGGCGGGGACGATGTCGATGTCCTCCGGGCGGACGACCGCGTCTACCTCCGTGTTGCGGCCAAAGCCCTTGTCCACACATTCGTATACGACGCCGTTGAGGCGCACTTTGTAGTCCTGGAGCATGATGCCGGGGATGATGTTGCTTTCTCCGATGAAGTCCGCCACAAACGGGTTTTTCGGCTCGTTGTAAACGTCCGTCGGGGAACCGATCTGCTGGATTACGCCGTCCTTGAGCACGACGATGGTATCGCTCATGGTCAGCGCTTCTTCCTGATCGTGCGTCACGTAGATAAACGTGATGCCGAGGCGCTGCTGCATGTTTTTGAGCTCCACCTGCATTTCCTTGCGGAGCTTTAAGTCCAGCGCGCCGAGCGGTTCGTCGAGAAGCAGCACCTGCGGCTCGTTGACCAGCGCGCGCGCGATGGCGACGCGCTGCTGCTGCCCGCCGGAAAGCTGTTCTACATAGCGCCCGCCGTAGCCTTTTAGGTTGACGAGTTCAAGCATGGCCTCGACCTTTATTTTGATTTCCGCTTTGTCCACGCCGCGAATTTTGAGGCCGAAGGCGATGTTGTCGAACACGTTCAGGTGCGGAAAGAGGGCGTATTTTTGGAATACCGTGTTGATTTTGCGCTTGTAGGGCGGCACGTTCGCAATGTCCGCGCCGTCCATTTCAATGCGCCCTTCGTCCGGCATGATGAACCCGGCGATCAGGCGCAGCATGGTCGTTTTGCCGCAGCCGGAGGGCCCGAGCAGCGTTAAAAACTCGCCGTCTTTGATGTATAAATCAACGTGCGAAAGCGCGACGTCCCCGCCGTACGCCTTTGAAACGTCGATGAGCTCGATCAGGTGTTTTTCGTTCATATGCGCTCCTTAAAAACTCGGCGGCGTGCTCACCCAGAGGACGCGCGCCTCGGCCTTGCCGGTGTTGATCAGATAATGTACGCGCGTCGGGCGAAAATAGAAACTGCCGCCTTTTTTCACGCGGTATTTTTGTTCGCCGAGCACCAGCGTCACGCCGCCGGCAAGCACATAGCCGAATTCTTCGCCTTCGTGCGGGTCGTCGTGTATGCTTTCGGCGAGCGCGGGCAGCGTCACGAGGATGGGTTCGAGCGCGTTTTTCTGTGCGTTGGTGACGAGCCAGCGGATGGTGGACCCGTCCGGCTCCTCCTTAACGAACATATCGTCCGCGGCGTACGTGACGGTTTCCTCCGCCGCGTCGCTGAAAAAGGGGCCGACGCTGGTGCCGAGCGCTTCGAGGATGTCCATAAGCGTGGCGATGGAAGGCGACGTGATGTCCCGCTCCAGCTGGGAGATAAACCCCTTGGTCAGTTCGGTGCGGGCGGCGAGTTCTTCCTGCGTCAGCCCGCGCTGCAATCGCAGTTGTTTGATCTTGACGCCGATCTGCATGAGTCTACCTCTCCTAAACTTTATGTTTACACTTACTAAACGGAATTAAACCAAATTGGGGCGGAAAAGTCAATCGGTTTTGCCGATTTTTTACACGCCGCGCATCGCTTTTTTATCTGGCAGGCGGCATGACGGCGCGCCTTGCCCGGCCGGCGGTGCGCGTGCTAAAATAAGGACAGAAAAAAATCGGGCCGACCGCCCGGCAAAAGGAGGAGCGGGACATGAAAAAAGGAATCGTCGTGTGTTTCCCCGGCACGGGGTATACCTGCAGGGAACGGTTGTTTGCGCTCTGCGCCGCGGTGTACGAAGCGCGCGGTTACGATGTAATAAAACTCGACTATTCGCATATCCCGTTTCAGGAAATCGAGTCGCTTGAGGAAGCGGTCGGTATCGCTCTGCGCGCGTCCAAGCGTCAGCTTGAGAATGTGGATTTTGCCGGGTATGAAGATATTGTGTGGATTTCCAAGAGCCTCGGCACCATCTGTGCGGCCGTTGCGGAGAAGGACCTCGGCGTGTCGCCGCGGCATCTGTTCCTCACGCCCGTCGAGGCAACGCTCGGCCAGATCAAACCAAGCGCTCGGGTGACGGCGATGGTGCTCGGTACCACGGACCGTTTTTTAACGGGCGAAAAGCTCGCGGAGTTCTGCGCGGAGCGCGGGTATCGCTATTGCATCATCAACGGCGTGGGACACAATCTCAAGGATGAAAGCGACCCGGCGCGCACCGAACGCATCAACGAGCAAATCGTCGCGCTCTGCGACTAGAATACACGGATAAATGCAAATGGAAGAAAAAGTAAAACGCGCCTTATTAGGACGCGTTTTTTGCAGCAAGCATATAAAAAAGCACCCGAAATACAATTGACGCTCGTATGGCACGGGTTTAGAATAAAATGAAATACGGCGGACCAGTCGTCGCCGGAAAGAACGGGGAAGGACAATGCGGAGGTTGTTTTACTGCGGCGCTGCCGCGCGTACCAAAGGAACAAGACTGAATTGGCGTCTGCGGGGCGCGGCGGTATGCGTTGCGCTGCTGATGGGTTTTGCGGCGGGCTGCGCGTCGTCCGGCGCGGTGGACACGGCGGGCGGCGTACAGGATGCGGCGGATACGGCGGGCACCTCGACAAAAAGCACGCAGACTTCGACGAGCGTGTCGAACGGCACAATCTGCAATAATCAGCGACTTTCGGAGGACGACGTTGTGCGCCAGATCGCATCGTTCCTGCTTTTTGTGGAAAAACCGGATTACACGACGGCGCAGACGCTCACGTTCACCGACGCGATCTACATCCTGCGCACGATGCTCGTTCATACCGACGCAATCATCGATCCGCGCGTGCAGTACGACGACCCGGTAGTGTCCGTCAGCGGCGACGTTGCGGACGAATATATGCAGGACCTGTTCGGCTGCGATATGCCGGAAGCGGACGATTATTACGAGCTTGCCGACGCGGCGGACACGGACTCGGAAGCCGGCTGGTACGGCGACACGTTTTACTTCGGGCAGGGCTGGTGGAACGTCGGCAAATTCAGTTACAGCGACGGGGAGATTGCGGAACTGACGTATAACGACGACGGCACCGTCGACGCGGACATCGTGTTCCACCCACGCGATTTTCTGGATACGCATGTGCGGATGATTCTTGTGCCGGTCGACACGGACTTCCGCTATCAGGTCGTTACGTTTCAGACGGAATCGATTGAGAACGACATCGGCTGATTGCCAGACTGTATAAATCGCAGGGACGCAAAAGCAGGACTGCCCGTATGGACAGCCCTGCTTTTTTATGCCCGGGAGAGGCGGTTACGAATTTTGCAGAAAACTCCGCAGGCGTTCCGATTTCGGCGCGCCGAAGATTTCTTCCGGCGTGCCCTGCTCGGCGATGCGCCCGTCCGCCATGAACAGCACCCGGCTTGACACCTGCCGCGCAAAGCTCATTTCGTGGGTCACGAGGATCATCGTGCGGCCGATGTCCGCCAGCCGCCGGATCGTGCCGAGCACCTCGGCGGAGAGTTCCGGGTCGAGCGCGCTGGTCGGTTCGTCGAAACAGAGGATTTCCGGCCCGAGCGCGAGCGCGCGCGCAATTGCGACGCGCTGCTGCTGCCCGCCGGAAAGCTGGTATGGATAGTGGTCCGCCCGATCGCTCAGACCCACTTCGGCCAGCAGCGCGTCCGCGCGCTCCTCGATGCCGCGCAGGATTTCCGCCCGGTTTTTGCGGTAGTCCGGCTGTTCTTTTGCCAGCAGCTTCATGGCGAGCGTGACGTTCTGCCGCGCGGTGTACTGCGGGAAAAGATTGAAGGACTGGAACACCAGCCCGAAATGCAGCCGCTTGTGGCGCAAACTCTTTTCCTGCCGGGTCGCGGGGTCGTCCGCGTCGAAAAGCGTTTCCCCGTTGACAAGGATGCGCCCGCCGTCCGGCTGCTCGAGAAAGTTGAGACACCGCAGCAGCGTGGTTTTGCCGCTGCCGGACGAGCCGATGATCGAGACCACCTCGCCCGGACGCAGCGAAAAACCGATGCCGCTGAGCACCTCGGCCGTGCCGAAACGCTTTTCGAGGGACTGCACCTCCAGAATGTTGTCCATAATACCGTTCATATGATCACACCTTGATATAGTCGAGCTTCTTTTCCAGTGCGCCGAACGCCAGCGTCAGCAGACCGCAGAAAAGAAGGTAGAAAGCGCCGGAGTAAAACAGCGGCCAGAGCAGCGCCTGCGTTTTGATGAACGCCGAAGCTTCCATAATCAGTTCGCGCACGGCGATGACGCGCGCAAGCGACGTGTCCTTGACCAGCGTGATGACCTCGTTGCTCATCGGAGCCAGGATGCGCTTGATCACCTGCGGCAGCGTGATGCGGAAGAAAATCTGGCCCTTTTTGAGCCCGAGCACCTGACCCGCTTCATACTGCCCGCGCGGCACGCTTTCGATGCCGCCGCGGTAGATTTCCGAAAAATACGCGGCGTAGTTGATGATGAATGCGACCGCCACCGCGCCGAAACGCGGAAACGAAAGATTCCAGCCCAGAAGGTCCGGCCCGTAGAACACGATGATGACCTGAAGCATCAGCGGCGTGCCGCGGATGATCCAGACGAACCCGCGCGAAAGCCACCGCAGCGGCTTGAACCGGCTCATCGAGCAGAACGCGATGGGAAGCCCGAGCGGTACGGCGCATAAAAGCGTGACCAGAAAGATTAAAATTGTGGTGCCGAAACCCTGTAAAAGCTTCAGCGTGACCGTAATGAATGTCGTCATGCGGTTTGTTCCCTGCCATATCGGCCTAGTCGGTTAAAAATGCGCCCGCGGGAGAGATGTTCCCCCTCCCGCAGACGCTTGCTTGCCCGTTTTCTCGGGTCAGTCCTGAATCAGCAGGTCGCTCAGGCCGTATTTTTCGGCGAGAGAGGCCAGCGTGCCGTCCGCGGAGAGCTCTTCGATGACGTTGTTGAGCTGCTCGGTCGCGCTGCTGCCGACGCGGAAACCGATGGCGTATTCTTCGTCCAGCATGTCGATGTCCGCAATCATCAGGTCGCTGTAGTCGCTTCCTTCGCCGGTCATGGCCGTCGCCATCGTCAGGTCGACGACCGCCGCGGCCGCTTTGCCGGCCTTGACTTCAAGCAGCGCGTCGCTCTGCGCCTGCACCTCGGTGAAGGATGCGTCCGGCATGTTCGCGGCGATTGCGTCCGCACCGGCGCTGCCCGCTTCGGCGACGACTTCAAGCCCGCTGAAGCTTTCGGCGCTGGTGTAGGCGTCCGCATCTTCGGCGCGGATTACGACGACCTGCTGGTTTTTGAGGTAGGAAACCGTAAAGTCCATGTTGGCGCGGCGATCTTCGGTCACGGTCAGGCCATTCCAGATGCAGTCGATCTTTTTGCTGGAGAGTTCAAGCTCCTTGGAATCCCAGTCGATGACCACGAAATCCGGCGTAAGCCCAAGCGCGGCGCAGGCTGCCTCGGCGAACTCGGTGTCGAATCCGACGAGGTTGCCGTTTTCGTCGTAGTAATTCATCGGCTCGTATTCCGTGATGCCGATGGTCAGCGTGCCTTTTTCCTGAATGTAAGCAAAGTCGTCTTCTTCGCTCGCGGCGGTTTCGGCGGTCTTTGCACATGCGGCGGCGGTAAGAAGCATCAGCGCGGCGAGGGCCAGGGCGGCCAGTTTCAATGTCTTTTTCATACGTATAGTCCTCCTGTTGGTTCGGCAATGTTTGGTTGCTTTCAGCACTATATCACTTTAGCGCGATAAAGCGCAAGCATTTTCTGCGAAAACGTGATAATATATTATTCAAGCCGGACTATACCGGCTGAAAGAGCGTGAAATACGGATTTGTGAAAATTACAAACAAACCATGTCGAAGCCGAAAAGATTGAGAAAGAACCGTCGACGCGCAAACCCGGCTATGATATACTTTGCGGCGTTACAAGGAGGGATTTCCATGAAGCGAATTATTGCGACCGTTCTGGCGCTGGCGGTCGGATTTTCCATCGCGGTCCCGGCGGCCCTTGCCGTGGACGAAGGCGAAGAGCGCGTCACGATGGGCGCGGACCTGACCGAAACGCAGCGCAAAGCCGTATATGCCGATTTCGGCATCGAGGAAGGCAGCGTCACCGAACTGAGCGTGACCAACGCGGAAGAGCGAGCTTATCTCGACGGGTTGGTGCCCGACGGGAAAATCGGCAGCGTCGCGATCTCCTGCATCTACATCAAAACGCTTGCGGAAGGATCGGGACTGACCGTCGAACTGCACAACATCAACTACTGCACGGAGGATATGTATAAAAACGCGCTGACCACCGCAGGTATTTCGGATGCGGCGGTAATCGTGAGCGCACCGTTTTCGGTTTCCGGAACGGGCGCGCTGACCGGCGCATATAAAGCGTATGAGGACATCACCGGCACGTCACTTTCCTCGCTGGCTAAAGCGGTCGGCGCGGAAGAGCTTGTGGTCACGGGAGAGCTGGCCGAATACATCGGCAGCGACGACGCGACGCAGATGATCAACGAGCTCAAAGGCATGCTGGACGTGACGCAGACCATGACGGACGACGAGGTGCGCGAGGAGATTGAAAAGCTCGCGGACATGTACGACGTTTCGCTTACCAGCGCGCAGGTCGAGCAGGTGCTCAAGCTTGTGCGCAGCCTTGAAGGGCTGGACACGGACGAATTGCAGTCCAAACTCGTCGGCATCGCCAAGGCCGCCGAAGCGGTCAACAAAACCGGCGAGGTCGCGAGCAAAGTCTACGACAACGTGAAGGGCTTTTTCGCCTCGGTAGGCAGCTTCTTTACCGACCTGTTCGGCTCGGACGGGGACTGAAGCGGCAGCCGCCCTGAAAAAACTGGCATAAATGTTCGGAAACGCCGCCGTATGTGCGGCTTTTCCTTTTTTTCATCCAACACGCGCGTCCGCCGAACGAGCGGAGCGGCGTGCCTGCGGCGAACGCATACCACCAGATTTTGTGCCGGGAAGGGCAAGTGTTTACAATATAACAACAAAACCGCTGGACTTGGATGTTATAATACTTTAGAATATGAACTCCCAGAGGGCGGATTCCCGTCCTTGTGATATGGAGGCGATGGGCATGGGTTCTTACAATTCCGGCCGGAACACGTCCGGCCCTGACCGCAGGTATCCTGATCGGCAGGGATACTCCCAAAAGAAGAAAAAAAAGAAAAAACGATACCGCGTCCGCATCCAGCCGCGATTCTATTTTCTGCTGGCGATCTTCATCGTCGTCATCGCGCTGATGATCGTCGTGATCACGGCGCTTTCCGCAACGCCGGACGAAACGCAGCAGGTGCAGGAAACGGAAGAAAAGTCCGGCGGGTTCATCGCCGAACTCTTCAAAACGCCGACGCCATCTCCGACGCCGACGCCATCCCCGACGCCGACCCCGACGCCGACCCCGCCGTATGAAATCCCGCACGCGGTCGACGGCACGGAGCCGAGCGACTTCGGTCTGACGACTGCGGTGGAGGTCAACGGCACGCAGGTGGACAGCTATGAGCGCGAGGACAAAATCGAGTTCCTCCCGGACGAAGACTACACTTCCGTAAACGGAATCATCACCTTCCGCGGCAACAACTATCGCGACAGCGCGTTTTACGGCATTGCAAGCGTGCTCAACCGAAAGCTCACCGGCGCATGGTCGGTTACGTCGGGCGAACTCAAGCGCAGCGATATCGGCGGCGAGAGCGACCGCACATGGACGGGCAGCGGGTGGGTCGGCCAGCCCCTGATCGTGCAGTGGCCGGACGACGTGAAACAGATTATGAACATGTACGACTGGGCCAAGCAGAAAGAAGGGCTGGTCGAGGTAATCCTCGCCACAATGGACGGCAACGTGTATTTTCTCGACCTGGAAACCGGCGAGCAGACGCGCGACAAGCTCTACATCGGCATGCCGTTCAAGGGCGCCGGCGCGCTCGACCCGCGCGGATATCCAATCCTGTATCTTGGCTCCGGGGACATGTATGTCGAGGACGACATGAAGTCCCGCGCCATGGCGTATTCGCTGATCGACTTCACGCGGCTCTATGAGTTCGGCAAACAAAACGACGAGTTCGCCCTGCGCGACTGGCACGCATACGACAGTTCGCCCTTGGTGGACGCGGAAACCGACACGCTGATCTATCCCGGCGAGAACGGCATCCTCTATACCATCAAGCTCAACACGACGTTCGACGTAACGACGGGAACGCTCACCATGAACCCGAGCGACGTGGTCAAGATGCGCTATACCGCGACCCGTTCGACCTATCCGGAAAGCTCGAGCAATCTTTACTGGCTCGGCTATGAAACAAGCATTGCAACGCTCGGCGAATACGGCTATCTCGGCACCAACGACGGGTTTTTGCAGTGCATCAACCTCAACACCATGTCGCTGGTCTGGGCGCAGGACATCCAGGACGACACCAACGGTTCACCGGTGCTGGAAACGGACTTTGCCAACCAAAAAGCGTATATCTACATCGGTTCTTCGCTCCATTTCACGAAGGACGCGGACAGCATGGGCACCGTTTACTTCTATAAAGTCAACGCCATCACCGGCGAAATCATATGGAAGTACGGTCAGAAGGTGCACACCAAGTCCGGCGTTTCCGGCGGCATTCAGGCGACGGCGCTGCTTGGTGAAAACAGCATTGACGACCTCGTGATCATTCCGTTCGCGCGTACGCCGGACGAGGACACCGGCGTACTCGTCGCTCTGGAGAAGGACACCGGCGCGGTCCGCTGGACGTACGACATGGAAAAATACACCTGGTCTTCGCCGGTCGCGGTGTACGATGAAAACGGAAACGCCTACATCGTCGTCTGTGAAGGCAGCGACACGGGCGGCAAGGTCTTTTTGCTGGACGGCCAGACCGGGACGCTTTTGAGCACGTTCGACGCGGAGAAGAACATTGAAGCGTCGCCCGCGGTCTATGGCAACATGATCGTGTTCGGCACGCGCGGCATGCAGATATGGGGCGTTAAAATCAGCTGACGCGGCAAAAACAAAACAGGGTACGTCCGGCGCGCGGGAGCATGACCGCCGTGCGCCGGGCGGATTTGATATTCTCAACGGATTTGCATACAATAGCCATAGATCATAAAACTTTAGTTAAACGGAAAAAGGAGGGAGAACGATGGCAAGACGACGGAAAAAGCGCATTCGCATGCAGCCGCGATTCTTTCTCATACTGGTCGCGCTGCTCGGGACGGTCATCATCGCCCTGCTTCTTATAAAGAAGGTGGGCAGTGACAGCGAGGAAGCGCTTGAGGCGACGCCCGTTCCGACGGCGACGCTCGCGCCGACCGCAACGCCGGACCCCGCGCTGCCGGACGATGTGACGGTCACGCGCGAGGACAGCGCCAACCCAAGCAAATACGGCTTTTCCGGCACGATTTCCTATCAGGGGTCGGACACGACGAGCTTTTCGCGTGAAAATAAAATTTCGTTCGGGCGCAACATCGAATATACATCTTTGCCGGGAATTCTTACGTTCGGCGGGAACAACTACCGCGACACGTTCACCTACGGCACGGTGAATCTGACGGAAAAACGCCTGCGCGAACAGTGGTCGAAGACCATCGGCGCGCTTGGCAACTGGTCCGGAACGGGCTGGACCGGCCAGCCGCTGATCGTTGAATGGCCCGCGGAAACCGTCGCGGTGATGAACGTCGACCAGGAATATAAGGACACCGGCGAGCCGCTGACCGAGGTGATTTACCCGGCCATGGACGGCAACATTTATTTTCTCGATCTTGAAACGGGCGACGCCACGCGGGACGCGATCAACACGGGGATTGTGCAGAAAGGCACCGCCTGCATCGATCCGCGCGGCTATCCGCTGCTGTTCGTGGGGCAGGGCATCCCCGTGGAAAACGATCAGGGGAACAACGCCGCCTATGTGCGCGTGTATTCGCTGATTACCGGTGAGGAAATCTATCAGTTCGGCGGGTTCGACTGGTTCGGCAGGCGCACCTGGCAGGCATACGACGGCAGCCCGATCATTTCGGACGACACGATCGTCTATGCGGGCGAAAACGGTGTTTTATACACGGCCAAGCTCAATGCGGTGTTCGACATTGAGGCCGGGACGGTCTCCATCGACCCGGAGCGGCTGATCAAAATGCGCTATGAAGGAAGCGGTTATTCGCGCAGCGACGCGGCCGGCAGCCGCTGGTACGGCGTGGAGAGCTCGGTGGCCGCCTTCCGAAACTACGCGTATTTTTCGGACAACGGCGGCAGGCTGCAGTGCGTGGACCTCAACACCATGCAGATCAAGTTCGTTGTCGACCTGACCGACGAAACGGATTCCACCGTGGTCATCGAGGAAAGCTATGAGGACAGCACGATCTATCTCTACACCGGTTCGCAGGTGCGCGTGAGCAACGGCGACCTCGGCACCGGCTACGGCTACAGCTATCAGCGCAAGATCAACGGCCTGACCGGCGCGGTGATCTGGGAACAGAAGTGGATCTGCTCCACCGGGGACGAAACCTCCAGCGGCGGCAACGTCGCCACGCCGCACGTCGGCAAGGGGCAGATATCCGATCTTGTGATCTATTCGCTCAGCCTGGCGGCGCAGTCTTCCGAAAGCACGGCGACGGAAACGGTCGATCCGGAGGCGGGCGATGGCGGCGAAACGGCGGAGGCGGACACGTCCCAGCCCGTGCCGGACGCAGACGGCAGCTATTCGCTCGGCGGGCGGATCGTTGCGCTGGACAAATCCACCGGCTCCGTGGTCTGGTCGGTCGAACAGACCAGCGACTACTGGTCGAGCCCCGTGGTCGTATACGGCGACAGCGGAGAAGCGTACCTCATCCAGTGCGATCGCGGCGGGTATGTGACGCTCTACGACGCGTCCGACGGTGAAAAGCTCAACACCATCGACCTGGGAAGCCGTATCGACTCGACCCCGGCGGTATTCAACAACATGCTGATTGTCGGCACGCGCGGCAAGGGCGGCTCCGGCAAAACCCAGAAGATCGCCTGCATCAAGATCAGCTAGGCCGGCCGGCTGCAGAAATGTTCAAACGAGACCCGTTCGCCTGAAACGGACGGGATAAAGCGCCCCTCGTGCACGCATGGATTTTCCAAACGCACAGGGGGCGCTTTTATTATGCCGCGGTTTTTTCGGAGAGGCGACGAGGATAACAGGAAGGTTTATTCCTTCAGATTTGCGCAGACCTGGTCCAGAAGTTTTTTGAGGAGTTCGCGCTCAACGTCCGAAAATCCCCGGGTCAGCCTGTTTTCGCTGGCAACGGCCACACCGCGGATACTATCGTACAGAGCTTTGCCCGCGGCGGTCGGATAAATCTGATACTGCCGCTTGTCCTCCGCAGAAATAAGGCGGCGGACAAGCCCGTCCTGCTCGAATTGCTTGACCGTCCTTGCAACGGGCCCTTTATCGATTTTCAGTTTTTCGGAAATTTCCTCCTGGGAAATGCCCGGATTTTCGCAGATCACCAGGATATGCGTATATTGGCTTCCGGTAATATGGTGATTTTTCAGTTGCCGGTCGAGATACACGGAGGCTTGCCTGTGAATGATGGCAAACCGGCTCATAAACTCATGCATTTGCTTACCCCTCACAGAATATAAGTTGCCATAACAACAAAATATTATAGTAAAACGGGCAAACTGTCAATTTGTTAGGCAGATTTTACTTGACTATTCGGCAGATGCATGTGAAAATAACCGTTGCCGAAGCAATTAATGCCGGGGCGATTCTTTTTTTGCCGGTTTAGTTGCTTTGGCAACAATAGAGCAGGAGGACTTTTAATTGGAAGAACACAACTATGCGCGGGAGAATCCGCTGGCGACGGCGCCCGTCGGCGGGCTGATTGCCAAATATGCGATTCCCTGCGTGATTTCACTGGTAGTAAACGGACTGTATAATATCGTCGATCAGATTTTTATCGGCAACGGCGTCGGATACCTTGGAAACAGCGCGACAAATGTTGTTTTCCCGCTGACGGTGCTTTGCGTCGCGCTCGGCGTGCTCTTTGGAGACGGCGCCGCCACATACCTGAGCCTAAAGCTTGGCGAAGGAAAGGCGGAGGATGCAAAAAAAGGTGTCACCACAGGGATACTGCTGTCGGTGGCCGTGTCCGCCGTGCTGCTGGCCGTGACGGCCGTCTTCCTCAGGCCGATTATTTATCTGTTTGGCTGTACGGCGACCGTGGAACCGTATGCGCTTGGATACGGCAGTATCGTGATGGCCGGCTTTCCGTTCGTGCTGATTTCAACGACGCTCAATTCCGTCATCCGCGCGGACGGCAGCCCGCGGCTGGCGATGATTTCGCTCGTGTCCGGCGCGGTGTTCAACACCGTGATGGATCCGGTGTTTATTTTTATCTTCCACTGGGGTGTGCAGGGCGCGGCGATCGCCACCGTTATGGGGCAGATCATAGCGTTTTTGATTTCCATTTCCTATTTTGGCAAATGGAAGTCCGTTAAAATCGGGAAAAAGGACTGGAAATTCAGCCTGGAACACTGCCGGGCGATCATCCCGCTGGGCGTTTCCAGCTTTATCAATCAGATGGCCACCGTCGTCATGACGGCCGTTTTAAACAATATGCTGACGGCTTACGGGGCGGGCTCCGTGTACGGCACGGATATTCCGCTTGCAGCAATGGGAATTACGCTGAAGGTAAACCAGGTTTTCCTGTTTATCGTCGTGGGTATTGCGACCGGGGCACAGCCGGTCATCGGGTTCAACTGCGGCGCAAAAAACTTTGCACGCGTTATGAAAGCGTTCCGGATTTGCGTTGTGAGCGCGCTCGCCGTCGCCACCGCCGCGTTTGCCGTGTTCCAGCTTACGCCTATGTCCATCGTCTCGCTTTTCGGCTCGGAGAGCGGACTGTACAACGAGTTTGCGGTAAAGAGCTTCCGGATTTTCCTGCTGCTGTGTATCTTGAACGGATTCCAGACCGTCGCCAGCATTTTTGTGCAGGCTGTCAAGCGGCCTGTGCAGGCGATGGTGCTTTCGCTTTCCCGGCAGATCGTGTTCCTGGTGCCGGCTGCGATTATTCTGCCGAAATATCTGGGGATCGAAGGCGTTCTGTGGGCGGGACCGCTGGCGGACGCGCTGGCGTTTTTGCTGGCTCTCGCCGTAACCGCGGCAGAAATCCGGCGGCTCAGGCGCGCCGATGCGGAGGCGGCTATGGAAGGCGGGCTTTGCCCCGACCGCGTTCAGGTCTGAAGCCGCACAGGCCGTCCATAAAAAACAAAATCCCGCAGGCCGGCTGCGGGAACTGCGGAACGAATGGCGCGGTTTATCTGTTTGTTTAAGCCTGTTCTGCGAGCGCGTTCGGGTCCAGAAACGCCACCGCCTTTCCAAGGATGCGTACATTCGCGCCCGCGCGCAGCACCATCGGCGCATAGGCGGGATTTTCCGCCATGAGCACGATCTGCGTGTCGCTCTTGTATACGCGCCGGAGCGTGAGCGCGCCGTCGAGCACGACGACGGCCACTTCGTGGCTGCGCACGTCCTCCATCATGCGCGCATAGACGATGTCCCCGTCGCCGATGCTGAGCTTGTCCATGCTGTCGCCGGAAAAGCGCAGCGTAAAGTCACAGCGGATGTTCTGCGGCACTTCGTCGTAACAGGCGACGTTCTGCTCGTCCAGCAGCGGCAAACCTTTGAGCGCGCGGTATAAGCGGGGTTTGAGCACGGAGGTCGGCAGCGCGGTGACCTGTCCCGGTTTGGGCGCGGGGGAAGGGTATGAACGGCGGGTTTCCTCGTCTACGGCGAGATAGTCCACCGTCACGTCGAAAAACCGGGAGAGTTTGACCAGCGTGGAGCGCTTGATGTTTTCGGTGCCTTTTTCATAGAAGTTGACGATCGTCATATACGGGATGCCGGAAAGGCGCGCAAGCTGTGAACGGTTCACACTGCGTTCCGTCATGAGGACGTCTAGTTTTTCGGTCATCGTCATGGTAGTACCCCGCTGTAAAACAACAAACAGATTCACCGCACGGCCGGTAACTGTGCGTCATACAGCAATCATAGCCGACCAAACCGGAAAACGCAAGCAAAATCTACCATATACCGTAATTTTTTACGAATTGCTGGTTTAGGTGCTTAAAAGGTAAGGAAAAGACAGCGCCCGACACATTAAAATCACGCCGCTGCAGGCGCGGCCGCGAGGGCGGGCGGGAAGCGTATTTGCTTGCAATTATGCGGTAAAAATGGTATGGTAACAAAAAACGGAGGGTGCAAACAATGGGCAAATTCGTCATCAAAGAAGGCAAGGCGGGGCCGTATTTCGTGCTGAAAGCGGCCAACGGCGAAATCATCGGCAAGTCGGAGTCGTATTCCTCGGAAGCCGCCTGCAAAAGCGGTATTATGAGCGTGAAGAAAAACGCGCTGATCGCGAATGTCGAGGATCAGACCGTCGAGGGATGGAAGAATCTGCCGAATCCCGTATTCGAAGTATATAAAGATAAAAAGGGTGAATTCCGTTTCCGCCTCCGCGCGAAAAACGGCGAGCCGATCCTCGCTTCCGAAGGGTACACGGCGAAGGCGTCCTGCGTCAACGGCGTGGACAGCGTCCGCAAAAACGCCGATTCCAGCGTAGAAAAAGAATAACAATCCGCGGACCCCTTTTTAAAACCGTCCCGGTGACGCATCGCCGGAAAATCAGTGCGCAATGCGGCGGCATGTCGTTATGGATGCCGTCGCATTTGAGCCATCGGAAAACATATGTTTTCCGATGGGGTCGCCGCGGAGGGGAATCCGCATGCAGCTTCGGCCTTGAACGGCGGCGCCGTTTGCCGGCCTTGCTGCATGAAAGGCGTCAAAACCGCCGTGCACGCCGCCGGTTTTGACCGAATTTACTTCGGGAATTCATTTTTGCAGGGTCAATGCGGCAAATTTGGCGTTGCAGGGCTTTGTTGGTTAGCTGGATGCGGCGGCATGTCGTTATAGACGCCGTCGCATTTCTCAACCGCACGGGAGGCAGCATGCTGGCGCTTCTTTCAAAATGGTTCGTTCATGATCGGGGAAATTATGATTCGCCGCGGGTGCGCGTCGCCTATGGCGTGCTTTGCGGTGCGGTGGGCGTCGCGCTGAACATACTGCTGTTTTGCGGGAAGTTCATCGCGGGCATGCTCTCCGGCAGCATCGGCGTGACGGCGGACGCGTTTAACAACCTTTCCGACGCGGGCAGCTCCGTCGTGTCGATGGTGGGGTTCCGGCTCTCCGCAGGCAAGCCGGACCGCGAGCATCCGTTCGGGCACGGCCGGTTTGAGTACATCGCGGGGCTCGCCGTTTCCATGGCGATCCTCTTGATGGGATTCGAACTGATTAAATCGTCCATGCAGAAGATCATCGATCCGCAGCCGGTGACGTTTTCTCTGCTCACGGTCTGCATTTTGGTCGCTTCGATCCTCGTGAAGCTCTATATGTATCTCTATAACCGCAGCATCGGCAAAAAGATCGATTCCACGACCATGCGCGCCACCGCGCTGGACAGCTTTTCGGATATGGCCGCGACCGGCGTCGTTCTGGCGAGCATGTTTGTGTCCAAATGGACGAATTTCGCCGTCGACGGCTGGGCGGGACTTGCGGTCGCGCTGTTTATCCTCTATACCGGCGTGTCCGCGGCGAAGGAGACGATCAGTCCGCTGCTCGGGCAGCCGCCGGACATGGCGTTCGTTAAGAAAATTGAAGACATCGTGCTTTCGGAGGACGACGTCGTAGGCGTGCACGATCTGGTGGTGCACGATTACGGCCCGGGACGGCTGATGATTTCGCTGCACGCGGAGGTGCCGGCGGACGGCAGCATGCTCGAACTGCACGACACGGTCGACAACCTTGAGCGCAGGCTGCGCGAGGAATGCGGCTGCGAAGCGGTCATCCACATGGACCCCGTCGTGCTCAACGACGAACGCACAAACCGCCTGCACGGCGAGGTGGAAGAGATGGTTCACGATCTCGACGAGAGCCTGAGCGTGCACGACTTCCGGGTCGTGCCGGGACCTACGCACACGAACCTTGTGTTCGACGTGGTCGTGCCGTTTGGATTCCGCATGACGGACGAAGAGGTGCTGTGCGAGGTGGAAAAACGTGTGCGCGCGAGCGGCGGCAACTATTTTGCCGTTATGCAGATCGACAAAACAAGCATTCCCGCCGTGCAGGACAAAGACCGCGTCGGAATAAAATAAAGCTGTCGAAAGCCGGGGTTTGACGCGCGCAAGACCCTGTTTTATGCGGACAGTCAGGAGGAAACAATGCTGACCCGATGGGGCAAAACGATTTCGCCGGAAAAAGTGCTTTCCGAGTATCCAAGGCCGCAGTTTCAGCGGCAGAACTGCTATATCCTCAACGGCCTGTGGGAATACGCCGTGACCGGCGTTGGCGCGCAGACCCCGCCGGAGCGTTTCGACGGGACGATCCTCGTGCCCTTCTCGCCGGAGAGCGAGCTTTCCGGCGTAAAGCGGACGATCCGGCCGGACGAGTGCCTCTGGTACCGGCGGTATCTTGAAGCGCCGATGGGCTACGACCCGAATGCGGAGGATTTAATCCTGCATTTCGGAGCGGTCGACCAGTTTGCAGAAGTGCGCGTCGGCGGTATCTCCGTTGCGAATCACGCGGGCGGCTATCTGCCGTTTTCCGCGGTGATCACCGAGCATGTTCCCAAAGGCGGCGCGGCGGAGCTGCTTGTGCGCGTGCGGGACGAAACGGACGCGTCCTGCTGGTCGCGCGGCAAGCAGAGCTCGCATCCCGGCGGCATCTGGTATACGCCGCAGAGCGGCATCTGGCAGACGGTATGGATGGAGCGCGTTCCGAAACGGCGCATCGAGCTGCTTCGCATCACGCCCGCGTTCGAGCGCGCGGAGGTTGAGTTTGTCGTTTGGACGAACTGCAACGGGGAAGGCGTAATCCAGCTCTGCGGGGCGGAAACGCCGTTTGCAGACGGCGTGCCGGTGCGCATCCCCATGCCGGACTTCACCGCATGGACGCCCGAGAACCCGAAGCTTTACGACGTTACGTTCGTGCTGGAGCGCGACCGCGTCGAGAGCTATTTTGCAATGCGCAAAGTTTCCGTGGAAAAGGACGCGGAGGGCAAGCCGCGCTTTTTCCTCAACAACGAGCCGTATTTCCAGAGCGGCGTGCTCGATCAGGGGTACTGGCCGGACGGGCTGTACACCGCGCCGAGCGACGAGGCGATGGTTTACGATATTTCGCTGATGAAGTCGATGGGCTTCAACATGCTCCGAAAGCACATTAAAATTGAGCCGCTGCGCTGGTATTATCACTGCGACCGGCTCGGCATGCTCGTTTGGCAGGACATGGTCAACGGCGGCGGGCAATACCGCAAAACCGCAATTACAACGCCGCTTCTCTTTGGCAATTCGCATCCGGACTGCGACTACGCCTACTTTGCGCGCGAGGACGTGCGCGGGAGGGAAGCGTTTGCGCGTGAACTTTTTGAAACCGTGAATCTGCTTTACAACAGCCCCTGCGTGGCGCTTTGGGTGCCGTTCAACGAGGGCTGGGGACAGTTCGACGCGAACCGCGCCGTCGAGCAGATCGCCGCGCTGGACCCGACGCGCCCGGTCGATCACGCCAGCGGCTGGCACGATCAGAAGGGCGGGGACGTCAAGAGCCTGCACGTATATTTCAAGCCGTACCGCTTCAAAGCGGACCAGTACGGCCGCGCCGTGGCGCTGAGCGAGTTCGGCGGCTACGGGCACCGCGTCGCGGAGCACTGCTTTTCCGAGAAGGAATTCGGCTACAAGCGCTGCAAAACGCCGGAAGCGCTGATGAAGGCGTTTGAAGCGCTCTATGAGCGCGAGGTAATCCCCGCAAAGCAAAAAGGCCTGGCCGCCTCGGTCTACACGCAGCTTTCGGACGTGGAGCAGGAGACCAACGGGTTCGTTACCTACGACCGCGAGGCCGTCAAGTTCGATGCCGAGCGCGTGCGTGCGCTCAACGCCCGCCTGACCGGCGGACAACAGGCGCCGGAGGAACAGGGAGAAGCGGAAAAGGCGGAGGAACCGGAAGCGGAAAAACAGCCGGAATAAGCGCGAATGTTCCCGGAACGCAGCGCTGGCCATAAAAACGGGACCTGATTTTTGTGTGAAAGGCGCCGCCCGGCTTGCGGCGTGTTCCGGCGGTATTGTATAATGGTAGCGTCGAAATCTGTGGAAATGGAATCATGATCGAATGGAACAGGCAATCAGGCGTCATCAATGTATCTGGGTTTTCCTCAAGGGAACGCTGGGCGGGACCATAAAGCGTATCTTCCATTTCGAAGGGAAACCGGTCGATCTCGGGAAAGGGCCGTATCTCATTCTGGCCAATCACAACACCGATTTGGACCCGGCGCTGCTTGCGCTGAGCTTTCCGGATCACATGTATTTCGTCGCAAGCGAGCATATCTTCCGGAAGGGCTTCGTTTCCTGGCTGCTCAAATTCTGCTTCGCGCCGATTTCAAGGATGAAGGGCACGACGGACGCGACCGCGGCGCTCGGGGTGCTCCGCGCGATCAAACGGAAAAACAACGTCTGCCTCTTTGCGGAGGGCAACCGCTCGTTCAACGGCGTGACGGGGCCGATTTTCCCCGCGACCGGCAAGCTTGCAAAAGCGACCGGCGCTTCGCTTGTGACCTATCGCTTCGAGGGCGGATACCTGACCATGCCGCGCTGGGGGCGTTCGATCCGCAAAGGCCGCATGCGCGGCTACTGCGTGCATGTCTACACGCCCGAGGAGCTTAAAAAAATGACGCCGGAGGAAGTCAACCGGCATATTCGCGAAGACATCGCCGAGGACGCGTTCGCCCGGCAGGAATCCGAGCCGAAAGCGCTGCGTTTCCGCGGCAAAAACCTGGCCGAAGGGCTGGAAAACGCGCTGTATTTCTGTCCGAAATGCGGCCGGCCCGGCACGCTGCACAGCAAAGGAGACCGCTTCTACTGCGACTGCGGCATGAGCGTCCGCTTCTCCGAAACCGGTTTCTTTGAGGGCGAAGACGTTCCGTTTTCAACGGTGCGGGACTGGGACGCCTGGCAGGACGGGCGGCTCCGGGAGTACATCGATTCGCTCGGCGGGGATGAAATTGCGTTTTCGGACGACAGCGTCCGCCTGATCGCCGTGGGACCGCGGCACAAGAGCCGCGTAGCCGACACGGGGACGCTCTCGGTGAGCAAGGCGTTTCTGCGCGTCGGCGAAACGAGCTTCCCGATGGACAAAGTCAGCAGTATGGGCGTGATGGGCACCTATAAAATCATGTTTTCCGTGGACGGCGCGTCCTACGAACTGCGCGCGGCGAACCACAGGATGTACTGCGGGCGGAAATATTTTGCGTTCAACGAAGCGCTCCATGCGGCGGGCGCCACATCCGAATAAAAAATACGCGCGTCTTGGCGGGCGCGCGTTTTGTATAATCAAAATCATGCAAAAGAGGTGAAGACGCATGGATTTCTCGGCTTCCAATCAATCTTTATGGAACATTGTAATCCAGTTCGGCATCATCGCGGCGGCGATTCTTGTTGCAACGTTTCTGCGCAGGAAAATCTCGTTTATTCGCAAAAGCCTTCTTCCGACCGCGGTGCTCGCGGGTTTTATTTTGCTTTTGCTGCGCAGCACAAATTTACTGAATCTCGATACGGATTTTCTCAAGATGATGACCTATCACGGCATTGCGATCGGCTTCATCGCGCTTTCGCTGCGCATCCCCGTTTCGCAGGATAACGAAAAAGGCAACCTTGTCGCCGTGAAGTCCGGCGCGCTGATCGTCAGTTCCTATCTGATGCAGGCGCTGATCGGTTTTGCGATTGTGCTTGCGCTTGCTTACACGGTTATGCCCGGGCTGTTCAAGGCGGCGGGCATCCTGCTGCCGATGGGGTACGGCCAGGGACCCGGCCAGGCGAACAACGTGGGCGCGACCTATGAGGCAATGGGTTTTGTGGGCGGGCGTTCGTTCGGCCTCGCACTTGCCGCGGCGGGCTATCTTTGTGCCTGCATCATCGGCGTGATATACCTCAACATCCTTTCGCGCAAAAACAAACTCCGGAAAATCGAGCACGGCGACATCTCCGGCTCCGTCAATGTGGACGCGTTTGAGGACCAGGGCGAAATCCCCGTCGCGGAATCCATCGACCGGTTCTCAATGCAGGTCGCGCTGGTCGTGATCGTCTATCTTGCGACCTATCTGGTCACATGGGGGATTACTTCGGGCCTTGCGGCGATCAGCCAGTCGCTTTCCGACTCGCTTTCTTCCATCCTCTGGGGGTTCAACTTCATCGTCGGTTCCGCGCTGGCGATGCTGCTTCGCTATATCTTCAAAAAGCTGCGCAAGTTCAAGGTCATGACACGGCAGTATCAGAACAACTATCTGCTTGGCCGCATTTCCGGCGTGGCGTTCGACATGATGATCGTTGCCGGCATCGCGTCCATCGACATCGAGGATTTGAGCGGGCTTTGGGTGCCGTTTCTGCTCATGGCGGCGGCCGGCGGACTGGTCACGCTCGTGTATCTGCAGTGGCTCTGCAAAAAGATTTATCCGAATTATTATCACGAAGCGCTCGTCTCCATGTACGGCATGATGACCGGCACCATCAGCTCCGGCATCCTGCTCGTGCGCGAGATCGATCCCCGGTTTGAAACGCCCGCGGCCAACAATCTTGTCACCGGCAGCGGTACGGGCATCATCTTCGGCATTCCGATGCTCATTTTCATCAAGACCGCCGCGCAGAGCGACACGATGCTGTATGTGACCATCGGTATCGTTGCGGTGTACTGGCTCGCACTGGTGCTCTTTATCACGAAGGTTAAGCCGAAGGCACGAAATCTCAAATAGCGGACAATCAAAAACGCCCTTTTATAAAAAGGCGTATCCATTTATCAGGGTATCAGGCCGATCCGCCGCGCAGGTTTATCCAGCGCGGCGGACCGTTTGTTTTGCGCGGCTATGCGCCGTGTCCCCTGACGCCCGGAAGGCCGCCTGCATGGCGCTCGCGGGCGGCTGATTTGGGTTTTGGCGGCTATGCGCCGTTTTGATTCTGTCTGCGAAATCTCTGATAAACGGGCCGTTTCTTCAAATACATGTAAAGATCGCGCTGCAAAAACCTTAAAAAGGGTTCCGAAGACGCGGTTTCTCTGGTAAAATGTTATTTGTGGTAATTTTGAGGTAGAAGAAAAAACGGGGTAGGGAGAAAAAATGACGATTTTCAACGTGCTTTCCCTGGTTGGCGGACTGGCACTTTTTCTCTACGGCATGCACCTTTTGAGCACTTCGCTCGAGAGCATGTCCGGCGGCGTGCTGGAGCGCACGCTCGAACGTTCCACGAGCAACCGCTACAAGGCGGTGCTGCTCGGCGCGGCGGTCACGGCGGTGATCCAAAGCTCGTCGGCGACGACCGTTATGGCGGTCGGCTTCGTCAACGGCGGCCTGATGACGCTCTCGCAGGCGGTCGGCATTGTGATGGGCGCAAACATCGGCACGACGGCGACAGCGTGGATCCTCAGCCTGACGGGCATCGAAGGCAGTTCCATTCTGATCCAGCTGCTCAAGCCGACATCCTTTACGCCGGTGCTCGCCGCGGTGGGCGTTGCGATGGTGATGTTCTCCAAACGCGAGAAACGGCGCACCATCGGTTCCGTGCTCTGCGGGTTTGCGGTGCTGATGTTCGGCATGAGCACGATGTCCAAGGCGGTCGCGCCGCTTTCGGACATGCCGCAGTTCACCGAGTTTATGACGGCGTTCAGCAACCCCATTCTGGGCGTGCTCACCGGTGCGCTCATCACCGGTATTATCCAGAGTTCCTCGGCTTCGGTCGGCATTTTGCAGGCGCTGTCCACAACGGGCGGCGTGACATACGGCATTGCGATCCCGATCATTATGGGCCAGAATATCGGCACGTGCGTTACGGCGCTGATCTCCTGTATCGGCGCTTCCAAAAACGCGAAACGCACCGCGATGGTGCATCTCTATTTCAACGTGATCGGCTCGCTGCTGTTCCTGTCCGCGTTTTACATAACGAACGCGTTCGTCCATTTTTCTTTCCTGGACGAACCGCTCGACCCGGCGCATATCGCCATTATCCATACGACGTTCAACGTAGTCACGACGGCTGTGCTCCTGCCCGCTTCCTCGCTGCTGGTCAAACTCGCGACGCTCAGCGTGCGCGAAAAGCACGTCGAAGAGGAAGAATGGCCGCTGGACGAGCGCTTCCTGGACATGCCGGCGTTCGCGCTCGAACAGTGTAAAAACGTGATGGAGCGCATGGCGCTGCTCTCCAAGGAAACGCTGCTGCTCGCGCTCGGCGCGGTCGCCGAGTTCGACGAAAAAGCGATCGCCAAGGTGCTGGAAAACGAGGACAACATCGACCGTTACGAGGACCGCCTCGGCACGTATCTGGTCAAACTCAGCATGAGGAAGCTCCTGCCGGAGGACAGCCTTGAGATCGGCATGTTCCTGCATATGATCGGCGATTTCGAGCGCATCAGCGATCACGCGGTCAACCTTACCGAGGTGGCCGAGGAGATGCATACCAAGCAAATCAGTTTTTCGCCCGCCGCGCAGGAGGAGATCCGCATTTTCTCCGCGGCGCTGACGGAAATCATCAACCTTTCTTTCGACGCGTTCCTGCGCGAGGACCTGCTGGAAGCAAAACAGGTCGAGCCGCTGGAGGAAGTCATCGACGCGCTGCAGGCGGAAATCCGCGCGCGGCACATCGCGCGTCTGCAGGAAGGCACGTGCACCATAGAACTGGGCTTCGTGCTTTCCGACCTGCTGACCAACCTTGAGCGCGTGTCCGACCATTGCTCGAACATTGCGGCAACGCTGATCCAGACCAAAAACGACGCGTTCGACATGCACAGCTATCTGGAGTCCGTGAAGGCCGCGGGCGGCGATCAGGACTTCACGGCGCGTGTGGAGTCGTATTCCAAGGAGTTCAGACTGCCGTAAGGCTGCAATATAATGGCGGCCGGTCCGCTGAAACCGGATTTCGGCGGGCTCATCATACGTACATCTGCGCTGCCGTTACAAAAACGCAACGGCGGCGCTTTCTTTACAGTGAAGGGAGAAAAAGGCAAGATGTCTATCGAGCGGGTGAAGGCCTACTTCGGTGAAAAAGGGATGGAAAAACGCGTCTGGGAGTTCGACGCATCCTCGGCTACGGTCGAGCTTGCGGCGCAGACGCTCGGCGTGCGGCCCGCGCGCATTGCAAAGACGCTCTCGTTTGCCATGGACGGCGGGTGCATCCTGATTGTAACGGCGGGCGACGCGCGCATCGACAACAAAAAATTCAAGGAGCGCTTCCACACCAAGGCAAAAATGCTCGCCTTCGACGAGGTCGAGCGGCTTACGGGAAGCGCGGTCGGCGGGGTTTGCCCGTTTGCGCTGCCCCGGGAAACCCCCGTATATCTGGACGAATCGCTCCGGCGCTTTCAAACGGTGTTTCCGGCCTGCGGAAGCGGCAACAGCGCCATTGAACTGAGCTGTGATGAATTGTATCGCTGCAGCGGCGCGGCAGGGTGGGTCGACGTGTGCAAAGACTGGGACCCGGCGGCGGACGCGGCGATCGACGACGTGCCGAAGGCGGATTTTCCGCTGCCCGGCGGCGGCGAGGTCCGGCTGGAAATTGCCGCCATAACGCAGGCGGACGAAAAGACCGGCTACGTACCGATGTATCAATTTGATATTGTGCGCATCGGCGACGGTGCGCATGCCGGCAGGATCGATCTCCGGCTGGGCTATGTGCGCAACACCTATTACGGCGGAAACGTCGGCTATCGCGTCGGGGAGGAATTCCGAGGCAACGGCTACGCGGGCAAAGCCACGCGGCTGGTGTTTGAGGTCGCGCGCGCGCACCGGATGCCGTATCTGATCATCACCTGCGACAAGGACAACCTTCCTTCGCGCAGAACGCTGGAGCGCCTCGGCGGGGAACTGCTGGAGTGCGTCGCACCGCCCGCCTACAGCGGGGTTTACCAGGAAGGTTCAACGGGGGAACACTGTATCTTTCGTTTTATGCTGGACTGAAAACGATATGCTGCGGTAAAAAGAAGCCCGCGCAGCAATGCGCGGGCTTAGCTTGCCTGCAAAGGTTCCGAACAGGCGGTTATGCGGTTTGCGTTTTAGTCCTGTCCCGCCGGCGCGGTCGTAATCAGATAGACGACCGTCACCTGCGCGGCGACTTCGATGGCGCTGCTTTCAAACGCAACGCCGACCAGTTGGTCTTCGCCGGGTGTTTCAACGACGGATGCGACCGAAGTGATGGAAACACCGCCGGCGGCCGCTATGGCGGACGCTTTTACGTATGCGTCGTCCATGGCGGCGGCGAGCGCCTCGTTATACGCTGCGGACGCGTCGGTGAGGCTGTAGGTCGCCTCATAGGACTCCGTGATGCCCGCGTCGATGATCGGCGAGAGCACCGCGTTGACCTTGCTTACATCGGTCGTTATGATTGTGATCGTGTCGGTCGCGACATAGCCCGTGATCGCGCCGTCGCTTTCGCGCTGGTGCGTACTCAGCGTGACGCCCGCGGTTGTCAGGTTCTTGGGCAAAACGCCCTGTTCGGCGGCGATTTCACTGACCTGTGTGGTCCGTTCTTCGCACTTGAGCGCCGCTTCCTCGGATGTTTCGCTTGAGCCCTGCACCACGATGGTGATGGTCGAAAAGTCCGGCGCGGCGATTACCTTCCCGGAGCCGACGACCTCGACGGTGTGTTCGTTGGGAACGAGCTCGTTGTTGACGATCACGTCCGGTTCGTCCGGCTGCGCGGTCGGCGCGGGGGTGATGTCGCCTTCGGCTTTGCAGGCGGCGCAGCCGAACGCAAGCGCAAGCGCCGCGGCGGCCAGCACGCCGGCTTTCAGGAGCAGGGATATCCGTTTCATTGCCGCACCTCCAAATCCACGCGGTTGATTGGCGTTCCATCCAGAAACGCTTTGAGGTTCTCCGCCGCAAGGCGGACGAGTTCTTTGCGTACGGTAAGCGAGGCCCAGCCGTTATGCGGCGTGATGACGCAGTTCTTTGCGTGCAAAAGCGGATCGCCCGGGTCGGGCGGCTCGCGCTCCAGAACGTCCAGCCCGGCGGCGCGGAGCCTGCCTGCGTTGAGCGCGTCGCAAAGCGCCGCCGAATCGATCAGCGCGCCGCGGGCGGTATTGATGAGGATTGCGGAGGGTTTCATCTTTGCGAGCGCCTCTTTTCCGACGATGCCGGCGGTTTCCGCATTGGCCGGAAGATGGAGCGAAAGCACGTCGCTTTTTTGCAGCAGTTCGTCGAACGAGACGTATTCGCCCGGAAACGCCGCGCGCCGTGTCCTGCTGTAACCGAACACGCGCATGCCGAACGATTTTGCGATGGAAGCCGCCGCGCAGCCGATTGCGCCCGTTCCCGCAACGCCGAACGTTTTGCTGGAAAGCGAAACGATCGGATAGTCCCAGACACAGTCGCCCGGCGCCTGCGTCCAGCGTCCGCGGCGCACCTCGGCGTCGAACGCAAGCGGGTGGTTGCAAAGATCGAGCAGCAGCGCGAACACATGCTGCGCAACCGCGGCGGTCGAGTAGCCGGGGACGTTGCAGACGGCGATTCCGTGTCTGCGCGCGGCCGCCAGATCGATTTTGTCGTATCCCGTGGCGACAAGTCCGACGAACTTCAGCTTCGGTGCGGCGGCAAACTCCGCCTCGCCAAGCCGGCAGCGGTTGGTGAACACCGCGTCCGCGCTTTGAATGCGCGCCGGGATTTCATCGGGAAGCGAAAGGCCGTAGGCCGAAAGACGGCCAAACCGTTCGAAATCGGCCCAATCGATGTCGCCGGGATTAAAGGAATATGCGTCCAGTACCGTAATGTCCATGCGTCGCTGCGTTTTCTCCGTTTTCAGTGTCCGGGATGTCCGGCTAAGGCCGGGAACTAAGCGTTCGCCGCCAAAAGCGTGGTTGAGCGGGCCGGCCGCGTTTGATCGTGCTTGTTTTAACCTCGACTGCAAAAAAATGTAAAGGCGTTTGAGCAAGCCGGGAAACTTAAACAAAGTATACCGCATCGTTTCCCGCGTGACAAGCAGCTTGAAACCCCGCCTGCGCTTCGCGGCGTGCACATCGTGCCTCGGATTGCGAAAGACCGCAATATGTTGTATAATATGAAAATAAATTGGGGGAATAGGCAGTTGACTGCACCAGGGGAACGGCGGCTGTCACAAACCGAAATCAAAGCGACGGAAAGGGCTGAACATCGTTTTGCCGGCAAGGAAAAGCACAACAAATACGAGCGCGCAGAAGGCCGCGGCAACGCGCGCAAAAAATCGCGAAAAGGAAAAACGCGCTTCGGAAGCGACCGGCGTGATGCTTGTCGCCGCGGGGATTCTCACCGCGGCGTATCTGTTTTTTTCCGCAACGGGATACCTTGGCGAGATGCTCGGCAAGGCGCTTTTCGGCCTCTTCGGCGTTATTTCGTATGCGCTGCCGGTCATTCTGATCGGCGTGGGCGTAATTTATATCCGCGGCAGTTCCAGCGACCGGCTCGCAGGCTCCGGCTGGTACATGCTGCTCGGCATCCTCGCGCTGGTTACGCTTTTGCAGACCATCCGCGTTACGGCGTACGAGGGCGTACTCTACATGGACTTTATCAACGAAGCGCTCAGCGTTGGTCAGACGGCGCACATGGGCGGCGGTTTCATCGGCGCGGTGCTGAGTTATCCGCTGCTTCTGCTCGGCGGCAAAACGCTTTCGTATATCCTATCCATCGCGCTCATCATCGTTTGCGCAATCGCCGTGACGGGGCTTTCGATCCACGACATCGGCGACTGGCTGACCAACAGGGTCGTCACCGCCGTGGAAAACTCGCAGGAGCCGCGGCAGGAAAAAGAAGAAAAACCGATGTTTACGCTCACGCTTGAGGACGAAGTTCCGGCGAAAACGGCGCGCTCCAAAAAGAAGGGCCTGCCGGTCGAAACGTCCGGCACGGGGAAGCGAAGAACAAGGAAGCCCAGCGTGCAGGAACAGGAACTGCAGGAATTTTCCGGCGAATTCCGCACCAAGACCGGCGCGCCGCCTAGGCGCAAAGCGCCGCAGGTCGTTACGCCGGATTTCGGCGGGGAACCGGATTTTGAACCGGCGGACGACGTGCCGCCCGTTGTTGCGGCGCGCAAAAAGAGCGAGCCGAAGAAAAAAATCGATCTGCCGGACCCGACGCCGCTGTTCGGCACGCAGAAGGCCAAAACGGACGAAAAACCCGGACCCGCGCGCCAGCTCGGTTCCAAAAAGCCGGAGGCTGCGGCCAAGACAAAAACGAAGCCGGAGGTCATTTTGCCGGATGCGGCGTATCAGACGCCGAGCATCGGCCTGCTCGACAAACCGGACGTGAAAAAGGACGACGAGAGCGACTCGCCGGAAGAAAAGGCGCGCATCCTGATCGACACGCTTTCAAGCTTCCGCATCACCGCAAAGGTAACGCATATTGCGGTCGGCCCCGCGCTGACCCGCATCGAAATACAGCCCGCGCCGGGCACGCGCATCTCGCGCATCACCGCGCTGCAGGGCGACCTGACCATGGCGCTCGCCGCGCCGCGGCTGCGCATGGAAGCGCCGATTCCCGGCAAGAACGCCATCGGCATCGAAATCCCGAACAAGCGCTCCGCGCTGGTCGTGCTGCGGGACATCATCGAAAGCAGGGAGTTCCATAACAGCGCGTCGCCGGTGACCATGGCGCTTGGCCGCGAGGCCAGCGGCAAGACAATCGTTGCGGATTTGACGCGCATGCCGCATATGCTCATCGCCGGTGCGACCGGCTCGGGCAAGAGCGTCTGCATCAACGATATCATCATTTCCATGGTGTACAAGAGTTCTCCGGCGGACGTGCGCTTCATCCTGGTCGACCCCAAAATGGTCGAGATGACCATGTATGGTTCGCTGCCGCATCTTTTGATTCCGGTCGTGACCGAGCCCAAAAAGGCCGCGAGCTCGCTGCGCTGGGCGGTGCGTGAAATGGAGCGCCGTTACAAGGCGTTTTCCGAGGTCGGCGCGCGGCACATGGACCGCTATAACGAGCGCGTCAAGGACAAGGGCGAGCACCTGCCGCGCATCGTCATCATCATCGACGAACTCGCCGACCTGATGATGATTGCGCCGGACGAGGTGGAGGACAGCATCCGCCGCATCGCGCAGCTGGGCCGCGCGGCGGGCATTCATCTCATCCTCGCCACGCAGCGGCCGGACGCGACGGTCATCACGGGGCTCATCAAGGCAAACATTCCGTCGCGCGCGGCGTTCGCGGTGAGCTCGGCGACCAACAGCCGCATCATCCTCGATATGGGCGGCGCGGAGAAGCTGCTTGGTCACGGCGATATGCTCTTCCATCCGGACGGGTCGGCAAAGCCCACGCGCCTGCAGTGCGCCTATGTTTCGGACGAGGAAGTCGAGCGCATCGTTGCGCACTTCCGCGCGCAGACGCAGCACCCCGTGTTCGACGAACAGATTCTTGAAGACGTGACAAAGATGGAGAAGTCCGGGCCGAGCGGCGGCGCGTTCGGCGAAGGAAAGCAGGAGGACGAACTCCTCGGCGAAGCGGTGCGCGTCGTGCTCGAACACGGGCAGGCGAGCACGTCCATGATTCAGCGACGGCTGCGCGTCGGATATTCGCGCGCATCGCGCCTGATCGATATGATGGAGCAGAAAGGGTATATCTCCGGCTTCAACGGCAGCAAACCGCGCGACGTGATCATCAAAAAAGCGCAGTATCTGGAACTGTTCGGCGACGAAACGCCGGTTGCGGACCCGCCGAAGCGGGAGCCGAACCCGATTGGAGAGTTTTACTCGGAAGAAGACTAGCGCCGCTGAAGAAAGGGCTTTTGAGCCGTTTCCTGCGGCGGCGGATTGTTTCAGGAGAAGAAATACATGGCGGTCATCGGCGTAATTTCGCTCGGATGTGCAAAAAACCAGGTGGACACGGAACGTATGCTCGGCCTTTTGAGCGCCGCGGGACATACGCTCACGGGCAATCCCGCGGAAGCAGAGGTGCTGATTGTCAACACCTGCGGTTTCATCGAACCGGCCAAGCGCGAGTCCATCGAGGCCATCCTCGAAATGGCGCGCTACAAAACCGAAGGGAAATGCAAAACGCTGGTTGCGACCGGCTGCCTGAGCGAACGTTACCGCGAGGAACTGCGGCAGGAGATGCCGGAGGTCGATATTTTACTCGGCGTGCGCGAATACGAACAGCTGCCGCGTCTGCTCGGGAGCGCGAAAACGGACGCGCCGACATGCGGCCCGGCTACGCCGCGCGTGCTGACTACGCCGTTTTACAGCGCGTATCTGCGCATTGCGGACGGCTGCGACAACCGCTGCGCCTACTGCGCAATCCCGCTGATCCGCGGGCGGCTCGTCAGCGAGCCGATGGAGGCGCTGACGGACGAGGCGAAGCGCCTCGCCGAAGGCGGCGTGAGCGAACTGACGCTGATTGCGCAGGACACGTCCGGCTACGGCGTGGACCTCTACGGAAAGCCGATGCTCACCGCACTTTTGGACAAACTGGAGAAAATCGACGGCATCCGCTGGCTGCGGGTGCTGTATACCTATCCGGACACGGTCACGCCGGAACTGATCGACCGCTTCCGCGCCGGCGGCAAGATCGTGCCGTATCTCGACATGCCTCTGCAGCACACGGAGGACGAGATGCTCCGCCGCATGAACCGCAGAGGCGATCAGAAGCACATTCTGCGCGTGCTGGACTATGTGGCGCAGAATGCGCCGGAATTCATGCTGCGCACCACGCTGATGGTCGGCTTTCCCGGCGAGACGGACGCGCAGTTCGAGCGCATGCGGCGCTTTATCGAGGCACATCCGTTCGACCGCATCGGCGCATTCGCGTTTTCGCCCGAGGAGGGCACCAAGGCGTTCGGCATGCCGGAGCAGGTGCCGGAGGACGTGAAGCAGGCGCGGCTGGACGCGCTGATGCAGACCCAGAGGGCCGTCTCCGAGAAGCGCAATTTGCTGCGCGTCGGCCGCACGGCGGACGTGCTGATCGAAGGCGTCGAAAACGGCCGTCCGTTTGGGCGCTCCTATGCGGAAGCGCCGGACGTGGACGGGCGCGTGTATCTTGAAACCGATGCGGCGTATCCAATCGGCAGCTATGTGCCGGTGCGGATGACCCGCGCGCTGGAATATGACATGATCGGAGTACCGCTGATATGACGCAGAACGAAACGAACGCGCAGCCTTCCACAGCACAGGACGAACAGCAGACGTCCGAGCAGAATCGGAAATTCAGACTGAACCTGCCGAACCGGCTGACGATTTTCCGCATGGTGCTCGTGCCGCTGATGGTGGCTGCTTTCTCGTTTGACCACTGGCTGCCCTGGTGGAATTATCTTGCCGCGGGCATCTTCTTTGTTGCGGACATGACGGACATCGTGGACGGCTACATCGCCAGAACGCGCAATATGGTCACGAACTTCGGCAAGCTCATGGACCCGATTGCGGACAAGCTGCTCTTTTGCTCGGCGTTTATCATGATGACCTGGAACGGCATGCTCAATCCGATCCTCTGCATCATATTTGTCGGGCGGGAGATCATCGTTTCGGGGTTCCGGCTTGTGACCGCCAGCAGTGGCAAAGTCATCGCCGCAAACTGGCTCGGCAAACTCAAATCCACCCTGCAGGTGATCGCCATCCTCTGGACGCTGCTTGGCAACCCGATCTTTTCAAGATGGAACTTTGCGTTCGATTTCGGCGTGATGTGCACGGCGGCGGTGTTCACAATCTGGTCGGCGGTGGACTACATCATCGCCAACTGGAAAGCGGTCAAGTGGGACTGAAAAAGCGCCCTCAAAAACGAATGACAAACATGCCGGGGCCGCGGATTTCCGCGGCTTGCGGTGAGATAAGGAAGTGAAATCAGGTATGGTTGCGGAAATCGTTTCCGTCGGAACGGAACTGCTGATGGGACAGGTTGTTAATACGGACGCGCAGTATATTGCGTCCCGGCTTGCGCCGCTGGGCCTTCAGGTGTATTACCACACGACCGTGGGCGACAACGTCAAGCGTCTGACCGCCGTGGTGCATCAGGCGGTGGAGCGCTCGGACGTGGTCGTTTTTACGGGCGGGCTCGGGCCGACCGACGACGATCTGACCAAAGAGACCGTTGCCGCCGCGCTGGGACTCACCGTCGAACCCATACCGGAGGAAGTTGAGCGGCTGAAAGCATACTTCACCTCGCACGGGTACCAGATGACGCCGAATAACTTAAAGCAGGCGAGCTTTCCCAAAGGCGCGCTGATTCTGAGAAACGAATTCGGCACTGCGCCGGGGTGCATCATGTCCGCCGGCGGGAAGACCGCCGTGCTGCTGCCGGGGCCGCCGAGGGAGCTTTTCCCGATGTTCTCCAACCATGTCATGCCGTACCTCGAAAAACTCAGCGGCGCGAAGCTCTATTCGCGGGAACTGCGTATTTTCGGCATGGGCGAGTCGAGCGTGACCTATCAGCTCAAGGACATCATCGAGGAGCAGACGAACCCGACCGTCGCGCCGTATGTAAAGACCGGCGAAGTCACGCTCCGCGTGACTGCGCTTTGCCGGAACGACGAGGAAGGCGAGGCGCTGGCGCGCCCGGTCATCGACGAAATCGTCGCTCGCCTTGGCGATGTTGTGTACTCCACCGTGGGCGAGTCCCTGCCGGAGACCTGCGCGCGTATGCTCACCGATGACGGCGCGACGCTCGCCGTTGCGGAAAGCTGCACGGGCGGCATGATCGCCGACGAACTGGTTGCGATTCCCGGATGTTCGAAATTCCTGATCGAAGGGTGCGTGACATACTCCGATGCGGCCAAGGTCAAACGGCTCGGCGTGAAGGAAGAAACGCTGAAAAAGTTCGGCGCGGTCAGCGAAGAGTGCGCCGCCGAAATGGCGCAGGGGATGCTGAAAACGTCCGGCGCGGATTATGCGCTTGCAACGACCGGGTTTGCCGGGCCGGACGGCGGCACGGAGCAAGCGCCCGTGGGTACGGTGTTTATCGCAATCGCCGGCAGAAGCGGCGTTGCGGTCAAGCGCCTTTCGCTGCATGGCGAACGCGCAAGGATCCGCCTTGGCGCGGCGCTGAACGCGTTCGATCTGCTGCGGCGCGAGCTTTGCAAATAATGTTCCGCGCAAACGGGTTTTGCCCGGCGGCGCGCTAAGAAAGCGCTGTACTTGAACGGCCGCCGCATGCTATAATAAGCGGGATGGACGCGATCATTTGTTTTCATGCGGCGTGAAACCCGCGGACGGACAACTGCAATATTTGAAAGGATAAATACGATGGTCGAAAAAGAAAAAGCGTTGGAAATCGCTCTGGGTCAAATCGAGAAGCAGTTCGGCAAGGGCGCGATTATGAAGCTGGGGGACGCGGGCGCGCGCGTGCCGGTGTCCACCATATCCACCGGATGCCTGCCGCTGGACTATGCGCTCGGCGTCGGCGGGATTCCGCGCGGCAGGATCATTGAGATCTACGGACCGGAATCTTCCGGCAAAACGACCATCGCGCTGCATATCGTGGCCGAGGCGCAGAAGGCGGGCGGCACCGCCGCATTTATCGACGCGGAGCACGCGCTCGACCCGGTCTATGCCGAAGCGCTCGGCGTGCGGGTGGACGATCTGTACGTTTCCCAGCCGGACACCGGCGAGCAGGCGCTGGAAATCACCGAGGCGCTCGTGCGCAGCGGCGCGATCGACATCGTGGTCGTGGACTCCGTTGCGGCGCTCGTGCCGAAGGCGGAAATCGAAGGCGACATGGGCGACGCGCACGTCGGCCTGCAGGCGCGGCTGATGAGCCAGGCGCTGCGCAAACTTACCGGCGCGGTCAACAAGTCCAATACCGTCGTAATCTTCATCAACCAGCTGCGCGAGAAGATCGGCGTGATGTTCGGCAACCCCGAAACGACCCCCGGCGGCAAGGCGCTTAAGTTCTATGCCTCCGTCCGGCTGGATGTGCGCCGCATCGACGCGCTGAAAAACGGCACGGAGATCGTCGGCAACCGCACGCGCGTCAAGGTCGTTAAAAACAAGGTCGCGCCGCCGTTTAAAACGGCCGAATTCGACATGATCTACGGCGAGGGCATTTCCCGCGAAGGGTCGCTGCTCGACATGGCCGTTGAAAAGAAGATCGTTGCAAAGAGCGGCGCCTGGTATTCCTACGGGGACATGCGCATTGCGCAGGGACGCGAAAACACGCGGCTGTTCCTGAAGGACAACCCGGAACTGGCGCAGAAGCTCGAAAAGCAGCTGCGCACCGTCTTCGAAGAGGAGCGCAAAAAGGCGGCCGCCGAGCAGGAAGCAAAGCGCAAGGCCGCGCAGGAGTCGCTGCACGCGGCGGAAGCGGCCGCTGCAAAGGCGGACAAAAAGTAATATCGTTTATGGATTTACAAAGCGTCGTCCCGTATAACCGGGACGACGCTTTGTTTAGATAACGTTGATTTGCGCTCGTCGGAAGAGATTAACACTCAATCCGCGGCAAAGAGCGTCATGTCCGTGCCCGTGTCGCGGATGAGCACCGGCCCGCTCGTGCGGCCGATCTGCACGCCGACGTAAAAGTCGCCCGCCGCGCCGGAGATATTGACGACCTGAACGATATAAACGATCCAGAACGCCGTTTCGTAAAACGCAATATTGAGCACCGCCAGCGCGATGCCGAGCAGCACCACCGGCGCGAACGCGATGATGAGGTACTGCCTGCGGTCGAACAGCGCGGCGCTTCCCGCGTACGCATACAGGCCGGTAAAGCCGTATTTCGGCTTTTCGCCGGAGAACGCCTGCATGAACGCGCCATGCACCAACTCGTGCAGAATCATATAGAACACGATGCCAACGACAAGGACGCAAAGCAGCAGAACCGAAACAATGTCGAATGTATACCCAAGCATCGGCGGACCGATGAAAAACCCAAGCGCAATCATCGGAAGCATGATCGCCAGTGCGAGCACGTTTACGATAATCGCCTCTTTGCGGTTGCGCATCAGATCGATTTTTTTGACGGCGCGGTAACCAGCGGGCAGTGTTGTCATGCATCCTCCTGCTTTTTGTCCGGATTCCTCCAGTATTTGCTTCCGTCGCGGAGGCGGCAGAGCCAGCCGCTCTCGATCAGGCCGCGCCGGAGGATAAAATAGTCGCCGAACGTATGCCAGCTTGCGAGGATAGCATTGACCTCGTGTTCGGTGTACTCCCGGCCGAGTTCAAACTTGCCCGCGAGATAGGCGTACGCTTCGCCGCGCGGCGCCTGCTTGGAAGGCAGTTGCCTGAGTTTGCCTTCTTCGTCCAGAAAGCGTTCGATTCCCTGTGCCATACTGCAATACCTCTTTTCCTTTCTTTTCTTTTGAAAAAGAAAAGAAACAAAAGAAAACTTACCCGTTTTTTCTTCCTTTCAGAAAAGAAAGAAACGCTCTTTTTTTTCATTCCTTTTCATTTTTGCATGATTGAAGCGGAACGAAAAAAACTATTTCACTCCTGCTTTCTTTTTAGGGGAAGCAGGATAAAGAAAGTAATTTTCTGCGAAAATCAGTTCAAAAGCGCATACTGACTGTTGTAGATCTCCGCGTAAAAGCCATTTTTGGCCAGCAACTCGGTGTGCGTGCCCTGCTCGACGATGCGGCCTTCGTTGACCACGAGAATCGTATCCGCGTTGACGATGGTCGAGAGACGGTGCGCAATCACGAAGCTTGTGCGGGTGCGCATGAGTTCGTCCATCGTCTGCTGAATCAGAATTTCCGTGCGGGTGTCTACGTTGCTCGTGGCCTCGTCCAGGATCAGGATGCTGCGGTTGGCAAGGTACGCCCGCGCGATGGTCAAAAGCTGCTTCTGCCCGCTGCTGATGTTGGTGGACTCCTCGTTGATCAGCGTGTCGTAACCCTCCGGCAGTGTTTCGACGAAGTGATCGATATGCGCACGGCGCGCGGCTTCGAGCACTTCCTGCCGCGTCGCGCCCTCTTTACCATACGCTATGTTCTCATAAATCGTGCCGGAAAACAACCAGGTATCCTGTAAAACCATTGAAAACATTGCGCGCAGGTCGGCGCGTTCCATGGCCTTGGTGTCTACGCCGTCGATGGTGATTCTGCCCGCGTTTACGTCGTAGAAGCGCATCAGAAGGTTGACGATTGTGGTCTTGCCGCCGCCGGTCGGTCCCACGATGGCGACCTTCTGACCGGGCCGCACGTCGATATTGAGGTCGCGTATCAGCGGCTTTTCGGGCACGTAGGAAAAGTCCACGTGCTCAAAGCGGATGTGCCCGCCGCCCTGCGGAAGCGGGCGGCCTTCCGGCAGCTCGAGTTCCTCGCGGTCGAGCAGGTCGTAGATGCGCCCCGCCGAAGCGAGCGTGTGCTGCATTGTGGAAAGGCCGCTCGAAATGCTTTCCAGCGGTCCGGCGAAGAGCTTTGCGTAAAGCACGAAAGCGACCACTTCGCCAACGTTCATTTTGCCGGAGATGGCCAGCGCGCCGCCGAGGATGCAGATTGCGATATAGGCGACGTTGTTGGTCAGGCTCACGATCGGCTGGACGATGCCCGCCAGATAAAACCCTTTTTCGAGGCGGCCTTTTGCTTCTTCCGTGATCCGGTCGTGTTCGCGCTTCTGGCGCGCTTCGAGGTGATATGCCTTGATCGTTGCGAATCCGGAAAAATCCTCTTCGTTGAGCGCATAGATATCGCCGATGGACTTGCGCGCGTCGGCAAAGTGCTTTTGGCTGCGCTGGGAGATCAGCGAAGCGAGCGTGAGCGAAAGCGGCAGCAGAATCACCACCGCAAGCGCCATGACCGGCTGAATGGTGAACACGATGATTGTGATGCCGGCGAGTTTGAGCACGCCGGACACGGTGAGGTCGAGAATCGTATGGATGGTATTGCCGAGCACCGAAACGTCGTTGGTCATGCGCGAGATGACCTCGCCCTTGGGTGTGCCGTCCACAAACTTGACCGCCAGGCGGCGGATTTTATCGCTGATGCGGATGCGCAGTTCACAGGTGAAAAGGCGGGACACAACGTTGTTCATGATGAACATGGTCGCAAGACTGCAGACACCGGAGAGCAGGTAGACCCCGCCGAGCAGCAGACAGCGCCGTATAAAATAGGGCATGTCGATCGCCGTGCCGTTCGCCCAGTAGTCGTAGAGGATGTTCGTCTGGGTGCCGAGCAGTTCGGGGCCAAGCAGCACCATCGCGACCGAAACCATGCTGACAAACGCCGTGAGCAGAAGCCAGCCGCGGATAGGCTTTGCTTCCTGCAGGATGCGCTTGAGCGTTTTTTTGCTTTTAATGCGCGTTTCCCGGCGTTCTTCGGTGGATTTGGCGCGATCTTTTTTTGTGCTTTCGGCGTTCTTCATTGCGCGCCTCCGTTCTCCGGCGAAGGCTCGCCGAGCTGGGAAACGTAGATCTCCCGGTAGATCGGGCAGTGCTCCATGAGTTCGGCGTGCGTGCCGCTGCCGACTACGCAGCCGCGGTCGAGCACATAGATGATATCGCAGCGCATGGCGCTGGCCGCCCGCTGGGTCACGATGAGCTGCGTTTTGCCGCGCAGGTATGCGTTCAGCTCGCGGCGCAGTTTGCTCTCGGTGAGGTAGTCCAGCGCGGAAAAACTGTCGTCGAACACATAGACCGCCGCGTCCTTGAGGATGGCGCGCGCAATGCTGATGCGCTGTTTCTGTCCGCCGCTTAAGTTCGCGCCCGCCTGCGAAAGTTTGTAATCAAAGCCTTCCTCGTGCGAGAGCACAAAGTCGTAAATCTGCGCGATGCGGCAGGCGTATGCGAGTTCGTCGTCCGTTGCGGCAGGGTTTCCCATGCGCAGGTTCTCCGCGATGGTGCCCTGAAAAATCGAGGGCTTTTGCAGCGCGATGGAGATGCCGTTGCGGACGGTTTCGCGCGTAAGCGTCTCAAAATCGCGTCCGCCGAGGCGGATTTCGCCTTCGGTCGGCGCATGGAAGCGCAGCAGCAGTTTTGCAACGGTCGATTTCCCGCTGCCCGTGCCGCCGATAATCGCCGCGACCGCGCCGCTTGGAATGCGCATATCGATATGCGAAAGCGCCGCCGCTTCCGCGTTTTCATAGCGGAAGGACACGTCCTGCAGTTCAATTTCACCGCCGAGACGAATTTTTTCGGAGGTCTGTGCTTCAACGCCCTTGAGTGAAAGCACTTCGGCAATCCTGCGCACGCAGACCTTCAGGTGCGGCATGAACGCGATGGTCCAGCTGAGCACCAGCAGTCCGTTCATGATCAGCGCAACATACTGGATTGTCGCAATCACGTCGCCCGCGCTGAGCAGCGGCTCGACCTGGAGCCGTATCGCGCCGATATAGAGCATCGCGACCGTCGAAAGGTTGAGCAGCAGCATCGAAAGCGGGTTGATCATGTTGGTGAGCACGTTGGAGCGGATGATGTTCGTCGCCATTTCGCGCGTTGCGTCCGCGGCCCGCTCGTGCTCGAAGCGCTCCTTGTCGAACGAGCGGATGACGCGGATGCCGCCGAGCCGCTCGCGTACGATTTTGTTTTGCAGGTCGATGTATTTGTCCGCGTTGACCCAGAGCGGACCGATGTTGCGCGTTACGAGCCAGACGATCAGCAGCACCAGCGGCGCGAGCACGACCAGCACCAGCGCAAGCAGCCAGTCGCTCGAAAACGCGAGCGCCGCGCCGCCGAAGAAGAGCACCGGCACCGTTACGAGCGCATACACAAAGTTGAAGGAAACCTCCTGCAGCGTGAAGATGTCGTCCGTGGAGCGCGTAATCAGGCTTGAGGTGCCGATGGACTCGTATTCCTCGAAGGTAAGCGAGTTGATTTTCTGAAAAACGCCGCGCTGCAAGTCGGCGGAAAAACCGCTGGCGATTTTGGAGTTGATCTTCGTTGTGGCCAGTCCGCTGACCAGCATGGCCGCCGAAAGCGCGAGCATCAGCGCGCCCTGCCGCAGAATATACGGCATGTCTCCGTTTTTGATGCCGACGTTGACGATGTCGCTCATGAGGTACGGCATGAGCAGCGAACAGACGGTGATGATGAAAAACAGCGCGCCGTCTAGGATCAACCGGTTTTTATACGGTTTTAGGAAGGGCAAAATCTGTTTCATGCACAATCTCCGCTTTTTCGGATTCGGGAGCGGCCGGGCCGCAAAAAAACCGCGTGCAGCGGCGCTGTCCGGCCGCCGTCAGAACAAAAGACGATGCGTCCGAACGAATGTTTTCATACGAACGTAGGTAGTGTATCATTTCCGGCGTTGGTTCGTCAATAGCACGGCGGTTTCGGCGGCTCTACCATCCGTTGAGGGCGCGGTTGAGGCGGCGCGCGGCTGGCGCGTTCTTTCAAATCATGCTATGATAAACAAAAGAAGCCGGAAGGGCGGCGCCGAAAGGAAACGCAACATGGTTTGTCCCAACTGTAAAAACCCGATAGGCGATTCTTCCGATTTTTGCATTTTCTGCGGAAAGGCGTTCACGCGCAGAGGCAAGACCGCGGCAAGGTACTGCGCGGACGAACCAAAGCGCAGGCGTCCTGCGCGAAGGCGCGCACAGCGCTTCCTCAATGGCATTGCGCTGGCCGCCGCGCTGGCCGTGTTCTGCGCCGTCTGGTTTTCCCCGGCGGGGCGCTTTACGGGCACGCCCGCGTCCGCACAGGCGGATGCAGCGCCCGTTCCGGCCGCGACGAATACGCCGGCGCCCGAACTGACGAGTTCACCCGAGCCTGCGGCGACTCCGGCGGCAACCCAAACGCCGGTCGTGACCCCCGAACCGGCGGCAACCCCGGCGCCGAGTGCAACCCCGGAGCCGACGGCAACCCCGACGCCGGAACCGGCGGCGGAGGACGGACCGTTTGCGGGCGTAAGCGGGTCGTATCCGGTCGCACTGTACATTTTTGATGCGAGCAGCGACGACCCGGAAGTTCAGCCCGAACTGGACGAATTGCCCGATTACGCGCTGGAAGGCACGATGACGCTGGAAGTCGACGACGACGGCAACGGTTTTATCCGAATCGACCAGGAACTGCTTGACCCGGCGGAAGTGCCGGTGAGTCCGTTTGTGGACGATTACGGCAATGTCTCGGGCGACACGCTCGTTGGAATCGTTCAGCAGAGCGACTATCAGCTGGCGGTGTCGTGCATCTGCATGGACGGGTCGGTTTCCGGTTTTATTTGGATGGACGACGAACAGACACACATTGTAATCATGTTTTTCGGGCAGGACGAGGCGTTTGACGCCTTTGAACAGTCGGGAAACGGGTTTATATTGCGGCGATATTTTCCCGAGGAGAGGATTTGCCCTCTTGCATTTTCTGCAGACCGGCGTATCATATAAAAAATACGCCAATACTACAAAGCGGACGGAGGCGGGCCGATTTATGAAACTGCTCTTTGCCATCGTGCAGAACGACGATCAGAGAACGCTGGTGGGCGCGCTGGTGGAAGCCAGCATCAGCGTTACGCGCATCGCCACAACGGGCGGCTTTTTGCGCGGCGGCAACACCACGCTGATGATCGGCGTGGAAGAGGAACGCATGGACGAGGCGCTTGCAATCATCAAAAAACACTCGAGCAGGCGGCATACGATAACCGTTCCGGCGTCGGGCATTCCGCATAACATCGACAGCGTCGCTATGCCGATGAGCGTGACCGTCGGCGGCGCGACCGTGTTTGTGCTGGACGTGGCGCAGGCCTATAAATTTTAACGGATCGATTTTTTGTTTATGGAAGAAATCCCGGCCATTAAACGGCCGATGTTCACCAAACTTGAGCTGCGGCAGCTCATGGTGCCGCTGATCCTTGAACAGCTGCTTGCCATGACGGTCGGTATGGCCGACACCGTGATGATCACCACGGTCGGCGAAGCAGCCGTCTCCGGCATATCGCTGGTGGACACGCTTAACAATCTCATCATCAGTATCCTTGCGGCGCTCTGCACGGGCGGCGCTGTTGTTTGCGCGCAGTATCTCGGCCGGCAGGACGTGCCGAATGCGCGCAGTTCGGCTAAACAGCTCGTGTATATCGCGCTGATTTTCGCTTCGGTCATCACGGCGGCGCTCCTGATTTCGCCGGACTTCTTTTTGCGGACGATCTTCGGCTCCGTAAGCGGGGACGTTCTGAGCAACGCGCATACTTATCTGATACTGACCGCGCTGTCGTTTCCGTTCCTTGCAATATACAATGCCTGTGCGGCGCTGTTTCGCTCCATGGGCAACTCGCGCGTCTCGCTGATGGCGTCCATCCTGATGAACGTGATCAACATCGGCGGCAACGCGATTTTGATTTACGGCTGCGGCTGGGGGACGGGCGGCGCGGGCACCGCCACGCTGGTTTCGCGTGCCGCCGCCGCGGTGCTGATGCTCGCTCTGATCAAAAACCCCGTCAACGTAATCCACCTGAAGAAAATCTGGAAAGTGCGCTTTGAAGGCGGCATGGTCAAAAGCATCCTATCCGTCGGCGTGCCGAACGGGTTTGAAAACGGGATGTTCAACTTTGGCAAAATCCTCGTGCAGTCGCTGATTGCGACGCTGGGAACCTCCGCCATTGCGGCAAACGCAATCCTGAACAGCATGGCCGGGTTTATCATCGTGCCCGGCGTGGGCATGGGGCTTGCGCTGGTCACGGTCGTGGGACAGTGCGTCGGCGCGGGGGACTATGAGCAGGCGCAGTCCTACGTGCGAAAGATGATGCTCTATACCTATATCTTTATGGCGGCGATGAACCTGCCCGCGCTGATTTTTGCAAAGCAGCTGGTGAGCCTCTTCCCGCTCAGCGCGGAGGCCGCGGACACCTGCGTGCGGGTGCTGCCCGCCATCGCGCTGATGCACATGACGCTCTGGCCGATTGCGTTCGCTTTCCCGAACGCGCTGCGCGCCGCGGGAGACGCGCGCTTCACAATGGTCGTGTCCTCGATTTCCATGTGGCTGGTGCGCGTCGGCATGAGTTATGTGCTCATCAAAATATTCAATCTGGGCGTTGCGGGCGTGTGGTACAGTATGTTTATGGACTGGGCGGTGCGGATTGCATTTTTCATCCCGCGTTACCGCGGCGGCAAATGGAAAACAAAGCGTGTCATCCACTGAAAATACGGACTGGGGGAGTTTCGTTTGATCGAGCTGTTTGCGGCGGACATCCGCCAGATTGCACCGCGGGCGGACAAGCTGATTTGTCTGCTGGACGAGGAGCGCCAGGCGCGCGTGCGCGCCTACGGCGCGTCCGACAACGCGCTGAGGAGCCTTGCCGCGGGACTGCTGCTTTACGACGCATTCGGCGAGTCGGCACGAAACGCGCGCTTCGTGCATGGCAAGCGCGGCAAACCGTCGCTGCCGAGCCATCGCCCGTTTAACCTCACGCATGCGGGCGACTATGCGGTGCTCGCGCTTTCGGAGGAGGCTGTCGGCGTGGACGTTGAGCGCATCCGGCCGATCAACTGGCAAAAGCTCTCGACGCGCTTTTTTCATCCGCGGGAGCAACGTTTTTTGCAGGAATCGACCGATCCGGTCGAACAGTTTTTCATGGTCTGGACGCTTAAGGAAAGCTACCTCAAGGCCGAAGGACAGGGGTTTTCCGTTTCGCCGCGCACGTTTTGCATCCTGCCGGACGGAGAATCCGCGGTGCTCGAAGGCGGCACAGGGTACCGGTTCCGCTCATACGACGCGTTTCCCGGTTACTGCCTGAGCGTCTGCGGTCGGGAGCGTGCGTTTCCCGCCGCCGTACAGCTTCGGTCGTTCTGAGCCGGGAACAGGCCAAGCGGCGTTTCACCGAAAAATTCACGTTCTCCAGCGAACAATGAAAAGCCGCCCTGAAACGGGGCGGCCTTTCGTTTTGCGGATGCGTGCGTTACGCGGCCTGATTGGACTTGATCCGTTCAATCCAGCTTTCGCCCGCGCCGGTGATGAGTGCTTCAACGTCCACCGCGGCGGCCTGCAGCAGCGTGTACGCGGGAGCGGAGATCTTTTCAATCGTCTTGTCAAGCAGCTGCTGCTTGAGGGAGGAAATCTCATCGTCCGTCAGTTTGCCGTCCTCGCTGGCGGCTTTCAGGCCGTCCACGAGTGTCTGCTGGAGCTCGCCGACGGTGAGCTCCGCCGCGCGGATGACCTCCTTTTGCGCCGTGTCGATGTTCTGAAGGTTCGCGCTTTTGCCGAGTTTTGCGGAAAGATACGCGCCGAGCACGCCGATGAGCGTGATGAGCAGCGTTGCCGCAATCTGCATGCCGTATTCAATCAACTGTTCCATATCCATTCTCCTTAATTTTGTTTGGTTCAGCGGGGCTGCGTCTGGCGGTCGTCCTCCATGACGCGCAGCCGCGTTTCGTGGTCGCCGAGCGTTTTGTCCTGCTCGCGTTCGTGCCGCCAGAGGCGTTCGTGCGCGGTGCGGTTGTTGAGGGTCAGCTCGTCCACGCTTTTTTCCATGCTCTCCATTGTGGCGGTCAGGCGCGTGATGGCGCGCGTAAGCCGCACGATCGGCGCAATCATCATGGCAAACAGCGCTGCCAGCGACGCAATCACACCGAAAACGTCCCATTCCTGCATAGTAAGATGGCTCCTTTTTCAGTAATAGGTGGGGTGCAGATACGCCGTCCAGGCGCTGCGCGTCCTGCGCTTGCCGTATACAAAGTCCCAGCCGCGCCGGCCGGAAAGCATGGTCAGCTGGCACCCATATGCGCCGCCCATCCACTCGACGGCGTACCCGCCGCCCGCATAGAGGCCGATATGCCCGCTTTTATGCACGAAGTCCGCGCAGAGCAAATCGTCCCGGACGACGCTCCTGACCGAGGAACTGGCCTTAAAACCGTCCGCCGAGAGATCGAACCTGGCGGAAACAACCTTTGCGTGGCGCAGCAGCCCGACCACGCCGCCGGAGCAGTCCGCACCGGTGACGGACGGGTTCGCCGCGACCGCCGCTTCCATCATCTCCCGGCGGCCGCCGTTGTAATATTCCGGCTGACGGTTCGCGCCGGAGGCGATGCGGCTGAGCGTGATTACGTTTGGCGAGAGGTCCTTGTTGTAGAGGTTGCCGCCGCGGATATACAGGCTCAGCGGGTACTGCGCGGGCACATTCGGGTCAAACGCAAACTGCAGCGCGTCCAGCACGATGCCGCGCCGTGTTTCGTTCGCACCCTGCAGGTCGCTCCAAATCGCTTTTGCCGCCGTGTCGCCGATGTTCGCAGGTATTTCGCCGCGTCCGGTATCCGGCACGGCGCCGGCCGAAGCGGTGCCGTCCGCAGCTGTTTCGGCCGTATCCGTGCTTTCGCCGAACAGCGCGGCAAACGTGATTAAACCCACGACGCCGTCCTCTGCGAGTCCGTTTGCGGCCTGAAACGCAATCACCGCGCGGCGCGTGTCGCTGCCGAAACGTTTATGCGTGACCGCCGTGATGCGCGGCGCATAAAAACCAAGCGCGAGCAGGCGCTGTTTGACCGCCCAAACGTCGTCGCCCTCCATGCCGCGGCGGAGGTTGCGCGTCAGTTCCAGAGTGTGCGCCGTCCGCGCCGCGCAGTGCCGTTTCGCTTCAAAAAATTCAACATGCGTCTCCTTCCCCGGGGTATCCACTTATATTCTGGCAGGAAGGAGACCGAACGGTTACGATAATTCGCAATTCCGATAATTCTGCGAAAGATGGCGGGAAAGTTATAGCAGAGTGCGCTTCTGCATATGCAAACAGCCGGCCTGAAGAGGCCGGCTGTTTGTGTATGATCTCGCTTATGTTATTCCTGTTTTGGCGTGGTTTCCTGCTCCGGCGCGGCGGTTTCGGACGGCGGCGTTTTTACGTCCGGCACAGCGGCTTTTCCCGCCGAGCGGCGCTTGCGCTTCCGTTTTTTCAGCAGTACGACCGCGGTCACGACCAGCGCGGCCACCAGCACAACGAGCAGGATGAGCACCTTTGCCGCGTTGGGGATGCCCGTCGTCGCGGTGAAATAATAGCGCAGATACCCGTAGCTTGCCGGGGTAACATAGTCGCTGTAGAGCACGTGCAGCATCTCGTAATTCTTCACGTCGTATTCGGTGAAGCGGAAGAGGCGCACGCCACGGACGTCCTTGTCGCCATAGCTCGTGAACGAACTGCCCGGCGCGTTGGCGAGGTCCACACCGTCGAGGTAGCCGATGTAGGAATTAACGTGATCGTGTCCGTTGACGGCGAGGAACACGTCCCCGTTTTCACAGAATGCATCGAACAGGCCGTTGTTTTCGCTGGAGGGACAGGGTGCTTCGTTGACTTCTCCGGCGAAAATCATGTCTTCGTTCGGCAGATAGTATTTGCCCTTGCCCACGCCAACGCCTTCAAACGCGCCTTCCGTGCCCTTGTCCACCTCGGTGAAAAGCTCGTACACTTCGGGAAGCGGAATATGGAAAAATGCGACGGCGGGCACCGTCTGACTGCTGTTTTCGTCATACAGTGCGGCGCTTTGGTCGTTGTACCAGCTCACCTGTTCGGCAGACACGGTGTCGTAGTCGCCGTTTGCAATATAGGAACCGGAATCAAAGAAATACAGTTCCAGCGCATCCGACGAACCGTCCGAGGAGAGGACCGGCAGCGAAAAAGCGCCGCAGTCCGGCTCGCCGGAGCCATAGCAAACGCCGATGCAGGTGTCGTACGACTCGTAGATTTTCGCCTGTTCCGCAACGGAAAGCGGCGCCTCAAAATCGTGGTTGCCGAACACAACGGCAAACGGGATGCCGCTTTCGGCGACCGGTTCGAGCACGGCGCGGATGGTGTCTTCGCAGTTGTCCGCGCCGTTGCCGAGCCGCAGCACGGGGCTGGCGCCCTCCAGCTGGTCGCCCAGAAGGACGATCAGGTCTGCGGGATAGTCGGCAAGGACGGCCGCTTCACACTGGAGCACGAGGTCGGTCGTAAACTGGGTTTCCTGCAGGTCGGAAAGGATGAGGACGGTAAAGGTCCCGTCCTCGCCAAAGCAAAGCCCGGCATCGTCTTCGTCCGCACGGGCGGCGGTGCCGAACGGCAGCACGCAGGAAACGGCAAGCAGCGCACACAGCGCGATTGATATTAATTTCTTCTTCATTTCATCAATGTAAAGCAAAGATCAAGCGCCTGTCAAGTGCGCCGCCGAAAAAAGGGAAGCGTACGCGCAGCGCGGCCCGGATTGCTGTTGTATTCTTGCCCCGCTTACGATAAAATATTTCTGCGCGGGGCGGTGCAAAGGATGCGTTTTATTACGCCCGCGTCAGAAACAGGGATGGGAAAATGCAGTTTTTTAACGATTTGATACACAACCGCGTTTTAGTCGCGGCGCTTGCCGCCTGGACGATTGCGCAGCTTGCGAAAGTGATTCTCTACACCATCGTCAACAAGGAGTTTAAATTCGAGCGTCTCGTCGGCAGCGGCGGCATGCCCAGTTCGCATGCGGCGACCGTCTGCGCGCTGATGACGGCGGCGGCAAAGCAGTTTGGTGCGGGGTCGTTCGAGTTTGCCGTGTCGTTCGTGCTGGCGGGCGTCGTGCTTTACGATGCGCGCGGTGTGCGCCTGGAAACGGGCAAACAGGCGGTCACGATTACGGCCATTATCGACCATTTTTTGAAGGAAGGCACGATCATCGAACTGCCGGAGTTCGAACTCAAGGAACTCATCGGACACACGCCTTTTCAGGTGCTCATCGGCTCCATTCTGGGCATTGGCGTCGGGATTTGGCTCGGCTGACGCCTGCTCGCACCCGCCGCGGGACAGGCTGCTAACCGCGCGCATAACCGGACAAAACAGAACGTAAAAAGACAGGATTCTCAAGCGCCGGGTCTGATACGATATCGTTGCAGGGAGGAGAAACGCGCATGGACTGGACCGAGAGCCTGAACGAAGCGCTGCGTTACATCGAAGCCGAACTTTTCAACGGCGTGGACGGCGGCCGGGCGGCAAAGCACGTCGCAATGTCCCGCTTCTATCTGGAAAAGGCGTTTTCGATTCTGACGGGCACGACGATTTCCGAGTATATCCGCGCAAGGCGGCTTTCGATCGCCGCGCAGGAACTGCAGGCCGCCAAAGTCAAGGTGATCGACCTTGCGTACCGCTGCGGATACGACACGCCGGAGAGTTTTTCAAAGGCGTTCACCCGCTTTCACGGCGTTTCGCCGTCACGTGCGCGGCGTCCGGGCGTTCCGCTGCGCTGCCAGAACCCCCTGACGATCAAAATTACATTGGAGGGTGCGAAAGTGATGGACTACAAAATCGAAGAGATGGACGCGTTTTGCGTATACGGCCTGGAGCGCACGTTTCACGAGGACACGTCGTTTGCAGAAATCCCGAAATTCTGGGGAGAGTTTTTTACCGGCGGGTACCAGAACGCCGTCTGCCCTATGTACGGGATTTCGCTGGAACTCAGCCCCGAAGGCGGCGCGTTTGAGTATCTTATCGGCGACAATTGCCCGAAGGACAAGGTTGTCCCGGAAGGGATGACGAAGCGCGAAATTCCCGCCCACACCTGGGCGAAGTTTGCCTGCACCGGGCCGCTGCCGGGCTCAATTCAGGATATGAACCGCCGTATTTACGGCGAATGGCTGCCCGGCAACACGGAATATGAAATCGCGGGCTCGGTGAATATCGAAGTGTATTTTGAGGGCGACACGAGTGCGCCGGACTATCGCAGCGAGATATGGATGCCGGTAAGGAAAAAGAGCTGACCCACGTGTGGGATAAGCGGGCGCCGCATACCGGCGCAGCGGGAACGTCCGGCATCGAATATCAATCGGGAAAGGCATGGAAGCGATGGACTGCAAAGTAGAAGAAATGGACGCGTTCCGGGTGTGCGGCGCGGAGTACAGGTTCGCGGAGGATTCGGCGGAGCCGGAAACCCCGGCGTTTTGGGAAGCGTTTTTTCAAAGCGGGCATCAGAATGCCGTATGCCCGGCATACGGGATTTGCCTGCGGATACACGGTGAGAACGACCCGCTTCGGTATTTGATCGGCGACGTCTGCGCGCCGGACGCCCCCGTGCCGGAAGGGATGACGAAACGCGAAATCCCCGCGCATCTGTGGGCAAAATTCCGCGTGAACGACGTGCCGCCGGAATTGACGGGACAGTTGCTTTGCCTTATCCTGTCGGAATGGATGCAGGAACACGGCGAGTACAAACATGCAGGATGGACTGCCGATATGGATTCGTACGAAATCGAGACGTATTCCGGAAGCGGCGGAAACACCCAGGTATACTGCAATGGAATCTGGATCCCGCTGAAGAAAAACGGCTGACCCGCGCATAAAAAAGACGGGCGGAACGATTTCGTTCCGCCCGCTTTTTCTGTCCGCATGCAGCGGCGCAAAAAGGGAAAGCGCACAATCCGCAGGAAACGGAAAGCTGAATGCATCCTTCCGAAAGAGGATGCGGAGTCTGCGCTCCCGTCTCTGCGCTTCAGCCGCGGCCATAGATGCGCGTCAGGCCGCCGACCCTGTCGGCCAGGTCGTCCGTGAATTCACCGGGCAGCAGCCGCCAGCGCCAGTTGCCGCCGCCGAGCGTGCCGGGTGTGTTCATCCGGAATTCCGAACCAAGGCCGAGATAGTCCTGTGCCTGCGCGATGAAAAGGTCCGCAACGGATCCCATGCCGCCGCGGAGGAACCCCCAAACATAGCCCTCTTTTTCGTTGAGGCCGAGATAGGTCGCCGCAAAATCCGCGTCCTGCGGCGCGGCCTCCGAAAACCAACCGGCGACGGTCGTGTTGTCGTGCGTGCCGGCATAGCAGACACAGTGCCGGCCATATGTATGCGGCAAATAATCGCTCGGCTCGCGCGCGTCAAACGCAAACTCCAGCACCTTCATGCCGGGAAAGCCCGACTCCGCCAGCAGAGCGCGCACGTCGTCGGTGAGATAACCGAGGTCTTCGGCGACGATTTCGAGCGACGGGACAGCCTCCTTCATGACGTTGACAAACTCCATCCCGGGACCCGGCAGCCATTCGCCGCCGCGCGCGGTCTGCGCCGAAGCGTCCACGCTCCAGTAGGAGGAGAGCCCGCGGAAGTGGTCGAAGCGCACGCTGTCGAAGCGTGCGGCGGCGGAACGCATGCGCCGCCTCCACCAGTCGTAGCCGTTTTGCTTCATATGCTCCCAGTGATAGAGGGGATTTCCCCAAAGCTGGCCGTCCGCGGTAAAATAGTCCGGCGGGACGCCCGCCACGCGCACAGGACGGCGTGTTTCGTCCAACTGAAATTCACCCGGCGCGCTCCAAACGTCCGCGCTGTCGAGCGGTACGTAAATCGGCAGATCGCCGAGGATGCGCACGCCGCGCTCGTTTGCATATGTTTTCAGGCGCCGCCACTGCTCGGAAAAAAGCTGCTGCACGAACTGGTAAAAACGGATGCTGTTTTGCAGGCGTTCGTGCGCGCTTTTCAGCGCGTGTTCGTCCCGCATGCGGAGTTCTTCCGGCCAGTGCTGCCAGGAAACGCCGCCGTTTTCGTCCTTGAGCGCCATGAACAGCGCATAATCGTCCAGCCAGGCGGCGTTATCCGCGGCGAACGCGTCCAGCGCCTGCCTGCGCCCGCAGTCCTGTTCGGCGCGCTCGAACGCGCCGCGCAGAAAGCCGAAGCGACGGCAAAAGAGCTTGCCGTAATCCGTTTGCCTCGGCGAATCGCCCCAGTCTGCCGCAACGAGCGCGTCCCGGTCGATTAGACCGTCGTCTGCAAGCGTGTCCAGATCGATGAAATACGGATTGCCCGCAAACGCGGAGAAGGACTGGTATGGCGAATCGCCATAGCTCGTCGGTCCGAGCGGGAGCACCTGCCAGCAGCTCTGCCGCGCGCGCACGAGCAGGTCGACCCACTCGTACGCCGCCTTGCCGAACGTGCCGATGCCGTAGGGCGAGGGCAGGGAAGAAATATGCAGTAGAATGCCTGAGGAACGTTTCATGTTTGTTGCACCGGTTTCCGTTTAGATTTTCTTTTCTATTATAAAGGAAGGCGGGCCGTATGCCAACGGGTTTCAGCCGCCGATTTCGGCAGAAGGCCACTTTTTAACGCTTTCGCCCTTTCGGAGGACGGGCTCGAACGTATATTGCCGGTGCCCGCCGCTTCCTTCGATAAGGTCGGCCAGCGTGGCCGCGCAGGCAACGCCGATTTCTTCTATGGGCTGGACGAACGTGGTCAGCGCCGGGAGCATGTACTGCGTAAGTTCCAGCCCGTCGATGGAGACGACGGAGCATTCGTCCGGCACGCGCCGTCCAAAATCGTGCAGCGCGCGCACCGCGGCGAGCGCCATGAGGTCCGCAATGGCGAAAAGCGCGGTAAACGAAGCGTCCCGCTCAAGCAACTCACAGGTTGCCGCGTAGATGGCGCGCATGTCGGAAAAACTCCCCGTCCGCGCCGTAATTGCAGGCGAAAACGGGATGCCGTGCGCTTCCAGCGCGTCCCGGTATCCGCGGCAGCGCAGTTCGCTGATGGATTTGTCTTCCATACTGTCGGCCAGCAGCGCAATTCTGCGGTGCCCCAGCGAAATAAGCAGGTCGACGGCGGCAAACGCCGCGCGCCGGTCGTCGATGGCGACGGAGGAATATTCGCTTTTTTCCAGCGAGCCGAAGGTGTTGGTATAGGTGCAGAGCACGCAGGGCACGCCGACGCGGGCCAGTTCCTCCGGCGAATAGTTGAACCGCCCGCCAAGGAACAGCACGCCGATGAGCCTGCGCTCCTCCGCAAGGCGCGCACCGACGGCCAGCTCGTTTTCGGAAGCGTCCATGTGGTGCAGCTCCAGCGTGTAGCCATGCATCGCGACTTCGCGCTCGATCACCTTGATGAGCTTTGCGAAAAAAGGATTGTTCACGCCCTTGACAAGCAGTCCTACCGTGTCCGAGGAAGCCTTGACCAAATTCCGCGCGCTGGCGTTGGGGACGTAGTCAAGCGCCGACATGGCCTGCAGCACTTTTTCACGCGTGGCGGCGCTGACGTCCGGCCGGCCGTTGAGCACACGGGACACGGTGCTTACGGCGACGCCGCAGCGGCGCGCAACGTCCCGAATGGTCGTCATGGCGTGCATCTCCTTCCGTTTGAGCGTGGACTGTAAAAACGTTGTCGGAACCGTTACCGGTAACGTTACCGGTGCTTGTGGAATTATTATAGGAAACGCCGGGCGGCTTGTCAACCGACTGCGGTGAAAAATGTATGCATAAAGTCCGTAAACCCGCCCGAAACGCGAGCGAGCGCGGTTTGACAAGCGGATTTGCAGCATGCTACAATCGAGCCGGCGGCGGCGAAACGCGCGCTGTTTTTAAAATGCGTTTTCGGGGCGCGCATTTGCCGCGAGACGAAAGAGGAAAGAGGACCGCAGGGTGACAAAGTTTTCACCAAGGCGCTTTAAAGGCTCGCTCATACTGCTTTGCAAAGTGGCGATCATGGCCGCGACGGCCGGCGCTTTTTTGTATTTAGTGCTGCACTACTACCCGGAGACCGACTTCTGGTTCAAGGGCTTCGTTGTGTTCGTGTTTTTGTATCTCGTCGTGTTCCTTGCGTTCGCGTCGGTTTACCGCTGCTTCAACATCGGCACCATGCGCTACCGCGAGCTGATTTTTTCCTATATCCTTTCCACGGTACTCACGAATTTCATCTTCTATTTCATTCTTGCTCTGACGGCGAAGAAGCTGCTCCCCGTCGCGCCGCTGGCCGTTATGACCCTGGTGCAGTGGGGGATGTCGCTGTTCCTTTATCTCGGCGCGGACCGGTTGTATTACCGGCTGTATCCGGCGCGCAAGTCCGTCGTCGTGTGTTCGGGAGACAAGCACGAGATTGCAACGTTTAAAAAGATCGACTCCATGAAGGAACGGCACGAAATCTGCGCGCTCGTGACGGAAACGGAAGGCGCGGAAGCGATCAAGCATTGCCTCGAACCGTATTCAACGGTGTTCATGGGCGATATTTCGCGCGAACTGCGGCTCGATCTGACCGAGTATTGCTTTGAGAACAACAAGCGGCTTTTCGTGCTGCCGACGGTGGAGGACATCATCTTCCACAACGCACATGAAAACGTCATCGGCGATTCGCTGGTCTATCAATGCAAAAACCGCCCGTTTTCAATCGAGCAGATGGCGGCCAAGCGGCTTATGGACATCGTCTTTTCGCTGATTGGCATCGTGCTCACCAGCCCGATTATGCTCGTGACCGCCATCGTGATCAAACTGCAGGACGGCGGGCCTGTGTTCTTTAAACAGGAGCGCTACACGAGAAACCTTGAGCGCTTCACGCTGTATAAGTTCCGCAGCATGATCGTGGACGCGGAAAAGGACGGCGCGCTTCTGACGCGCCCGAACGACGAACGCATCACGCCGTTCGGCAAGTTCATCCGTGCCTCGCGCATCGATGAACTGCCGCAGTTTTTCAATATCCTCCATGGCGAAATGTCGCTGGTCGGGCCGCGTGCGGAGCGCATCGAAAACGTCGATTTTTACTGCGAGCGCCTGCCGGAGTTCCGCTACCGCATGAAAGTTAAAGCGGGGCTGACGGGGTATGCGCAGATCTACGGGAAATACAACACAAACTTTGAGGACAAGCTCAAGCTCGATATGCTCTATATTGAGAACTGTTCGCTTGTCCACGACCTGAATTTGATGTTCATGACGATCCGCGTGCTGTTTATGCCGGAAAGCACGGAAGGCTTCGACGTATCCAGCCTGGAGGACCTCGGCGCGCCCTGCTGCGAATGCCTCCAGGAAGGCGGCGGCGCTGCCGGCGGCGAAACGCGGCAACCGGCGGAGCGTACGCAGACGCCCGCGCAGTGGCGCGAGCCGCATGTGATCAGCGAGCCCTGCGAAGGGCCGAAAGGAGCGCGCATGAAAGGCATCATCCTCGCCGGCGGGAAGGGAACGAGGCTTTACCCGAGCACGAAGGCGGTCAGCAAGCAGCTGCTTCCCATCTACGACAAGCCGATGATCTATTATCCGCTTTCGGTGCTCATGCTTGCCTCCATCCGGGACGTTCTGATCATCTCCACGCCGGAGGACGCGCCGGTGTACGAGCGGCTGCTTGGCGACGGGACGCGGCTCGGCATGCATATTTCCTATAAGGTGCAGCAAACGCCGCGCGGGCTTGCGGACGCGTTTATCCTCGGTGAAGAGTTTATCGATCACGGCCCGGTCTGCCTGATCCTCGGCGACAACGTGTTTTACGGGCGGGATTTGACCGCCACAATGCAAAAGGCGATGGCCCGCGAGCGCGGCGCAACGATTTTCGGCTATCCGGTTAAGGACGCGCGGCGCTTCGGCGTTGTGGAGTTCGATTCCGAAGGGCGCGTGCTCTCCGTTGAGGAGAAGCCGGAACGGCCGAAATCGAACTATGCCGTGCCTGGACTGTATTTTTACGATGAGCGCGTGGTGGAAATCGCCAAGCATGTCCGCCCGTCGTCCCGTGGTGAAATCGAAATCACGTCCGTCAACAATGCGTACCTGACGCTCGGCGACCTGCATGCCGAGCCGCTTGGCCGCGGCATGGCGTGGCTCGACACCGGTTCGCCGGAGGGGATCCTGAAAGCCGCGGAATACGTCGAGGCCATCCAGTCCCGGCAGGGGTTTTATGTTTCCTGCATCGAGGAGATCGCATGGCGGCGCGGCTTCATTACGACCGACCAGCTCGCCGCGCTCGGAGCGGAACTGAAGATGACCGCGTACGGGCAGTATCTTCTTGAACTGGCGAAGGAAGGCGGGGCTTAAACCCCCGTTTCGACCGAAGGCGGCGCGCAGCTGCACGTAAAATTGTTACATCGAAAGCATAATTAAAGCGATAGCAACGAACGGATAAACACAACATAAATCACGTATACCCTGTGCATACTTGCTTTTATTTCGAATAAAACGATAAGCATATCATTTTGATGTTACATTTATCAACTTGGTTGAATTCTTCTAACCGATGGTGTAAGATTAAAACATCGTATATTTTAGAGACAAGGATCAAGCAGACTTTGAGAGACATTATCATTACAGAATATTTCTCCTGCGTATTGCTGGCGATCATTTTTGTATACTCGATGATGGAGAAAAAACGTACTGCGTTCAAGCAGACTGTTTTTCGCGTCAGCACGGCTGTTACGCTTGTTTCAATCCTGCTTACGATCGCGAATTTTTACCTTTTCGGTTTGGGCGAAAAGGTTCCCGCATGGCTGGACTTCAGCGTGGCGACGCTTTTTCATGTGGGGCTTGCATGCTCCGTTTCGTCCATTACCGCCGCGATGGTCGTTACAATCTACGAATACCGCCCCGCTTCGCCGCGCCTGAAGGTTGCGGCAGTCGTAATCAGCGGGGTGTGTATTCTGGAGGTCCTGCTTGCCCTTTCAAACGCCTTTACAGGCTGGCTGTTCAGCGTAGACGAAAGAAGCGTATACCATTACGGACCCATTTACCGGATCGACCTGATCTATCTGGTCATCGCCTATGTCATCATCGAAGTATTTTACCGGCTCGAAAAAAAACGGGTAAAGCGTTCATTCCGGCTCATCGTATACTCGCTTCCGGTGCTGGCGCTCATGATGGGCGGGTACCAGCATTTTTATCTTGGCCACGTGCTCACCGGCACGATACTAAGCCTGTCGCTGCTGGTGCTCTTCATCTATGGACAACAGCAGCGCCTGCATACGGACCCGCTGACGGAGCTTTCCAACCGGGAGGCGTTTTTCCATGTGCTGCAGAGGCTCTCCGCGCGTAAACAGGGGTACCGGGTCATCATGATCGGCATCGGACAGTTCAAACTCGTCAACAATCAGTTCGGGCAGCGTGCGGGAGATATGTTTTTGCGGGAAGTCGGCTCATTTTTTGCGACACTCGAACCGAGCGTGGCGGCATACCGTTTTACCGGCGTGGAATTTGCGCTGGTAGCGGTCGGCATGCCGGACCAGGTGTACGAAGCGCTGCTTGCGCGTGTGTCGGAGCGCTTCCGGCGACCATGGACGGCGGACGGTGAAGCGCTCACGTTGCACGCGACGATTTCGGACATCCGCTATCCGGACCATGCGGCCAGTGTGGACGAACTCATCGCCGCGCTTGAATACTCTGTGCGGATCGCGAAAAACGATGTGTCCAGGGGCGGCGTCGTGCGATTCGACGCGCAGCTGCGCAGTGAGTTCGGCCGACGGAATTACGTGCTTTCACAGCTGGAATACGCGCTTGCGGAGGATAATTTTTTCATCTATATCCAGCCGGTCTACGACTGCCGCAAAAAGCGGTTTACCGGCGGCGAAGTACTGCTGCGGCTCAACGAGAAAAACGGACGGCCGATTTCGCCGGGCGAATTTATCCCGCTGGCGATCGAGGCGGGCATCGCAACGGAACTCGGCTGGATGGTGCTTGAAAAAACCTGCCGGTTTATCAGCGAAAACAAGGCCGCCGGCATCGAATGGCTTTCCGTTAATATTTCGTCGCAGCAGAACGAATTCGACGAAACGGCGCACCGGCTGGAACTGCTGCTGGAAAAATACGATATCCCGCCGAAATGCATCAAGCTGGAGATTACCGAGCGCGTGCTGCTCGACGACATGGACAAGGCGCGCGCGACGATCGACGAGCTTGGCGACAGGAGCATCGGCGTATTTCTGGACGACTTCGGCACGGGGTATTCCAACCTCGTGAGCATGATGTCGCTTCCGTTCGAGTGCATTAAAATCGACAAGAGTCTCATAGGGGGAATCGCGCAGAACCCGAGGGCATACGGGCTTTTGCAGACGGTGATCAACGGCATCCGCGCCATGCATACAATTGTGCTTGCCGAGGGAGTAGAGACGCACGAGCAGGACGAGATCGTCCACCGGCTCGGGATCGACTTTATACAGGGATACTATTATGCGCGGCCGGTCCCGCAGGAAGAGTTTCTTTGGCTCATCCGACAGTCGGGCAAGGCCAAGTGCTGATTACTTGCAACCCCCAAAAAAGAAATTTGCCGATCAACAAAGCGCCGCTTTCAAGCGGCGCTTTGAGACCGCCCCAAAACTTGTTTTTTGACGGGGCAACTGCTCTTTGCCTCTCGCCATTCGGACTCCCGGGCGGCAAAGCGCACAGAGAAACCGCCCGTTCCGGGCGATGGTGTTACGCCGGATGAACCGGCGCAGCCGGAATCAACGGGTTAAGGACTGCGGCCCTTAACAATCCCAAGGACTTTTTTGACAGGCTGAAAGCGCCGCTTGCAAGCGGCGCTTTGTGACGATTACAATTGGTCTTTTACTTTACGCTTTGAGCTGTTCAAACAGCTCGGCCTTGAGTTCCAGCACGGCCTGCACCGCTTCTTCAAGCGGCACCTGGCGTTTGACGCTCTTGTCCCGCGTGGTGAGCTCGACCGCACCGTTTGCAAGGTTTCGCGGGCTGACGGTCAGGCGGATCGGCGCGCCGATGAGATCGGCTTCCGAAAACACCACGCCCGCGCTGACCTGCCGGTCGTCGATGATGGTCTCCACGCCGGCCTTCTGCAGCGCGTCGTAGAGTTCGTTTCCAATGCGCTTCGGCTCCTCCTGGTCGGCGCGCAGAACGCAGACCTGCGCTTCCCAGGGTGCGATGCCGATGGGCCAGAGCGGGCCGTAGTCGTCGTGGCTTTCTTCGCATACGCTCGCGGCGAGCCGGCCGACGCCGATGCCGTAGCAGCCCATGATGGGATAGTGCAGTTCGCCGTTTTCGTCGAGGTACTGCATATTCATGGCTTTGGTGTATTTTGTGCCGAGCTGGAAGATGTTGCCGACTTCGATGCCGTTGCGGATTGTCAGCGTGCGCTTGCCGCACACCGGACAGATGCCGCCGGAGACGGCCTTGGACACGTCGGCGTACCGCACCTTGCCGTAATCGCGTTCGATGTTGAAACCGGTGTAATGGTGGTCGGCCTTGTTCGCGCCGCAGACCAGCGCGCCGATTCCTTCAAGCGAACGGTCGAACACGACGGTGATCTTCTTTTCGTCCAGTCCCATCGGGCCGATGAACCCGGCAACGATGCCGCTTTCCGGCGTGACTTCGCCGGCGTGCACCTCCGCGCAGAGATAATTGCGCAGTTTGGTTTCGTTGACTTCCATGTCGCCGCGGATGAAGACGATCACATAGGAATCGTCCTCGTTTTTCTGGTAGACGACCGCCTTGCAGGTTGCGCTGTGCGGTTTCTTCAAAAACCCCGCAACCTCTTCGATGGTCGCCATGCCCGGCGTGGGCACGAGGGTGAGTTCCTCCGGCGCCGCGAGCGCCGAATTGTCCACAACGGTTTCGGCCGCTTCGAGATTGGCCTTGAAGTCGCAGTTTTCGCAGACGACCAGCGTGTCTTCGCCGATGTCGGTGAGCAGCATGAACTCGTGCGAAATGCTGCCGCCCATCATGCCGGAGTCGGAAAGCACGGCGATAACGTTTTTGCAGCCCGCGCGCTTGAAGATGCGCTCGTACGCTTCATAGCAGCGTTCGTAGTACGCTTCCAGGTCCTTTTGCGAGGTATGGAAGGAATAGGCGTCCTTCATCGTGAACTCGCGCACGCGGATGAGCCCGCCGCGGGCGCGCGGCTCGTCGCGGAACTTGGTTTGGATCTGGTAGATCATGAACGGGTACTTGGCGTAGCTCTTGGCCGCGTCGCGCGCAAGGTGCACGGCGGCTTCCTCGTGCGTCATGCCGAGCACCATGTCCGCGCCCATGCGGTCGGTCAGGCGGACGAGTTCCTTGCCGACGCTCGTGAAACGCCCGGACTCTTTCCAGAGTTCGGCGGGGAGCACGACGGGGAAGAGCACTTCCTGCCCGCCGATGCGGTCCATTTCCTCACGGATGATGCGCTCGATCTTCTGGGTAATGCGCCGCGCGGGCGGCAGCAGCGTATAAACGCCGGTGTTGACCTGCTTGATGTATCCGCCGCGCACCATCAGCGCGTGGCTTTCGATCGTGCAGTCGGCGGGCTTTTCCTTATAGCGCTCGCCGATCAGTTCGCTCATTCTCATACCAAATCACCTCGTAAAATCAATAAACATCTTATTATTGCCCAGATCGGCGATTTTGACAAGGGCGGGATTTTTTTGATGCGTATAAACGAATGTGAAAAAGCGGAAAACACGCTTGACAAACCGCGCGGCGATTGCATACACTGTTACAAAGAGAAAAGCGTCGATCGGGAAAGAGTATCCGCGTTTCATCCGCCGTCAGAGAGGGTCGGTCACCGGCTGCAAGCCGCCCCGGGCAGAGAAGCGGAAAAGTGCCTCCCGGGAGCCGCCGCCGACAAAGCGCGGGGAACCCCGCTTCAGTACCGGCGGACGTTTCAGCCGCGTTAAGGCCTTGAGCGGGGGAAGTTTTTCCCTAAATAAAGTGGGACCGCGAAGCGCATTCGTCTTTATGTACGGGTGCGCTTTTTCTGTTTCGAAAAGGCTTATGCAAGCCGCAGCTGAACGATTTGAACGCGGCATAACCGCCGCGCGAAAGGATAAAAAAGATGTTTCGAACGCTGAAAAGCGATATACAGGTCGTGCTGGACCGCGACCCGGCCGCAAGATCGGCCATTGAGGTGTATTTCTGCTATCCGGGGTTCCGGGCGATACGGATGCACCGGCGCGCACACTTTTTCTATATGCACGGCATGAAGCTAATTGCGCGCATGATCTCGGAATGGTGCCGTTTCCGCACGGGAGTGGACATCCACCCGGCGGCGACGATCGGCAAGCGCCTCTTCATCGACCACGGCAACGGCGTGGTCGTCGGCGAAACCTCGGTCATCGGCGACGACGTGACCATCTATCAGGGTGCGACGCTCGGCGGCACCGGCAAGGACGTCGGCAAGCGCCACCCGACGATCGGCGACCATGTGACCATCGCCGCGGGCGCGAGCGTGCTCGGCCCGCTCAGCGTCGGCACGCACGCCAAGGTCGGCGCGGGCGCGGTTGTGCTCAAAAACGTGCCGCCGTTTTCAACGGTGGTCGGCGTGCCGGGGCACGTCGTGCGGCTCTACGGCTGTCCGTTGCCCTGCGACCATCCGGGCCGCTGCGACGAAAACTGCGAGTGCGCGGATACCGAACGCTGCGCAAAGCGGCTCGCCGGCATGGGCGGGGAAGCGGGGGTCGACCTCGACCAGGTGCACCTGCCCGACCCGGTGGAACAGCAACTGGCTGCGCTGCTAAAGCGCGTGGAAGCGCTTGAAGGCGCGGCGGAAGCGGACGGCGGCGCAATGAAAAACACGGAAAGCAAAACGGATTGAGAAAACGGAGGGGAAGAAAATGCAGATCTATAACACGATGACGCGCAAAAAGGAAGAGCTTGTCCCGCTCGTGCCCGGACAAATTTCCATGTACGCATGCGGTCCGACGGTGTATAATTATTTCCATATAGGCAACGCGCGCCCGTTCATCGTTTTCGATACGATGCGCAGATACCTCGAATACCGCGGCTACAAGGTGAATTTCGTGCAGAATTTCACGGACATCGACGACAAGATGATCCGCCGCGCAAACGAGGAAGGCACGACGGTCAAAGCGCTTGGCGAGCGGTTCATCAAGGAATATTACCACGATGCGGACGCGCTCGGCGTTGCGCGCGCGACCGTCAACCCGCGCGCGACCGAACACATCGGCGAGATCATCGCCCTTGTGAGTAAGCTGGTTGAAAACGGGCACGCGTATGCAACCCCCGCCGGGGACGTGTATTACTCGGTGCGCAGCTTCCCGGGGTATGGCAAACTCTCTGGCCAGAACGTGGACGACCTAGAAAACGGCGCGCGCGTCGAACCGGGGGACGACAAGCGCGACCCGCTGGACTTTGCGCTCTGGAAGGCGGAAAAACCCGGTGAACCGAGTTGGGAGTCCCCCTGGGGAATGGGCAGGCCCGGCTGGCACATCGAGTGCTCGGCCATGAGCATGTCCATCCTTGGCGAAACGTTCGATATCCACGCGGGCGGGCAGGACCTCATTTTCCCGCATCATGAGAACGAGATCGCCCAGAGCGAAGGCGCCACCGGCAAGCCGTTTGCGCGTTACTGGATGCACAACGGCTATATCAACGTGGACAACCAGAAGATGTCCAAGTCCGCCGGCAACTTCTTTACCGTGCGCGATATCGCGAAGGAATTCGATCTGGAAGCGGTGCGCATGTTCATGCTCAGCGTGCAGTACCGCAACCCTGTGAACTTTTCACGCGAGCTGATCCAGCAGGCGGAAAACGGGCTTGAGCGGCTCCGCACCGCGCGCGAGCGGCTGGAAGAAGCGCAGACTGCGCCGGAGGGCACCGATGCGGACGAGGAGTTCCTCGCTTCGCTGGGAGAATACAAAAAGCGCTTCTGCGACGCGATGGACGACGACCTCAACACCGCCGACGCGCTAGGCGTGCTTTTCGAGCTTGCGCGCGCGGCCAACACGTTTGTCAGCGAGCCGCGCGGACGGGAGGCTCTGGACGCGGGCAAGGCGCTCTTTGACGAACTGACCGGCGTACTCGGGTTGCTCGTAAAGAAAAAGGAAGATTCCTTCCCGGCGGAAGCGCTGCAGCTGCTCGAAGAACGGCAGCGGGTGCGCAAGGCGAAGGACTATGCGCGCGCGGACGCCATCCGCGACGAACTCAAGGCGATGGGCTTTGCCGTGGAGGATACGGCGAACGGCCCGAAGCTGAAAAAACTGTGACCGACCGGAGACCACGCCCGCGCTTTGCGGCATGGGGCAAGGGCCGAAACAACACTATGATAAGGAGATAACAAAATGACCGATTCGTTCTCCCTGTTCGACATACTGCTGCTCGCGATTTCCGCGTATGTGCTGTATGCTGGCATCACCGGGAAAGGCCGACTGTACAACATGGAAAACATCAAGGAGGGCATGGAGGAAGAATTCAAAGCCATGACCCGCAAGCTCTATATCGTGCTCGGCTCGATCATGATTATCAACAGCGCCGCTTCGCTGCTGCGCGGTGCGCTCTATTCCTATGAGGAAACGGTCGCCGCGACCGACACGACGACCGCCGTTTACGAGTGGGTCGCGAAAAAGGACCTCGGTTCGTTTTCGTTTCTGACACCCACGGTGCTCGGTGTGATTTCGTATGTCGCCCTCGGCATTACAATGGCGCTGATCGTGCTGCTCATCATCAAGATGCGCAAGTATACCGATAAGGAAGCCGCCGCAAAGAAGAAAGCCGCCGCAGGCGGCGCGGCGTGTTCGCGCAACGGCGGCTGCGTGCTGCCCAAGTCCGCGTTCGAATTCGACGACGAGGACAAAAAGCAGGATTAAACCCGCTTTTGAAGTACGGCGAACACCTAAAAGGCCGGAGGATTTCCTCCGGCCTCGGTTTATCGACAAAGTCCAACGTTGTCAAAATGATCGAATTCAACTTACAAAGATGAATTATTAGGATTGAGATCCGTCAAAACCGGCGGCGTGTACGGCGGTTTTGACACGCTTCATGCAGATAAGCCGACAAACGGCGCAGCCGTTCGAGGCTGACGCTGCATGGAAAATTCCGCCGCAGCGGCTCCCATCGAAAAACTAGGTTTTTCGATGGCCTGAGGCCGGAGGGAGCCCCCCGGCCTCAGCCTGTCAAAAAAGTCCTTGGGATTGTTAAGGGCCGCAGTCCTTAACCCGTTGATTCCGGCTGCGCCGGTTCATCCGGCGTAACGGATCGCCCGGAACGGGCGGTTTCTCTGTGCTCTTTGCCGCCCGGGAGTCCGAAGGACGAGAGGCAAAGAGCGGTTATCCCGTCAAAAAACAAGTTTTTTGACGGTCTCAGGCCGGAGGAGAACCCTCCGGCCTTTTTGTGCGTTATGGCCCTGCCATTTATCAGGAAAGCTCGAACATGCCCATATAGAGCTGGTAATATTTACCTTTTTGCTCGATCAGCCCGTCGTGGTCGCCGCGCTCGATGACCTGGCCGTTTTCCAGCACGAGGATTGCGTTGCTGTTGCGCACGGTCGAGAGCCGGTGCGCGATGACGAACACCGTGCGGCCTTTCATGAGCCGGTCCATGCCGCGCTCGATAAGCGCTTCGGTGCGCGTGTCGATGGAGCTCGTCGCTTCGTCGAGGATGAGCACCGGCGGGTTGGCGACCGCCGCGCGGGCGATGGCCAGAAGCTGGCGCTGTCCCTGCGAAAGGTTCGCGCCGTCGGCGGTGAGCACCGTGTCGTACCCCTGCGGCAGATGGCGGATGAACGAATGCGCGTTTGCGAGCTTTGCCGCCTGCTCGACTTCCGCGTCGGTCGCGTCCAGACGGCCGTAGCGGATGTTGTCGCGCACGGTGCCGGTGAACAGGTGCGTGTCCTGCAGCACCATCGCCAGCGAGCGGCGCAGGTCGTCTTTTTTGATCTGCTTGACGTCGATGCCGTCGTAGGTGATTGAGCCGCGCTGCACGTCGTAGAAGCGGTTGATCAGGTTGGTGACGGTCGTCTTGCCCGCGCCGGTGGAGCCGACGAACGCGATCTTCTGGCCGGGTTTGGCGAAGAGGTTCACGTCCTTGAGCACGTCCACTTCACCGTCGTAGCTGAAGCTCACGTCATGAAAACGCACGTCGCCGCGCAGTTCGATATATTCGTATCCGCCGCCGACGGGACGCTTCCAGGCCCAGTGGTTCGTGCAGCAGGGCACCTCGGTGAGGTTGCCCGCGTCGCCTTTTTCGACGTTGACGAGCGTCACGTCGCCTTCGTCGGTTTCCGGCGAGGCGTCGATGAGCTCAAAGATGCGTTCCGCGCCGGCAAGCGCGCTGATGAAGCCGTTGAAAAGCTGGCTCAGCTGCGTCAGCGGCTGGCTGAACGAGCGCGTATACTGCAGGAACGCGGCGAGCGTGCCGATGTCCGCACGGCCGATGATGGCCAGCGCCGCACCCGCGGCGGCCGCCGCGGCATAGAGCGCATAGCTGAGGTTGCCCATGATCGGCATGAGCACCATGGCGTAGGTCATTGCGGAGGTCGAAGCCTGGCGGAGTTCCTCGTTTTTTTGCTCAAACGTTTCGGAAACGCTGTCTTCGCGGCAGAAGACCTTGACCTCGCGCTGGCCTTCGATCATTTCTTCGATATAGCCGTTCACGGTGGCGAGCGATTTTTGCCGCTTGGTGAAGTAAAACGCGGATTTGCCGCCAAGCGCCTTGACGATCAGCAGCATGAGCGCGAACACGACCAGCACCAGCAGCGTGAGCAGCGGGGAGAGCACCAGCATCATCACCAGCACGCCCACGACGGTGATCCCGCTGGTAATCAGCATCGGCAGCCCCTGTCGGAGCATGTCGCGCAGCGCGTCCGTGTCGTTGGAGAAGCGGCTCATGATTTCGCCGTGCGTCTGTGAGTCGAAGTATTTCAGCGGCAGTTTTTCGAGCTTTGTGAACATGTCCACACGCACGGATTCCAGCGTGGCGGTGGAGATGTTGACGATCATGCGGTTGACGATGTAGTTCATCAGCGCGCCGACGCCGTAAACCGCCGCGAGCACGACCAGATAGCCGATAAACGCGCTCATGTCGGTAGACCCGCTCTTCAGCAGTTCGCTGATGTGGTTGATGATCGGCTTGAGAAGGTAGGTGCCCGCAACGCCCGCGCCTGCCGAAACGACAAGGCCGAACGCAACGAAAACCAACTGCCATTTATAGTCCTTTAAGTATCCGAGCAAGCGTGAAAACGTCTTGCCCACGTTTTTCGGTTTGGCGATTGAGCGGCCGTGCGGTCCTCCCATAGGTCCGGGCATGTTACGCCACCCCCTTTTGCTGCGAAGTGTAGACTTCGCGATAGATTTCGTTGGTCGCCAGCAGTTCTTCGTGCGTGCCGACGCCGTCGATTTTACCATCCTGCAGCACCACGATGCGGTCCGCGTCCATCACGGACGCGATGCGCTGGGCGATGATGATCGTCGTGGCCGCGCCGTGCTGGCTTGCAAACGCTTCGCGGATGGCGGCGTCCGTCGCGGTGTCCACGGCGGAAGTCGAGTCGTCGAGGATGAGCACCTTCGGGTTCTTAATCAGCGCGCGCGCGATGCAAAGGCGCTGTTTCTGCCCGCCGGAGACGTTCACGCCGCCCTGGCCGAGGTCGGTGTCGTAGCCGTTCGGAAACGAGCGGATAAAGCCGTCCGCCTGCGCGGCGATACAGGCGCTTTCGATCTCTTCGTCCGTTGCCGCGGGATTGCCCCAGCGCAGGTTTTCCCGGATGGTTCCGGAAAACAGGACGTTTTTCTGCAGCACCATGCCGATGCTCTCGCGCAGGGTTTTGATCTTGTAGTCCTTCACATTACGCCCGCCGACGAGCACCTCGCCGGAAAGCACGTCGTACAGCCGGGGGATCAGCTGCACGAGCGTGGACTTGGCCGACCCGGACCCGCCGATAATGCCGATGGTCTCGCCGGAGCGGATCGAAAGGCTGATATGCGAAAGCGCCAGGTTGTCCGGATCGTCCGCATAGCTGAAGCACACGTCCTTAAACTCCACGTCGCCGTTTTTCACGGAGAGCTCCGCCTGCGCGGCTTCGTCGTTGATGGCGGGCGCTTCGTCTAGCACTTCGAGGATGCGCTTTGCCGACGCGCTGGAGAGCACGAGGTTGACGAACACCATCGTGATCATCATCAGCGACATCAGAATCTGCGTGATGTAGCTCAAAAAGCTCATCAGCTCGCCGGTCATGAGACGTCCGCCGAGGATGTCGTTTCCGCCGACCCAAAGCACCAGCAGGATGCAGGCGTACATCGTAATCTGCATCAGCGGCATGGCGGCGACCAGGATGCGCTCCGCCTTGCGCTGCGCGGTCTTGAGCGCGGCGGCGGCATCCTTGAATTTCACGGACTCGTAATCGCCGCGGACGAACGCCTTTACAACGCGGATGGCGATCAGATTTTCCTGCGTGCGCGCGTTCATCAGGTCGTACTTTTTGAGCATGGCCTCAAAGCGCGGGAAGGCGAGTTTGGTCAAAACGGCCATTGCGGCCGCGAGGAACGGAATTGCGCAGAGGATGACGAGCGAAAGCCGCGTGCTGATGCGCAGCGCCATCACGGTCGCGAGGATCAGCATAAACGGCGCGCGCGCCAGCATGCGGATAATCATCTGAAACGCCTGCTGGACGTTGGTCACGTCGTTGGTAAGCCGCGTAATCAGCGAAGGCGTTGTGAAATGGTCGGTGTTTTTAAATGAGAACGACTCCACCTTTTCAAAAAGCCCCTTGCGCAGGTTCTTGGCCAGTCCGTTGGAGGCCGTGACCGCGAATTTTGCGCACAGTGCGCCGAAGATCAGCGCGCCGACCGCCATAAGCACCATCAGTCCGCCGGTTTTAAAGATGTACGCGTAGTCGTTGTTCGGGATGCCGACGTCCACAATCCGTCCCATCAGAAGCGGAATGAACACCTCCAGCAGCACCTCGAAGAGCACGAGCACCGGCGAAAGGATCGCATACGGTTTGTACCGCCCGATGTATTTTGCAATTTTCTTGATCATTGATCGTCTTTTTCCTCCCTGAACCAAAGTATGTCGGGCTCCTCGCCCTCCGAAAGATTGCGGGCCATGCGCTCGAGCATATCGCTGAGCAGTTTCTTCTCCTCGTCCGAGAAGCCCTTAAACGTCTGCTCGTCCACCCGTTCGAAGATTTCGCGGAACGCCTTTTCGGCGGCATATCCGTGTCCGGTCACGTGCAGGTGCTTGCAGCGCTGGTTTTCCGGGTTGACGCGTTTTTCCAGAAAACCGGCCTTTTCAAGCCGTTTGGACGAGAGCGCGACGGACGCGGGCGAAACGAACAGTCCGTCCGCCAGCTCGCGCTGGGACGCGTCGGGATGCAGCATCAGGTAGCGGAGAAGGGGATACTGCCCCGGGACCAGCGGGCACTCGCCGCAGAGAGTATGCATATATTTCCGGCGGAGCGTGTGCAGCAGCAGCAGCCGTTTGCCGAGATCAGACGTCGACATGACAGGGCCTCCTTTTTTCCGAAAGTTAAGCGCTTAACAGTTAAGCGGTTATCAATATAGCAAACCCGGATTTTATTGTCAAGAGCGTGCTGGAATGATATGATGATGAAAACGTAAAAAACGCCGGATTTCCGGCAAAAAAAGAATTGTGAAGAAACGGAAACAAATCAAAACCACATGAAAAAAGAGATTCACGGCAACACGGCGGGCATCCGCGAAACGGTGCTCAAAGAGATGCTCGGGCTGTATGATATGCGGATGTCCGCGGACGAATTCCTCTCGAACGAAGTATGCGACCTGCTGGTGCGCTTTACCGGCCTGATCGGCAGGGAAGTTTTAATCTATGTTTCGCGCGCGGGGTCGGTCGAGGACGTGCGCGTCGGCGACGACCACTCCGTCCATATGGACGAAATGCGCCTTGTGCGCAACATCGACCGCCTCAGCGGCGTGCGCTGCATCCATACCCATCCCGGCGGGACGGGGTACCTTTCGGACGTGGACATCGGTTCGCTCAACGCCCTCCGGCTGGACGGCATGGCGGCCGTCGGCGTAAAGGACGGCCGGGCAAGCAGCGTATACGCCGCATTCATCGGGGACATGGAGGGCGAGGAGCGCAAGGCCGTCTGGTTCGGGCCGATGCGCGCGGGGCATCTGCCGCAAAAGCAGCTGATGGACGCAATTCTTGAAGCGGACAAGCGGCTGCTGACGGACACCTACAATATTGCGGAGATCAAGCCCGACCGCGCGGTGCTGGCGGGCATCGAATCGGCGGACGGATACGACACGCTCGGCGAGCTGGCGGCGCTCTGCGAAACGGCGGGCATCAAGGTCGTCGCCAGGGAGCAGCAGCGCAGGCGCGCCGTGGACGCGTCCACCTATATCGGCAGCGGCAAGGCGGAGGAACTTGCGCTGACCGCCTCGGCCTGCGAGGCGGACATCTTCGTGTTCGACGACGAACTGACCGCCATCCAGCTGAGAAACCTGGAGGCGATCCTCGGCCTGCCGATCGTCGACCGAACGATGCTGATTCTGGATATTTTCGCCCAGCGCGCGCAGTCGCGCGAAGGCAAACTGCAGGTCGAACTCGCGCAGCTCAAATACCGCCTGCCGCGCCTGCTCGGCATGGGCAAGGTCCTTTCCCGGCAGGGCTCGTCCGGCGTGGGCATGCGCGGCCCGGGCGAAAAGAAGCTGGAGATTGACCGCCGCAGGATCCGCCGGCGCGTGTTCGAGCTGGAGCAGGAACTCGGCGAAATCGAAAAGCAGCGGGGGCTGCGGCGCGAGCGGCGCGCGGCCAACCCGATTCCGCTCGTTGCGCTGGTGGGCTATACCAACGCGGGCAAATCCACGCTTTTGAACCTGCTTTCCGGCAGCGACGCGCTCGCAGAAGACAAGCTCTTTGCAACGCTCGACCCCGTGGTGCGCAAAATCTCACTGCCCAACGGCACGGAGTGTTTGCTTTCCGACACGGTCGGTTTTATCAATAAGCTCCCGCACGATCTGGTCAACGCGTTTCGTTCCACGTTGGACGAGGTCTGCAATGCGGATTTGATTCTGCATGTGGTCGATTCTTCCAGCGCGTATTTCGACGTGCAGATGCGCGTTGTGGAGGAGGTGCTCGGCTCGCTGGGCGCACTGGACACGCCGCGCATCGAGGTGTTCAACAAAGCCGACAAGCCGGACGCGAAGCCGCGTCCCGGCGGGACCGTCATCAGCGCGGCAACGGGTGACGGAATCGGCGAACTGCTGCACGAAATCGAGGAAGCGCTCGGTAAAACACAGGTGAAGATCGATCTTGTCGTGCCGTACGAGCGTTACGACGCGATGCGCCTGATCCGCCAGACCGGCGCAATCCTCGGCGAATCGCACGAGGAGGACGGCACGCATGTGACGGTCCTGCTGGACGAAAAGGAGCTTTGGCGCGTCAAAAAGGCGCTCTCCTGACGGGAGGGAACGCGCGCCTGTAAAAAACGAATGCTGTCCGGACCCCGGTTGGCCTAGAGAAGGGCCGGGGCCGGATTTTATGCTTTCTGAAGCGGCGGAATTGCAGTGCGTCCGCAGAATGATATATAATGCAGGGTATCGTTGCCGGCAGTGGATGAAGGCAGGTATAAAACGAACTGTCCGGTATATCAAAACGCTTTGTTGCTTTTTTTAAGCAAAGCGGTTATATTGCATCAGAAAGGGACGGATATGTCCCGCGCGGCCGGGGACAAAAACGCCGCGGCGGGGCGCGGACGGCGCTGTTCGGGAAGGACGCCGCCCACCGGGACCCTGGGGAAGGAGAAGGCTGTGTTTGCGGGATTTTTGATCCTATGGATCGTGTTCAACGGGCGTTTGACGCTGGAAATCGTGCTCATCGGGATCGTGGTTTCACTGCTGATGACGTTATTGACCTGCAAAATGACGGGAATGAAGTTTCGGGACGCAATGTTCGGCCGGCGCGGCGCGTTCCGCTACGCGCCGTACCTTTTCCGGCTGCTCGGCGAAATCGCCGTTTGCTCGCTGCGGGTGATCGTGCTTGTGCTGCGCCCGAAATGCGAAGTAAAGCCAAAACTCTTTTATTTTGAACCGGCGATCGAGTCCGAGGGCGTCCGCGTGCTGCTGGCCAATTCGATCACGCTCACGCCCGGCACGCTCACGGTCGGTCTCAAGGGCGGGCGGTTCCATGTGCATGCACTGGACGCTTCGTTTTCGGACGGCATCGAAACCAGCGAGCTCGTGCGCGCGCTCGAGCGCATCGACGCGGCAAAATCCAAACGCAGGGAGGCGCGCGGATGATTCAGAGCGATTTTGTAAACAGCTATCTGCTCGGCGCGTGCGTCGTGCTGGGCGCGCTGATCCTTTTCAGTCTGGTGCGCGCCATCCGCGGCTCGCGCTTTACGGACCGGATCGTCGCGGTCAACATCATCGGCACGCTGACGATCATCATCATGTGCATTCTCTCGGTCTATTTTCAGCAGCCGTTTCTGGCCGACATCGCAATCGTGTACGCGCTTTTAAGCTTCATCGCAATCGTCGTGCTCACGCGTCTCGTCATTGTGCGAAGGCGCGCCCAGGAGGAACGCGAGCGTATGGAAGCGGAGGCGGCGGCCGCGCAGGCAAAGGGGGAAGGGAAATGATTCAGACGATCATCGGGCTGACCCTCGTTACGCTGGGCGTGTTCGTGGCGTGCGTCGCGGTGCTTGGCACCTATCGCTTCCATTATGTGCTCAACCGCATGCACGCAACCGCGCTTTGCGACACGCTGGGGCTTCTGTTTGTGCTCGCCGGGCTGATTGTGCTGCTCGGGGTCAGCTGGCATTCCGCAAAACTCGTGGTGATCATTGTGTTCATGTGGCTGGCAAGCCCGGTGATGAGCCATTTGACCGGGCGCGCGGAGATACTGACCCATACGCACATTGAAGATGAATGCGAGGTGATTCCGTATGAGCGTCGTGTTTGAATGCCTGCTGCTCTTTTCGCTGATTCTCTGTGCGATTTTCGCGCTTACGCAGAAACGGCTTTTGATGGTCGCGATCATCTACATGGCGTACAGCCTGATCATGACGATCATCTGGGCGATGCTGCAAAGCCCGGACCTTGCCATTACGGAGGCCGCGGTCGGCGCGGGCGTTACGGGCATCCTTTTGTTCGTCACGCTCAAGAAAATCCATGCGCTCAAGGGGACGAAGGATGAGTAAGAAGAGCCGTCTGTTCCGCAGTCATTTTAGAGCGTGGCTCGCCGGGGAGGAAATGCCGCTCCGCGAGCGGCATGTGCGCACGCTGCATAAAAAGCCGCACGAGCGGCCCGAACCCGTGCCGGAGGATGTGCGCATCAACCGCTTTATCCATCTCTATCATGTCAGCGCGGTGCTGGTCGCCGTGTGCATCGTTGCGGTGCTGCTTTACACGGTGTTCCATCTGCCGCTGTTCGGCTCGGCGAACAATCCCGCCAGCAACGAGGTGGCGCAGCGCTATATCGAGCAGGGGCTGGAGGAGACCGGCGCGGTGAACATCGTTTCCGGTATGATCCTGGACTATCGCGCGTTCGACACCTTTGGAGAAAGCAACGTGCTCTTCCTTGCGATTGCCAGCGTGCTGATGCTGCTTCTGCGCGACCGCAACAATATTGTTTTGGAAGAGGACGTGCATGAAGCGCACGAGCGCGTGATCGAAAAGGCCAACGAGGACGTCATATTGAAGCGCGTTGCGAACATCGTCGTGCCGTGCATCCTGCTCTTCGGCGTGTACGTCGTGCTTAACGGACATCTGTCGCCCGGTGGCGGGTTTTCCGGCGGGTCCATCATGGGCGGCGGGCTGATTCTCTTTGCGGTCAGCTACGGACCGGAGCGCGTCAAGACGTTCTTCGGGTGGAAGACGTTTCGCGCAATCGTCGTCGGCGCGCTTTTGTGCTATGCGCTGAGCAAGGCGTATGCGTTCTTCACCGGCGCAAACGGGCTGGAAAACCACATCCCGCTCGGCACGCCGGGCGCGATCCTCAGCGCGGGGCTGATACTGCTGCTGGACATCTGCGTGGGGCTCGTCGTCGCCTGCACGATGTACGGCTTTTATGCGCTGATCAACCGGGGTGAAATCTGATGAAGGAATTTTTTACGACCGTTATCTCCTATCGCTTTGAAATTGCGGCCATGGTGCTCTTCGGCATCGGGTTTATCAATCTTCTTTTGCAGCGCAACCTGATCCGCAAGATCATCGCGTTCAACGTGATGGACTCTTCGGTGTTCCTTTTCCTCGCCGCGCAGGGGTATATTCAGGGACGCATCGCGCCGATGATCGTAAACGGCGACCTTTCCGCCGCAACCTATATCAACCCGATCCCGAGCGGGCTGGTGCTCACGGGCATTGTGGTTTCGGTGAGCGTTTCGGCGTTTTTCCTCGCGCTCGTGCAGCGCCTGTATAAAAAATACGGCACGATCGATTTCGATGAGATCATGACGCTCGCCAAAAAGGAGGCGGAATGATGCTGCCCTGGTATCAGAATATCCCGTTTGCAAGCATCTTTCTGCTGATGATCGCGGGCGTACTCATGCTGCTGATGAAGCGCGGCAAAAGCGCGTTTATCCTCGCGTTTACGGTCAGCCTGACCGTCGCGGCGCTTTCCGCCGTGCTGACGGTCGCGCTGTATACCGGAAACGAGCGGTTCGTCTATACGATGGGCGAATTTCCCGCACCCTGGGGCAACGAGCTCGCGGCGGGGCCGCTGGAAGCGCTGCTGGCGTTCATGTTTTCCATGGGGGTCGCGCTTTCGCTCCTCGGCGGGCGCAGCGACGCGGCAAACGACATCCTTGCGCCCAAACAGAGCATCTTTTACCTGATGATGTGCGAACTGACCGCGGCCATGCTCGCGCTGACGTACACGAACGACATCTTCACGGGATACGTGTTCATCGAAATCAGCACACTTTCGGCCTGCTCGATCGTCATGGCGCGCGACACGGCAAAGACCATCGTCGCAACCATCCGCTATCTCGTCATCAGCCTGCTCGGCTCCGGGCTGTTCCTCATCGGCGTGGTCATGCTCTACTGCATCACGGGGCATCTTCTGATTCCGCAGCTGGGCGAAAAGATCGCAGAGCTGGTCGCAACCGGCACCTATACCGAGCCGCTGACCATTGTTGCGGGTTTACTGTTCATCGGCGTGGCGATCAAAAGCGCACTGTTTCCGTTTTATGCCTGGCTGCCGTTTGCGCACGGCGGCGCGACGACGTCCTCCAGCGCGGTGCTTTCCGGTCTCGTGCTCAAAAGCTACATCATCCTGCTGGTCAAGCTCTTTTATGAGGTGTTCACCATCGAGGTCATCCGCTCGCTCAAAGTTACGAACATCATGTTCGCCTTCGGCGTAATCGGCATGCTCGTCGGTTCCTGGCGCGCTATTAAAGAGGAGCACATCAAGCGCATGCTCGCGTACTCGTCGGTTTCGCAGGTGGGCTATATCTTCATGGGGCTGGGCCTCGGCACGAACCTCGGCGTTGCGGCGGCGTTTTATCAAATCCTCGTGCACGCGGCGACAAAACCCATGCTCTTTATCAGCGCGGGGCGGCTCATCGACGTGCAGGGACACGAAAAGAGCCTCTACCGCCTGCGCGGCGCGGCGCGTTCGGACCCGCTGGCGGGCGTGCTCTTCACGCTCGGCGCGCTTTCCATGATCGGACTGCCGCTGCTCGCCGGGTTTATTGTGAAATTCGGCCTGGCCAGCGCCTCGCTGATCAACCCGCACCGGATGTGGATAGCGCTCGGCGCGCTGGTCGTCAGCACGGTGCTCAACGCGCTGTACTATCTGCCCGCGGTCATCGCCCTCTGGACGCCGTCCGGGTTTATGGTGCGCGTAAAACAGCCGCGCGACTGGCGCTTCGCCGTTTCCGCGTCGGCATTCGGCGCGTTTGTGGTGCTTCTCGGCGTGAGCTGCCTGCCCGTGATCGATCTGATCGAAAACGGGCTGGCGCTCTGGACATAAGGGAGGCGTAAGGGAGAAAACTATGGTCTTGCTGCTTGCTTCCATCCTCTTTCCGCTGATTTTCGGCGCGGCGATGAGCCGCGTAAAGGAATCGCGCGCAGACGCGCTCGCGCTGATCGGCGGCTGTACGGCGCTTGCGCTCAACGTTGCGGCGGCGCTGTTTTCCCGGGGAAGCGTATACGCCTTTTTCGGCGGTGTGTTCGAAATTCTGCAGGTGCTCGACGACGCGGCGCGCGTGATGTACGTGCTCGCGGCGGCGCTGTTTCTGCTTGCGCTCGTTTTCATTTCCGGCGAAGGTGAATACCGGCCGCGCCGCGCGGGACTGTACGGATTTTTGTTTCTCACGCTCGGCGCGCTCAACCAGCTGTATGCGGCCGGGAACCTCTTTACTTTTTATCTTTGCTTCGAGCTTGTTTCGCTGCTCTCGTTTCCGCTCGTGCTGCATGGCGGCACGCAGCGTGCGCGGCGCGCGGCGCTGATCTATATCGGCTTTTCGTTTACGGGCACCGCGCTGGCGCTCACCGGCATGAAGATTGCGGGCGAAGGCGCGCTGCTGCCGTTTGCGGCGGGCGGCCTTGCGCTGGAGGCCGAAAACAGCCTGGCGGCCTATCTGCTATTTGCGCTCGGTTTCGGCTGCAAGGCGGGGCTTTATCCGCTCTCGGCCTGGCTCGTTCCGGCGGCGAACGAATCCCCGGTCGCCGTATCCGCGCTGCTTGCCGGGGTGATCGCCGCGGCGGGCGTGTTCGGCGTATTCCGCGTTTCCTACGAAGTGTTCGGCTCGGAGCTGATCGCCGGGAGCTGGGCGCAGAGCGTGCTGATTGCGCTTGCGTGCCTCACGGCGCTGATGGGGGCGATGCTCGCGCTGCACGAGCAGGTGCTTAAAAAGCGGCTTGCATACCTGACCGTTTCGCAGGTGAGCTTTGCGTTGATCGGGTTTTTCACGTTTACCAAAGCAGGGTTTATCGGCGGCATGGCGCAGATCGTCTGCCATGCATGCGCAAAAACGGGGCTGTTTTTCGGCGCGGGCGCCATTAAGCGCGAAACCGGCTTTACGCGCGTGGACGAAATGCGCGGCGTCGCGCGGGATATGCCGGGCACGATGATTTTGATTACGCTTCTGGCGTTTTCGGCGATCGGCGTGCCGCCGTTCGGCGGATTCGGCGCGCTCTGGCAGATCGGCAGCGGGGCGCTTGCTTTCGGCGGCACGGGCGGAACGCTCGCGCTTGCAGCGCTCGTGCTCTCCGCGCTGCTTTCGGCGGGGGCGCTGCTGCCGCTGGCGCGCGATGCGATTTTCCCCGGGAAAGATTTTATCGCTTGCGTAAAAGCGCCGCCGAAGATCGGATGGCGCGTGTTTGCGCCGCTCTGCGTGCTCTGCGCTGCCGTGCTGGCGTTCGGGCTGCTCTTCGGCCTGCTCGGCAATCTGGCCGAAGGCGTGTATACGAACTTGATCGGGGGGTGGGCGGCATGAGATATCTGTTGCTTGCCGCGGTGCTCCTTCCGTTTGCCTCCGCGCCGCTGTTTTTGATCAGGCGCTTCTATGCCGGGCGCGCGCTGCGGGTGCTGACGTACGCGGTCGTGCTCTCCGCCAGCGCGCTGACGCTCTTTCTCTGCCTGTTTTACGGCGGGGGTGCGCTGGAGCTCGTGCGGCTGACGGACAACCTGACGCTGGGGCTGAATGTGGACGGCATGACGCGTGTGTTCGGCTGCATCGTCGCCGTGCTCTGGCCGGTCACGACGCTCTATGGGTTCGACTACATGCGGCACGACCGCAGGAAGGCGCGCTTCTTCTCGTTTTTTGTGCTTTCCTATGGCGCGACGCTTGGAATCGTCTTTTCGGCGAATCTCGTGACCATGTACCTTTTTTACGAGATGCTCACGCTTTCGACTCTGCCGCTCGTGATGCACCGCATGGACGACCGCGCGCGCTACGCGGGCAAACGCTATTTGCTCTATTCCATCGGCGGCGCTTCCATGGGATTTCTGGCTGTGGTGTTTTTTGCCGGCTATGGCGGCGCGAACGCGCTCTTTACGCTCGGCGGGACGCTCGATCCCGCGCTGACGGCGGGGCACGAGACGCTTCTTCGGACCGTTTTTACGCTGGCGTTCTTCGGCTTCGGGGTCAAGGCGGCGATCATGCCGTTTTCGGCCTGGCTGCCCGCGGCATCCGTCGCGCCGACGCCTGTGACCGCGCTTTTGCACGCGGTGGCGGTGGTCAAGGCGGGTGCGTTTGCCTGCATCCGGCTGACGTATTACACCTTCGGCACGGAGATCGTGCGCGGCACGTTCGCGCAGTATATTCCGATGGCCGCGGCGATCTTCACCATCGTCTACGGTTCGGCGCGGGCGCTTAGAACCAACCATCTCAAGCGCCGCTTTGCATACTCTACGGTGAGCAACCTTTCCTATATCCTCCTCGCCGTCACGCTGATGAGCGGCAGCGGGCTCGCCGCGGCGGCGATGCACATGGTGAGCCATGCGTTCGTCAAAATTGCGCTGTTCTTCTGCGTGGGTGCGGCGCTGGAGCGCGAAGGCGCGGAATATCTCGATCAAATCGAAGGCATCGGCCGCCGCATGCCGGTCACGTTCGGCTGCTTCGTGGTTGCGTCCGCCGCGCTGATCGGCCTGCCGCCGCTGCCGGTGTTCTTTTCCAAGTGGGCCATCGGCGAGGCCGCGATGGGCCTTTCGAGCGGCTGGGCGTACACGGTGCTCGCCGCGCTGCTGGTTTCCACAACGCTGACCGCGCTGTATACGCTGAGCATTGCGGTGCGCGCGTTCTTCCCGCTCGGGGAAGCGCCGGCTAAGGCGCAGCCGCGCACGGAAACGCGGAGCATGACCACCGCAATCGTGATCGTCACGGTTTGCATCGTTGCGCTCGGGTTCACGTCCGGACAGCTTTTCCCGGCGATTTCCGCCTGGCTGATCGGGGGTGCGGCATGATGCGTGCGCTGATTTTTCTGGAGCTTGTCCTGCCCGCCGCTGCCGCGGTCGCCGCAGGCGTGCCCGGCGCAAAAAAAGCGGCAAAATGGCTTACGCTCGGCGTTCCGCTGCTCTGCGTGGCTGCCGCGGGGACGCTGATTGCGTTTCCGGCGGAGGCGGCGCTCTCCGGCGGCGTGTTCGGCACGCGCTTTACCTCCGGCGGTCTGCACGGGCTTTTGCTGCTGCTCTGCGACTTTGTTTTCTTCTGCGCGGCGCTCACGGTGCGCGCTTCGCTGACGGGCGACCCGCGTCCGGGCCGGTTTTGCACGCTGTTTTTGCTCTCGCTCGCGCTGGCCAACGGCGCGTTCCTTGCGGGCGATCTTGCTGCGCTCTGTCTGTTTGCGGCGGGTTTTGCGCTTTCGCTCTGCGCGCTTTTGTATCACGGCGAAACCGAGCGCGCGAAAAAAAGCGGCAACCTATTGCTTGCGTTTGTGCTCGGCGGATGCGCCGCGATGTTTTTCGGGCTGATCGACCTCTTCGCAAGGTTCGGTTCGCTGGATTTTGCGGTGCTGTCGGCCGGACTTCCGCAGGACGGGCGCGTGCTCTTCGACGGGCTTTGCATCCTGGCCGGGCTTGCCGCGCTTGCGGGGCTGTATCCGCTGCATGTTTGGCTGCCGGGCGCATACGCCTCGGCCAACGCGACCGTTTTGCCGCTGTTCGGGCTGCTCGGCGCGGCGGGCGTAACGGGGATACTGCTGCTTTGCCGGGGATTGTTTGCCGGAAACACGGCGTTTGCGCTGGTGCTGTTCTGCATGGGCGCGGCGAGCGTTTTGCTCGGCTCGGTGTTTGCGCTGCTCACGCCGGATTTGATGCGCGCGCTCGCGTTCGTTTCCATCGCGCAGACCGGTGCGCTCACGATTGGAATCGCCGTTGCGTGCGGCGTGCCGGGAGCCGCGCTTTGCGCGGAGGGTGCGGCGCTGCATGTCGTGACGCTTTCGCTGGGAATGGGACTGCTTTTGATTTCGGCGGGCGTGTTCCTGCGTGAAAGGGGGGAAGGCGGTCTCAACGCGCTGCGGGGTGCGGGGCGCGGCAACATTCCGCTCACGGTGTTTTTCGCGCTCGGTGCGCTTTCGCTCAGCTTCGTGCCGCTCAGCGGCGGGTATCTTTCGTTTGCGATGATGCTCAAAGGCGCTCTGGACGGTGCGGCGGGCGCCGCCGGAGCCGCGGCGTTTATCGCGCAGGCGGCGCGCTGGCTGATGGTCGGCGCGGGTGCGTTTACGTTTGCCGCCATGACCAAGTTGTTTTTGTGGCTGTTTGTCGATCCGCCGATCGGGGAAACGGAGCCGCGCGTTTGCTGCGGCAAGCGGGCTGTGCTTTCGCTTGCGCTGGCCGCGCTGCCGCTGCTGGCGATTGGGTTTGCGCCGCAGACGCTCGCAGATAAGATTGCGTCGCTTGCGGGAACGTCGCTGGGCGCGGGCGGAACGAACATGGTGTTTTTCACGGCCGAACTGCTCAAAAACGCGATGCTCACGGCCGTGATCGGTTCGGCGCTGTATGTGGCGGTCGGCTGGTGGGCGCTGACCAACCGCCAGGGGTATTTCCACACGATGCGCGGCGGCCTTTCGCTGGAGCGATACGCGTTCCGCCCGGTGCTCAAAGCGCTGGTTTTCGGCGGGACGCTGACGCTGCGGTTTTTATATTCGATTCCGGAGTGGTTCGTCGCGCTTTGCGAATATGTGCTCAACTTCGGCACACAGCCGCGCACCGAGCCGGGCCGGGACGACCATTTTGCGCTGTATTCCAAAAAATACGTCCGCGTCAACCCCATCCGCCAGATGCTTGCCTACGAACTGCTGCTCTTCGGCCTCGGCGTGGTGATTGCGCTGCTGTATCTCCTGATGGGATGACCGGTTCAGCCGGAAACAGCAAAAAACAAACAAACACCGCCGCATTCGCGGCGGTGCCAGTCTGTAAAAAAAGTTCTTGGGATTGTTAAGGGCCATTAGCCTTAACCCGCTTTTCCGGCTGTGCCGGTTTATCCGGCACAGTATGATCGCCCGTTTAGGGCGACTTCTCTGTGCTCTTTGCCGCCCGGAAGCCCGGAGGGCGAGAGGCAAAGAGTGGTTATCCCGTCAAAAAACTGGTTTTTTGACGGTCTCAAACAAAAACCGCCGCATTTGCGGCGGTTTTGTTTGAAGTATCTTGTTGTTCAGCGGAACGCAAACGGGTGCGCGTCGCTCGGCATACGCCAGTCGCCGCGCGGCGAAAGCGCAACGTTGCCGATGCGCGGGCCGTCCGGCAGGCAGGAACGCTTGAACTGCTGGGAGAAGAAGCGCCGGATGAACAGCGCATACCAGCGCGAAATCGTGTCCTCGTCGTAGTCGCCGTCGAACGCGTACTTTGCAAGCCGCAGGATTTTCTGCTTGCTCGCGCCGCGCCGCAGCATATGATAGAGGAAAAAGTCGTGCAGTTCGTAGGGCCCGATGAGGTCCTCGGTGACCTGGGAAATTTCTCCGTCCTTGGTCGGCAGCAGTTCCGGGCTGACGGGCGTTGCGACGATGTCGATCAAAACGTCCCGCAGGGCGGGTTCCGACTGCTCGGCGATATAGCGCAGGATCGCGCGGATCAGCGTCTTGGGCACGTCCGCGTTCACGCCGTACATGGACATATGGTCGCCGTTGTAGGTGGCAAATCCCAGCGCGAGTTCGCTTAAATCACCCGTGCCGATAACCATGCCGCCGTGCATGTTGGCGAGGTCCATGAGCACCTGCGTGCGTTCGCGCGCCTGCGCATTTTCGTATGCCGCGTCGTGCAGATCGAGCGGGTGGCCGATGTCGAGCAGGTGCTGCTTGACGCTTTCGCCGATCTGGACGGTGCGCATCGGGATGCCGAGCGCTTCGCAGAGTTTACCCGCGTTGTCCTTGGTGCGGTCGGACGTGCCGAAACACGGCATCGTGACCGCAAGCACGTCCGTTGCCGGGCGACCGAGCAGATTGAGCGCGTCGCGGCTGACGAGCAGCGCAAGCGTCGAGTCCACGCCGCCGGACACACCGACGATGAGCTTCTTTGCGCCGATGTGCCTGACGCGCTGTTTGAGCCCGTGGCTCTGGATGGAGAGCACCTGTTCAAAGCGCTGGCCGCAGCTGACCGGGTCGTCCGGAATGAACGGCGTTTTCCAGACGGTGCGCGTGAGTTTTGTTTTCGCGACTTTCATCGAGAACGGGATGCGCACGATGTCCTCGTTGGAAAAGAGCTTGCGCGCAAAGCGCCTGCGTTCGCGCGAGAGAAAATCCAAATCGACCTCGCTGACGCAGTAACCCGTTGTGAACGGCGCGGCCTCGGCGAGGAACACGCCGTTTTCGCAGATCATGTCGTGCCCGGAGAAGACGACGTCCGTTGTGCTTTCGCCTTCGCCCGCGCTGCAGAATACATATGCCGAGCACGTCCGCGTGCTCTGGGAGCGGACGAGCATGCGGCGGAACCCGTCCTTCGTGACCGCTTCGTCGGACGCGCTGAGATTGCAGAGGATGCTCGCGCCGCAGTCGGCAAGGCGCGTGGAAGGCGGCATGGCCGCCCAGAGGTCCTCGCAGATCTCCACGCCGAGCGCAAAGGACGGGAGTTCTTCGCAGCAGAACACCAGCCGGTTGCCGAACGGCACGCGCCGGCCGAAAATCTCCATCTCCTCGATGGTTTCGAGCGCGGGCGCATAGGTGCGCTTTTCGTAAAATTCGCCGTAATTGCCCAGATGCGTTTTCGGGATCACGCCGAGCACGCGCCCGTCCTGCGCCACGGCGGCGCAGTTATAGAGCAGATGTCCGTAGACGATCGGCACGCCGATCACAACAAGCATGTCGTTGCCTTTGCTTGCCTCGACGACGCGGCCGAGCGCCTGCATGGCCGCCTCGGTGAGCGCGGAGCTTAAAACCAGATCGCCGCAGGTGTAACCCACGAGCGTCAGTTCCGGCAGCACGAGCACCTTTACGCCGTCGTTCTGCGCGCGCCGCATCAGCTCGATGACGGCGTTTGCGTTGTGTTCGCAGTTGGCGACCTGAATCGCCGGCGTTCCGGCGGCAACCTTAATGAATCCGTCTTTCATAAATACAGTCAATCTCCGATCGGATATTCGAACTTGGTACAACTCATTTTATGCAATGCCTCCGGCAATGTCAATTCAACGGGGCCGCGCCGGAAAATATAAGATTTTTAAAAAAACGGCTGAATCGCTTGTGTGGTATAATGGTCAAAAAATTACCCGCGCGGCAAAAAACGAAGAGCGCGCGGGAGGGGGCGGGGAACGAACTATGCTTTCGATTGAACATCTCGTAAAAACCTACGGCGGCGGCGTGCGCGCCGTGGACGATCTTTCGCTGGAGGTGCGCCCGGGCGACATCTACGGCTTCATCGGCCATAACGGCGCGGGCAAGACCACGACGCTGCGCTCGATCGCCGGAATCCTCTCGTTCGACAGCGGCACGATCCGCATCGACGGGCGCAGCATTACGGACGACCCGATCGGCTGCAAAAAGGAGATGGCGTACATTCCGGACAATCCGGACCTTTACGAGCATCTCACGGGCATCCAGTATTTCAATTTTGTTGCGGACATCTACGGCGTGTCCGCCGCCGCGCGGGACGAACGTATCAAAAAATACGCAGATGCGTTCGAAATGACGTCCCGCCTCAACGACCTCATCGGTTCGTGTTCGCACGGCATGAAGCAGAAGATCGCCGTGATTTCCGCGCTGCTGCATGAGCCGAAGCTGCTGCTGCTCGACGAACCGTTCGTCGGGCTCGACCCAAAAGCGTCCCACACGCTCAAGGGCTTTATGAAGGAACTCTGCGACCAGGGCAGCGCGATCTTTTTTTCCACGCACGTGCTGGAGGTCGCCGAAAAGCTCTGCAATAAGATCGCGATCATCAAGCAGGGCAAGCTGATTGCGGCGGGCGACATGGAGACCGTCAAGGGCGACGAGTCGCTTGAAACGCTGTTTTTGGAGCTGACCGACCATGCGTGAGTACTGGATTTTAACGAAGCTGCAGTTAACATCGCTCTTCGGGATCAACAAAATCGTGCATATGAAGGAGTCGGCGGACAAAAAACAGGCCAAGCGCAGTCTCTACGGGCTGATCGCCATGGTGTTTGCGCTGGGGTATGTTTCCGTGTTTTACAGCATCGCGATGGCGAGCGCGTTTGCGTCGGTCGGTATGCTGCCGACGCTGCTGGGCATCATGGCGTTTGCCTGCACGGCGCTGATCCTCATGTTTTCCATCTTCGAGACCAAGGGCGTGCTTTTCGGCTTCGGCGATTACGATATCGTGATGAGCTGGCCGGTGCGCGTCGGCGCGGTTGCGGCGAGCCGGGTTACGAATATGTACGCCTACAACTTCATCTATGCCGCGCTGCTGCTGCTTCCCGCTGGCGTGATCTATGCGGGCATGGCGGCGCCGGCCTGGTGGTATTATCCGCTGTTTGTGCTGCTGCTTCTGCTCGTACCTGCGCTCCCGACGATTGTCGGCGCGCTGCTTGGCACATTTCTGACCGTCGCGACCGCGCGGTCTAAAAAAAGCAACCTTCTGAATATTCTTGGTCAGATGGTGCTTGTGTTCGGCGTTATGTTCCTTTCGTTCCGTATGAACGACACCTTTGCGGATTCCGCGGCCTTTGCCAATAACGCCGGGTCTATGCAGAACATGGTGCAAAGCGTGTTCCCGCCGGCCTACTGGTTTCAGAACGCGCTCACGACCGGCGCGCCGCTGGATACGCTCTGGCTTCTGCTCCTTTCGGCGGCGTCGATTGCGCTTTTGATGCTCTTTATCGGCAAAAACTTTGTTGCGATCAATTCCCGCATCAAGAGCAAACCCACGCACGAAAAATTCGTGATGCGCGCGCAGGTGCGCTCCAGCCGCGTGACGGCGCTGTTCCGCCGGGAGTGCTCGCGCTATTTCAGTTCGAGCCTATATGTGGTCAACACTGCGTTCGGGTATGTCATGCTGCTGGCGGCGGGCATCTTCTGCGTTGTGAAGCCGGATATGATCCGCGAGGCGCTGGATTCGCCGGAGCTCGGCTTTGCGCGGATGATCGTGCCGTTTTTGCTCAGCTGGATCGTTTCGATAGGCGCGACGACCGCGAGCGCGATCTCCATGGAGGGCAAGCAGCTCTGGATCGTGAAGAGCATGCCCGTGCCTGCGCGGGACTGGATGACAGGCAAGCTGCTGGTGAGCATGCTGCTTGCCGTGCCGAGCATTCTTGTCTCATCCACGCTGGTTTCCATCGGCCTTGGCTCCAATGCGGCGGGGTGGTTCTGGAACTATGTGCTGCCGCTTTTGTATGCCGCGGCGTTCGCCGTGTTCGGGCTCTGGCTCAACATCCGCATGCCCAAGCTGGACTGGCAGAGCGAGGCGGAGGTGATTAAGCAGAGCGGCGCAACCATGATCTGCGTTTTTACCGGGATGGCGGCGGCCGCCGTGCCGGCGATTATTGCGGGAGTCACGCAGAGCGAGTGGGCGCTTCCGGGGACGGCGCTGGCGCTGATTGCGCTCACGTTCTGGATGTGGCGTTCGCTGGTCAAAACGGGCGACGAACGGCTCTATAAACTGAGCTGACTGCCGGTATCCTGCCTGAAAACGAGAACTGACGAATGCCCCGCCTGCTGGCGGGGCATTCGTTGCGTCAAATTGTGTTTCAGCAGCGGGATGAAAGACGAATTATTCGCGTTCCCATTCGTCGCTGATGGCTTCGATCTGGCTTGTCACGCTGCGGATTTCGCGGTTGCTGCGGCCTTTGCCGCCCTTGATGAGTTTCGTGAGGCGCTCCAGCGCGGCGAGCAGCTTTTCGTAGGGAGAGGCGGCCGGCTGAGCCGCTTCTTCGGCGTGCTTTTTGCCGGCCTCGATTGCAACGGGCGTTGCTTCGAGGATGTAGCGGTTTTCAATCAGGTCGAAAACCGAGCCGCTGTACGGCGCGGTGGCGTTCAGCCCGAATTCGTCGTGCAGGCGCTTTGCAAACAGGTCGCAGACGGTGTCTTCGCCGTGGTTGACGAACACGCGGCGCGGTTTCGGCGAAAAGTGCGTCGCCCACTTGACGAGCATATTCGCGTCGCCGTGTCCGCTGATGCCGGGCAGTTCGACGATTTCCGCGTTCACGCGGATGGTTTCGCCGAACAGTTTGACTTTTTCCGCGCCCTCCAGCAGCGCGCGTCCGAGCGTGCCGTAGGCCTGGAAGCCGACAAAGAGGATGGTGTTGTTCGCGTTCCAGAGGCCGTGCTTGAGGTGATGCTTGATCCGGCCCGCGGTGCACATGCCGCTGGCCGAAAGAATGACCTTGCAGCGGGTGTCGGAGTTGAGCGCGATGGACTCCTGCGTGGTCTGCGTAATGGTCAGCCCGTCGAACGAAAGTGGGTTGATTCCTGCGTCTACGAAGGCTTTTGCCTCCTCGTCGTAACAGAATTCGCCGTTTTCAACGAATACGCGCGTGGCCTTGCTGGCCAGCGGGCTGTCCACGAACACCGGGAAACCGTCGTGCCCGTGCACGAGGCCTTCTTCCTTGATGCGGCGGATGAAATAGAGCATCTCCTGCGTGCGCCCGACGGCGAACGAAGGGACAATCACGCTGCCGCCGCGGTCAAAGGTTTTCTGCAGCACGGCGGCGAGCGCCGTCGCGTAGTCCGGCGGCGCTTCATGCAGGCGGTCGCCGTAGGTCGACTCGACCATGCAGTAGTCGGCTTCGTCGACCAGCGACGGGTCACGCAGCAGCGGCTGGTTGATGTTGCCGATGTCGCCGGAGAAGACCATCTTGCGCGATTCGCCGTTTTCGGTGAGCCAAAGCTCGATATACGACGAGCCGAGCAGGTGTCCCGCGTCCGTAAAGCGAACGTCGATTCCGTCGAAGAGGGTAAAGCGTTCGTCGTAGCGGTGCGGCACGAACTGCTTGATGGCGTTTTCCGCGTCCGCCATGGTGTAGAGCGGAACAAACGGTTTTTCACCGCTGCGCTTGCCCTTGCGGTTGCGCCATTCCGCCTCGAATTCCTGAATATGCGCACTGTCGCGCAGCATGATGTCGCAGAGGTTGCAGGTCGCTTTCGTAGCGTGCACGGCGGCGTTGTATCCGTTTTTAAAGAGCAGCGGCAGCAGGCCGGAGTGGTCGATATGCGCGTGCGTCAGCAGCACTGCGTCCACTTCAGAAGGCAAGGTTGGCAGCGGCGCGTTTTCGTAGAAGTTTTTGCCCTGCTCCATGCCGTAGTCGATGAGGATGCGTTTCCCGCAGGCTTCCAGATAGGTGCAGCTGCCGGTGACTTCGTGGTCGGCTCCGATAAAGGTGAGTTTCATGTTCTCAAGTGTTCTCCAATCTTTGGTTTCTTCGGGTTCGGTCTATATTGAAACGTTTTTGGGTTACGGGAGCGGATACTGCGCCGCGGCGAGCAGGATTCCGTCGTGCAGGTATGTGTTTTCATATTCGCCTGCAAACAATTCCTGTCCAACGCCGAGTGCAAAGACCGGCACGTCCAGCGAGGAATGCGACCCGGAACTGAAAATCAGCCCCGCACGCGCCGCAACGAGGTTTGCGCAGGCGGAGGTGACCGGTTCGTACACGCTGCCGAATTCCGAACCGTCCCCGCCGGAGAGCGTGACGGCATACGCCTTGTTGAGGTAAGCGGTCTCTTCTTCGGTGAGGTCGTCCAGCCCGAACGCGGCGGCAAAGAGCGGGAGCGCGGTTTCAAACGGCGTCTGCGCAAAGATGCAGTCCGCGGCGAGCGTGTCGTCGCACTCGTCGCAGGAAATCGTCTGCTTGAGGAGCGCGGCGCGGTCTCCGTCCGTAAACGAAACCTTGCCGGTCTCGTGGTCGCCCGTGACGAGTATCAGCGTTTCATACGGATGCGCCTGATAGAACTCGATCGCCGCGGCGACCGCTTCGTCGAAGTCGAGCAGTTCCGCAACGAACGACCCCGCGTCGTTGTAGTGGCAGAAATAGTCGATCCGTCCGCCTTCGACCATCATGAAAAATCCGTTTGCGCTGTCCAGCCGGTCGATTCCAATCTGCGTCGCGTCCTGCAGAAAATGTGTCCGCGCGCCGCCGTCGATGGCGGGCAGGACGCCGTAGTCGCCGAAAATCAGACTCGAAGAGAGGATGAGGCCGCCGCTTGACGCCGCCTGCGCGTCGGAGACGAGATGCACCATTGAATAGCCGTTTTCGGCGGCGAGCGTTTCCGCATCCGGCGTATCGTGGAACCCGCCGCCCGCGAAATAGTCGAACCCGCTGGCAAAGAGGTCGTCGGCGATCATGGCGTAACTCCTGCGGGAGTCCACATGCGCATAAAAGCCCGCGGGCGTGGCGTGGTCGAGCGAAACGGTCGTGAGGATACCGATTTTGCGGCCCTCGTCGCGCAGCGTTTCCGCAAAGCCGGTGAGCCGCGCACCGTCCGGGTCGAGCCCGAGATAACCGCCGAGCGTTTTTACGCCGCAGCTGATTGCGGTCGCGGCGGCGGCGGAGTCCGTTACGTTGCCTTCAAAATCGTTTGTGTGCGCAAACCCGCAGACGGGAAAATCCACAAAGGAAAGCGGCGAGCGCCCTGCGGCGGCGAGCGCTTCCGAAGCGGCCTGTATCTGCGGCGTGCTCATGCCGTCGCCAATGAAAAGGAAGATGTATTTCAGTCGGGGTTCGGGTTCCGGCGTGGGGATCGGCGTGGAAGTCGGGGTGGGCGGCGCGGTCTGGAGCAAAGCTGCGGAAGGGGTCGCACCGGCTGCCGTTTCGGTCGGAACGGCGCTGTGCGCGCAGCCGAAGACAGCCGCGGCCAGCAGGACGCAAAACGCGGCGAACAATCGGTTTGGATGCCAGTTTCTGCGCATACGTCATTCTAGCACGATTTTTCGTGCCGGACAACTGGACGAAGGCCGCTTGCGGATGGTAAGATAACCTCAATTGATAGTGAATCGCGCGCCCGTCAACCGCGGCGGCGTGCGGGCAAAATGAAGCAAAGGCGAATAGAAGCGTTCATGACGAAATCTCGATTTTTGACTATTTTGGCATTGGCCGCCGGTCTTTTGGCGGTGGTTGTGCTCTTTTGCGCTTGCGGCGTTCCCGCAAAGCAAGCCGGAGCAGAGACGGCGCACGCGCAGGCTGCACACCGCAGGGACTTCGCGGTCGGGACGGCGCAGGAAGCGGAACAGCAGCCGACGGCGGAGCCGACCGCAACGCCGCTCCCGCAGCCGACGCCGTTTTCCGTCGCATGGATGACCGACACACAGGAATACACGGCCAACCAGAACGAAGTATTCTGCGCCATGACGCAGTGGATTGCGGACACGCAGAGCGAGCGCAATACGCTGCTTACGGTGCACACGGGCGATTTAATCCGCGGTTCTTACCGCGAATATGAATGGGAAAACATGGAACAGGCGTTTTCACTGCTGCCGGACGACATGATGATTGTGACCGTCGGCGGCAATCACGACATCGCCAGCTATACGGAGGACTATACGCCGTATCTCTGGTACCGGCCGGACACGGACGTGCGCGAAGAAAACACCTTTGCAGACGGCTTTGTGTATTACACGACGTTTGAAGCCGGCGGCGTGCCGTTTCTTGTTATTTCCGTTACATACGGCTATGAAATCGAGGCCGAGGACTGGATCAACGCCGTCTGCGCGCAAAACGCCGGACGCTATGCGATCCTCTGCGTACACGGGTATCTCGATAACCTCGGGTTTTCTTCCGGCGGGCGGTATTTGTTCCCGGGCGTCGTGCAGAAGTCGCCCAACATCCGCCTGGTGCTCTGCGGACACGAGCACGGCGCCAACTATAAGCCGGACGAGATCGACGACGACGGCGACGGCGTGCCGGACCGCACCGTGCAGCAGATGCTCTTTAATCTGCAGGCGGACGGCGAGACGGGCCTTGGGTATCTGCGCATGCTCCGTTTCGACACCGTGAACGACACGATCGGCGTGTATACCTATTCGCCGTTTCTGGACGTGGAAGGCTATTGCGCTCCGGACGGTTTCCCGGTCGGGGACGGGTTCGGCGCAAACCATACGATTACGGACGCGGGGCTTGCGGAATTCCGCATCGACGCCGCAGAACAGCACTGAACGCAAAAGATTACTTAATTAAGTTACGGGGGGAACAATCTATGAGCCCAGCCAACCGACCGGGTGGAAGATCAAAACGGACAGTCAGCGGCGGCGGAAACGCCAGCCGAAGGGGGAGCGGACTCGGCACCGGCAGCGCCGGCGGCGGAGCGCGCGGCTCCTCGGGCGGGAGCGCGGGCGGCGGCGGGACGCGCGGGAGCGGTTCCGGCGGCCTGCTTGCGGTGCTGCTTGCGCTTTTAATCGGCGGCGCTTCCAATAACTCGAACGGCAGCAAACGCGGCTGCCTCGGGCGCATCCTGATCCTTGCGCTGATCGTCGTCGGCGTGATATTTTTGCTCAACTACTGCTCCGGCACCACGGCGGGCGACCTACTTGGCGAATTGAGCGGATATTCGTCCACGGAGTCCTCGTCCGACTCGTCTTCGGACGATTCGGGCGACACCTCCGGCTCTCTCGTGGAATCCCTGCTCGGCGGCTACAGCGGCACGAGCGGGCTTGTCGACGCCGCGGACGCTGCGGACGAGGTCTATTCCGCGCATGAACCCGACCGCACGGTGGCGACCGCCGCACGCGAAAAATTTACCGACGTAAACAGCGCGCAGAGCGTGACCGTCATGGTCTATATCTGCGGCGCGGACCTGGAAAGCAAGAGCGGCATGGCCACGGCGGACCTTGAGGAAATGGCCAGCGCCACCCTCAGCGACAGCGTCCGCGTGATCGTTGAGACCGGCGGGGCTTCCTACTGGCAGAACAGCGTGGTCAAGAGCGGGACGAACCAGCGGTTCCGCGTCAAACAGGGCGGGCTGCAGACGCTCGACGACAGCGTCGGCAAGCGCTCCATGGTCGAGCCCGGCACGCTTTCGAGCTTTATCCAGTATTGCAAAAAGAACTTTCCGGCGGACCGCTACATGCTCGTGATGTGGGACCACGGCGGCGGTTCGCTGACCGGATACGGGTATGACGAGCTCTATCCGAACGGCTCGATGAGCCTGGACGAAATCAACACGGCGCTGCGCGACGGCGGCTGCAAATTCGACCTGATCGGCTTCGACGCATGCCTGATGGCGACCATGGAAACCGCGCTGGTGACGAGCCAGTACGCCGACTATCTGATCGCTTCCGAGGCCACCGAACCCGGAACGGGCTGGTACTATACAAACTGGCTTTCGGACCTCTCCGCCGACCCGTCCATGGCGACCGTGGACGTCGGCAAGGCGATTGCGGACGACTTTGTGAAGATGAGCTCGTCTTCGAGCCAGACTACGCTTTCGCTGATCGACCTTGCGGAGTTTTCCGGCACCGCGCCCGCGGCGTTTTCGGCGTTTTCCACCGCCGCGACGGAGCTGATTGCAAACGACGGTTATTCCGAGGTGGCCGAGGCCAGAAGCGGCGCGCGGGATTTCTCGACGAGCACGAAGATCAACCAGATCGACCTGATCCACTTTGCCGAAAACCTCGGCACAGCGGAAGCGAACGCGCTGGCGGAAACGCTGCGCGCCTGCGTGAAATATAACCGCAACTCAACGAATATTTCGCACGCCAACGGCGTTTCCATCTATTTCCCGTATCAGTCCATGAGCAAGGTGAGCACGGCGCTTGAAACCTACGACGCAATCGGTCTGGACGAGAACTATTCCGCGTGTATCAAGAGCTTTGCCTCCGTCTCCGCGGGCGGACAGGTAGCCAGCGGTTCGAGTCAGAGCGCGCTTGGCACTCTGCTTGGCGACAACAGCGGCAGTCTGCTGGGCACGCTGCTCGGCGGGAGCGCCACCGGCGAGGAGACAGCGGGCGCTTCCGGCGACACGGTGAGCGAACTGCTGGAGCTCTTCCTCTCGAATCGCAGCATCGTCACCGGGGACGAGGATTCCTCCTGGGTGGACGAAAAGCTCGTGCGCGATTCGGCGGACGCATATCAGGCTTCCAACGAAGGGTTTGCCAACCTCATGCTGACCTATAAGGGCGAAACGCCCGCGCTCGTGATGAGCGAGGCGCAGTGGAGCGCGGTGGTCACGCTGGAAATGAACGTATACGTCGACGACGGAGAAGGGTATATCGACCTCGGGCTCGACAACGTGGCGGACTATGACGAAGACGGCGACCTGATCATGGATTACGACGGGACATGGCTTTCGCTCAACGGGCAGATCGTTGCGTATTATCTCGTCAGCGAGGACCAGGTGGGCGAGGATTACACGATCATAGGCCGCGTTCCCGCCATGCTCAACGGCGAACGCGTCAACATCATCCTCGCGTTCACAACCGAGGAGCCGTACGGAACGGTGCTCGGCGCACAGACCGACTACGAGGCGGAAACGGACGCGGTGATGAAGGGGCTTGTGGAAATCCAGGCGGGCGACACGATCGACTACCTCTGCGATTACTACGATTACGACGGCACGTATTCGGACACCTATTACCTCGGCGAACAGGCGGCGGCAACGGGCGAGTGGGTGATCGGCAACGCGGCGCTCGGCGACGTGGACTGGCAGATGTGCTATCGGATTACCGATCTCTACGGCGGACAGTACTGGACGCCGACCGTGCAGAATTATTAAGCTGAAGACACCAAAAGAGCCGCCTCATGGCGGCTTTTTTGATGCGTTCGTTTATGCGAAAGGAAGCCTATATGATCGGCCCCGTGTAGCTGCAGTCGTATTCCGGCTGGCGCGTGAAGCGCTCCCAGACGGCCGGCATGCGGCTGCGCACAAAGTCGGAATAGGCGCTGTCCTTTGCGTTTGCCGCGGCGGCGCGCAGGTCCTCAAGCACCATGCTGTGCCAGGCGGAAAGTACGGCGGGCGCGAGCGTTTCGTAGCGCTGGATGATCAGCTTGCCTTCGTTCTCGCGCCGGAGGAACCATTCGCAGAGGTCGCCGATGGTTTCCGTCCGCGCCACGGCGACGGGCTCCGCCGAAATACGCAGGTGCGGGTTGGAGGGAAAGCGCAGCAGCGCGTCCTCGGGGATTTCACAGGCATACAGGTAGCCCTGCCTGCCTTCGTAAACGTCCCTGAAAGCGTTTGGATACGTTTCCGTGTAGATGACCTTTCCCGCGGCGTCGTAGCCGTAGGGGAACCAATAATGCGGGCGTGGCACCGCGTTGGCGGCATAGAAGCAGGCGGCGATTTCACTGGTGGAAAAATAGACGTACGGTTTGCCGTGATCCGCAACGGACGGCTGCAGTGTTTGCAGCCCGTCCCTGGAAGAACCGTGGTAAAGCAGCATGCAGATTGTCCTCCCCGGAGATGATAAAAAAAGTATCAGTTCGATTTGCCGCAGAAAAAGAGATTGACCCAACATGATTATTTTACCACAGGCGGACGAAATGATGAAATAAAAAGCACGTGTTTCGATAAAAATTGCGCAATTTGAGCGATTTTTGGGGTGATTTCGTATAACAGCAGGCGCATGGCGCGTGCAGAAAGGCGGCGATTGGACGGGGGGAAGACATGCGCGGCGCGGCCCGGGCCCGCAGGGAGACGGCAGCCGCCCGGATAAACGGAATACGCCATGAAAAATTCAAATTTTGACTGCTGTAAATAAAGTAGTGTATGTTATAATAACACTAATAAGCGAGAGAGCGAACATGAAGATAAAAGTACGCAAACTGGATGGACTGCCCATCGAAGGACCGGATCTGGACGACGAAGGCCTGCGCAAACAGCGCGAGCTTTCCGAAATGGCGTTTCAGGAATATGAGGAGTCCGGCAAACTCACGGGCAGCACGCTCAACGAAAAAGTTACCGCATACGAAACGGACATCGGCGGCCATGTGGCCGACGACGAATGATGCTGCGCCGCCGTTAGCGCAGCAATGCAGGGATATCCCGTTCGGCGGCCTTTAAAAGAGCGGACGGAAGCGACTGAGAAAGGAGAATTGCAAGAGTGTCGTCCTATACCACCATCACAAAAGCGCTTGCAAGCGGGTTTTCTCAGATTTCTGTTTTGGACCTTCTCGACATCGCAATCATCGCGGTTCTGATTTATAAACTGATCGTCTGGACGAAAGAAACCCGCGCCTACGAGGTGCTCAAAGGAATCGGCCTGCTGTTTTTGTGCTCCATCGTCAGCCAGCTGCTTTCGCTGACGACGCTGAGCTGGCTGCTCGATTCCATATTGACGTCCGGCTCGATTATCATCGTGCTCTTCATCCTCTTCCAGCCGGAGATACGGCGTGTGCTCGAAAAACTCGGCAGGAGCGGCAAGCGGCTCGGCAAAGCCTGGGTGGACGCTTCGTCCATGCGCAGCACCGAGCTTGTGCGCGACATGCACGCAACGCTCCTTTCGCTTTCGCACCGGCGCGTCGGCGCGCTGATCGTGTTTGAGCAGAAAACGGGGC
>DAOTGE010000005.1:0-87172 GCA_035446965.1 Eubacteriales bacterium
AGCGGACACGGCGCTGCTGCTGACGGAAAACACGGCCAACCTGCCGGACGAAACGACCCTGCGTGCGCTGGACGATCCGCGTGGCGGGGCGCTGCGCTGCATCCTCGCGTCGCCCTGGTTTGGCGCGGAATTGTTTTGCATGCTCGCGCTGGAGCGCGCGTGCCTGCAGGGGAGCTTTTATCTGCCGCCGAACGCGTTTACCGTGCTTGAAGGCGCTGGAGCGGGCGAGGCGCTCGCGGCGTCGGAGACGTTCGAGAAGGCGAAACGCGCGGCCGGGACGGCCTTTGACGGCTGATACGATCCGGGTACGTTGGAGGCTCCGCTTACAAACCACCGCTTAGGGCGTGTTTCCAAAATCCGTGAAGCGCATTTTCGCCATCTCGACTTGCATATTCTTGTTGAAAAGTCTCGCCGCAGCACCACGAGCTTCTGCGTTTTTCGCCTCAATCTGCAAGCCGATTCAGCAAAACTGCATCTTCCGGACTTTAGAAACACATCCTAGGGCCAAGCCCTAAGAACCCCTTTTTTCAAACATTTTGCACAATAAAGAAGGGATTCCCAAGGAATTGTCCCTGGGGGAGCGGAAGGAATCGCCTGCGAAAAAACGTTCACGCAGACAAACCGCCCTGCCATTTTTCTCAACGGCAGGGCGGTTTTAACGTTAATCTGTTTTTACCAAACCCTTCGGATGAAAGCGTCCACGATGCGGACGTATTCTTCCGGGTGTTCCTTCTGCGGCCAGTGTTTGCAGCCGCGCATGATGTACAGTTCGCCGAGCGGCGCCGCGTCGGCCGCGCGGGCGGAGGCCTTTGCCGGAACGAGCGTGTCTTTTTCACCGTTGATGAACAGCGCCGGCATCTCCAGTTCACAGAAACGCGCCGTGTAGTCCGGCGTGACCCCGTGACGGGAAAGCGAACTGACCTGATAGTCGTGCATAGGCGCGTCCGCGTCCGGCACTTTGCAGAGCGCGACGATTTCGTCCACAAGTTCCTGCTTAATGTTGCCGGGGTCGCCGAACAGCGAGGAGCGGATGCTCCAGCGCGCCATGGCGGGCGAATTCGCAATCCAGCGGTAAGAACGCTTTTGCAGCGACGTATGCACAAACCAGTAGTAGAACCAGTGGCAGGGCATCCGGCTCACAAGACCCCATGCGTCGACGGGGATCAGCGCGGCGACCTGCTCCGGGTTGCGGAGCGCATACCCGATTGAGAACGCGCCGCCGAGCGAAATGCCGCTTAAACAAAACGGCGATAAACCCAGCTGGGAAACGACGTCCTCCAGGCACGCAAAGTGCTTTTCATAAAATTCGCTTCCGGCCATATCGTCCGGTTTGCTGCTTTTGCCGTAACCGAGCATGTCGACTGCGTACGCGGTGTACGTTTCCGGCAGGGCGGCCATGACTTCCTTCCACGAAAGCATTGCGGAGTCCAGCCCGCCGCCGTGCAGCAGCACGAGCGGGATCATGCCGGAGCCGCTTTTATAAACATGCACGCTGTATTGCCGGTGTTTAAGCGTAAACTCTTCCATAACGCGCCGCCTCCATAAAAACCGGGAACGGGTACGGGTTCAGCGGGGGTTTCGCTTTGCGCGAAGAACGAAAAACAGCACGATCGCGCAGGCGAGGATTACGATTCCGCCGACGAGCAGCCAGTTGACGGACGATGATACGAAGATGGACGTGGGGCCGTCCGCGCCGCCGATGATTGTGGTATTCATAAATGAAACTCCTTCGGACTTGCAGTAAAACGGATTCCATTGGCATAAGCAAGCCCGAAAGAGAGTATAGCACAAAACCGGGAAAAACGATACCCGGCGGATCGCGTCAGTTGGCCGTGTGCGCCGGCGTTTCCGTGCGCTTGTCGCCAAAGAAGAACAGCGCGACCGTGCCGGGGCCGGTATGCGAACCGACCACGGTGCCGACGCTGTTGATCATAACCTTGCCGTCGAGATGCGGGAAGGTTTTTTCAACGAGTTCGGCGACCGCTTTTGCGTCCTCCATGCAGGCGGAGTTGGAGAGGAAGCACTTGCCGCTGTAATCCAGCCCGCCCTGCGCATGCAGTTCCATCTGGCGCACAATTTCGCGCACGACGCGCTTTTTGCCGATGATCTTGAACCGCGGCGTAAGGTGGCCGAGGTAATCCATGTTCATCAGCGGGATGATGCTCAGAACGGAGCCGACGACGAACGAGGCCGCGGAAATCCGTCCGCCGCGTTTATAGTGCGTCAGATCGCCGGAGAAGAACCAATGGTGGACGTTGAGCTTGTTTTCTTCCGCCCAGGCGTGCGCCTCGTCGAGGGACGCGCCGCTGTCGCGCAGGTCGGCCACCGCGTCCACGAGCAAACCGTAGCCGGAGGATGCGCCGAGCGAATCGACCACGCGAATCTGCCGTTCGGGATATTTTTCACGCAGCTCTTCGGCGGCCAGCGTCGCCGAAGCGTAGGTGCCCGATAGTCCGGAGGAAAACGAGATATGCAGGATGTCCTTTCCTTCTTTCAGAAATGGCTCGAAAAAAGCAAGGAATTGGTCGACGTTGACCAGCGAGGTCGTCGGCATTTCGCCGGCGGCTATACGCGCATAAAACGTTTCAAACGGCATGCTCACGCCAAGATCGTCCGGGTATTCTTCGCTGTCGAAATAAAAATGGAAGCAGACGTAGGGGACGCCGCGGCGCTCGAAGTATTCCTTCGGCAGATCGGCGGTCGAACAGCAGGTTAAAACAAATGGATTCATAATAGCTTCCTCCCGGTAAATTCGAATAATTGATGACGATGCGTCCGATCAGAACGCGATGATAACGCCTTTTTCGTTGGCGTATACGCTGCTCAGCCCGCGTGTCGGCAGAACGACGATTTCCTTAAAGCGGCAGCGCGCTTCGATGGCCAGGTGGAGTTCTTCGGCAAACGACGGATTCCCGCAGTGCGCAATGACAAGGCTTTCGCCTTCGGTCGGACGGCCGCTGCTTTCAACGGCGTCAACGAGCTTTCTGAGCGCCTGCTTCCAGCCCTGCGCATGCGAAAACAGGGAAATATTTCCGTTGCCGTCCGAACCAAGGATCGGGCGAATATGGAACGCGGAAATCAGCTTCCCCGCAATGCGGTTCAGACGGCCGTTTTTGAGCAGGTTGTCGACGCTGTCCAGCACAAACAGCGTGCGCATGCCGGAAACGAACGCTTCGGCACGGGAGATGATTTCTGCTTTGGGCAGCCCGTCGCGGATCAGGCGGCGCAGTTTCATAATCAGCAGCGCTTCACCCGCGGACGCGCTTTTTGAGTCGAACACATGCACGTTTGCGCCGCGCTGCTCCGCAAGGGATTTCCCAAGCAGCGCGTTGGAATACGAGCCGGAAAGGTTCGACGAAATGGTGACGGCGAAGGATTCCTTTGCGCCGCAGAACGCTTCCTCATAGAGCGCAGGATTCGGCGCGGCGGAACCGATGCGCGACGTACAGGCTTTCATCTGCTCCATGAAGCCCGGCAGGTCCAGCGCGTCGTCGTCGCTATAGGACGCTTCGCCGAGCGTCATTGTCAGCGGGACGGTGACGACGTCAAGCTCATTTTTCAGTTCGTCGGTCAAATCACAGCAGCTGTCCGCTACGATCCGTATGTCCATTTTGCGTTTCTCCAATGCCGCCGTCCGCCTGCCGGTTAAGGGCGTAATTCTGTACGGCGCTTTGATGCATTATACCGGGAATCATTCACGTAAACCTCAACTGGCGAGGATATGCCGGGAAAAACGAAAAAAGAGCGCTGTTCTGCGCACGCGGTCTGCGCGCAAAACGGCGCCCAAACTCCGGGGAAAGGGAATTTGTTTTAAAAAAATCCGGAACGTCTGCTAGACTTCTTCTATCTCAAGTGAAACGGAAAAATTTGTGCCGGCGCCTTCTTCGCTTTGGACTGAGACGTCCCCGCCGCAGAGCGTGACGATGCGCTTGACCAGCGCCAGTCCAAGACCGCTGCCTTTGCCTGCGTGCGAACTGTCCCCCTGATAGAACTTGTCGAACACGCGCTTTTGAACCTCCGGCGACATGCCGATGCCGGTGTCGCGGACCGAGACGAGCACCAGACCGTCTTCCGCGCGGCATGTGATGGAGAGCGTACCGCCCTGCCTGGAAAACTTGATTGCGTTGTCGATGAGGTTGCTCCAAACCTGCGCAAGCAGCGCTTTGTTACCGTAAAAGCGCACTTCGTCCAGCCCGATATCGATGGTCAGTTCCTTTTCTTCCCAAAGGGTTTCGTAGTTGAGCAGGACCCGGCGAATTTGTTCGTCCAGTTGAAAGTATTCTTTCTGCAGCACGATTTCCTGATTTTCCAGATGGGACAGCGAGAGGATGCTCTGCGTCAGGCGGGACAGCCGGCCGGTGTTTTCGAGAATGCGCGCGGCGTATTCCTGCTGTTCGCTGCGGCTGAGGCGCTCGTCCTGCAGCAGCATGGCGTAGCCTTCAATGGCGGCGAGCGGCGTTTTGAACTCGTGGGACACGTTGCTGATAAAGTCGCTGCGCAGCGTTTCTGTGTTGGAAAGCTCCTTGACCATGACGTTGAAGTTGACGGCGATTTCCTCAATTTCCTTTGCAATGCTCCGCTCGTCGAGCCGGACGCTGAAGTCGCCTTTGGCGACTTTTTTCGCCGCGTCGTTGATTTTGAAGATCGGCTGAAGCATCCTTGTGGAGGTATACGCGGCGATGCCGGTGCCGAGCACGATGGTCAGCAGACCCATGTAGGTCGAGCTGGTCAGAATGGTCGTGAGCGTGCCGATTTGGAGTTTGAGCAGGATATAGATGATGCCGTAGGTGAGCACCATCGACACCGTGATGATACCTGCGATGATTACCGCCAGAATATAGGAAACTTTCGCCCGGCTGTGTTTGCGGCGCTTCTTAGACATCCCGTTTCACCGCCTTGTAGCCGAGCCCGCGGATCGTGACGATTTCAAACGGTGCGCGTTCCTTGAAGCGGTCGCGCAGGCGGCTGATGTGCACGTCCAGCGTGTGCGGGTCGCTCTCTGTGTCCATGCCCCATATTTCGTCCATGATCTGCTGCTTGGTAAACACCTTGTTCGGGCTGGCGAGCAGCTTATAGAGGATGTAAAATTCCTTCTGCGGGATCACAAAACTTTCCCCGCCGAGGGTGATGGTCAGATTGTCGTAGTGCAGCTCCATGCCGTTGAACGCGATCTTTTTTTCGCTGACGATCTGCGCGCGCTTGAGCAGCGCGTTGATGCGCAGGATCATCTCGTTGACGTTCACGGGCTTGACCATGTAATCGTCCGTGCCCGCGTTGAAGCCGCTTTCCATGTCCTCGAACGCGTCTTTGGCGGTGATCATGAGCACGGGCATGTCGTAGCCGTTTTTGCGGAGCGTGCGCACCAGCTCGTAGCCGTCCATGTTCGGCATCATGATGTCCGAAACGATCAGGTCGATATAGTGCTTTTCCAAAACGTCCCAGGCGGCGAGGCCGTCCTGTGCTTCATAGTAGACAAAGCCGTGCTTGGAAAGCACCGTGCAAAACAGCTCCCGCAGCGCGCGGTCGTCTTCCACGACCAGTATCTGAAACATGCGCCGTCCCCCTTTTATTACCGGAATCAAATGTTACTATACCATGCCCGCGTCAACATTTCTTCAATGGCGCTTTTATAAAACGCGGCTCACGCAGGGCGCGCTAAAGCGCCTTTTCGTACAGATAAAACAATCCCTTGCGGAAGGTGACTTCGCCGGTCTTTTCGTAGCCGAGGCGTTCATAGAGGCGAAGCGCGTAAGGGTTAAGCGAAAACGCGTCGAGGCGGACACTCTCAAAAGCCTGCGTTCGCAATGTATCTTCAATGAACGCCATCGCCTGCGCCGCGGCGCGCCGGTGCTGAAAATCCGGATGCACGCAGAGACGGTGGACCACGCAATAGCGGGAGTCCGGCCGCCGCCAGGCTGCGAGCGCATATTCCGGGTCGCAGCGGGGGCTGAGCGTAAACGCACAGACGATTCTGCCGCCGGCTGTGCCCGCGTAGAGTTCGTCCCTTGCCAGATCGTCCGCGAGTACTTCCGCGGACGGGTATATTTCGTCCCATTGCGGGATGCCCTGCGCGTCCATGTGCCGTATGGCGGCGCGAAACAGCCGGACGATTTCGCCCAGATCGTCCGCTCTTGCTTTGCAAAACGCGATGTTCAGCGGTTGGTTTGGCTGCGTCATGTGTCCTCCGGGATCGCGGCGGCAAGCCGCTGTTTGAGTTTATTATGGCACAGCGAAGCACCCGGCACAATATCGCGCAAACCACGGCGCCTTACTTCGTCAGGGTTTGCAGGCGGTGCGGCAGATGGTATAATCCCGATAAGGTTTTTTTCATATGCGCCGCGTTTGCGGCGTAAAGCGGAGAAAACGGGAGGCTGGTCTTGACGGAATTTTACCGCTGTGACGGAGGCGACGCGGTTTTTTTGCAGCTTACGCGAGCGCTGGATGACGACCTGAACGTGCGTTACGGCGCGCAGATGGAGTTTTATAACGCGTTTAACAGCACGGACGGGATTGCAACGGCGATCGTGGCGCTGGAGGACGGTGTTCCGGCGGGCTGCGGCTGCTTTAAGCCGTTTTTGGACGACGCCGTGGAGATGAAACGGATTTTCGTCCGAAAGGAATTTCGTGGAAGGGGCGTTTCAAAGGAAATCATGCGGCGGCTGGAGGACTGGGCGTATTCCGCCGGCTTTCAGCGCGCGGTGCTTGAAACCGGAACAAGTCAGCCCGAGGCGATTGGGCTGTACGAATCCGCCGGATACCGGCGCATTCCGAATTACGAGCCGTATATCGGCGTCGGCAACAGCGTTTGCTACGAAAAGCGGTTCGGCGGCAGACAAGGATAAACAGACAGCCTGAAGCGAGGGCGGGAGGGAACGCAGGATGCGGAACTATGATTTTGACTGTTTTACCGCGATCGACGTGGAAACGCCGAACCGGTATGCGCGTTCCATCTGCTCGATCGGGATCGTGCATGCAGAGCCCGGCGAGCCTGCCGTGCAATTGCACTATTTGGTCAACCCGGAGGACGATTTCGACGGAATCAACATCAGCATACACGGCATCCGCCCGGCGGACGTGGAGGGCGCGCCCGCAATCCCGCGGCTTTGGGACGAAATCCGGCAATGGTTTTCCGGCGGACTCCTGCTGGCGCATAACGCGGCCTTCGATCTGCCGACCATGAAAAAGTCGCTTGGACGGTACGGTCTCTGCCTGCCGGAACTGTCTTACATCTGCACGCTGCAAAAATCGAGGAAGCACATCCCGAAATATGCGTTCGGCAGTCACCGCCTCGGCGCGCTCTGCGAAGGCCTCGGCATCCCGCTGGAGAACCACCACAATGCGCTCGACGACGCGCTTGCGTGTGCAAATCTCTATGAGTACCTCAAAAGTCACTATGGCTGTACTGCGGCGGACGTGAAGGTGTTTCGACCGTAGGGGGCCGCGCTTAATTCGGGATAGAATAAGAGCGAAAAACCGCCCGGAACGGGCGGTTTGAGACCGTCAAAAAACTTGTTTTTTGACGGGATAACCGCTCTTTGCCTCTCGTCCTTCGGACTTCCGGGCGGCAAAGAGCACAGAGAAACCGCCCGTTCCGGGCGATCCGTTACGCCGGATGAACCGGCGCAGCCGGAATCAACGGGTTAAGGACCGCAGCCCTTAACAATCCCAAGGACTTTTTTGACAGGCTGAAACCGCCCGGAACGGGCGGTTTTGTTTGTTCTGAACATCGTAAAAATAAAATGCGAAACACAATAAAAAGATATTGACAATATAGTGTGACACACAGTATAATACAGCCGAGGTGATACCATGCCGGAAAACGAACACATGCAGAGCCTTTTGACCGAACTGCGGCGGGGCACGCTGACGCTGGCGGTGCTCGGGAGCCTGCAGGAGCCGCGATACGGATATGCGTTGTTGCAGGTACTGCAGGCAAAAGGAATTGAAATCGAAGCCAACACGCTCTATCCGCTGCTGCGGCGGCTGGAGACGCAGGGACTGCTCAAAAGCGACTGGGACACGAGTGAAAGCAGGCCGAGGAAGTATTATTCACTCAGCGAAAAGGGAAAAGAAGTACAGAAAGAACTCCTGCTGGAATGGGAACGGATGCAAAAGAGCATCGCGTCCATCTGCGGAAAGGACGGGGAATGATGGAAACCGCACAGAATTTAATTGAACGGTATGTTTACGACGTGACGCGCCGCCTGCCGGAAACGGAGCGCGCGGAGGTTGAAAAGGAACTCAAAGCGAACATCTTCGACATGCTGCCCGAGGAACCGGACGAAGCCGCGGTGCGGGACGTGCTCACACAGCTCGGCGCGCCGCGTACGCTTGCCGAGCAATACCGCCAGAAACCGCGATACCTGATTTCGCCCGCGTATTACGACGAATACGTGCGCGTGCTCAAATGGGTACTGCCGCTGGTCGGCGTTGTGGTGATGGCCGTCGGGATGCTGATTGCGGGCTTCGACGCAATGAAGGACGAAGCGGTAACGGTCGTCGGCGCGATTGCAGGCATTCTTGCAAAAGGCGTCGAGATGGGCATTTCCGCGGCGCTTCAGGCGCTCTTCTGGACGACGCTGGGCTTCGTAATCGCCGAGCGCAGCGGCGCGCGGGAAGATAAAAACGGAAAGCCCTGCTGGAGCGTGGACGACCTGCCGGAGATCAGCGTCAATGAAAAAGCGAAGATTCCGCTTTCGGACGGAATCGCCGAACTGGTCGTGACGGTCGTGTTCTCCGTGCTGGCCATCCTGTATTGCAGGAATGCGCTTCCGTTTGCGTTTGCCATAACCGGCGGCGGACTGCAGGTCTACACGATCTTCAGCGAAGCGTTTCTCGCGGCCTGCATTCCCGCGATTGCGGTGACGGCGTTTCTCGCAATTTTGAAGGCGGCTGCAAAAATCAAGGACCGCCGCTGGTCGGTTCCCGTTTGCGTGACCGCCGTGCTGCAGCAATTGGTGAGCATGGGTCTTTCGATTTATCTGATGACCCGGCCGGACCTCTTCAGCGAAGAATTTTCGGCGTTTATGGGGACGCTCAACATGGGCGCGCTCAGCGGCGTTCCGTGGATTGGACCGAACGGCTGGCATCCGATTTTGATTGTGCTTGTCGTTTTGACCATAATCGGCAGCGTTTCGGAATCCGTCAAGGTCGTGCGGCTGACGGTGAAATACAGTAAATAACCGCGTTTCTTCGGTTAAAACCAGACAAGGCAGATACAAAAAAAAGGCGCGAATAAGCGCCTTTTAGCCTGATAAAAAAGCCTCTGGGATTGTTAAGGGCCGCAGTCCTTAACCCGTTTTTCCGGCTGCGCCGGTTCATCCGGCGGAACGGATCGCCCGGAACGGGCGGTTTCTTCGTGCTCTTTGCCGCCCGGAAGTCCGAAGGACGAGAGGCAAAGAGCGGTTGCTCCGTCAAAAAACTGGTTTTTTGACGGCCTCAAAGGCGCGAATAAGCGCCTTTTTTGTGTGCCGGCAAGAGGGTACGCCGAAGAGTTCGGTGCCAAATCACGGCATGGACCCCAACCGGTTTAAAACTGGATTTTGGAAGCGTGCTCAATGCGGGGACTCCCAAGGGATGCATCCCTGGGCTTGAGTGCAGGGGTGCCCCCCCTGCAAAAGAACTTTGCCGACAGAGTAAAGGCGCGCAAATTACCGCTTCTTTGGCGGAATCGGTTTGCGGCCGTCGTAGAAATGCCGGTACCGCACGAGGTCGTCCGGCGGGAACGGGTTTCCGTGCGAAGGATAAATGCGCTTTGGATGCAGCGCGAGCATTTTGTCCCACGAGCGGCCGAATTCAGCGGGGTCTTCGAGCCAGATGGTATGCCGGCCGGGACTGATGACGGCGTTCATGGCCGCGTCTCCGCAGAGAAGGTCGCCCGTTTCCTCCAGATACAGGCCGATGGAGTCGCTTGTGTGTCCCGGCAGAAACAGCACGCGCAGCGGCAGCCCCAGCGTAAGGAACGGCTGGTCCGCTTCACTTTGCAGGACGACTGCGTTTTCCGGCATCGCGACCGGCGGGAACGAGTGCTCCTTTTTCACCAGCGCGAACAGCGTTGCAAGCCGCGTTGCGTATCCCGCGCCCGGCGGTTCGCTGTTTTCACCGGAGGCGAGAAGCGGGACGCTTGCGGCGTTGAGTACGAGCGTCGCGTCCGTCTTTTGCAGCAGCGCAGACAAAAAGCCCGCGTGGTCGTCGTGCGCATGGGTCAGAAAGATGTATTTAAGCCGGTCGAGCGGCGCAAGTGCGGCAAAGCGCTTGTAAAACGTTTCCTCGCCGCCGGGATAGCCGGTGTCCACGGCGATCCAGCCGAGCGGCGTTTCCAGCAGGTAACTGCGCACGGCGTAACTGCCGATCTCGTGTATCCGAATCTGCATTTGCTCCATCCTCCGATCGTTTCGATTGTATCATACGCCGGGTAAAAGCAGCAATTCAAACGAAAGACGGGGGGACGTCCGGACGAAAGCGAAAGAACTCGTTTGTGAACGAAACGTGAAACGTAAGCCGGACGGATTGACAGCAGGAAGACATTCTCATAGAATTAAGACAAGAAATTCTTAACGGGTTAAGAATACCGGGAGGCAGGAGAATGGACAAGCGGCTCAACGATTCCGAATGGATCATCCTGCGCGCACTCTGGGGTGCGCCGCCGATGGACCTCAGCGCGATCATCCTGCGGGTGCGTTCGCAGGACCCGGACGTTGGCTGGGACTACAAAACCTACCACAGCTTTTTGCGCATCCTGCTGCGAAAAGGATATGTGAGCGCCGAAAAGCACGGAAAGAACAATCTTTACAGCGCGGCGATCACCGAAGATCAGGCGCTTTCCTACGAGACGGAAAGCCTGATTTCGCGCAGGAGTTACTATGGCTCGGTTTCCAGCCTTATGGTGCACATGGCCGAGCAGGGGACGCTGACGAGCCGGGAAAAAGAAGAACTCGTCGCGCTCGCGGCCAGACTCGCGGAGGAAGACGCGAAAACAAAGGGCTGAATGCCGCAAAAACGACGATGCAGGCCTTTGTGCGAACGAAAAGTTCTGTACGAAGGCCGGGGGGATTTATGGAAGCGGACCTGATTGAAAGACTTGCGGAGATATCGGTTTACAGCGCGATTATCTTTGCTGCGGTGCTGCTGTTTCGGCTGCTGCTGAAAAAGTGGCTGTCGCCCGCGCTGAAATATGCGCTTTGGTTCCTCGTGGTGCTGCGGCTGCTCGCCCCGATCACACTGGAAAGCGGATTTCATTTTATTACGATACCGGCGGGCGAAGAACCCGCCGCGGCGGCGCAGAGCGGTATGATCGAGCCGACTGTCGTATCAACGCCCGTGCCGGAGGCGGCGCCGCAGGCGGAGGACAACGATACGGCGGACGAGCAGACGATTGTCCCGACGCAAAAAGCGGAACCAGTTCAAACGGCGCGCCGTTTGAACTGGCGGCAGTGGGTCGTGCTGGGCTGGGCGGTCGGGGCCGGGACGGTGCTGATCGGCTACGCGGTGCTCTCCATTCAGCTTACGCGGCGCGTCCGCCGCGTTGGATGCGAGCCGGGCGAGAAGACGCAGGAACAGTACCGGCAGGTCAAAGATGGACTGCATATCCGCGCGGCGGTGCCGATTTTTCTGATGCCGGACATCAAAAGCCCGGCGCTGACAACGCAGCTGTGTCCCAAACTGCTGTTGCCGGACCGTCTGCTTTACAGCGCGGACAGGGAGGACATGGCGTTTGCAATGGCGCACGAATTGATGCACTACAAGCGCAGGGACTATCTTATTTGCCTGCTCGTCGCGCTGCTGCGCGCCGTCTACTGGTTCAATCCTGTGCTTTGGATTATGCCGCGGCTGATGCGGCTGGACATGGAGTCCGCCTGCGATGCGCAGGTCGTGCGCAGTATGGACAAACGGCAGAAACTCAAATATGTCGGCCTCCTGCTTACACTCGGGCGGGAGGAACCGGAAGAATCTTACGTTACGGAAGGAGAATGAACCGATGAAAAGACTTTCCACCGACCATCTTCTGACGCTGGGCATGGCGCTTTATGGAGACAAAAGCGCGATGGAGCGGCGCGTGCGCGGCGTTTTCGCGCGGCGCAAAAGCCCGAACGGCGTCCGCGCGCTTGCGCTCATACTCTGCTTAATGCTGGGCGTCGGCTGTTTTACGACCGCGTGCAGCGCGGGCAGCGCGCCCACGGCGAGCGCGGGCGACGCGGCGGTTTCCGGCGGGGACGCGCTGGTTTCCGGCGGGGATGCGCTGGCTTCGAACGGAGACGCGGCGGAAGACTCTGGGTACACGAAGGAAATGGCGCTGAGGAGCCTTGCAAGTGAACTGACGCTGCAGCGGCAGTATATGGCCCCGCGCGTCGGCAACGCCGTCAAAGACGAACTGGGAAGCTGGATCGTCGGCGAGAACGTGAGTGCGGCGGACACTTCCGCTGCGACGGCGGCGTTTCTTACGCTGGCTAACCGGCTCTTCAATACGCAGTATGCAGAAGACGACATGATTGCGACGCTCTATCTTGACGAAACCGGCAACCGCAGCGATCTCTGGCGTATCGATTCAAGCGACGGCGTGCTCTGCGGCGCGCTGGAGGCGGGAACGCTGAAGCTGATCAGCGCGGATTGCGCCACCGAACCTTCCGATACGCTGCACGAAAGCCTGCAGGACCGCGATACGTCGTCTGAGTGGTATGCATGGGGGGAAGATCTTGATTTGAGCGATGCAGTCGGCAGGATTGCGGGGATACTGGGTGACGAGGCGGGCACGGCCGTGGTTCATTCCGGCGTCAGCAGAAGAGTACTGACCAATGGCTGGGACGTGCGGCCAGAGTTTTATTTCCCGCTCGGCGACGGGACCTATTGTCTGGCGAGCGTGTTCGGGGACGAAAACCTGACGCTTACCGCCGTTGGGATTTGTGAAGACGAAGCCTGCGCCATCGAGAGCGTGTTCTGGCGTGCCGACCTGCTCTGGGAAGACGAGATTACCGTCATGAAAGACCCGCAGGATTTCCGGCCGGGCGAACCGGGCGCGGACGACATGACCAAGGAAGAAGCGCTTGCGTTTTACCGGACGCTCGTCGATACGGCGGGCATCGTTCCGGGAACGGACGCGGCGGTGGCGGGCGAGCCGGAAACGCAGTTTTATATCGACTACTCCGGCGCGCGGGAAAACTACTGGCATGTCGAGGGCGCGTACGCAAGCTTCGATTTGACGAGCCAAACCGGGCGCATGCTGAACATGACGTCGGACGGAAAACTCGGCTCCGCACTCGGTTTGACGGGGATTGCATATGAGGACATGGGCAATCAGACGTATCTGGATGCGACGGAGGCGCTCTTTAACGCGCTGTTTGGAGAAGGCAGTGTGGTGAAGGTGGAACTCAACGCCGTTTACGATGATCATTATTGCACGACCGATCCGATCATGGCGGACGGCACGTCCTATGAGATTCAATTCGGCGACGGACTGATTATTGGCGTCACGGCGTTTGCCGCGCTGGACGAGACGGGATTCGGAGCCGACCCGAACTGGGCGGCGGACTGGATTTACGTCAACACCGAAACAGGCGAGGAAATCCACATGCAGTGGTAGCAATCCGGCCGGATACAGCAAAAACGGGCTTCGCGCGCAGAAAGAAACGCGCGAAGCCCGTTTTTATGCGTGCGGTCTTGACGGTTGCGGCGAAACGCGGTACGATAATTCTTAGAATGTCGGTCGGAAAACCGACACGCGGAAACCGTTTCATTCCCAAATAGGTGCACCGATCATTTCTCTCATCAAAGCAAAGACAAAAAACGACAAAGGCATATAAAAAACAGGATTGCGAGGTTCGATATGGAACGTTACAGCGCTTATATTTCGGAAAAACGGCGCGCAGTGCGCACGCCGGGAAATCTGGTCGACGCGGACGGCAAATGTGCCTTCGGAACGTTTGAACGGGAGTTTCAGCGGATGGACTTTGTGCGTGCGAGGCGGCCGACCCAGGCGCCGCAGCTGCTCAACCGGCTCAAACTGACTCTCTGGCAGGCGACGGAAGTCTGCTTCGACGAAGGGGTATTGCTGCTGGCGGTCTGCGATATGGGTCTGTTTTGCAAGGCGGTGCACGTGTTTTACGACCGCCGGACGAAGAAGCTGACATCCTGGGAAGCGAACCTGCCCGCCGGAAAGGCGAAGATCGCGCCGAACCTCGTCGGCGGCAGCGTCACGTCGGCGGAAAACGGGAAATGCGCGGTGCACTATGTAAACCGTTTTGACGAAGGACGCTGCGAGGTTTCCGGGAGGCATGTGTCCGGCGGCGACACGATTGCATACGAGCTCACGCTCACGCGTATCAGCAAACCCAGCATTGTGAGCATTCCGTTCGGCCCGAACCGCCCGCTCTACAGCCAGAAGGATTTTTTCCGTGCACAAGGGACGATCACCGTAAACGGAAATACGTTCCAAAGCAACGAGCGTTCCACCGCGGTTGTGGACGACCATCGCGGCTATTATCCGCGGCACGCGCACTACGACTGGGTAACGACCATGGGGATTAACGAAACGGACGGGGAAGCGCGGCTGTTTGCTTTTAACCTCACGCGCAACCAAAGCGTGAACCAGGCCGATTTCAACGAGAACCTCATCTGGCTGCAAAACGAGACCAGCCTGCTGCCGCCGGTCACGTTTTCGCGGGAGAAGCCGAGCGGCGCGTTCGACGGGCACGCCGTATGGACGGTTCGGGACGAGCACGACATGGTCGGTGTGCGCTTCCTGGTGGACGCGCAGTTTGCGATGGTATTGCACACGGGGATCGTCAACATAGACTACTTTATTTCGTTTGGCAGTCTGGAAGGGTTCGTGCGCGGCGAGGACGGCAAAAAATTCGTGCTCGACGGCATGCCGGGCATCGGCGAAGACAAAACGCTTCTGCTGTAAAGCGGAACATTTCGAAAGAACACAAGGAACGCCTTATCGGGCGTTCTTTTTCTGATTGACATATATAGAATGTCGATCTATACTCATATATAGAAAATCTACATATAGGAGGCGGGCGATTTGGGAATCGACAAAACGCTGGTGACGCGAAGCACGTCGCTGATGCTGCTGAAACTGCTCGAACAGGAGGATATGTACGGCTACCGAATGATCGAGGAGCTTGCCCGCCGGTCCGACCAAACGTTTTCGCTCAAGGCGGGGACGCTCTATCCGCTGCTGCACACGCTGCTGGAGCAGGGGTGCGTTGAATGCTACGAAAAAACGGCGGAGAGCGGGCGTGTGCGCAAATACTACACGCTGACCAAGCGTGGCCGCCGTGCGCTTGCTGAAAAACAAGCGGAGTGGGAGACGTTTTCGTCCGCCGTGGACAAAGTGCTGACGGGAGGATGCAGCCTTGCGTCGGTCTGAAGAAGAAAAGCGCTTTTTAAGCAAGGTCTGCGAACAGGTGCGCTGGAAGCAGGCGCACGAGACGATCGCCCGCGACCTGTCCGCGCATATCGAGGATCAGGCGGAGGCGTTTGAAAAGGCCGGTTACGGCGAGGACGAGGCGGCCGGGCGCGCGGTGCGCGAAATGGGGGATCCCGTGGACGTGGGGCTGCTTTTGGACGCGAGTTACCGGCCAAAGCTGGAGAAGCGTCTGCTGATTTTGCTCGGGCTGCTTGTTCTGGCGGGCGTTTTGGTCCGCGCGGCGTTTTATCGCCTGTCGGCGGCCGAATGGCTGACGTACGGCGCGGCGCTGCTGCTTGGCGCAGGATGTTTCCTTTTTATGCTGCACGTGAATTTTTACCGAATGCTGCAATACGCATGGCACATGGAGATCGGGTTTATTCTGATCGCCTGCATCATACCGATTGTCTGGTACAGGCTTTCCGGCGATCGTTTTAACATTAACTATGCACAGATGCTGTGGCTGTTGTTTCCGGTTATCTATGCGCTGGTCGTCTGCCGCATGCGCGGCACTGGCGTTGCCGGGCTTTTGGCGTGCGGACTGCTGTTTTGCGTGCCCCTGGTTTTATGCACGATTGGGTTCGACACGATCGGGTTATACGAAGCAACCGCGGCTGTGGCCTGCCTTGCTGTCACGCTGGTGGCAATTTTTACGAACGTTTTCCAAGGCAGCCGCGTCGCAGAAACGATTCTTACGCTGGTTGCCTCAGCCTGCGGCGCATTTTGGGTTTTGGTTTCCGAACCGCACCGCTTTGCGCGCCTTTGCGGGATGTTTCGTCCGCAGGACGATCCGCTTGGTGACGGATGGCTGACGCTGCGGATCCGCGAAATGATTGAAAAGGCGGTCTGGTTTGGCAAAGGCAGCGCGCTTTCATCCGACACACAGGCGTTCGCCGCGCGCAACAAATCGTTTGCAAGCGACTATGTTCTGAGCTATCTCATGTATGAAAAAGGGTACATCATAGCGGTGGCGCTGCTTATACCGGTCGCAGCGTTTCTTGGGTTTGGTTTCCGGCGTGCAAAACGCATCGGCAGCCGGCTGGGGAAACTGCTTGCCACCGCCGTACTGACGATTTTTACAATGCAGACCGCGCTGTATGTTTTACCTTGCTTTGGGTATCCGTTTTTATCTTCTGCGTTTTTCCCGTTTGTTACGGATGGGAATCTGCTGCTGATTGTGGATTTCCTGCTCGCCGGGCTTCTCTTTTCCCTGTTTCGGACGGACGCGCTGTATGCAGACCCGCCGTGCAGGCGGCTGCGCCTGAAATTCAGCATTGAAAAGTGAATGCGGCGGCGGGTGTTTGCGGGCAGGAAAAGAGGTCGGTACCTGCCTGATGCAGGGACGCGGTCCGGCCGGCCGTTCGCTTGTGATTTTTCAGCGGAGGGCTTTCAATGCGCGTGCCGATAATTTAATATGGCTTTGACAATTCAGAATAAAAATGCAACAATTAAAAAAGCATTGAATATTCCAGATTTGCATTTGATATAGAAGTTGGAAAGCTGATTGGCCGATGGCGATTTTGTCTGGACTGCAGCTCCCGAAGGGAAAGCGCGGGATCACTCGAAAAAAATTTGCTTCGATTGCAATAACCATTGCCTGCCTGCTTGGGCTGGCATTGGTTCTTTGTTTTAAGTTTTTTGGCCGGTCGTCCGAATCCGCGTCGGGGCAGCTTGTCATCAGCGAGGTGATGGCGTCCAACCGGTATTCCCTCGTCAGCGAAAGCCTTGGGACGCCGGACTGGATCGAGCTCCACAACGAGTCCGACGAGGACATCGACCTTTCGGGATACAGCCTGACAAACAACGTTAAAAACCTGCGGAAATTCACGTTTCCGGACGTTGTGATCGGCGCGGGAGAATACCTGATCGTCTATGCCTGCGACATACCGGAGGATGGCGGCGGCGACCTGCTGGCAACTGGTTTCAACATATCGAAATCGGGCGAAAATCTTTTTCTTTCGGACGAATATGCCGGGCTGATTCAGCAGCTCGAGGTGCCGGAACTTTCCACGGACATATCCTATGTGCGCAGCACTTCGGGCGAGTACGGGTTTACGTATGACGCCACGCCGGGCACGGCGAACGACGACGCTTCGATCAGCGCCACGCTTGCGCAGCTGCTGGACGCGGCGTCCGGAAGCCTGGTGCTCAATGAAGTCGTTCCCTATCCGGCCGAAGGCTCCGCGTGGGCGGAACTTTACAACGATTCCGACGAAGCGGTGCAGCTGAGCAACTATTTTATCAGCGACCATTCCGACGATCCGCTGCGCTTCCGGCTGCCGGAATATGTTTTAAAACCGCATGGCTTTGCGGTCGTCTGTTTTTCGTCCGGGGATACGCAGACCGTTGACGGCTGGCTGACGGCCGATTTCTGGATTGGAAAAGACGACGTTACGCTGCAGCTGACCAACGCGGACGGGACGCTGGAGAGCATCCTGACATGGAGCGCCGATCAGCCTGCCGGGGTTGCGGTCGTGCAGGGCGACGAATACCGCATTGCGGTCCCGACGCCCCTGGAAGAAAATCCGGACGAAACGTGGACGTTTCAGGAACCCGCGGCGATGACGGAAAGCGACCCCGTCGTAATCAGCGAAGTTATGCCGGTCAACAAAGGGCTGTTTCCCGATCAGGACGGGGACACGAGCGAATGGGTCGAAATATACAACCGTTCTTCCGCGCCGGTTTCACTTTCGGGATATTACCTGAGCGACGATCCTGAGAACCCCGCGCAGTATGCGCTGCCGGAGCAGACGCTCGGCACCGGGGAATACCTGGTCGTCTGGCTTTCGGGCAAGGATACGTCGGGTGGGGAACTGCACGCGAATTTCGGCTTGTCTGTCGGGGAAACGCTGACGCTGACCGATCTTTCAACCATGCGGCAGGATACTTGCACGATCGACGGAGACTGCCCGCAGGACGCAAGTTTTTCAGCGTCCGCGGACGGCGGCGTGCTTTACTATGGAACGCCTACGCCCGGCTATGAAAACGCAAAGCCGTATTCCCTGGCTGAGCAAACGGGCTGGTTCGACTCCGGCGGCGTCTTTATCAGCGAAGTTTCGGCGTCCGGCGACACGGGCGACGACGACTGGATCGAGCTGTATAACGGCTCGGCAGGCGACGTCAGCCTTGACGGATGGTCCCTGACCGACGATTTTGCAGAGCCGGACAAACTGCAGCTGTCCGGCGTGACGGTTTCCGCCGGGAGTTATTACGTAATCGACCTTGCGTCAGCCGGCGAAAGCGCCGCATTTGGGATTTCGTTTGAGGGCGAGTCCCTTTTTTTGCTTGAGCCGGACGGCCGCCCGCATAATATTTTCCGGACGGGCGTGCTGTCGGCGGGCGTTACGAGCGGACGGATCGTTTCGGACGAAACGACCGAGCGCGTTTTTTTTTCCGAGCCTACGCGCGGAGAAGCTAACTCGTCCGTTTCGTTTTCCGGATATGCCTGCTTGCCGGCATTTTCGGAGACAGAATTATATTGGCAGGACGCTTTTTCGCTTGTGATCGACGCTGCGTCGGATAACGCCGTGGTGCGGTACACGACGGACGGCAGCTATCCAACCGAAGAATCGGACGTTTTTTCCGGCGCGATCGATATTGACGAAAGCTGTGTGGTGCGCGCCGTCAGCTTTCAGTCCGGGCTGCTGCCTTCCGCGTGTATTTCGATGACCTATCTTTTTTCCGAGCCGCATACGATCCCGGTCGTTTGCGTCGCCGCGGAACCGGACGAACTGAAACCTGTTTTAAAAACGACACAGCGCGAAAACAAACCGGAATGCGCAAGCGAGCTGTCGTATTACGACGAATCCGGCGCGTTCTGCGTCAGTTTCCGCGCAGGGCTTCGCGCGAAGGGACGCTCGATGCTCCGGTATTCCCAAAAATCGTTTTCCGTCAAGCTTCGCGGCCGGTACGGCCAGACCAGCGTGACGTATCCGTTTTTCGGTGAAAGCGACATCATAACGTATTCGGCCTTTTCACTGCGCAGCGGCGGGCAGGACCGCGGACGCGCACGGCTCCGGGATTCGTATTTTTCGCGGCTGGCCGAGGGACTTTTTATCAACAACATTCAAACGCAGATTGTCGCGCTTTACCTGAACGGATCGTTTTACGGCATATTCGACCTCAACGAAGAACAGGACGAAAGCTACCTTGCGTCGCACTACGGGGTGGACGAGGACGCGGTCGACGTCATCAACCGAAACGATGAAGTAAAGGAAGGCTCGGCGGACGAGTTTCTGCGCGTCCGCGAATTTGCCGCCGAGGAAGATTTATCCGACGACGCAGTGTATACGCAGTTCTGCGAGTGGGTGGACGTCGACTATTTCACCGATTATCTGGTGTTCCGCAGTTATATTGCCGACACGGACCTGATCAATCAGGCGTACTGGCGCTCGCAGGATTATTCCGTGAAGTGGCAGCCGATCCTTTTCGATCTCGATTACGGGCTGTATGGCAACGAATACGCACAGTCCTATAAAAAGGATGTATTGAGCCAGTATTTTTCCGAGGATGGCGTCCCAAGCGCGGACAAATCCAAAACGTATTTCGAAATTTACATCGGGCTCAAAAAGAACGCCGGTTGGCGTAAACAGTTCGTGGAGCGGTATGTCGAATTGATGCACACGACGCTTTCGCCGGAGAACATGCTTGCGCTGCTCGACGAGATGGAAGGGGATTATCTTACGGAGATGCCGCGGCAGGTCGAGGCGATTGGGTTCCCTTCGTCCATCGAGAGCACACAGCAGGGATTGGAGCAGCTTCGCGACGCAATCCAACAGCGGCCCGCCTATGCGCTCGAGTATTTAAAAGAAAATTTCCCGGACGAAGCGGACTATATCGACGAATTGGTGCGTGCTTATGAATAGGGCGGTCATGTACTGAAAGCCCCATAGTACGGCCATTTCGTACGGCTGCCCTGCCGGCGGGGCGTCGCTGCCGGCCGCCCCGAACGGCTCGCAGAGCCGTTTTTTTCGCGCGGATTCAGATTCCCTTGAATAACAGACATTAAAAAGGCGCATACGCCTTTTTTTAATGGTGCGGCCGGAGGGATTTTCCGCTTAGGCTGCTGGCAGCTTACGTGCCTGCCAATCGTGCGTCACATTACCAATGTTTCTGTTTAGAGGTGTCCTATCTGCATAAAAGTGTGTTTAGAAGTGGGTTTTGGGGCAAAAGGAAAGAGCCGATAACGCCCGAGTTTATCGGCTCTTTTTAATGGTGCGGCCGGAGGGATTTGAACCCTCAAGCTTTCGCCGACGGATTTTAAGTCCGTTGTGTATGCCGTTCCACCACGGCCGCAACGAAATCATTTTACCATGCTGGAATGGAATGTCAATTCGCTTTTTCTGTGCCGGAATACTAAGCCGGCCTGCTAAAGCCCGAAGACGATGCCGACCGCCGCACCTGTTAGAATATAAAAGATTGGGTGGATATCCTTTGTCTTCGGCAGCTGCAGCAGCGTAAAGAGCACCGCGAACAACATGACATTTTTCCAGTTGAACAGCTGAAGGAATCCGTCCGAGAACGCGCCGGTGATGAGCGCGGAGCGCATGACCGCCCAGCAGGCGGCGGCGATCAGTCCCGTTACGGCGGGTCGGAGCCCCGCAAAGACGTTGCAGACGAGCTGACTGTCGCGATATTTTTGCAGCGCGCGCGCAATCAGGGAGATGATAATGAAAGACGGCAGGATCACCGCAAGCGTGGCCGTGAACGCGCCTGCAACGCCCGCCGCGCTGTAGCCCGCGAACGTGGCGGCGTTGACGCCGATCGGCCCGGGTGTGGATTCGGCGATGGCGGTGATGTCGGCCAGCTGCAACGTGCCGAACCAAACGGGGTATTTTTCCATCATTTTCAGAATGAACGGCAGTGTGGCGAGTCCGCCGCCGACGGCGAACAGCCCGGCTTGGAAAAATTCGAAAAACAGCAAAAGAATCGTCGTCATCGCCGTATCCTCCCCGCAACCAGACCGGCGAGCGCCGCGCCGGCAACAACAACGATGGGGGACTGGCCAAGCACGGCGACTGCGACGAAGCCAAGCACGCAAAGGACGATTCCAAACAGGTTTTTCACGTTCGAGCGTGCGAGGCGGACGACCGCCGCCGCGATCAGCGCGGCGACAGCGACGCGGATGCCGTCAAACGCGTTGGTGACCGCCGGCAGGTGCCAAAAGCGCATGAGCGCGGACACGATCACGATCACGAGCAGCAGCGGCACGGTAATAACGCCGAGCGTCGCCATTGCGCCGCCCCAGAAGCCGCCGCGCTTCTGGCCGATAAACGTCGCCGTGTTGACGGCGATCACGCCCGGCGTACACTGCGCAATGGCGAAGTAATCCAGCAGTTCTTCTTCGCTGGTCCAGCCGAGGCGTTCGACCAGTTCCCGCTCCAAAAGCGGCAGCATGGAATACCCGCCGCCAAACATGAACGCGCCGATTTTTACAAACGTAAGGTAAAGCTTAAGCAGGTTTTTCATAGTTTAATAAACATACCACTGATTGACAAACGCGGCAAGGTAAAACACAAACAGAACCGCACAAACGACGGTTGCGAGCCGGTCCGCCCATTTCTTTTCGGTGATGGCGCCGAGCGCGAGCGCAAGCGGGAACGCCGCCGTCAGGTAACGCGGCGCAGAGAGCAGCCATGTCGCGCCCATGCAGACTGCGTAGTATGCGATGAAGTACGCAACGTTCGAAGCGCGAAGCTTATTCTGCGCGCCTGCGACGATACCGAGCGAGGCGAGCATATACACGATGCTGGGGACCCAAAGCCCCAGAATCATGCGGGTGTTGTCCGCAAACGTGGTCGTTGCGCTGTGCGTGATGGTCGAGGCGGACGCAAAGAACCAGCCCAACTCCTGATGCCACTGTTCGCTTTGATAGGTCAAAAACGTCAGCGCACTGCCCGTTACGCAGTAGTTGATATAAAGATATAACAGCAGCCCGCAGGGGATCAGCAAAAGCGAAAGTGCGTTGCCCGTCATTTTCCATTTCCACTTGTTGTCGCGCCTGTGCTCCGGCCGTTCGCGGACAATCGTGCCGACCAGCTCAAAGCAGGCGGGCGCAAACACAAGAATGCCGGGCATGCGCGTAAACGCCGCAAAGAACCCGGCGACGCCCGCAAGCGGGTAAAGATTTTTTCGGACGCTGTAAACGCAAAGCACCGAAAGCAGCAGGAACAAACTGTCCGAAAGCGGCGCGGAAAAGAGGAAGGACGCGGGTAAAATGCAAAGATATTTCAGCGCGCGGAGCGCACCCCGCCGGTCGGTGTCCAGCAGGGCGAGTTCATAAAAGAGATACGCCGCAATCACCCAGCAGAGGTTGGAAACGAACAGACCGCTGACGAGATAATTCTGAAAAATAAAGTTGAAAACCCGTACCAGAATGGGATAAAACGGCAGGAAAACAATCAGCAGGCGATCGTCGCCGGTTGCAACATAGCCGTTTTCCGCGATGTTGAGGTAATGCCGGCTGTCCGTCCCGAGCTGGTTCCAAACACCAAGATTTTCCAGCAGGCCGCCCGTGTACCCGGCCTGTCTGAGCTGGATGATATACGCCAGCACGAACAGAAGCACGCGGAAGAGCACGAGTGAAAGCGTCAGCTGCAAAAACGGGTGCAGGCGGCTTCGGCGGCCGCTGCGCCTGCCTTCCGGCGGGCGGACGGGCAGCCATGCGGAACGGCTCCATGCGCTCATCCACTGCGGGATGAACCGGATGCCGATCAGCGCAAATAAAAAGGCGGTGGCCGTCGCCGCGAGGATTGCGACCGGGTCGTCCGGCGCGCTGGTGAGTACCCAGCGCGCAAACACCGTAAATAATATGATCAAGGGTACCGATGTAAACAGTACCCTTTTCCAGAATAAATTTTCCTGCCGAAGTCTGTCTTTATGCATGCTTACTCCCGAAGCGCCACGCAGGGTCCGAGAATTTCCGCCATCACGATTCCGTTGCGCACCTGCGAGACGTCCCAGACGAACGCAGCCTGCTCCATGGAGGTACCCAGTGCGTATGCGGCGTCATGTGCGGCGGTTACGGCGTCCGGCGGGCAGTTCGGGCGAATGCCTGTCATGCTCGTTTCTTCATGCCGGTGTCCGGACTTGCCTGAGAAAGTGACGACGTGCTCGGGGTCGACACGAATCTGCTTGAGCGAGGACGTTTTTTCGCTCAGCGTGGAGTTAAGTTCATGTTTTGGCGTTCCTTCGTCGCGCGAGGCCATGCCTTCGGAGGAAACGCTTCCCTCCGGAGCAAAGGAAGGCTTTACGCTGGCCGATACGCGCGGAGCGATCGGCGCGGTGCGGACCGGCGCCTGCGCAGCTTGCTGCTCGGCGGCCATTGCCGCGGCGCGCTGTCTTGCAGCGCGCTCGCGAGCAGCCTTTTCCTTTGCTTCACGCTGTTTTTTTCTGGCGATGAGCGGGATAATGACCCACGCGAGCACCAGTATAATCCAAAACGTTTGCATGGTTACTTATTTTCGGTGGGCGTGGGATTCGTGCCCTTACCGATTGCAGAACGCATCTCGGTGTCCGACATGATGTTCTTCATGCGGTAGTAGTCCATAACGCCGAGTTTCCCATCGCGGAACGCCTGTGCGATGGCTTTCGGCACTTCGGCTTCGGCTTCGATGACGCGCGCGCGCATGCCGGCCATTGCCGCTTTGTTTTCCTGTTCCTGCGCGACGGCCATAGCCCTGCGCTCTTCGGCTTTCGCCTGTGCGATGCGCTTATCGGCTTCGGCCTGGTCGATCTGCAGCTGTGCGCCGACGTTGCGGCCGACGTCCACGTCCGCAATGTCGATGGAGAGAATTTCAAACGCGGTGCCCGCGTCGAGGCCTTTGTCCAGAACGGTGCGGGAAATACGGTCGGGGTTTTCCAGAACGTCCTTATGGGTCTGGCTGGAACCGACGGTCGTAACGATGCCCTCGCCGATACGGGCGATGATGGTTTCCTCGCCCGCGCCGCCGACCAGCCGGTCGATGTTGGCGCGCACGGTCACGCGCGCTTTGGCACGAAGCTCGATGCCGTTCATGGCGACCGCCGCAATGATCGGCGTCTCAATGACTTTGGGGTTGACGCTCATCTGCACGGCGTTGAGTACGTCGCGGCCGGCGAGGTCGATTGCACAGCTCTGTTCAAATCCCAGCGGGATGCCGGCGCGCTGCGCCGCGATGAGTGCGTTGATGACGCGGTCCACGTTGCCGCCGGCGAGATAGTGCGCTTCCAGCTTGTTGATGGAAACGTCCAAACCTGCTTTGGTCGCTTTGATCAGCGGGTTGACGATGCGGCTCGGGACAACTTTGCGCACGCGCATACCGACGAGTTGGAAAATGCCGATTTTAACGCCGGACGCACGGGCGGAAATCCAGAGCCCAAGCGGTACGAAGCTGAAAAACAGCACAAGGAAGATGATTGCGAGAATGACAATGAGAATGGGTCCGAACATAATTACCTCCTGATTGATTGTTTAAAGAAAGGTACTATCACGCCGAAACAGGCGATCGAAACCGGTTCGGGACTACCGCCCGGAAAGCGTTTTCAGGCACCAGATAACGAGATACATAACGCCGACGAAGGCAGGGATGCCGACGCAGAGCGCAATCCACTGGCGAACTTTCACTCGCTTTGGCGCTTCCTTTGCGGGTTCGGGTTCGGGCGCCTCCGAACCGCCGCATTTGGGACAGGCGCTCAGAAGATCGGAATAGAGAACGCCGCATTTTTTACAGTATTTCATACGAAAGGAGCCGCCGGGGTCACTGATCCGCGCCGTCTGCGGCGGGAGTTTCCTCCGGCGTGTGTTCGCGCACGAGGATATGCAGCCCCTCTGCGCGCACGACGACGACGGTTTTGTTCTTTTCGATGAAGGCGCCGGCCGTCATTACGTCCACGCGCTTCCCTTCGATCTCCGCGATGCCGGAAGGACGAAGCGGCGTGATGGAGACGCCGGTTTTGCCCACGAGTTCCGCTTTGGCGCTGACAACTTCCGGAACGGAGGTCGAGTCGACCTGATCGTTCAGAACGAGGAAGGAACGCGAAAGCCTGCCGCGCTGGAGCGAGCGGATGATCCAGATGATTGCGAGAATGATAATCAGCAGCGTGATGGCGATGATATACAGCGCAACGCGCGGGTTACCCCACCCGACCTGCATGACGACGACCGCAATCAGCGAAAGCAGGCCGGACACGCCGGCGAACCCCACGCCGGGTGTGAACATTTCCACAGCTAGCATGAGCAGCCCGAAAATCAGACAGATAATGCTGGGGATGGCGGTTGGGCCGAGCAATTCCAATAAACTCATCAAAGTTGCCTCCGATCGGTTCCATTTTTATTATTATACCATATCGCACGGTAATCATAGGAAAAAGAATTATTAAGGATACGTATCAAAATCGTGTCAAAAATGAAACAGGGGAAGACAAGGCTATGCGGATATAATAAAACGCCCGAACCGGGCGCAGAGCCGCCGTCAATGCGTTCAGGGCTCAATATAGAATTCACAGATCAGGTAATCGCCGTCGGTGCGCTGCGTTTTGTAGGCAAGAAACGAAAAGGCGTTTTCGCGGTCGTCAAAGCTGTCGTCGTCCTTTTCAATTTGCGTTGCTTCTTCGGCCCAGATACGCATGCCTGCTATGGAAAGGTTGTCGTCCGCGTCGCAGGCCGGCATCAGGTCCGTCAGCAGCGTGCGGACCGCTTCGCGGAAGGCGGCGGCCGCTTCCTCGGCGTTGGCGGCAAGATACCGTTCGATGGCAGATCCGCTCTTTTTGCTGCCCTCAGCGGGAAACGGAACATTGAGCACAAAGGACGAAACCGCGCCTCGTTCGACGGTGTACGCCAGGCCGGCTTCGGTGGGCGGCGCGCCGTCGACGGTCAGCGTCCAAACCCGTGCCTCGGATGCGGACTGCTCCGCCGAATAGAGATCGCTGGTTTCCAGATGTGCAACGAATACGGATTCCGGCACGCCGGAAAAGACCGGCTCGGCAGACGCGGCGGCGGGCGACGGCGCTGCGGCGGCGGGCGAAGCGCTTTGCGAAGCGGCCGCCGTGTCCTGCGCACGGGAAAGCAAATAGATCGTCAGGGCGGCCGCCACGACGAGGATCAGGAATACGATATTGACAAACTGTTTGGAAAACAGGCGTTGCATACGGAAAAAACATATGAGCCGATGAGAAAAGTGCGGGCGTTGAGACGCCTGCGCACCGGCGCTTGCAGTCAGTGTAACATTAAGGAGACCGACGTGCAACGCGATTTACACGTGCCGCACACAAAAGAATATGCAGGCGCGAGAAAAAGCGCTCACCGACCGGCGTCGATCGGGAAGGAAACGCTTTCAAAACCAATGAAAAAAACTTTGCGGTTGGTGCTCGCGGCGATGACGTGTGCACGAAGGAGCAACAGCATCGGTGTGTGCGTTTTAAAGCTTTCAAACGGGAACTGACAGGTCGACTCAGCGCCGTCGCGCATGACCCGATGCAGCATTTCGAGAACGGCCAGACGCTGCAGGTCGCTGCAGAAAAGAAGAACGTCCGAGCTGTGCGTGCGGAAAGCAGAATAATCGATTTCGAGAATGGCGCAGAGTTTCTGATTGACGCGCAACAACTCCAGAACTTCGTCGTGCAGTTCAAACAGGCCGGCCGGGCCGACGAAGTTTTTAAAAACAGACGTTGCGTCCGAGACGGGGTCCCAGAGTTCCTTTACGTCGATCTGGCTGAGCAGTGTGTAGTCGTGGACAAAATCACCGACGTCCCGCTGGAAAAGCAGTTTTTCAAAAGCCGTGACCGGAAGCGGGCGGGAATATAAATACCCCTGCACGACGTCACAGCCGATCGACATCAGATAATCCGCCTGCCGGAGCGTTTCCACGCCCTCCGCGATGACGGAGATATTCAGCCAGTGCGCCATATGCATCACGGAATTCAGGATTACGCCGCCGCGGCCATGACTGCCGCCCTCCTCGTCCTCGTGCAGGAAACCCATATCCAACTTGAGAATGTCGACGGGTACGTTTTTAAGCGTGTTCAGTGAAGAATAACCCTTGCCGAAATCGTCCATCTCCACCACAAAGCCCTCGTCACGCAGTTTGTTTACGACGGAGAGAAGCTGAGAGGCGCTTTCGATATAGGCGGTCTCCGTGATCTCAAGGCGGAGATTGCACGGCTCGACGCCGTAGCGCTGCACCAGATTGATTAACGAGCGGCAGAAATTCGGCACCTGGATATCCACGCGCGAGATGTTCACAGAGACAGATATGTCCGGAAGGCCCTGCTCCCGCCAGCGGGCGAGAAGGCGGCACACACTGTCCCAAACGAAGTAGTCAAGCCGGCTGATGAATCCGTTTTTTTCGAGGATCGGTATAAACGAATCCGGCGATATCATACCTTTTTCCGGGTGGTTCCAGCGCACAAGCGCCTCGGCGCCGACGAGCTGATGGGTGCGGTGGTTATACTGCGGCTGGAGATACACTTCAAACTGCTGTTGTTTGAGCGCGGTCTCAACATCCCCGATCAGCGCCTGCTCCTCGAGAATGTGCTTGCGCATGTATTCGCTGTAGTATGCGACGCGGCGCGCGGCCCCGCCTTTGATCGAGCGCAGCGCCATCAGCGCCCGGTCGCACATCAGGCTCACATCCAGCGTGATATCTTCGATATAAAAAATACCGAGCCGCGGAGAAAGGACGAAATTCGGCTGAAACGCGCCGAAACGGCTGGAAAATTCAACGAGGAAACGGCCTGGTTTAAAGCCTTTGGAAGGGGCGCAAAAAGCGAAGTGGTCCGCTTCCAGATGCCCGAAAACGGCGTCCAGGGAGAACGTTTCCCGAAGAAAATCGCCGATTTCAAGCAACAGACGATCGCCCGCCTCCATTCCGAACAGATCGTTATACGCTTTGAATCGGTCCAGGTCGAAGCGGCCAAGCAGATACGCCTGCGTGGGGTGCGTTTCCAGCATGCGGTGCGTTGCGGCATAAAACCGCGTCCGGTTATAAATACCGGAGATTGCGTCGTATTCCGCAAGATAGCGATATTTTGCGAATGCGGCATATTCACTGTGCTCGATTGCGTTTTTCAGCCGGGAAACGAGAATGGAAGGGTTAATGGGTTTTGGCACGAAGTCATATGCGCCGAGTTCCAGGCTCCGCTGCTCCGTCGCGCCGTCCAGCGAGTCGGTGAGCACAAGCACCGGCAGGTCCTTCAGGCCGGGGGCGTCGCGCAGGGCAGCAAGAAACGAGAAGCCGTCGGGGCTTGACCCCGAAAAGCTGAGCAACGCCGCACTGATATGCGAAGCGTTTTTGCCGGACAGAGCCAGGAGCGCTTCGCTGCCGTTTTGGGCTTCGATTAATTCGTAAATTGAAGAAAGCGCTTCACGCAGGAGCTGGCGGCTGTCGGCGGCGTCGTCTACGATCAGAATCTGCTTGAGCATTCTGTCCTCCCCGATAGGATACGCCTGTGCGTAAGAATATAGAACGACCAAAAACCGGGTGGCCTCGCGACTTGGAAGCGGGTGGATTCCGGTCCAAAAACAAGTAGCGGCGCCGCCTCTGCTCAGACGGGCGAGCTAAATGATAAAATTTTGTGAAGAATGATACGCGCGGCATTCTGAAAACGCCAGTACAGCTAATATAACATGTTACATATTGAAAAGCAAGAACAGACTGCGAAAGGAAAAGCTCTGTGAAACAATGTGACAAAACGTTTTTTCAATTTCGATTCTTAAAAAAAGCGGGGGAAATTACTTTTAAAACGAAATGTTAAAAGCGTTACAAATTTCAATAGGATTATAACAAACAATAACAGGTTAACAGCGGCGCACGACACAAAAAAACAGCCGTGCGCTTTTGCATCCGGGCACACGGCCGTTTTAAATTAGATCGATCAGACGGGAAGGGCCGCCTCTCCGGCGCCGTCCCGGACGCCGAGGATACGCGCGGCGATTACATCCGCCGCACCCGCGCAAACATACTGCTTCTGCGCGTCGAGCATGCGCGCGCGCTGCGGCGCGTCGCCGCTGAGGCGGACGGCGTTGTCCGCGGCGCTGGTTTCGTCCGGCGCGAGAACGGACATGCCGCGCTCGGCGAAGAACTGTGCGTTGAGCGCTTCCACGCCGGGAATCGGCGGCGTATGCACCATCGGGATACCCTTCACGGCGGCCTCGGTGCTGGAAATGCCGCCGGGCTTGGTCAGCAGTACGTCGCATGCGTCCATATACAGCGGCACCTGATCCGTAAACGGTACGGCGAGCACGCGCGCGTCTCCGGCAAAACTTCCCTCAAGGGACTGAAGCAGCCGTGTGTTCCGGCCAGACATAACGACAATCCGCGCGTCGCGGCCGCCTAGCCGTTCGATGAGCTTTTTGGTCAGTTCAAGCGCGTTGCCGCAGCCTTCGCCGCCGGTCATAACGAGAAAACACGGCGTGGCGCGCGGCAGGTCCAGCGCAACGCGCGCATCGTCCCGCTCGGTCCGGGCGGCGTATGCGGCCTGAACGGGGATGCCGCTCGAAACGAGCAGCCCGGCGGGAATCCCGCGCCGGACAAACAGCGGGTTTAAGTCTGCATGCGGCGTGAACACCGCGTCCGTTTCGGTTTCTTCCAGAAACGGGATGCAGGTATAGTCCGTGGAGACAAAATATGTCCGCGCGGAGAGATGGTGCTTTTTGCGCAGGTAGGTGAGCGCTTCGGCCGGAAACAGGTGCGGGCAGACCGCCGCGTCGATGTCGTTTTCAACAAGATAGCGCTGCAGGTTTTCCGCGTACAGCGCGTTGGCGAAATACACGGGCGACTTGCGGCGCTCGGAACTCAAAAACTCGCCTGCGGCGTACATGAACCCGAACGCCCGCGGCGTTTTCACCGCGATGTTGACAAACGCGTTCGTGATCGATTCCGAAACGTTGTCCCCCAAAAACGCGAGCGCATCCTTGATTTCGCATTCTGCGTCGCGCGCCTCCAATGCCTGCCGGACGGCAAGGGCAGCCGAATTGTGTCCCTGACCGGTCCGGCAGGTCAGCAGTACCGTCTTCATGCCGGTTTCCTCCCAGATGAATATGATGCCGATGCACGGCGCATCCCAAACGCCGTTTTCAGCCGCATTTACTATAGCCGCAGCTGCGGCAGATTACGCAGCCGCCTTCATGTTCCACCCGACTGCCGCACTCGGGGCAGAAATGGACTTCGCCGGCGGTCGCGGGTTCGTCCCCGTTTTCCTTCGGGATGAACGGCACGTCCGTATTGCTGGTGTCCGCGCGGGAAGCGACTGCTTTGGTCTTTTCCTGCGCGTCCGGCGTGCCCTGTTCGCCGCCGTTGTCGATATATTTGCTGACTTTCATGAGCACGCGCGCGATCCCGTCCGGGCAGGACGTGCAGCTCATGTTCTTCTGCCGTATGGTGGAAGGGCAGCGGATGCCTTTGAGCTGGTCGTATACTTCGTTGATCGAGATGCCGCTGCGCAGGGCGATAGACGTCAGCCTTGCGGTCGCTTCGCTCTGGCTCGGGCAGCCGCCCGCCTTGCCGGTGCTGGTGAAGACCTCGCAAATGCCGTTTTCGTCGTAATTGACGGTGACATAGAGCGTGCCGCAGCCGATGCTCATCTTTTCGGTGAACCCGCGGGTAACGAGCGGGCGCGGGCGCGGTTCGATTTTGCCATAGTTTTCCGGGAGTTCAGCCGGTTCAGCCGGCGCGGCTTTGCCGTCGTTGACCTTGCCGATGTTGAGCACCTGTCCGGTACGGCTGCCGTCGCGGTAGATCGTCACGCCCTTGAGCCCTTCCTGATAGGCGAGCAAGTAGACCGAACGGACGTCTTCGCGCGTTGCGGATGCGGGGAAATTGACGGTCTTGGAGACCGCGTTGTCCGTGTGATGCTGAAACGCCGCCTGCATGCGGGTGTGGTCCTCCGGCGTGATATCGTGCGCGCAGACGAATACGCGGCGCACGTCTTCCGGGATTTCCACAAAGTGCTGTATGGTGCCTTCGGCGGCAATGCGCTTGAGCATCTCTTCACTGTCCAGCCCGAGTTCATGGAGTTTTTCCATCAGCAGCGGGTTGACTTCGACCATCTGCGTGCCGTCCATGACGTTGCGCACGTAAACGAAGGCGAACACGGGCTCCACGCCGGAAGAGCAGCTCGCGATGATCGAAAGCGTGCCGGTCGGCGCGATGGTGGTGACCGTCGCGTTGCGGATGGGATCCTCGTCTTTGAGCGTGCTTTCGGGGAAAAGCGGGAACGCGCCGCGCGTTTTTGCCAGATCGCGGCTTGCCGCGCGGCCGGTTTCCTCGATGAACGACATGACCCGGTCCGCAAACGCAATTCCTTCCGGCGAGTTATACGGGACGCCGAGCGCGAGCAGCGCGTCCGCAAAGCCCATCACGCCGAGGCCGATTTTGCGCGTGGAACGCGTCATTTCCGCGATGTGTGTAAGCGGATAGTTGTTTACGTCGATGACGTTGTCGAGAAAATGCACGGCCTGTCCGACGGTCGTTTCCAGCAGGTCAAAATCGAATACATAACCGTCTTCCTCTTTTTTCAGCATGGAAACCAGATCGATCGAGCCAAGGTTGCAGCTTTCGTACGGCAGCAGCGGCTGTTCGCCGCAGGGGTTCGTGCTCTCGATTTCGCCGACGGTGGGGACGACGTTGTCCCGGTTGAGCCGGTCGAGGAACACGATGCCCGGTTCGCCCGTCTGCCAGGCCGCGTCCACGATCTCGTCGAACACCGCGCGCGCAGAAAGGCGGCCGACCGCTTTTTTGCTCTTGGGGTCGATCAGGTCGTATTCCGTGTCTTCCTCCACTGCGCGCATGAATTTTTCGGTCAAACCGACGGAAATGTTGAAGTTATTGATGTCGCTCGTGTCGCTTTTGCAGCGGATGAATTCGAGCACGTCCGGATGGTCGACGCGCAGGATACCCATGTTCGCGCCGCGGCGCGTGCCGCCCTGTTTGACGGCTTCGGTCGCAACGTTGAACACGCGCATAAAGCTCACCGGGCCGCTGGCGACGCCGCCGGTCGAGCGGACGGTCGCGCCCTTTTGACGCAGGCGCGAAAACGAAAACCCGGTGCCGCCGCCGGACTTATGGATGAGCGCGGCGTTTTTTACCGCCTCGAAAATTGCCTCCATGCTGTCCTCGACGGGCAGAACAAAGCAGGCGGAAAGCTGTCCGAGCGGTCGTCCGGCGTTCATCAGCGTCGGCGAGTTCGGCAGGAACCGCAGGTTCGTCATCAGCTCGAAAAACGTTTCCGCCGTGGCGCTCACGTCCGCCTTTTCGTCGTAGAGCCGGTCCGCTTCGGCGACCGCCTGCGCGACGCGCCGGAACATTCCTTCCACGTCCTCGATAACGTTTCCCTGCTCGTCCTTTCCAAGATACCGCTTTTGTAAAACTTTCATTGCATTGTCGGAAACACTGGCCATGACGGCACCCCCCGTATGTTGCTTTTTAATCTATTTTACCCACCAAGAAGGCAAGACGCCCGTTCCAGGCGCAAGCTCATCATAACACTATATCTGGTATACGACAAGACGAAAACGACCAACATATTGCGAATTCACAGATCGTTTACGGTTGCAGCACAGCCGAATCCGCGAGAAAAAACGAGGAAGCGCGAGCAAACGGAAATGTGATTATTGCAAGATGTGCCGTTTCCCGCGATGTTGTGTGCTTTTGCGAAAAAGAAAAAAAGCCGACCTGTAAAAGGCCGGCAAACATACGGAAAAATGGTTTCAGCGCTTGTAATCGAGGATTAAAAGCCTGCTGCTGCCGAGGTTTTCCCTCGTCAGCGAACAGGTGTTGGCGTTGAGCTGGTGCACGCTTCGTTTGGCGTTTGCCTGCAGCAGGGGCTCCAGCCCGTCCACATCGAAATGCAGCGCGGGTGTTTTGTAGTGCATGGGGATAAATACACGCGGATTGAGTTTTTCCGCAATGGCGCTGGCAAGACGGTGATCGATCGTAAATTTACCGCCGATGGGCGCAAAGAGGATGTCCACCGGGCCGATGGCGACCGCCATGTTGTCGTCGAGCATGTGCCCGAGGTCGCCAAGGTGCAGCAAAACGAGCCCGTCCATCCAATAGCGGAAGACGATGTTCGGCCCGCGCTGCGCGCCCTGCTGGTTATCGTGGAATGTGGCGAAGCCCGTAACGGGAATTTCACCTGCCATATGCTCGCCGGGCGTGCGGATCACAAGCGGAGACCCGGCCACGCTGGAAAGACAGTTGTGGTCAAAATGGTCGTGGCTGACCGTGACCGCGTCGCAGGGAATGTCATGCAGCGCGTATCCGGTCTCCTTGTCGCAGGGATCGGTCAGAATCGAATAACCGTTTTCCGCGGTCAGCAGAAAACAGGAGTGTCCGTACCAGGTGATTTGCATAACGTTTCCTCCTTTACCGGAAAGTTTCAAACTTTTGCAGACGCAGGATAACATAAATGCGCGGCTGCCGCCGCGTCGCGTTTAAACGGAATGCTGCAGTGAAATAAAAAAACTGTCGTGCGAAGCCGAGATGCACCGGCGGAGCGGTACGCCGCGCCGTTGACGGTTTCACAAATTATACTACAACGTCCGCAAAAAGCAAGCGTTCGGTTCAAAAAGCGGCTTTCGGCGTATCCGGGCGCCCGGACAAACGGCTGTGCGCAGCCGCCGAAAGCAGGCGTGCGCAGGCGCCGCCCAGCGCGCCGCATGTTTCGGCCAGGGCGGGGCGTTCGCGCGGCGGAACGGAATGCAGCATGTTTTCCGCTGCGCGCGCGGCACGGGCATAAGCCGCGCCGCTCTGATGCGCAAGGACGCAAAGAAGCAGCGCACGCTGCGGCGCGGAAACGCGCGGACACCCGCCGCCGCCGTGCCGCGACAAAACGAGCATGCGGTTTATGGCGTGGTCCTGCGCGGCGCAGTCCGCCGCGGGCAGCGTTTCGAGCGCACGCAGCACAAGCGCATCGTAAAATGCGGCGGAAAAGTCGAACAGCATCCAGCCGCCGGCCATGCGCGTGTCCTGCAGCAGCGGCGCGCCGTGGAATTCGGCGGTGTGCGCGCAGGAAGCGCCCGTCCCCGAAGGCGGCCGCAGGCTAGCCGCCGCGTGCCGGGCGGGGATGCAAAACGACGCGGCGGACGGATGCGTCCCGTCCGAAAAGACGACGGATGCAGAGAGTGCGGAGCGAATTTCGTTTTCAAGCGTCTGGCTCATATTGAAAGTGTAGTTCCGGCAGGCGGCCGTGTCAATTCCGCGTATGCAGGAGCGGCGCACAACGCCCCGGATCGGACGGAAATGAAAAATTCCTGTGCCGCGGCGAAATTTTGCGTATCCTATGATATAATGTCTGCGTCCGGCGGCAAAAGGCGGTTTGTGTTGTTTACTGCAAAGAACAAACGGGTTTTCGCCGGGCGGGACCAAAGGGGAAACGACCACACCGGAAAGGGGGACGCAATGGCGAACAAACAACTGCGCTGTCTGGTCACGGTTCGGATTTTCGGCGAAGACAAATGCTTCGGGCCGGGCGTTGCGGACTTGCTCGAACGCGTCGACCGGCTGCACTCGCTGCGAAAGGCGACGATGGAGATGGGTATGGCGTACAGCAAGGCATGGCGGATTGTGAAAGTTGCGGAAGAAAACCTAGGGTTTCCGCTGCTCAATTCCGTTACGGGCGGCAAAGGCGGCGGCGGCGCGGAACTCACGCCGGATGCGAAGCGTTTCCTATTATCATACCGAAAGTTCGAGCAGTCGGTCCGGCAGTATGCCGACGAGGCGTTTGTGGAGATTATGGGCGGCTGAACGCCGGGACACGGTGCACAGGAAAAAGTGCGCGTGCAAATTTTTGAAGCAAGGAGCATAACGACGATGCATTTTACAAAGGTTCACGGACTCGGCAACGATTTCATCCTTTTGGACGGCAGGACGCGGCAGCTGGATTACCAAAAGATCGCGCCGGCGCTCTGCCATCGCCAGACCGGCATCGGTGCGGACGGGCTTCTGATCGTTCTCGGCAGCGATAAGGCGGACGTACGTATGCGCGTTATCAACTCCGACGGGAGCGAACCGGAGATGTGCGGCAACGGCATCCGCTGTTTTGCGAAGTATGTTTACGAGCGCGGAATCGTAAAGAAGACCGAGTTTGCCGTGGAGACGCTCGCGGGGGTCATGAAACCGAAGCTTGTGCTCAAAGGCGGCGCGGTGGCCGGCGTTACGGTCGACATGGGCGAGCCGTTTCTGGAATGCAAGCAGGTTCCGGTGCTCGGCGAAGGAATGTGCATCGACCGCGAACTGACCGTGAACGGACAGGCGCTGCGCTACACGAGCGTGCTCACCGGCGTGCCGCATACGACCGTTTTCGTGGACGACCCGACCGATCGGAAATGGATGGGCATGGGCTGGGACGTTGAACACGCGGACGTGTTCCCGAACCGCACAAACGTCGATTTTGTGCGCGTGATCGACGATCACACCATCGAACTGCGGACGTTCGAGCGCGGCTGCGGACCGACGCTTGCCTGCGGCACCGGTGCGTGCGGCGCGGCGGTAGCCTGCGTCCTCAACAAAAAGACCGGGCGCGGCGTGGACGTGCAAATCGAGCTCGGCACACTGCATATCGACTGGGCGGAGGATAACCATGTTTACATGACCGGCCCCGCCGAGATCGTCTTCGAGGGCGAAATCGAAATTTAACCCGAAAGTGGTCTGAAAAAGCGGCTTTAACGCCGCTTTTTTTGTATCAAAAGTTCGTTTTACTCCGATGCGGGCTGATTTCTTCCTTCGGCCATTGCGCGGGCGCGGTCGGTGTGGTACGCTGTTTGAAACAATCGTTTCTTAATTATCTGATATCAGCTGTTTTCAAATCATATCGAGGGGATGGAATGAACTCTATGGAAGCAAACGATACCGTCGGCTCCGTTGCGCCGTCCGCCGCCGAAGCGGAAGCGCTGCGCCAAAAAACGTTTAATCGAAACAAGTGGTTCTTTTCAACCAGCGGCATCGGGCGCGATATGTCCTATGCGCTGATCGATTCGTTCCTGCTGGTCTATATCCAGTTCGGGGTTTCGCTCACACTCGCGCAGTTCACCGCGCTGAGCCTGATCATCGGCGTGGGCGGCCGCGTCTGGGACGCGCTCAACGATCCGCTGATGGGTGCGATCGTCGACGGCTCGCACTTAAGGTGGGGCAAGTTCCGCCCTTGGATCCTGCTTGGCGCAATCCTCTGCGGCTCGGTCATCATCACGATGTTCAACGTGCAGAGTGTTACCGGCTGGCGGTTCGTGGTGTTTATGACCATCATGTATCTGCTGTGGGAATCGACGTTCACCATGAACGATATCGGCTACTGGTCGATGCTGCCGAGCCTTTCGAGCGTAAAGAAAGAGCGCGACTCCGTCACCACGCTGACGGTGCTCTTTGCGGGCGTCGGCGCGATCATCGCGCAGGGCATCATCCCGCAGGTGACCGTCGGCGACATGCGCGCGGGCTACCGCCTTGTTGCAATCGTAATCGCCGCAGTATTTATCGGCAGCCAGGTCATGACGTTCTTCTGCGTCAAGGAAACGCCGCGCGCAAAGGTGGAGATGGAGGAGAACATCTCGCTCAAGCGCATGTGGAAAACGATCATAAAGAACGACCAGCTGCTCTGGATGACGCTTTCCATGCTCTTTTACAACGTCGGCAGCACGATGCTCATCGGTCTTGCGGCCAACCTGCTGTACATGGAGATCGGCTACAACGGCACGCTCTATTTCTACGTTGTGGTCGCTTACGGCGTTACGATGGTGGCCGTCAACGCGCTCTACCCCTGGGTGGTAAGCAAACTAGGACGCAGGAAACTGCAGAACGTGAGCATTACGACGGCGATCATCGGTTATCTGGTCGTCGCCGCGATGGGCTGGGTGAGCTTCTTCCCGTTCAATATCTGGATGCTGTGTCTCTTCTGCATGCTGATTTCGGCAGGGCAGTCGCTCTTCTATATGGCGTCCATCATCAACATGACCAACTGCGTGGAATACAACGACTACAAATACGGCGAGCGCAGCGAGGCGGTCGTTTCCACGCTCCGCCCGTTTATGGCAAAGTTCGGCTCGGCGATGCATACGCTGCTGATTACGCTGGTGCTTGCGGTGTCCGGGACGTTTCTTCTGAGCCAGTCGATCAGCACGCTGGAAACGCAGCGCGACTTCTTCGACCAGCAGAACGGGACGGCGCAGATCTACTATATTACGCAGATGCAGCGCTATCTGGATGAATTCGCCGGGCTGGAAAACGGCACGGCGGAATACGACGCGGCCGCCGAACAGGCGTCCGCCGAGATCGCCGCGGACAGCGCAATGAACACGTATCAGATCGACGTTTCTTATGTGCCCGCGCTGGCAAACGCGATGATCGTCAAGGAAACGGCGGACGGGGAGACGGTTGAACTCGGGCGCCTCGACACACTGGACACGGGTTTGATTACGGACGACGGAAGCACGTATTCGCTTGTGATCGACGACCTCAAGAGCGGGCAGGAGAGCGCGGCGAACCTCAGTTTCCGCGACCGCAGCACGACGACGATGCGCGTTTGGGTGCGCGTTGCGGTCACAATCGTGCCGATCGTGCTGCTGCTTGCGGCGCTCTATACACAGAAAAAGAAATTTGTCATCGACGAGGAATATTACGATAACATGATCGCCGAAATCGACCGCCGCAAGGAGGAGGGCGCGGAGTCGTAACTCCATACGCTCCGTGCAAGGCAAACGCGCCGGGAGAAATCCCGGCGCGTGAACTTATCAGAAAATCCTGAGGATTCGTTACGGTTGCAATTTCAACTTGTTTTTCGACCGCGGCATGCCCTGCGTGTCCGCGGGGAAACGGCTTCCCTCGTCAAAAAGCTGTTGATTGACGGTTGCGAGCGGCCTTTGGTCACCCCGTTTTGCCGACAGAGCCGCACGTTACCATTCGGACGCTTCCGGGAAGCAGTGCATGTGCGTCGGCGAAAGCGCGCGGTAGCCTTCGCTCAGGCCTTTCCATGTGCGCAGGGAAAAGCGGACGGAGCGCAGCTTGAAATACATGCAGATATCCTCGATCGTCTTTTCATCGAACTGGCTTTTGTGCTCCATCAGCGCTTCTTTGCGCGTGGCAAACGTTTTTTTCACCGGGACGTAAACGTTCGGCTTGTCGGTGTAGTAAAACGCAAGTCCCTTTACGCTGTGGCTGCCGGAAGCGCCGATGCTCTGCATCACGCTTTCAAACGGCGCCATGTTCATGGACATTTTGGCCGCAAGGCCGGTTTTAATGTGGTCCATGTGGCATTCGCTGATCACGTTCGGGTCGGGCGCGAACACAAGGTCCGGCTTGAGGCGGACGATCTGCTTTGCAAGCTCGCCTGCCGCGTCCTCCGCGGCGTACATCGCGCCGTCGTGAAACGGGAGGAACGTAACGTCCGTAACGCCGAGCAGCTTTGCCGAGGCGAGCGCTTCTTTTTTGCGGATTTCGACCAGTTCGTCGCCGTAGAGCGCCGGATCGGCCGCGCCCATGCATCCGTCGGTCAAAATCACGAACGAAACGTGTTTTCCGGCGTTTGTCAGCGCTTTGACGGTCGGCGCGCAGGCGACCTCGATGTCGTCCGGGTGCGGGCCGATGAAAAGATACCGTTCAAAAGCCATGGGCTTGGGCAGCGGGGCGACGTGCTTGAGTATGGCGCGAAACATGGCGGTTCCTCCGATTTGATTGTTATTTTGTAATTTTCCGATAGAATCAGTATACCACGCCGCGGACAAAGCGGCGGTGCAAAAAGATACTGGAGGTAAAAATGCCGGTACCGGACGTAAAACAAATGCAAAGGGCAGAAGAAACTGCGGGCGCGCTGCCCGCCGCGTTTGCGCTCGACCCGGCGCTGAAGCTCGCGCAGGAAGGAATCGCCGCCATGCTCGGCTTCGGCGGAGCGGCGGAGGGAAGCGATATCCGGCTGCATTTTGCAAAGGACGATTCACTCGGCGAGCAGGCATACCGCATCCGGGCCGAAACGGACAAAATCTCCGTGGAAGCGGGCGGGGAAGCCGCGGCGGTCCACGCGGCGGCCGCGTTGAAACAGCTTTCGCTGGAACACGGCGGAGCCGTGCCCGTGTGCGAAATTGCGGACGAGCCGCGTTTTGGCTGGCGCGGGGTTTCCATGGACGTATGCAGGCACTTTTTCCCGCTGGAAGCGCTGAAAAAACTTGCGGACCTCATGGCGTTTTACCGCATGAACCGGCTGCATCTGCATCTTTCGGACGACCAGGGCTTTCGCTTTGAGAGCGAGCGCTTCCCCAAACTGAACGAGGTCGGCTCGTTCCGGGACAGCACGCTGGTCAAAAAGGACGGGGTGAAACGGCAGGACGGCGTGCCGCACGGCGGATACTACACCAAAGCGGAACTGCGCGAACTCGTGTGTTTCTGCAAGGCGCGCGGGATTGACATCGTGCCCGAACTGGATATGCCGGGACACGCGCTGGCGATGATTGCGTCCTATCCGGAGCTGGCCTGCTTTCCGAATGAAAACGGGGAAGTCGGAGTCGCCACGAGCTTTGGCGTGAGCGAGTTTTCAAAAATTCTGCTCTGCGCGGGGAAAGGGGAAACGTTTGCGTTCCTTTTTGCGCTGCTGGACGAACTCATGGACGTGTTTCCGTTTGAATTTATACATCTCGGCGGGGATGAGGCGGTCAAGGAAAACTGGAAACGGTGCCCCGCCTGTCAGGCGATTTTGCGCGAACAGGGGCTTGGCAGCGAACGGGACCTGCAGGGGTGGTTCCTCAACCGTGTAAAAGGGTATCTTAAAGAAAAAGGCAGGAAGGCGATCGTCTGGAACGACGGGCTTTGCAGGACGCTGGAAAACGACGCGGCCTGCCAGTATTGGGTGCCGTTTTCCAACGGCGGCGCGCGCAAAACCGCCGCATGGGTCAACGGCGGCGGGAGTATGATTGCAAGCGACTTTCTGCATCTGTACTTCGACTACCCGTATTCCGCCATTCCGCTGGAAAAGACGTTTCGTTACGAACCGGTTTTGCACGGAATCAAAAAAGAACGGCAAAGCGCCGTGCTCGGCGCGGAGTGCGCCGTCTGGACGGAGTGGATCGACAGCGAGGGAAAGCTCTTTTTCAACGTTTTGCCGCGGCTGGCCGCGGCGGCGGAGGCGATGTGGCGCGAAAAACCGCGCGGCTACAAGGCCTTTTTAGCCGACCTGCAGCCGCATTATGCACTGTATGAGCGGCTTGGGCTGAACTATGCAAAAGACGCGGAACGCAAAGAGCCGTTTTGCCGGCGTGTTAGAAAGGCCGCGCAGTATCTGCTGCGCGATACGCATGCCGAACTGACCGAAAAAGGATGCGGTGACACGGGCGGTTGACGGCTCTGCTATAATGAATTTAAACGGGCGGCCGACGCCCGGGCTGCGAACAAAACAGACACGGAGGGAACTGACGATGAACGAAGTATTGCAATCGCTGAAAACGCGCCGTTCCGTGCGCGCATATCTGCCCAAACAGGTGGAAAAGGAACTGCTCGATCAGGTTCTTGAGGCGGGGACGTACGCGCCGACCGGCAGCGACCGGCAGTCGCCGGTGATTGTCGCCGTGCAGGACCCGGCGACTGTGAAGCAGCTTTCCAGGCTGAACGTCGCGGTGCTCGGCGGCAGCGGCGACCCGTTTTACGGTGCGCCGACGGTGCTGGTCGTGCTTGCGGACAAGGCGAAGAGCAAAAACACCTATCTGCTCGACGGCGCGGCGGTTTTAACCACGCTGGCAAACGCGGCGCATGCGCTCGGCCTTTCGTCCTGCTGGATTCATCGCGCGAAAGAAACGTTTGAAAGCGAGGAAGGCAAGGCGCTGCTCAGAAAATGGGGGATCGAGGGCGATTACGTCGGCGTGGGCAACCTTGTGCTCGGTTATGCGGCAAGGGAACCCGGTGAAGCGTCGCCGCGCAAAAAGGACTATATCGTCCGCGTATAGCGCCGCGGTCATTTAAGAAATGGAACTCGAAAAATACCTCAAGCGCAAGGACGCCGCGTTTGCGTATGCGGACGCGGCGCAGGTCGTGTTCGACCCGTCTTTTCGTGCGCTCTGTGAACGCAACGCCTGCGGATATTACGGGAAATGCTGGATGTGCCCGCCGGACGTGGGGCCGGTCGGCGAACTGATTGAAAAAGCGAAATCCTACCGGCGGGTGCTGGTGTTTCAAAGTGTACACAAAATCGAAGATTCGTTCGATATCGAGGGTATGCATGAAGCGGCCGTGCGGCATAACCGCCTTGCACGCGGCGTACGCAAAACGCTTCAAAAGAACGGACGCGCGGACTGTCTCGTCCTTGGCGCGGGTGCGTGCGGCGGATGCAGAACATGCGCAAAGCAAAAAGGCGAACCCTGCCGCTCGCCCGAAAAAGCGGTGATTTCGCTGGAAGCCTGCGGCGTGGACGCCGCCGCGCTCATGAAGCTCGCCGGGCTGCAATCCGGCGGCGGCGAAAACATGGTCGTGTATCTTGGCGCCGTGTTTTTCAACTGAATACCGGAACAAACCGGGTTTCCGCTTTTATGCGGCGGCCCGGTTTTTCACGCCGGCGGCGGATTGTTTCCATGAAAGTGGATTTTTGCGTATCGCCGCCGGTCAAAAGACGGTCTTTGCGGAGCTGGCGGTAAAACCGCTGCTTCTGTTCAATTTGGCGGAAATGTGGTATTCTATACGCAACATTCAAATACTGCGAAACGGAGGGGGCATAACATGAAGAAAAAACGGGCTGCAATCGCGCTGATTATCTGCATTATGATGCTGCTGACCGTGGGCTGCGCATCCCAATCGGCGGACAGCGGCGCAACGATGGCTGTCGCCGAAGACGAAGCGTACGATGTCTCCTATGCGGAGACCGCCTCGAAGGCGGATTACGACGGCTATGCGCTCAGCGACGAGGCGTCAAGCACGGAATTAAGCGAGACGAACGAAACCGGCGATTTCGACGTGCGCAAAATCGTTTACAACGCGACGATGAGCGTTACGGCGGACGATCCGGAAAAAGCTTTGAATGAACTGACCGCTAAAACGGAGGAACTCGGCGGATACATTTCGAGCACCTATACCACGACGGACGACGACGGGGCGTATTATTCCACTGCGACGCTGAAGGTTCCGGCGGACCAGCTCGACGCGCTGGTCACTGCGGCGGAAGCGACGGGCAAAGTGGACAGTTACCGCCTGAGTTCGGACGACATTTCTCTTTCCTACTACGACATGCAGGCCAGGCTGGACAACGCCAAGGCCGAAGAAGTGCAGCTTTTGGAAATTCTCGCGCAGTGTGAAACGGTCGAGGATATCCTCGCCGTGCGCGCGAGCCTGACCGACGTGCGCGCCGATATCGAAAGCTACACCGCGCAGATGAACCTTTGGGACAACCTTGTGGCGTACGCCACGCTGGACGTGACGATCAACCGCACGGCAAAGACCGTTGTGGAAGGCGAAAAGGAACTCATCAAAATCTGGAAAGCGTCCGACGTTTGGGACAAAATGTCGCGCGGTTTCAGCAACAGCGCGCGCTTTATGGTAAACGCCATCGGCGCGATCGGCATATTCCTCGCGGTTGCGGCGATTCCGGCGGGGATTCTGTTCCTTGCCATCGGGCTGCCGATTATCCTGCATAAAAAGAAGAAACGCAAAAAGGCGCTGCAGCCGCAGGAAGCGGAGCTGGAGCAGGGCAAGCCGGACGAGACGACCAAGCAAAACGAATAATTCATCTATATAAACAGGGGGACGGAACGTTGGTAACAATCAAAGAGGCGGCGACCAAAAAAGAACTGGTCGACTTTATGGAATTCCCGCTTACGCTGTACCGGGACAATCCGAATTATGTGCCTGATATCCTCTCGAGCCAGGTGGCCGACATGCAGAGGGACAAAAATCCCGCGTTTGCGTTTTGCGACGCAAAGTGTTTCCTGGCTTATCGCGACGGCCGGGTCGTCGGGCGGATCGCGGGGATTCTGAACGAAAAGGCGAATGCAAAGTTCGGCAAAAAGTACCTGAACTTTACGCACGTGGATTTCATCGACGACGACGAAGTGGTGGACGCGCTCTTTGATGCGGTGGAAGCCTGGGCAAAACAGCTCGGCTGCGAAGCCGTCCATGGGCCGCTGGGTTTTTCGGACATGGACCGCGAGGGGATGCTCGTGGAGGGATTCGACCGTCCGAGCCTGTTTTACACGTATTACAACCATCCGTATTATATGGAGCAAATGGCGCGGCGCGGCTACGACAAGCAGGTCGACTGGGTCGAACTGCGCATTACGCTGCCGACGGAGCCGGACCAGACGTTCACGCGGATTGCCGACTACGTTAAAAAACGCAAAAAGCTGCATGTGGTCAGCCTTGGCGATTTGCCGATCAAGCGCATCATGGAGGACATGTTCTCGCTCTACAACAACACGTACCAGGTGCTTTTCGGCATGGTGCCGATGACCGACGAGCAGATGATCAAGTACACCGGCGAATTCCGGCCGATGGTCGACAAGCGCACGACTTCGTTCGTGTACAACGACAAGGGCGAAATGGTCGCGTTCGGGATCTGCTGCCCCGCGCTTGACAAGGCGATGCAGAAAATCAAGGGGCGCACGATGCCGTTCGGCTGGGTTTCGCTTTTGCGCGCGCTTAAGGGCAAAAACGACACGGTCGATTTGCTGCTGATTGCGGTCCGGCCGGACCTCCAGGGAATGGGCGTCAACGCCATCGTGCTCGACGACATGCAGAGAAAGCTCATCAAAGGCGGTTTTCGCTATGCCGAGAGCGGCCCGATGCTGGAGCTCAACGAAAACATCCTTTCCCAGTGGGAACGGTTTGAAACCGAGCAGCATAAACGCCGCCGGTGCTTTGTGAAGGAACTATCCTAACCCATCCGTATTCCTTTGCGGCAAATGGCCAAAAAGGCGGAAATAGTGTAACAGGAGGCTGAACTCGATGAATCTTTCCAGACCTACGAAAACCATATGGGTGATTGCGCTCATACTCGCAGCGCTGGCGATTATCAGCAGGTTCGCCAACATCCCCGTAATCGGCGGTTTTATTTCGGCGAACGATTTCTGGGTTATGACCGTGGCGTATGGACTTTTGTTCCTGGGGACGCTCTTTCGCGGGCTTTAAGCAACCCCGCAGAAAAAAATACCGGTGCACGATGTCGTGCACCGGTATTTTTGCGGATCGGGACAGCAAGCTATGGGAAAAACGGATGGTATGCGCCTTGACCGATTGCCCTGCGGGCATTAAAATGGGAACATGGAAAATAGGATTCATCAAACCGCGCGCACGCAAGGCGGCACGTGGCTGATCATAGCCCTCAGCGTCGCGGCGGGAATCGTCGCGCTGCTCGTGCCGGTCGCGCTGATTGTGCTGCCCGCGCTCTGGGCGTATCTCGGCGCGCGTACAAAACCCGCGTGGATGGCGCTGCCTGCGCTGACGTATGCTGTCGGCGCGTTTCTGCTGTACCAGCCGGTTTCAGCGTTCGGGATGATCCTGACCGCCGCCGGGACGGCCGCTGCGCTGTATTACCTGCAGGTCAAGAAAATGAGCGGCTCTTATACGTCGATGACGCTCGCCGGGATACTGCTGGTCGGGCTGTATGTCAGCGTATGCATGCCGGGCGTGCTCTCCGGCGAGGGCGCGTTTGCCGCGGTACAGGCTGCGGCCGACGAGATGGTCGATTTTTACAAGACGGCATTCGTGAATTCGCCGAACGCAAACGCGGAGTACGCCGCGCTTGTTACGGAGTATCTGGATGCGTTTTCGGAGTCCGTGCCGTCCATCGTCGTGCCTGCGCTGTGTATTTTTGCCGGCGTAATGGGTCTCGGCAATTTTTTGTTCTTCCGGCTGTTCTGTAAAAAGCATTCCGAAATTTCGCTCGCGCCCATGCGGGCCTTCCGGCTTTGGACGCTGCCGCGCAGCATGATGTTCGGGTTGTTCGCGCTTCTGATCGGCGCGCTGCTGCTCGAATGGTCGGACTGGCAGTACGCCGCCGCGCTGTCCAACACGGTGAACGTTCTTGTCGGCATGCCGCTGCTGCTGCAGGGGCTCTGCGTGATAGACTTTTTGATTGCGCGCTCGGCAAAAAACAAGACAGGCGCGCGGGTCGCGACCTACGTGCTCGTCGGCGTGCTTTTCGGCATCGCGCAGATGCCGCTGATGCTGGTCGGCTGCTTCGAACAGCTGTTCCATTTCCGCATGCGCGCGCAGAACCCGCCGGCGCCGCGCATCTGAACGGGCGGAGGCGCAGACATCGCCCACGGAGGCTGAAACGGACGCTTCGATACCGGCCGGGCCGGTTGCCGCATCGAAACGCCCGGTTGTTTTATACACTGCTGCAGGAGGGAACGGATGAAGAAAGCAAGGACTTGTTTACCGGCAGTCGCCGTGATGCTGGCACTGCTTTGCGCTGCCGTTTTCTTTATGCCGAGTTTTGCGCAGTATCGTCTTGTGACCGTGCTGATCGCGATTGGCGTTTCCGCGATTTTTCTGCTGATTTGCAGGAGCGTTGAAAAAAAATGGTATGCCGAGCAGCAGAAGCTCATGGATTCCGTGTTCCGGGAAAATGCGTTTATTGCGGCGCGTTTGATCAATCAGGTTTCCATCCCCTGCGCGCTGGTGGATGCAAACGGGCACGTCGCCTGGCGCAACGAAGGGATGAAGAAGATTTTTGAGGAGACGGACGTCCGCGTCGTGCAGCCGCATTTCAACATCGAGGCGCCACTCGTTGCCGAGCCGATGGAATACGCCGGCAGCACCTATCAGGTGATGAGCGTTCCCGTGCACCGCAAAAAAGACGCGCGGGACATGGTCTTCCAGTATTGGATCGACCGCACGGAGGCAGCGCACTATCAGCGGCTTTTTGAAGAGCAGATGCCCTATGTGGCGCTGATTTATATCGATAACTATGAGGAACTCGCCGCAGACGTGCAGTTTCACCGCACCAGCGTATTCGGCGAAGTGGAGCGGCTTGTGGCGAACCTCGTTTCGGGGATCGACGGCATCTACCGCCGGTATGAAAACGGGCGATTTTTTATCGTGTTTGAAGCAAGGCATCTGGCCGAGCTTGAAAAGCAGCGATTTCCGCTTCTGGAACAGGCGCATGCGATCGACACAGGCACCAACATGACCGTGTCGCTTTCGATTGCGGTCGGCGCGTCGGACCGCGTGGCCCGTTCCGATGAGAGCGCGCGCCAGGCAATGGAACTCGCGCTCGGGCGCGGCGGCGATCAGGCGGTCATCAAAAAAGGCGGCGGATATGTGTTTTACGGCGGCAAACGTCAGCCGGAGGCCATGCAGTCCCGCGTAAAGATGCGTCTTTTCAGCAAGGCCCTGCGCCAGCTGTTTGAAAACACGGGGGATATCTTCATCACCGGCCATAAACGGCCGGACATGGACTGCATCGGCGCGGCGCTCGGCGTGGCGACCTGCGCGAGGCAGACCGGTTCGCATGCATACATCGTCCTGGACGAGGAAAACGCGATGATCGACCACGCGGTCGAACTGATTAAGCAGGACCGCACGTACAGCGGGATGCTGATTACGCCCGAACAGGCGGAGCGCACCATGCGTCCGAGCAGCGTGCTGGTCGTCGTCGATACCCAGCGTATCGGCTCGCTGATTGCGCCGAAGCTGCTGGAGATGGCGAGCCGCGTGGTGGTGATCGACCATCATCGCCGCGGTGCGGACCATATCGACAACCCGACGCTGCATTTTCTGGAGGCGCGCGCTTCGTCCGCAAGCGAGATTGTGACCGAGATGCTGCAGTATTTCGATCCCGGCCTGCGTCCGCCCGCGTTCGTCTGCGGGACGCTGCTTGCGGGCATCACGATCGACACCAAGCATTTTGCGTTTAACGTCGGTTCGCGCACGTTCGAGGCGGCGGGATACCTCCGCAAAAACGGCGCGGACATCGGCATGGTCAAGCAAATGTTTCAGGACGATATGGAGAGCTACGGGGACGTTGCCAACACCGTGCGCAGCGCGGACGTGCTTGCCGACGGGATTGCGATTGCGGCGGTGGGCGAGGACGTGAAAAACGCGCCGCTGATCGCGGCGAAAGCGGCGGACGAACTGATCGGCATCCGCGGCATTGAAGCGGCGTTTGTGCTGGGCAAGGAAAACGGGGACGTCAGCGTGAGCGGGCGTTCGCTCGGCGGTGTCAACGTGCAGCTCGTCTGCGAAAAAATGGGCGGCGGCGGACATCTGACGATGGCCGGCGCGCAGCTTGGAGACATGGAACTCGACGAGGCGGAAGCGCTTGTGCGCGGCTACGTGGAACAATATAACCAGGAGGTCGAACAAACAACATGAAAGTACTGCTCGAACAGGATGTAAAAGGCACCGGGAAAAAAGGCGAGATCATAAACGTTTCGGATGGATATGCGCGCAACTACCTTCTGCCCAGGAAGCTGGCGACCCCGGCGGACGCACAGGCGATCAACGCGGCGAAGATTCAGAAAAGCGCCGCCGCGCACCGGAAATTTCAGGCCGGCATGGCGGCAAGGGACCTTGCAAAGCAGCTCGAAGGCGCCTCGGTCACCGTCCGCGCGAAAGTCGGTGAAAACGGCCGGCTGTTCGGCGCGATCACCGGCAAGGAAATCGCCGCCGCGCTGAAGGAACAGAAGCAGGTTGAAATCGACAAAAAAAAGATTGCGCTTTCCGAGCCGATTCGTGCGCTCGGGGAATACACCGTGCGCGTGAGTCTGTTTGAAAACACGTTCGCGGCGGTCAAGGTCGTCGTCGAAAAGGAGTAACGTTCAGGCCGCCGCGCAGGCAAAGGAGCACGCGATGGAACAATTCGAGCCCGTAACCGCAAACGAAGAAACGCAGCAAAAAACGCTGCCGCACGCAGGCGACGCAGAGCGCAGCGTACTCGGCAGCATGCTCATCGACGCGAACGCGCTGGAAATTTGCCTCGAGCAGCTGCGCGAGGAAGATTTTTACGTGCCTTCGCACGCGGTGATCTTTGCGGCGATGCGCGATATCCGGCTGTCCGGGGATGCGGTCGACCTCGTGACGCTTTCCACCGAACTCGAACGGCATAACCGCCTTGAACAGGCGGGCGGATTGACGTATCTGACCGACCTTGTGACGTTTGTGCCCACGGCGGCCAACGTCCAGAACTACATCGAGCTGGTCGAGTCCAAGAGCGTCCAGCGGCAGCTGGTGCGCGCGGGCGGCGAGATCATCCGCGACGGCATGGACGACGAAAAGGAACTGGAAGAAACGCTCAACGCCGCCGAGCGCCGCATCTACGATATCTCCATGCGCAAGTCGCAGGGCTCGCTCGTGCCGATCGACCAGATCGTGCCGGAGGCCTACAACCTCATCGGCGAGCTGGCGCAGCGGCACGGCAAGATCACGGGCGTTGCGAGCGGATTTACCGAGCTCGACCGCCTCACGAACGGCTTCCAGAAGAGCGACCTGATCATCGTTGCCAGCAGGCCGGCGATGGGAAAATCCAGCTTTGCAATGAACATTGCGCAGTACGCGGCGCTGCACGACGACCGCACGGTGGTCGTGTTCAGCCTGGAAATGAGCGCCGAGCAGCTGGTGATGCGCATGCTCTGCACGGAGGCCACGGTCGACTCCCAGCGCATCAAGGAAGGGCTGATCGGCAACACCGAGATGGGACAGCTCATGGAGGTTATGGACCCGATGAGCCGCGCGCGGGTATATATCGACGATTCCAGCGGCGCGAGCGTGCCGCTGATCCGCAGCAAATGCCGCAGGCTCAACGCACGTGTCGGGCTGGACATGGTGATTATCGACTATCTCCAGCTGATGCAGTCCTCCGGCGGACGCAAAAACGACAACCGCATGCAGGAAATTTCCGATATGACGCGTCAGCTCAAGCTGCTTGCGCGTGAATTGGACGTGCCGGTCATCCTGCTCTGCCAGCTCAACCGCGGGCCGGACCAGCGCGCCGATCACAGGCCGATCATCTCGGACCTGCGCGAGAGCGGCTCCATTGAGCAGGACGCGGACATGGTCATTTTGCTGTATCGTCCGGCGGCATACCCCGATACGCAGGAATGTGAAAACGGAGACAACACCAGCCAGATCATCATCGCCAAGCACCGCCATGGCGCGACGGGTGTGATAAAGCTGCTCTGGCAGGGCGAGTATACGCGCTTTCGGACGATCGCAGGCGAGCAATAACGGCGGCACGGGAGAAGAGGGAATTCATGAAAAACACGGACATGTTCGAGGACCTTTCCGCAACGCTTGCGGCGAAACTGTTTGAAGAAACGACCTATCCATGGGAAGCACTGCCAAGGATCAAGGCGTTTGTCAGAGAACTCGGCGAAACGCTGGACCCGGCGGAATACGACCACCCGGAAGAGGACGTTTGGATTCACAGGAGCGTGAAGCGCTACCCCAATGTGTTTATAGCGGGGCCGGCGATCATCTGTGCGGACACCGAACTGCGGCCCGGCGCGTTTATCCGCGGGGCGGTGCTGGTCGGCAAAGGGTGCGTGGTCGGCAACTCCACGGAACTCAAAAACTGCATCCTCTTCGATCATGTGCAGGTGCCGCACTACAACTACGTCGGCGACAGCATCCTCGGCAGTTATGCGCACATGGGCGCGGGCTCGATCTGCTCGAACGTCAAAAGCGACAAAACGCCGGTCGTCGTGCGCGGCGAAGTCAAAATTGAAACCGGTCTTAAAAAATTCGGCGCGATACTGGGCGACCATGTGGAAGTCGGCTGCAACAGCGTGCTCAACCCGGGCACCGTGCTGGAACCGTACGCCTCGGTCTATCCGCTTTCGCGCGTGCGCGGCGTTGTGCGGCGCGGCTACATCTTTAAGGCGCAAAACGAAATCGTAAAACGGATTTAGGTTTTGCCGCCGCCGGTTCGGGACGCGGAGACGCACCGGAACCCCGGCGGTTTTCCCCTGTAATTTTCGTGCCGGCGGGCGCGAAAAAACGCGGTGTTTCCGGCGGGGCGCGCCAGGCGCGCAACATGTCGGACAAAATGTGAAAAGCTCGCAAAATTCCATACAATTCCGATTTTTGCCGATATCGTTCGGCTATAATATGCATATGGCTACATTCAGACATCATTCGCGGTATCTTTCCTTCCGCAGGCCGCAGGGCGCGGTCTGCTGCGGCACGGGCGTCCATATCGAGGCGGAGTGCGGCGGGGACGAGATCGTACGGATTCAACTCAGGTTATACGAACAGGACGGCACGGAAACGTTTTTTGAAATGCCGGTCGAGGGCGGCCGCGCAAAAACGGACGTTCCCATGCCGGAGGCGCCGTGCCTTGTTTGGTACTATTTCATGATCTCCTTAAAGGACGGGCGGACGCTCTATTACGGCGCGGACAGCGGCGAAGGATCGCTGCAGACGCACGAGCCGCGCGCCTACCAGATCACCGTGTACGACGGCGCGTTTAAAACGCCGCAGAGCTGGTGCGAGGGCATCGTTTACCAGATTTTTCCGGACCGCTTCCGGCGCAGCAGTTGGGAGGACTTCTATGCACGCGCGCAGTATCACATCCAAAAAGGAAGATTTTTGCGCCTGCACGACCGCTGGTCGGAGGAGGTTTGCTATACGGCGGCACCCGGGCAGGAAGACTATGAGCCGGACGATTTCTTCGGCGGGGACTGCAACGGCATCCGCGAGAAGCTGCCCTACCTCCAGGAACTGGGCGTGACGACGATTTATCTCAACCCGGTTTTCGAGTCTGCGAGCAACCACCGTTACAACACCGCGGATTACAACCGGATCGATCCGATCTTCGGAAGCGAAGAGGAGTTCCGCGCGCTTTGCCGCGAGGCGGGCGAGCGCGGCATCCGCGTGATGCTCGACGGTGTGTTTTCGCATACGGGCGCGGACAGCCGGTATTTCGACAGATACTCGCGCTATGAGGACGAAGGCGCTTATGAAGGCGAAGATTCGCCGTATTACAAATGGTATACCTTCCATGGCGACCGCGACCATTACGAAAGCTGGTGGGGCTTTGCGTCGCTGCCGAACGTAAACGAGCTGGAAGCGGGTTACGCCGACTTTATCACCGGCGAAAACGGCGTGCTCAAACACTGGGCGGACTGCGGCGCGCACGACTGGCGGCTGGACGTTGCGGACGAACTGCCGGACGAATTCATCCGTTTTTTGCGCAGGCGCGTCAAACAGGACGACCCGGAGGGCGTGCTGCTCGGCGAAGTTTGGGACGACTGCTCCAATAAATACGGACCCGAAGGCCGCCGCGGCTATGTCAGCGGGGACGAACTGGACAGCACGATGAACTATCCGTTTACGGAGGCGGCAATCGCTTTTCTGACCGGGCGGACGGACGCATACGCGCTTAACCACGCGCTGCAGACGCTGCGCGAACACTATCCGAAACCGTTTTACGACGCTTGCCTGAACCTGATTTCTTCGCATGACATCATCCGCGCGGCGACGGCGCTTGCCGGCGCGCCGGACCGCAATGCGATTTCAAGGAGCCTGCAGGCGGCGTTCCGGCCGAGCGAGCAGCAAAAGCAGAAGGGGCTTAAAAAGCTGATTCTTGCGACCGCGCTGCAGATGGCGCTGCCGGGCGTTCCCTGTGTGTATTACGGGGACGAAGCGGGGATGACCGGCATGGCCGACCCGTTTAACCGCGGCGCGTATCCATGGGGTTCGGAAAACCCGGAAACCATGGAGGCGTTTACCGCGCTGATGCATGCGCGGCGGGACACGGATGCGCTCAAACGCGGGCTTTGCCGCATGGGTGCGCTCTCGCCGGAGGTATTCGCCGTGGTACGCTATCTGCCGCAGGGCGGCAAGGCCGCGGTGCTGATGATCAACCGCAGTGAGAAGGTGCAGAGCGTTTCGCTTAAGCCGGAGCGGCTCGTCGAAGGGCCGGACGGGGAAACGCAGCTTGCGCTTGCGGACACGCTGACGGACGTGCTGAGCGGAGAAACGGTCGGCACGGAAAACGGAGAACTGAAAACGGCGCTCGCACCGCTGAGCGCACGGCTTTGGATCGGCTGACCGGGCAACTGGCGGCTTGATGGAGCAGACAACAGCAACAAAAGAGGGATACGCATGTTTCAACGGCAACAACGATATCTGGACGAACTGAACCGCGCGATGCTCATCACCGCGTTGATCCTCACGATTATCGGCATGTTCTTTTTCCAGTACGGCACATGGCCGCGCTATGTGATTACGGGACTTGCCACGGTACTTCTGGTGCTGCTCATGCTGCGCCTTTTCAGCAAGGACCAGAGCAGGCGGTACCGTGAGAACGTAAAGTTTTTAGCGGTGACGACCGATGTAAAAAACTGGTTTCGCAGCACGTTTAAGGGCGGCGCGCGCACGCCGAAGCAGCCGAAGACGCACCGCGCGCGCAAAGCGCGTAAAAACCCGACATGGAGCGAGATTAAGCAATATAAATATCTGATCTGTCCGCAGTGCACCCAGCGGCTGCGCGTGCCGCGCGGCAAAGGGCGCATCCGTGTGACCTGCACGCGCTGCGGCAACGTGTTTGAAACAAAAAGCTGAAGCCGCGTGAAGCAATCGCGGACAAACTGCGAAAAAATTGAAAAACGATATTGTTTTTTAAAAAAGTATGATATACTAGCGAAACAGTAGTGATTATACTGCATGCAATTAATATAAGACGGAGGAATACGACATGCAAGCAACCAAGGATATGCTCATCCAGCAGGTCATCGAGCTGGACGAGGGTACGGCCGAAATTCTGATGAACGCCGGCATGCACTGCCTGGGCTGCGCAATGGCGCACGGCGAATCGATCGAGCAGGCCTGCGCGGTGCACGGCATCGACGTGGATACGCTGATTGGGCAGATCAACGCGTACCTGGCAAAGAAATAAACAAACTGTACGCTTTACGCAGGCCGCCCGGTTTTCCGGGCGGCCTGTGTTGTCTGCGGCGGCGCTGCGGGCGGATCATGACACATTCGTTCACAGCGGCGTGCGAAAACGGGCTGGAATCGCGCGCCGTTCCATGATAAAATACAAAATAGTGTAAAAATCGGAGGGGTGCATGTTCGGCTATATCAGGCCGCTGGAATGCGAATTGAAAGTGCGCGAGCAGGCGGAGTACCGCGCGCATTACTGCGGCGTGTGCAAGGCCATCGGCAGACGGTACGGCCAGATCGAGCGGCTTGCGCTGAGCTATGAGTGCGCGTTCCTGGCGGCGTTCCTTACCGCGCTTTCCGGCGGCAGCGGGTATTCGCGCGGCAACTGCGGCCCGCGCTGCTACCGCGGCAAGAGGCCGATTGCCAATCCGTCGCCCGCGGTCGATTATGCCGCGGACATTAACGTGCTGCTCGCCTGGTATCAAAAGGCGGACGACGCGCTGGACGAAAAGCGTTTTTCCACCGTCATGTCGCGTGCGGCGCTCCGGCGTGCTTACCGCAAAGCGGCGCGCAGGCATCCCGGCTTAAACAAAGAACTCGGCGCGAGCATGGACCGCCTGCACGAAATCGAAAAAGGCAAAATTGCGTCCACAGACGAACCGAGCGACGCGTTCGGGCAATTTCTTTCCGCCGTTGTGCTTCATGCGCCGAACCTGCCGGAAGCGGAACGGCAGGCCAGCGGCTGGATGTTTTACAACCTCGGCAAATGGGTCTATCTGGCCGACGCATGGGACGACCGCGAAAAGGACGAAAAGCGCGGCAGTTACAATCCGTTTCTGCTCAACGGCATGGCGGAGAGCGACGCGGAATTTTTGATGAATATTACACTAAGCGAAACGCAGAAGGCGTTTGACTTGCTTACGTTTTCGCAGCCGTACGGGCTGATTGAAAACGTCGTGTGGCTGGGGCTGCGGAGCGTCCAGCGGCGCGTTTTGGGACAGGAATGCAAAGCCGGGGAATGCGGAAATGCGCAGCCGGCAAAGGAGAGAACAGATGAACCCCTATAAAGTTCTGGGTGTGAGCGAGAACGCCTCGCAGGAAGAAATCCGCAACGCTTATCTGGCGTTGGTCAAAAAATATCATCCGGATAAATATACGGACAATCCGCTCAAGGAACTGGCCGGCGAAAAGCTCAAGGAAATCAACCAGGCCTACGAGATGCTCACGAAAAAGCAGTCTTCGGCGGGCAGCGGCGGTTCCTACGGGCCGGGGAGCGCATACGGCCAGAGCACACGCGGCTCCGGCAGTTATTCGAGGCCGGGCGGTTCGACCTACAGCGGGCCGAACGCCGCGGAGTTCAACCGGGCGCGCTCCTGGATCAATCAGAACAATCTAAACGCCGCGCGGACGATTCTGGACGGGCCGAATATTGTTCACAACGCCGAGTGGAACTATCTTTACGGCGTGATCTATCTGCGCCAGGGGTGGTATGAGAAAGCGCATGCGTGCATCAAACGGGCATATGAGATGGAGCCGGACAATCCGGACTACCGCAACGCATACGTTTCGCTCAACAACTCCGGCAGGCCGTATGCCAACACCGGTACCAGCGGGATGGACGCTTCGCCCTGCTGCGACGTCTGCTCCGCGCTGATGTGCCTGAACTGCTGCTGCGGCGGGGACTGTTGCTAAGCCATCGGAAACAACTGGTTTTCAATGGGTTAATCGTTCTCTGCCGCTCTTTCTCCGGACTCGCGGACGGCAAGGAGCACAGAGGAACCGCCCGTTCCGGGCGATCCGTTACGCCGGATGAACCGGCGCAGCCGGAATCAACAGGTTAAGGGCTGCGGCCTTTAACAATCCCAAGAACTTTTTTGACAAGCTGAAGCGCCCTGAACGGGCGCTCGAGACCGTCAAAAAACCCGTTTTTTGACGGGATAACCGCTCTTTGCCTCTCGCCCTTCCGGGCTTCCGGGCGGCAAAGAGCACAAAGAAACCGCCCGTTCCGGGCGATCCGTTACGCCGGATGAACCGGCGCAGCCGGAATCAACAGGTTAAGGGCCGCGGCCCTTAACAATCCCAAGAACTTTTTTGACAGGCTGAAGCGCCCTGAACGGGCGCTCTTTTTTATGTCGCTGTTCAATTTATTTCTGTGTGGAGTCGACTATGATATCACAGCTTTGTTCGATGTTCAGCGCGGAAAAATATGCGTTTTCCAGTGGAATCCAGCGCGAACGGAACAATTCGAGCATCCGTTCGCCGTTCCGCGCGCGGATGCGCTCCAGCTGGAGCGCAGGGGCGACGCGGTAAAAGATTTTCAAATCGTAATACGGCGTGAGCAGGGGATGCAGGCTGTATGCGCCCTCCACGATGGAAACGGCGCGCGGCGCGATTGTTTCGCGGGCGAGCAGCCGGTCGAGGTGGCAGTCGTATGGTTCGACATGCGCAGGCTTTCCCGCCGAAACCGGCAGGAGGATATCGCGCAGGAAGCGCTCCGCGTCCACGTTGCCGCCGGGCTGCGAAAGCCGTTCGGGCGTGCGCATGTGCGGCTGGAGAAAATAGTCGTCCATATGGAAAACATTTGCGTTCAGCAGCGCTCCGAGCTGGGCGGCCGCGGTGGTCTTGCCGGCGGAACTGTTCCCGTCGATGGCGATGACAACGCGCAGCTTGCCGCGCAGCAATTCGGAAACGCGGGCGGCGATTTCGTCGTCCGCCTGATCGGTAAAGCGGTTTGGGCGTGTCGGCTGCATGGGTTCTCCTGTCGAAAGTAATTTAGTTGCTTTGTTCTATGGCCTGCAGAAACTTTGCGCAGGCGAGCAGGTCCGCCGACCCGCCGGGGCTGGCGCGCCACATGCGGCATTGCTCGTCCAGCGCGCGGATTTCGTCCAGCATGTTTTCCCCGCCGGAAAGATAGCGGTTTGCAATCTGCCGCGCGCTTTTTTTCAGTTCGGATGCAATCTCATCGCCGCAGCGGTCGAGCACGTTCGCATCGTCCGTGCGCTCGATCAGCCGCAGCAGCGCAATCAGCCATGCGTCCCATTCGCTCGCGTTGGCCGCAATCGCTTCGTGGTATGCCGGCAGGGCGACCGAAACAACGCCGGGATAACCCGCCTCCGCTTCGCCGCGTGCGCCGCGCGCGCCATAGCGCAGAAACGCACGTCCCGCATGCGCGCCGAGCTCCTTTGAAACGCCCTCGCAGACCAGCGCCGCTTCCGCCGCGATTGGCAGAGGGCGCAGTTTTTCGTCGAGTTCGCTCCTGCGCCCGGCGGCGTAGCAGAGCACGCCGAGCAGGAAGATCGCGCCTTTATGCGTGTTGACACCGCCCGTTGCAAGCAGCATCGCTTTTTCCGCCTCAACGCCGTCCGCACGAATGGCGGAGAGCCGCCCGTTTGGCGGGAGCGCCGCATCCGAAACGCCGGCCTGCGCAAAGCGGCCCAGAAACGGGCGGATTGCTTCCGCGCCTTTGAGCAGCGTCGTAAGGTCCATATCGGTGTGCGCGCCGTTGTTTTCCGCGTCCACAAGGCCGGGTTTCGGCGTAAGGCGCGCTTCAAACACCAGCGCTTCGTATGCGGTTTGTCCGATGAGTTCCGGGCTCCAGATCATAACGTGTTCCTCCGGATGTAGTCGAGCGTCGTTTCCGGCACCATGGGGGCAATGTGATCGCAGTCGCCCGCGCGCCAGAGCGCGCGCACGCGGGAAGCGGAAATCGGCTGCCCGTCCAGTGTTTTCCGCGGGATGATGCAAACGCATACGCCGCGGGGCTGCAAAACGGTCCGCAGCGCGTCGTTGTACCCGGCGGTCATGGGGTCGAGCGGTTCTTCGCCGACGAAGCGCGTTTTGACGCCGCAGTGCGGGGCGATCTGCTCGGCAAAGAGCGTCGCGTCCAGACGGGCGCCCGCCAGCGCCGCTTCTGTTTTGTCTTTGAAGAAATAATCCGGGAACGTCGCGCTGGAAATTACATAATCCCCGCCGGGAAAGACGGACACATTCGGCAGACCGGCGCAGCCTTTTTTTACCAGTTCGAGCCGCGCGTCCGCCGGGACGTGCGCCGCGTCCTTGGAAAGCACCAGCACCAGCAGACGATCGCATTGCTCTGCGGCGGTCCGCACGAGATAAAGATGCCCGTTGGTGAACGGGTCGGCATTCATGACGATTGCGCCGTCGGCTTTCGGCAGGGCGGAAAGAAAGCGTTCCAGCCCGTCACGGCGGCTTTCGAGCAGCGCCGCATCGCGCGTGCGGACACGCTCATAAAAACAAAGCGACGCAAAGAGCGGCGCGTATTCCGGCTTGGTCACGACGAACACGTTGGTTTTGCCTTCGCCTTTGAGCTGCTTATACAGGTGTGTCACAAGCATGGGCAGAAGCCCCTCGCCGCGGGCGGTGCGTTCCACCGCGAGCGAACGGATGGCGTTTCCGGCAGTCCCGCCGAGCGCAAGCAGCGTTTCGCCGTCGAACACGCCGGAAAGGGAATCGACCGCCGCGTCGAGGCGGATGCCCGCGCGCTCGTAAAACGCGTCGATTACGGCGCGCTCACGGGTCAGCGAAAGACTGCGGATTTCCATGGATCGATCCTCGCTCGTTAGTCGTCCGGGAGGGAGGCGGCAAGCTGTTTTGCCGCGTCGAGCACTTCGCCGATCGGGTGCAGCCGCCGGGAAGCGCATGCTTTTCCGGTTTTGCCGCAGACGATGCAGCCGCGCTCCGGCAGGCCGACGTCCCCGCGGGAAACGTGTTCGCCGGACTTTGCGATTACGTCCATGTCCCAGAGCCTGCCGTACGGCGCGGAACCTTCGAGCTTGCAGAGTTCCAGCTTTAGGAAGGACGGGTCGGTTTTGACCGCCAGATACGCTTCGTTCCCGGTCGGCAGTTCGCGGGCTTCAAATGCAAGCGGTACGAGTTCGTAACGCTGCACGAACCGGCCGAGCGCGTCGATGCCCGCGCGAAACAGCCGGTCGCTTTGCGGCGTTTGCTTGACCGGCCCCGGCCAGACGACGGTGAACACGACCAGGCATGCGCCGCGGTGGCGCGAAAGCAGTTCACGCTCATATGCCGCCCTGCGGTCGCGGGAGGCGAGCAGTTCTTCCAGTGTGATTTCCATACCCGCATTATAACATACCGCCGTCCGTTTGTACGAAAGATGAATAAAACAATTGAAAAATACATATATATACGAAAGCGGGTTGTGACATGCAAAACGCTTCGGAATGGCCGATGAACGCACAGGAAATGCAAAAATCCTTGAATTGTGTGGTTGTATACAGAAATACACGCATGCGTGAATGGGAATATATTCTGCATGAAATCGTCCGGTAAGCCTTGTAATATACAATATATACGGGTATGATTATGCATAGAGAAGAACCCTGTTGGAGGTGCGTGCATATGCAGGTAAAGTTCGCGTCGGCCGGAACGATGGAGTCCGGCGATATCCTGATTGAAATTGAGCCGGGCGGGCAAAAGGAAGTTGAAGTCGTGCTCAAAAGTTCCGTTGCGAACGAATTCGGCAAACAGATTATCAAAACGATCCATGGTGCGGCGTCTGAATTCGGGCTGGAATACGCCGTGATCAACGCCGTGGACAAGGGCGCGCTGGACTGTACGATCCGCGCGCGTGTGGCCGCCGCGTGCAGCCGCGCGACGGGCGCGGACACGTTCGAATGGAGGCGGGACGCATGACGAGACTGCGCAGGACGATGCTGTTCGTGCCGGGCAACAACCCCGGCATGATGAGCGACGCGCATATCTATGGCAGTGACGCGCTGATGTTCGATCTGGAAGATTCCGTGGCGATGGCGGAAAAGGACGCGGCGCGGCTGCTGGTGTATCATGCGCTCAAAACCATCCATTACGGGGACTGCGAGAAGGTCGTGCGCGTCAACCCGCTGACTACGCCGTTCGGCAAAACCGATATCGAGGCGATGGTCGCCGCGGGGGTGGAAGTGATTCGCCTGCCGAAGACGGAATGCGCGCAGGACATCTGCGACACGGAGTATGAAATCGAGCTTGCGGAAAAGAAATTCGGCGTTCCGGTCGGCTCGACGCATATGATGGCCGCCATCGAAGGCGCGCTCGGCGTGGTCAACGCGTATGCGATTGCGACCGCAAGCAAACGGCTCATCGCCATTGCGCTCGGCGCGGAAGACTACTGCGCAAATCTCAAGACGACGCGCTCCCTTGAAGGGAGCGAGCTGTTTTTTGCGCGTTCGGCCATTGTGGTCGCGGCGCGTGCGGCAGGCGTCGACGCGATCGACACCGTGTTTTCGGACGTGAACGACGAGGAGCAGCTGGTCAGGGAAACCAAGGCGGTCAAGCAGATCGGCTTCGACGGCAAGAGCGTGATCAATCCGCGGCAGATCAAGCCCGTGCACCGTGTGTTCACGCCGACCACCGCGGAAATTCAAAAAGCGGTACGCATCCTGAACGCAAGCCGGGAAGCCGAAGCGCGCGGCAGCGGCGTCGTTTCGCTCAACGGGAAAATGGTCGACCGGCCGGTGGTGCTGCGCGCGGAACGCTGCATCGAGCTTGCAAAAGCTTCCCGCGTGATGTTTGAGGAGGAAGAGGCATGAACAAAACGCAGGACTTTTTGGCGGAGATCACCGCTTTTGGCAAAAAGCCTTATGTGCCGGGCGAAAACCCGCGCCTGTACGAAAAAGAAACCGCAACGCTCAAGGAACGCATGGCGCGCGAAAACAAGATTGTGGAAAGCCTGGAAAAAGCGATCGAGCTGGTCGGGTTGCAGGACGGCATGACGATCTCGTTCCACCATCATTTCCGCAACGGAGACCATATTGTCAATATGGTGATGGACACGCTTGCCCGGATGGGATTTAAAGACCTTCGCATCGCGGCTTCCAGCCTTGCGGCGGTGCATGCGCCGTTGATCGGGCACATCAAAAACGGCGTTGTGACGCATATTGAAACGTCCGGCTGCCGCGGAGAGCTGGCTGAGGCGGTTTCGCGCGGGCTGATGGACGACCCGATGGTGTTCCGCTCGCACGGCGGACGCGCGGCGGCCATCGCCGAGGGTGAAATTCATATCGACGTTGCGTTCCTCGGCGCTTCGAGCTGCGATCCGTTCGGCAATGCAAACGGGTACTCGCGTGAAAGCGAAGGCAAGTCCATGTGCGGCTCGCTTGGGTATGCCCGCGTGGACGCGCAGTATGCCGACAATGTGATCGTGCTCACGGACAACATCGTAAGTTACCCGAACGTGCCGTTTGGGATTTCCCAGCGGCTTGTGGACTATGTCGTGCGCGTGGACGAGGTTGGCGACGCGGCCAAGATCATGACCGGCGCAACGCGGTTCACCACCAACCCGCACGACCTGATGATTGCCGAAACAACGGCGGACATCATCGTCCATTCCGGATATTTCTATAACGGATTTTCACTGCAGACCGGCTCCGGCGGCGCGTCGCTGGCGGTCACGCGGTTTCTGCGCGAGGCGATGATTGAAAAGGACGTGAAGGCGCGCTTTGCGCTCGGCGGCATTACGGGTGCGATGGTCAAGCTGCACGAAGAGGGTCTGATCCGCCGGCTGCTGGACGTGCAGTCGTTCGATCTGGATGCGGCGCAGTCGCTCAAAAACAACCGCTTCCACCAGCAGATCGACGCGAACTATTACGCCAATCCCTATCGCAGGGGCGCGGCGGTGAACCAACTGGACGTCGTCGTGCTTTCCGCGCTGGAGGTGGACACCGGCTTCAACGTGAACGTGCTGACCGGATCGGACGGGGTCATTCGCGGCGCGGTCGGCGGCCATCCGGACACGGCGGCGGGCGCGGCGCTCTCCATCGTCGTGTGTCCGCTGATGCGCGGGCGCATGCCCTGCGTGCGCGAACACGTCAACACCGTCGTAACCCCCGGCGAGACGGTGGACGTGCTTGTGACCGACCAGGGGATTGCGGTCAACCCGCGGCGAGCGGACGTTAAGGAGCGGCTGGAACGCGCGCATTTCAAGCTCACGCCGATCGAAGAGCTGGCGCGCCGCGCCGAACGAATCACCGGAAAGCCGGAGCCGCTGCCGTACGGCAAAAAGATCGTTGGGCTTTGCACCTATCGCGACGGCAGCGTGATCGACGTAATTCGTGAAATCAAAGACTGACAAGCCGGAAATAAAGCAAGCGGGAACTCCCTTCGTCAGAAGGGAGTTCCCGCTTGTTGAGGATTATTTAAGCGTTTTTATTTTTAAATCGACCAAAGTTGCCGAACAAAACTTGATTTTATCGGAAAGGAAAGTTCTTTTACTTCTTTTCTTTTTAGAAAAGAAAGGATAATTATTGAAGAAAAAAAGGGTTATCCCGGTTCTTTCAGATTATTCCGCATCCGCACCCAGCGTACCGCGCCGTCGACGGGCGGCCGGCTGTTGAGGCTGATTTCAAAAATGTCGCCTTCCCGGCGGGTGAGTTCGTATTTAATCATGTGCAGGTAGCTCTGCACGGCGGCGGCCGTCATGATCGAGCCGGACAGCGCGACGCGTACCGGCGGCTTGAGCGAAAGCGTCTGTATCGCCGCCAGAATGCAGTTGGCGGCGTGGGCGGCCGCACGCGCGGCGTACCGGAGGGCGACGGCGTCGCTTGTTTCGACCGCTGTAAAGAAAATTTCGATGATGGAGCGCGCCGCGTCCAAATTTTGAATACGGGCGGCGGAGGCGAGAAACTCCTGCGGTGAGTGCAGGTCGAACAGGGTGTAGTATGCATCTGTGAGAGAGGTGGCCCTTTTGCCGAAAAAAATCTGCTGGTAAATGGAACGGTAAACGAACGCAACAATATCGTAGCCGCCGCCCGTGTCGCCGGAAAGGAGACCGAGTCCGCCGTACTGAACATGCTGTCCGCTTTGGTTCATGCCGGCGCAGGTAACGCCGGAACCGGCGGAGTAGCATACGCCGACTCCGTCTTCAACGCCCGCCATAACGCCGAGATAGCCGTCGTTGCAGATAAAGCACTTTTTCAGCCCGTGCGCATACAGGCTTGCGGCCAGCGCGGCGCCCTGCTCATCGTAATCCACACCGGCCAGACCGAGCACAGCATCCGAAACGTCGGCAATCGAACAGCCGCGTGCGCGCAGCATCGCCTCGCAGTTGTCCAAAAGAAGCGCCGCCGCCGCGTCGAACCCACCGGGCATATTTTCGTGATTCGATCCGCCGCCTCTGTGCGCGGCGATGACCTCGCCCGCGGCGTTGAGCAGGCGGTATTCAGTTTTGGAATTGCCTCCGTCGACGGCAAGATAGCATCTTTTCTCTTCCATTGCAATAACTTTCCTCGGCGCTGAAATGTTGAAGGTGATAAACGCCCGCGGCGGGCGGGGAAAATCAGGATTGGAAAAAGCGCGTAAGCAGCGGACGATTCTGGTGCAGCATTTCGTTCAGGCACGGCTGCGTCCTGTCGACGTCCGCGGTGATGGGATTGCAGGCCAGCGCGCGCAGCGCCGTGCCGCGTTCGCCCGTGAGCGCGGCTTCGACGGTCAGCGTTTCATATGCTTTAACGCTTTCGATCAGCGTTTTGAGCACAGGGTTCGGCGCGGCAAACACCGGATTGTGCGTAATGCTGTTCCGCTCGACATAGCAGCTTGTTTCAATTACGCTTGCGTCGCTTAAAAACGGAAGCGTGCCGTTGTTCTGCACGTCGATGACGTGATGTCCCGGCGCCGCGCCGGAAAGGGACGCAATCAGCGCGATTGCCGCCTCCGAATAGAGGTGTCCGCCGCGCTCGGCCAGCATGGGCGGGACGCTTACGTTGCGAAGGTCCGCATAATAGGAAAGCAGCCGCGTTTCAATGTCCTTGCAGACTTCGCCGCGCGTCTGCGCAGCGTGCAGCAGCTCCTGAAATTTACGGTCGCGATAGAAAAAGTACTGCAGATAATCATTGGGGATTGCGCCTAAAAGCTCGATGATCGGACGGTAGTTTTTGACCCAGGGATCGGCTGCAGCGGCTTCGTCGAGCGATTCCGGGGTCAGCAGAGACGGCAGCCGGTCGAGTCCGTCCGCGTATACGCCGGTGATTGCGCCGCAGTGGTTGAGGGAAATGGACTCAAGCCTGACGCGGTCCATCGGAACGCCCAGCAGTTTTGCAACGCGCTCCTGCGTGCCGATCGGCAGATTGCATAGTCCGATCGCCTTGACGGACGTGTGATTGAGCAGATATTCCGTGATGATGCCGGAAGGGTTCGTGAAGTTGACGAGCCAGGCCTCCGGCGCGCATTTTTCAATCGCCCGTGCGATGCGTTCGATCTGCGGGATGGTGCGCAGCGCGTTGGTAAATCCGCCGATGCCGGTCGTTTCCTGGCCGATCATGCCGAATTCCAGCGGGATTTTTTCGTCCCGGATGCGCGCTTCCAGCCTCCCCGCGCGAATCTGAGTGACGATGTAGTCCGCGCCTTCAAGCGTGCGCTCAAGGTCCGTGCTGCGGAAAATACGCGGCTCCATTCCGTTTTCATACAGAACGCGCTCACAAAAATCGCCGACGAGGTTCAGCCGCGATTCGTCGATATCCGTCAGACGGAGTTCGTCGAGCGGGAGAAGTTCCCTGCGTTTGATCAATCCCTGCATCAGCTCGGGACAGTATGTGCTGCCCGCGCCGACGACGGCTAGCCGAATACCCATAAAGCAATACCTCCTGATCAGTATCGGTGAAAAGACAGAACAAGAATCAAAACCACATATGGTGTAAATCGTCCGGAGAATGGACTCGGATTTTTGAAAAGCAACCGCCGCATAAGCATAAAGGCGGGAATTCTGTGCAGGCGGCACACAAACCAATATCGCAAGTATAGCATATTTTTTATCGCGTTTTGTTATATGCGCGTAAAAAAAACGGCGGCGGGTTCAGAGCTGCCGCCGCCGGAGGGGGAGGGTAAGGAGGCTCGGAACGCCGGCCTGAAAACCGGCTAGGAAAGATACAAAACGGTGCCGGAATACATATGCAGGGGGTCGAAAGCAAGCGGATGCGCCGTTTGAGCCTGCTCCCCGGCCGCGGCGAGGAACAACAGCTCCGCCGTGCGGATTCCTGCCGGCGTTTCTTCTGCTTCGACGGCGACCGCGCCCGGCTGCACGGCGGAAGCGTCCTGCGCGGAGCAAGGGGTGAAATATACGTCGGCGCGCAGCGTTTTGTCCTCCGAAGAAGAAACGCAGAACAGCACGTCCTCTCCGGCGGGAAGTTCACCGCAGGCGAGCCGGCCGCATGCGTCCGTCAGGTCCGCAAAAACCCATGTGCCGTCAACGGAGAGGGAAACGGGGACCGTACGCAGCGGCTCGCCGTCCTGAAAAAACAGCGCGGAGACGAAAACGGAATCGCCGGTCTGCAAAGAGGCGCTGCCATCGGGAAGCTGATCGACGACAACAAAGTCCAGATCGTCCGGAAAATCAGATGCGCCGGCGGACTCTTTGGGTGCGCAGGCGCCGAGCAAAAGCAAACCAAACGCCGTCGCAAAAAGAAGAACCGCAATTCGTTTCACTTTTGTCTCCTTTCGTGCAGATTGCGCCACATTTTCTATAAAATACAAATGCATACTGTAAACGGCTGAAAGCGCAGGCCGCACTTTTCGACTGTTTGCATTTTACGGCACGAAGATTGAATCAGACTAAAAGCGTTTTTCAGGTTTTTTTCAGTTTTATCCGATAAAGTAACGGGAAGGGAGAGGACGCATGCGGATTCTGGTGGTGGAAGACGAAGCGCGCCTGGCCGAAACGCTGAAGGACGTTTTCAGCGAGAAGAACTACAGCGTGACGCTTGCATTCGACGGAGTGAACGGGTACGACGAAGCAGCCAGTGGCGTATACGACGTGATCGTGCTGGATGTGATGCTGCCGGGAATGGACGGGTTTGAACTGGTACGCAAGCTCCGCGCGGAGCGTGTGCCGACGCCGGTGCTGATGCTTACCGCGCGCGGAGAGACCCTGGACAAGGTATACGGGCTCGACTGCGGCGCGGACTATTATCTGACCAAGCCGTTCGAGGTTAACGAGCTGCTCGCCTGCGTGCGTGCGCTGCTCAGAAGGCCCGGCGAGGTGCAGGGCGAGGAAATCGTCTACGGTCTCACAAGGCTGAATCCGTCGAGCTATCTGATGCTCTGCCGGGGCCGCTCGATCCGGCTCAGCGCACGGGAATTTGAGATGATGCGCCTGCTGATGCTGCAAAAAGGCGCAATCATTTCCAAGGAGCGCATGCTGGTTAAGGTTTGGGGATACGACGCGGAAGTGGACGAGAGCAGCGTTGAGGTCTATGTATCCTTCCTGCGCAAGAAACTGACGCGGATTCATTCCGACCTGGAGATCAAGGCGGTGCGGCGGGTCGGCTATCATCTGGTTCTGCAGAACGAAACACATGCGGACGCCAGGTCCTGCGCGGCTTCCATGCCGCGGGAATGAGGGCCGTTAAGCGGGGGGACCGTTGAAAAATGATCAGGAGACTTCGGCGAAAATTCGTTCTTATTAATATGAGTATCGTCACCGTAATCCTTACGGCGGTATTCGTCGTGCTGCTGAGTATGACGAAAGCGGGCGCCGTGTCCGACAGCATGCTCGTGCTGCGCCGCGCCGCGTCCAACGACAACGCGATCAACGCGCTCTCGGAAAACGCGTCCCAGATGCAGATTCCGTTTTTCGCCGTGGACGTGGACCGCGCGGGTCACATTGCAATCCTTAACGGCAGTTATTACGACATGGCGGACCACGAGTCGATTCAGAGCATCGTTGCAGAGAGCATCCGCCAGAACGCTGAGGTTGGCACGCTGGACGAATTTGGTCTTCGCTACTACCGGCAGACGACGCCGTTCGGCGTGCGGATTGCGTTTGCGGATATATCGCTCGAAAAAAGCATGAGCGAGCGGTATGTGCAGAATGCACTGATGATCGGCGGCGCGACACTGCTGCTGTTCTTCGGCATCAGCGTGCTGCTGGCGCGCTGGGCGGTCCGCCCGGTGGAGGACGCATGGAAGCGGCAGAAACAGTTTGTGGAGGACGCGTCCCATGAGCTTAAAACGCCGCTGACGGTCGTGCTGAGCAACGCGGACCTGCTTTTGCGGCACACGGGCGGCGAAGCGGAGCGTTCGGAACAGTGGATCCGGAATATCCGGGCGGAGGCGCTGCGCATGCGCACGCTTGTTGAGGACATGCTTTCGCTTGCGCGCGTGGAAAACACTGCAAACGCGGGGATTACCTTTGAGCGCGTCGATCTTTCGGCGGCTGCCGGCGACTGCGTGCTGCAGCTGGAGGCGACCGCGTATGAAAACGGCAAGACGCTTGCGAGCGAGATTGAGGAAGGCATCTGCGTTCAGGGCTGCCTTCAGCAGCTCCAGCAACTCACAGAGAACCTTTTGAGCAACGCTGTGCGATACTCGGACAAGGGCGGAAGCGTGCTGCTGAAGCTCTCCAGACGCGGCAAAAAAGCGGTGCTCACGGTGGAAAACACAGGCGAAGCGATCCCGAAAGAACGACTTGGGCGCGTGTTTGAGCGGTTTTACCGGCTTGACGGCGCGCGCAGCGAAGGCGGGTGCGGGCTTGGGCTGGCAATCGCCAAGGGGATTGCCGAGCGGCATCACGGGAAGATATGGGCGGAGAGCGGGGAAGGCATGGTTCGCTTCATTACTGAGCTGCCGTGCCTGGCGCAAAGGGACTGTGAAGACGAGGAAGAGGACGGCAAAGCGTGAGAAAACAAACGTTATCCATGGTTTGTGATGTGTAAAACAGGCCGAAATTGGATATTTTTTGCAAATTTAGGTAGAAAATATCGAAAAAGTATGTTTTTTTGTGCTCCTGGCTCTTTTCTTCCGTCCACAAGTATAGTACAATAGGGCGTGCAGTGCCTTACAAAGTGTGCTGGTTGCATTATTTCGAGGATAACGCCTTGAACGATGCGGCATTTCGCGGTTACGCACGGTTGCTGTTTACGAGCGTATACTGTTGAAAGATATGCGGAGGAGTAGAAAGACATGGACATTGGTGCGAGCATTAAAAGGCTCAGAAAATCACATGGTGAAACACAGCAGCAACTGGGAGAAGCCGTAGGCGTTGTGCAGCAGTCCGTAGCTGCATGGGAAGCCAACCGCTGTATGCCGGATATCGCGTCTCTGGTAGCGATAGCGACCCATTATGGGACGTCGACGGACAGCATTCTCGGTTTAACGGAAGAACCCAGTTACCTGATGGACACCGAAGGGATGCAGTCCTACCGCAACGACGTTGCGCTGGCGGACCGGCTCCCGCAGGACATCCGTGAAGGCGTACTTGCGCTGATCCGTTTGGAACGCGCAAAATACGGCAGATAAACAGGCCCGGCAGCATTACGCCCGTCTTGTAACCCCGTCTGTTGAATCGATCACCTGAATCGGAGGAACATCAGAGCAAGGAACAGCCCCCCGGTGTTCCGGCCAGGCAGCAATGCAGCTTGGCCGGAGTGCCGGAAGGTCTGTTTTGCATACGTAAAAAACAAACGCCATGCTGTGCTTATCCGCTTGGCCTAAGAAGCGGAGGGGGTTGCGCATACCGAGCGGTTCATATTATAATATCTGCGGACGGCACATCACCGTTATTTTCAAGTCGCAATTTTTTATGAGGTGAATTATGGATTACAAAGCCATAGCCGATCGCATGGGGCCGCGCGTAGGCGCCACGCAGGAGTGGATTTTTCATGTGCTGCGCGAAGGAATTGTCAGCGGACAGCTTCCCGGCGGAATGCAGCTTAAGCAGGACGAAATTTCCACCGCGCTCAACGTCAGCCACATTCCCGTGCGCGAAGCGCTCCGGCGGCTGGAATCGCAGGGACTTGTGCGGATTCATCCGAACCGCGGCGCCGCCGTAACACAGCTTACCCGTGAGCAACTGCTGGATATGATGGAGGTACGCGCAACGCTCTCGGTCATGATGCTCAAGAACAGTGCGCCGCTGCTTACACAGGAAGATTTTGACGCACTTGAAGAGGTTGTCCGCCAGCAGCGGGAAACCCCGGACGACGATCTGATGCGCTCCGAAGAGCTCAACTATAAATTTCACGACATCCTCACGTCCCGCGCGGACAATTCCATGGCGGACCTGATGCTTGAACTGGTGCATGCGAATATCGACCGGTATCTGCGCGCGAGTTTCTACGGAACAAGCCGGACGCGCGACGTTTCCATCGGACAGCATGAGGCGATTATAAAAGCCTGCCGCGAAGGCGACTTTGAGGCGGCGTGCAGTATCCTGCGCGACCACATCTTAAACGCCAAAGAGTTTATCCCCGCGTCGCTTAAATAAGGGTGGCGCCATTGCATTAAAGCAAAGCCTTTCGGATTCCGAAGGGCTTTTTTCTGTTTAAAATTCTATTGTAACAGGGGATTGGAAGAGAACGGAAAAGAAAGTTAGACTGTTCGAACTTTTTGCTTGACAAATCCTAGTAAAGAACTATTATATAAGCAGTGGTTTATATAAAGGAGCAATTATGAACGATACAGCAAGGTACCCGCTCTGCGGCGGGGACCATATCGACAAACTGCACGAGCAGAGCATGATTGCACATCTGCCCGACGAAGGCAGTGCCGCGGACGCCGCGGCGCTGTTTGGCTACCTGGCCGACTCCACGCGCGTGCGCCTGCTTTCCATGCTGTCGGCGGGCGAAATGTGCGTGTGCGAAATGGCGGACGTTCTCGGCATGAGCCAGCCGGCGGTGTCGCATCACCTGCGCGTGCTGCGCCAGTGCGGCGTCGTTGGCTTCCGAAAGCAGGGACAGCGCGCGCTGTATTTCCTCAGCGACAATGAGACGGGCCGGACAATCCGCCGGTTGCTGTCCGTCGCTACTGGCGGGGAGGAAGAAGCATGACTGACAAAAACCGGTTTATCGACGGGAAATGCCGCTATTGCGGGATGGACCCCAGGCATTGCCTCTGCGGCAGTGCGGAAGGCGAAAGCTGTTCGCTTGGCTGCGGGGACGGGTGCTCCTGTGCAACGTCGCATACGCACGCCCATACGGGCGGCGAAAACGAAACGGAGTGGAAACAGTTTGCCTTGATTGGAACTGCCGCGGGACTGCTGATCGGCAGCATTTTCCTTGCGGGGACGGTACAGACCGTCCTGCGCCTGGCGGCGTACCTGCTTGCGGGGTACGAGGTGCTCCTGCGCGCGGGCAGAGGGCTGATCAAAGGGCGGTTTTTCGACGAAAACTTGCTCATGAGCATTGCAACGATCGGCGCAATCGTCCTTGGAGATTTTGCGGAAGCCGCGGCGGTCATGATTTTTTACGGCGTTGGCGAAGGGCTGCAGGAAGCGGCGGTCCGTTCGAGCCGCAGGCGCATAGCGGATGCGGTCGAACTGCGGCCCGACCATGCGCGCCGGTTGGAAAACGGCGAAGAAACGCAGGTAAAGCCGGAGGAGGTCGCCGTCGGCGAGACGATCCTCGTGAAAGTCGGCGAACGCGTGCCGCTGGATGGCGAAGTGCTGGAAGGCGAGAGCCTGCTGGACGTTTCCGCATTGACGGGCGAGCCGAAGCCGGTGCAGGTAAAGCGCGGCGCGGAGGTCTCCGCAGGCGCGGTCAATACGACCGGCGTTCTGACGCTGCGCGTAACGCGCCCTGCGGCGGAATCCGCAACGAGCCGCCTTCTGCGCGCCGTCGAGGACGCGACGAAGAACAAACCCGCCGTCGAGCGGTTTATCACGAAGTTTTCGCGCTACTACACGCCCGCCGTCATCGGCGCGGCGGTACTGGTTGCGGTGCTGCCGCCGCTGCTGGGCGCAGGCGCCTGGAGCGAATGGGTCCACCGCGCGCTGATTTTCCTTGTCATCAGCTGCCCCTGTGCGCTGGTGCTGAGCATCCCGCTGACGTTTTTTGCAGGGCTTGCGATTACGTCCCGCAACGGCGTTCTGTTTAAGGGCGCGGACGCGCTGGAACGCCTGCCGGGAACGAAAGCCGTTGTGCTGGACAAAACGGGTACGCTGACCGAAGGGACGTTTGTCGTGCAGCGTGCGGAAAGCGTGGCGATGCCGGCGGACGAACTGCTGGCGATTGCGTCCGCGGCGGAACAGGGCAGCCTGCATCCCGCTGCTGCGGCGATCGCCAAATCGGACACGCGCGGACGCCGCGCAAACGACATGCGGGAATTTGCCGGGATGGGCGTTTCCGCCGAGGTGGACGGAAAGCGGGTGCTCGTCGGCAGCCGCGCGCTGCTGGAGCAGGAAGGCATTACAGCCGATTCGGACGCGAGCGTGCTGGTGGCTGTGGATGGCAAGTACGCCGGGGCGATCTACATTGGCGACCGAATCCGCGAGAGCGCGAAACCCGCCATCGAAGAACTCTACGAGGAGGCCGGGTATACGGCTATCCTCACCGGAGACGCCGAAGCCGCGGCGAAAGCCGTCGGCGCGCAGGTGGACGTGGACGAAGTATTTGCCGCGCTCCAGCCTGCGGACAAGCTCCGCGTCATGCGCGAAATCCGCGCAAAGCGCGGCAAAACGATGTTCGTCGGCGACGGCATCAACGACGCGCCGGTTCTCGCGGGAGCGGACGTAGGCGTTGCGGTCGCCAGCGGGACGGACATGGCCGCCGAGGCGGCGGACGCGCTGCTGCTCACGAGCGATTTAACGCGGCTGCCGTTCGCGATACGCGCCGCGAAGGAGACCGTGCGCACCGCGAAAGAAAACATCGGCATTGCGCTGACGATTAAAACCGCGGCGCTGGTACTCGGCGCGCTCGGACTGGCGGGCATGTGGGTCGCGGTGGTTGCGGACGTGGGCGCGGCCTGCATCTGCGTACTGCATACGCTCACGCTGTTTTATAAAACAAGAGAGAAGTGATAGCGGGTGCCGACCGTCATGAAACCTGCGTTTGGCGGGACCACCATGTTTTAACGGGGAATGGCAAAAGCGCAAAGACAGCGCATGAATCGCGCGACAGGGTATGCCGGACGAACCGGCGCGGAGGCAATCGATGGACGCCAAGCGCTGCGATACGCAATAATACCTGACGGCGTTTTGATCGGATGCCTTTACCTATTGTATATGCGACGAAGCAAATCGAACGGCGGCTCCGGACCCATTCGGCCCGGCGTTGCCGTTTTCGCATATCGAACCGCAGGAAAAAATATCGCTTGCGCGCGGCATGCGGGCGCAGTATACTCGTATGGCCGCAGAAAACGGTAAATCACCCGAAAAAGCAAGGCTGCGGCGGCAAATTTGCAGTTCTTGGCCGGGATTTCCGAAAAACCCGAAAAAACACGCGTTTTTGTAAAAATAATTCTTGCAATCATAAAAACACTCGTGTATCATATATCTGTTCGCGCCGCAAAGGCAGTTTCTTTGCGCGCGCAGGGATGAACGGGAGGTTGCCGGTTCTGCCATCCGGGTAATTTCCGCTCAGACCCAACGTCCGGCTTACCGGGCGAAGGCGAAAAGCAAAGCACCAACGTGCAGTCCCGAACGAACGAGGCACAGCCGAGAGGCTGCGCATGGTTTATGAAGAAGGAAACACACGGCTTTGTGTATTGCCCGATTAAAAAGGAGGACATCAATAATATGGCAAACAGAATTCGCATCAAGCTCAAGGCGTACGAAAGCTCTCTGATCGATCAGAGCGCGGAAAAAATCGTTGAGACCGCCAAGAGAACCGGCGCGCAGGTCAGCGGACCGATCCCCCTGCCCACGGAAACGGAAATCGTTACCATTCTGCGCGCAACGCACAAGTACAAGGATTCGCGCGAACAATTCGAGATGCGCACGCATAAGCGCCTGATCGACATCCTGCAGCCGTCCGCAAAGACCGTGGACGCGCTCATGAAACTCGATCTCCCCGCAGGCGTGGACATCGAGATTAAACTGTAATCAGCGGAGGTAAACCATGAAAAAAGCCATTTTGGGCAAAAAGATCGGTATGACGCAGATGTTCCGTTCTGACGGTACCATGATCCCAGTGACAGTCATTGAAGCCGGTCCCTGCCCCGTAGTCCAGAAGAAGACCGTCGGGACCGACGGATACGACGCCGTCCAGGTGGGTTTTGGCGAGCTGCGTGAAAAGCTCTCAAACAAACCGCGTACGGGACACTGTGCCAAAGCGGGCGTAAAACCCCTCCGTTATATGAGAGAGTTCAAGCTCGACGACGCGGCCGCTTACGAAGTCGGCCAGGTGATCAAGGCGGACGCCTTCGCCGAAGGCGACAAGATCGACGTTCACGGCCGGAGTAAGGGCAAAGGCTTCCAGGGCGTCATCAAACGGCACAACCAGCACCGCGGCAAAATGACCCACGGTTCGCACTATCATCGCGGCGTCGGCTCGCTGAGCGCATGCTCCAGCCCGTCCCGCGTGTTCAAGAGCAAGAACCTTCCCGGCCACATGGGTTTCGAGAACGTCACCGTGCAGAACCTCGAGGTCGTGCGCGTGGACGCGGAACGCAACCTGCTGCTCATCAAGGGCGCGGTCCCCGGCCCCAAGGGCGGACTGGTCGCTCTCACGAGCACTGTGAAGTAAGGAGGAGCAAAAGAATGCCTAAAGTAGCAATGGTCGATATCACCGGCAAACAGGTCGGCGAATACGAGCTCTCCGAAAATACGTTTGGACAGCCGGTCAATCAATATGTTCTCCACGAGGTCGTCAAGGCGCATCTGGCCAACTGCCGTCAGGGCACGCAGAGCGCGCTGACCCGTGCGGAAGTCCGCGGCGGCGGGATCAAACCGTGGCGCCAGAAGGGCACCGGCCGTGCGCGCCAGGGTTCCACCCGTTCCCCGCAGTGGCGGCATGGCGGCGTGGTGTTTGCACCCAAACCGCGCGACTACAGCATCCGTGTCAACAAGAAGGTCAAGCGCATCGCCATGAAGTCCGCGCTTTCCGGCAAGGTAGCCGACGGCGAACTGATCCTTTTTAACGAGCTCGGCATCAAAGAAGCGAAGACCAAGGAAATGGTCAAGGTTCTTGCGGCGGTCAAAGTTGAAAAAGCGCTGATCGTCCTGCCGGAACCCAACGCCGCTGTGGAGCGCGCCGCGCGCAACATCCCCGGCGTGAAGACCACGCTGGTCGGTACGCTGAGCCCGTACGAAATTCTCAAGTACGACAATCTGATCCTGACCGAAGCGTCGGCCAAGAAGATCGAGGAGGTGTACGCCTGATGAAGAGCCCTTACGACATCATCATTTCGCCGGTGCTGACCGAAAAGAGTTACGATCAGTTCCCCGGCAAGACTTACACGTTCAAAGTGGACAAGTCCGCCAACAAGATTCAGATCAAGCAGGCGGTCGAGGAGATTTTCGACGTGCAGGTCGAGAGCGTGCATACGGTTAACGTAGACGGGAAAGTGCGCCGCCAGGGCGCTTCCGTCGGACGCACCTCTTCTTACAAAAAGGCTTATGTGAAGCTGACGGAGCACTCCAAGGGTATTGAGTTCTTCGACAGCATTTCGCAGTAAGGAGGAAGAACCATGGGCATCCGCAAGATCAACCCGACGACGCCGGGCCAGCGCTTCATGACGGTTTCCTCGTTTGAGGAGATCACAAAGAAGACCCCCGAGCGTTCGCTCGTAGAAGATAAGAGAAAGAAAGCCGGCCGCAACAACAGCGGCAAGATCACCGTCCGGCATCAGGGCGGCGGCGCGCGCCAGAAGTACCGCATCATCGACTTCAAGCGCAACAAGGACAGCATCCCGGCGAAGGTCTTCTCGATCGAGTACGACCCCAACCGCTCGGCCAACATCGCGCTTCTGCACTATGCGGACGGCGAAAAGCGCTACATCATCGCGCCGCTCGGCCTGACGGTCGGCGAAACGGTCATTTCGGGCGAGACCGCCGACATCAAAGTCGGCAACGCACTCCCGATTGCGAACATCCCGGTGGGCACCATGATCCACTGCATCGAGCTCAAGCCCGGCAAAGGCGCGCAGCTCGTGCGCTCCGCGGGCAACGCCGCGCAGCTGATGGCAAAGGAAGGCGCATATGCGCAGGTCCGTCTGCCCAGCGGTGAAGTGCGGCTCATCCCGATCAACGCAAAGGCCACCATCGGCCAGGTCGGCAACATCGACCACTCCAACATCCAGATCGGCAAGGCCGGCCGCAAGCGCCACATGGGCGTACGCCCGACGGTGCGCGGCAGCGTCATGAACCCCTGCGACCACCCGCACGGCGGCGGCGAGGGCAAGAGCCCGATCGGCCACCCCGGCCCGGTCACCCCGTGGGGCAAACCCGCGCTCGGTTACAAGACGCGCAAGAAGAAGAACCCGACCAGCAAATACATCGTGCGCCGTGCACGCGGCAACTAAAGGGAAGAGGAAGGAGAGAAACAATGAGCAGATCGGTTAAAAAAGGCCCGTTTGTCAGCGAACGCCTTCTCGGGCGGATTCAGGCGATGAACGTGAGCGGAAAAAAGACCGTCGTCAAGACATGGTCTCGCGCTTCCACCATCTTCCCGGAGATGGTAGGTCATACCATTGCGGTGCATGACGGAAAGAAGCACGTTCCCGTGTACATCACGGAGGAAATGGTCGGCCATAAGCTGGGCGAATTCGCACCCACCCGCACGTTCAGAGGTCACAAGGGCTCCGAAAAGTCCTCGTCGGCCAGGTAAGGAGGAGAAAGCGATATGGCAACCAGAGTCAGAGAAAAATCGGCCAAGCGCGCCGCCGCTGCGGACAAGCGTCCGCACGCGACCGCAAAATATATCCGTGTTTCCTCTCGCAAGGCAAAGGCCGTGATCGACCTGATCCGCGGCAAGAGCGTTAAAGAGGCGGAAGCCATCCTGCAGTACACGCCGAAGTCGGCGACCGAGCCGGTGGCAAAGCTGCTTAAGAGCGCGATTGCAAACGCGGAAAACAACCTCGAGATGAACAGAGACGATCTCTACGTCGCCGAGATCTACGCCAATCAGGGCCCGACCCTGAAGCGGTTCAGGCCCCGGGCGCACGGTCGCGCATCCGCGATCCTCAAGCGCACGAGCCACATCACCATCGTGCTGGATCAGGCGAAGTAAGGAGGAAAAAAGTAATGGGTCAAAAAGTAAATCCGAACGGTTTCCGCGTTGGCGTCATCAAGGACTGGAACACCCGTTGGTATGCCTCCAAGAAGGACTTTGCCGATTTCCTCGTCGAGGACCGCAAGATCCGCGACTTCGTTAAGAAGAAGTATTATCAGGCCAGCATTTCGCGCATCGAAATCGACCGCGCGGCGGGCAAGATCACGGTGAGCATTTTCACCGCTCGTCCGGGCCTTCTCATCGGCAAAGGCGGCGCAGGCATCGAAGCGATCAAGAACGACGTCAAAGCGGCCATCGGTAAGGACGTAAACGTCAACATCATGGAAATCCGCGACTCGGATGCGGACGCACAGCTTGTGGCGGAGAACATCGCCGCCCAGCTCGAACGGCGCATCAGCTTCCGCCGCGCCATGAAGCAGGCGATGGGACGCGCAATGCAGAAGAACAGCGTCAAGGGCATCAAGCTCATGTGCTCCGGTCGTCTCGGCGGCGCGGAAATCGCCAGGAGCGAAGGGTACCACGACGGTTCCATCCCGCTGCAGACCATGCGTGCGGACATCCAGTACGGCTTTGCGGAAGCAAAAACGACCTACGGCCGCATCGGCTGCAAGGTCTGGATCTATAAAGGCGAGCTGCTCGGCAAACGCAACGTTTCCGAAAAGCGTGAGGAAGGGGGCAAATAACCATGTTGATGCCGAAAAGAGTAAAACGTCGCAGGGTGTTCCGCGGCCGCATGAAGGGCAAGGCCCTGCGCGGCAACACGATCACCTATGGCGATTACGGCCTCATGGCCCTGGAACCCGCCTGGGTCACCAGCCAGCAGATCGAGGCGGCGCGTGTCGCCATGACGCGTTACATCAAGCGCGGCGGCCAGGTCTGGATCAAGATTTTCCCGGACAAGCCCGTCACCGAAAAGCCGGCCGAAACCCGCATGGGCAGCGGCAAAGGTTCTCCGGAATACTGGGTGGCCGTGGTCAAACCCGGCAGGATCCTTTTTGAGATCGCCGGCGTAGACGAGGAAACTGCGCACGAGGCACTCCGCCTTGCAACGCATAAACTCCCCCTCAAGGCCAAAGTGGTCAAGAAGGAAACCGAAAAGGGTGGTGAAACCGATGAAGGCAAATAAGTTTCGCGATATGTCCGGCGAAGCGCTCGCCGCTCAGGAAAAAGAGCTTAAGAGCGAGCTGTTCAACCTTCGCTTTCAGTCGGCAACCGGTCAGCTCTCCAATCCCCAGCGGATCCGCGAGTGCAAGAAGGACATCGCCAGAGTGAAAACGATCATCCGCGAGCGCGAGCTTGCGAAAGTCGCCGAGTGACGGGAAGGAGGACAAAGCAGATGGAACAGAGAGGCTACAGAAAGACCCGCATCGGCGTAGTCGTAAGCGATAAAATGGACAAAACGGCCGTCGTCGCAACGAAGACCAAAGTCCGCCATCCCTTGTACGGCAAGATGGTCAACCGCACGCGCAAGTTCAAGGTTCACGATGAAGAGAACCAGTGCGGCGTTGGGGATACCGTAAAGATTATGGAAACCCGGCCCATCAGCAAGGACAAGCGTTGGCGCCTTGTCGAGATCGTCGAAAAGGCGAAGTAACGATTGGAGGAACTGGAAAGATGATTCAACCGCAAACCAGATTGAAGGTCGCGGACAACAGCGGCGCGAAAGAAATCATGTGCATTCGCGTGCTGGGCGGTTCCTACCGTAAGTCCGCCAATATCGGCGATGTGATTGTGGCCAGCGTCAAGTCCGCATCTCCGGGCGGCGCGGTCAAGAAAAAGGACGTCGTCCGCGCGGTGGTCGTGCGCACGGTGTCCGGCATTCAGCGTCCGGACGGAAGCTATATCCGTTTCGACGACAACGCAGCCGTTATCATAAACGATCAGAAACAGCCCCGCGGCACCCGTATCTTCGGGCCCGTGGCGCGTGAACTGCGCGAGAGGGATTACATGAAAATCGTGTCCCTCGCGCCGGAAGTGCTGTAAGGGAGGAGCATGGCATGAGCAGCTTAAACGTCAAAAAAGGCGATACGGTCCTTGTCATCTCCGGCAAAGACAAAGGCAAGAAGGGCAAGGTCCTCGTTGCGCATCCCGCGGACAACCGCGTTGTCGTGAAGGATGCGAACATGATCGTCCGCCACGTGAAGCCCCGCAAACAGGGCGAACCCGGCGGCCGCATCGAGAAGGAAGGCACCATCAACGCCTCCAACGTGATGCTTGTTTGTCCCAAGTGCAACAAGCCCACGCGTGTCGCCCACAAGATCAAGGAAATTGAGATTTCGGGCGAAAAGAAGAAAAAGAGCGTCCGCGTGTGCAAACACTGCGGCAAAGAAATCGACTAAGGCGGAAGGAGGAACTGACAAGTGGCAGCGAAGAAAGATATCGAAACCGTTGTTGAAAACGTTGAGACGACAGTCGAAAACGTAGAAAAAGAAGTAAAGAAAGCCGCAAAGAAGGCAGCTCCGAAGGCCGCCGAGACCGCCGAAAAGGCGAAGGCAGCCGTGAAGAAGACTACGAAAAAAGCGGCGGAAGCAGCCGAAGAAGCGACCGAAGCCGTGAAAGAGACGACCAAGAAGGCCGCTAAGACCGCGGAAGAAACCGGCAAGGCCGTGAAGAAAGCCGCGGAAAAGACGGCGGAAGCCGTGAGCGAAGCCGCTGCGGACACAACCGCAAAGGCCGCAAAGAAAGTCGCTACTGCGGCGGAGACTGTTAAAAAGGCGGCCGAGAAGGCCGAGAAGAAAGCGGAAGCCGCCAAGGCTGAGAAAAAGCCGAAGGCCGCGCCCAAAGCAAAGGTTGCGCCGCGCATGAAGAAGCGCTTTGACGAAGAGATCGCACCCGCGCTGAAGGAAAAGTTCGGCTATGAAAACGTGATGCAGATCCCGCGTCTCGAAAAGGTCGTCATCAATATGGGTCTCGGCGCCGAGAAGGACAATCCCAAGGGGATTGAAGTTGCGGTGAAGGAACTCGGCATCATCACCGGCCAGAAAGCGATCGTCACCCGCGCCAAGAAGAGCGTTGCGAACTTCAAAGTCCGCGAAGGCATGACCATCGGCGCAAAGGCCACCCTCCGGGGCGACCGGATGTACTACTTCGTCGATAAGCTTTTCAACATCGTTTTGCCCCGCGTGCGCGACTTCCGCGGCGTTTCGGACAAGGCGTTCGACGGCCGCGGCAACTATGCCCTCGGCCTGAAGGAACAGCTGATCTTCCCGGAGATCAACTATGACGACGTCGACAAGGTGCGCGGCATGAACATCGTGTTCGTTACGAGCGCAAAAACCGACGAAGAGTGCAAAGAACTGCTCACGCAGCTCGGCATGCCGTTTGTACAGGGCTGATAAGGGAGGATAGCGAAATGGCAAAGACAAGCATGAAGTTAAAGCAGGCGCGCGAACCGAAGTACAGCACCCGTGCGTACACCCGCTGCCGTATCTGCGGCAGGCCGCATTCGGTTCTGCGCAAATATGGCATCTGCCGCATTTGCTTCCGCGAACTCGCGTACAAGGGTGAAATCCCCGGCGTACGCAAGGCAAGCTGGTAAAGGAGGAAACGAACATGACAGATACCATTGCCGATATGCTCACTCGTATCCGCAACGCGCTGATTGCAAAGCATGATTCGGTCGATATCCCCGCCTCCACGATGAAGAAAGCCATCGCGCAGATTCTCGTTCAGGAAGGGTACGTCAAAAGCTTTGAGGTCATTGGCAACGACGAGAAGAAGATCATCCGCATCGTCCTCAAGTACGGCCCCAACAAGCAGCGTGTCATCGTTGGCATCAAGCGCATTTCCCGTCCCGGTCTCCGCGTTTACGCACGCAAGGACGAAATGCCCAAGGTGCTCGGCGGCTTAGGCGTCGCGATCGTTTCCACGTCCCGCGGCGTTATGACCGACCGGGAAGCGCGCAAGCAGGGCGTCGGCGGCGAAGTGCTCGCATACGTCTGGTAAGAATCCGGCGGCACGCAGCCGAAGCTTTTCCGGCTAAGGCGGGAAAAACGGACCGTGCCGCGCGAACGATTACGAAATAGTAAGGAGAAACAAACATGTCTCGTATCGGAAAACTTCCGGTCAGCATTCCTGACGGAGTGACAATCACGGTCGAAGACGGAAACGTCGTCACTGTGAAAGGTCCGAAGGGCACGCTCAGCGAAAAGCTCTCTTCGGAGATGCAGATTGAACAGGACGCCGGTGTGCTCACCGTGAAGCGTCCCAGTGACGACAAGCGCATGCGTTCGCTGCATGGCCTGACCCGCTCGCTGATCAACAACATGGTCCTCGGCACGACGCAGGGCTACGAAAAGAAGCTCACGATCGTCGGCGTAGGGTACAAAGCGCAGCTGCAGGGCACGCAGCTGGTCATTAGCGTCGGTTATTCCCATCCTGTGAATTTCCCCGCGCCGGACGGCATCAGTTTTGAAGTCCCCGCGCCCACGAAAATCACGGTCAAGGGCATCGATAAGCAGCAAGTCGGCCAGGTGGCCGCAGACATCCGCGCGGTGCGTCCGCCCGAACCCTACAAGGGCAAAGGCATTCGCTATGAGAACGAAACCGTTCGCCGCAAGGAAGGCAAGACCGGTAAGTAAAGCAGGAAGGAGTGACGAAAGATGTTTAAGAAGATCGATAAAAACGCGGTCCGCGCAGCACGTCATCGCCGCCAGCGCAAGAACATCGTGGGAACGCCGGAACGTCCTCGTTTGAACGTTTACCGCAGTTCGACCCACATCTATGCGCAGGTAATCGACGACGCCGCGGGAAACACCTTGGTCGCAGCTTCCACGCTGGACGCCGAAATCAAGGGCAAGCTCGAGGGAAAAAGCAAGGTCGAGCAGGCCGCGCTCGTTGGAGAGCTCATCGGCTCGCGCGCCAAGGACAAGGGCGTAACCAAAGTCATTTTTGACCGCGGCGGATACCTCTACACCGGACGGGTGGCTGCCCTGGCAGACGGCGCACGCAAAGCCGGGCTGGACTTCTAAGGAGGAACGAAGATGCAAAACAACAGGAGATACGATAGAGAGCCCTCGGAATTCAAAGAGCGCCTGGTTTCCATCAATCGTGTTGCGAAGGTCGTCAAAGGCGGTAAAAACTTCCGTTTCACCGCGCTGATGGTCGTCGGAAACGAAAAAGGGAAAGTCGGCGTTGGCCTCGGCAAAGCCGCGGAAATTCCGGAAGCCGTGCGCAAGGGCGTGGAAGACGCGAAGCGCCACATGATCGAGGTGCCCATCGTCGGCACGACGATCCCGCACGCCGTGGAAGGCAAATTCGGCAAGGGTCATGTGCGCATGCTCCCCGCCGAAGAGGGCGCTGGCGTTATCGCGGGCGGTCCCGCACGTGCGGTGCTGGAGATGGCCGGCGTTCGCGATATCCGTACGAAATCTTACGGATCGAACAACCCCGGCAACTGCGTAAAAGCGACGATCGACGGTCTGAGCCAGCTCCGTACCGCCGAGCAGATCGCGAAACTGCGCGGCAAGACCGTTGAAGAGATCCTGGGATAAGGAGGACGGCATAAATGGCAAAAGCAAAACAGGCGGAGGCCAAGAAACTCAAGATCACGCTCGTAAAGAGCCCGATCGGCTGTCTGAAAGATCAGCAGGCAACAGTTGTCGCGCTGGGGCTCAAAAAGCTCAACAGCAGCGTTGTTCAGCCGGACAACGCCTGTACGCGCGGCAAGATCTTCAAGGTTAAGCACCTTGTTACGGTGGAAGAAGTTTAAGGCAGGAGGACGTGCATCATGAAACTGCATGAATTACAGCCCGCCCCCGGATCGGTCACATCCAAAAAGCGCGTCGGTCGTGGTACCGGCAGCGGTATGGGCAAGACCTCCACAAAGGGTCACAAGGGCCAAAAAGCGCGCAGCGGGAGCAAGAAGAACGGTTTTGAAGGCGGCCAGATGCCGCTGGCACGCCGTTTGCCGAAGCGGGGCTTTACCAATATCTTTGCAAAAGAGTACACGATTATCAACGTTTCCGACCTGAACGGGTTGGAGGACGGTACCGTAGTGACGGCTGAAGCGCTCAAGGAACTTGGCGTGATCAGCAAGATCAAAAAGGACGGCCTGAAGGTTTTGGGCGGCGGAGAGCTGACGAAGAAACTGGACGTTAAAGCGGCAAAGTTCTCTCAATCCGCACTGACTGCGATTAAAGCCGCAGGCGGAAGTGTTGAGGTGATCGGCTGATGTTCCAGACCTTTATCAATGCGTTCAAGATCAGAGAAATCAGGAAAAAGATCCTGATTACGCTCGTTCTGATCGTCGTCTATCGGCTCGGGTGTTTTATCCCGATTCCGGGCGTCAACACGGCGCTGCTGAAGGACGCCGTTTCGCAGTATGATATCCTGGGCTTTCTGGACTTATTGACCGGTAGTTCATTCAGCCAGTTTACGATCTTTGCGATGGGCATTTCGCCCTACATCAACGCTTCCATTATTCTGCAGCTGCTCACCATCGCGATTCCCGCGCTGGAGCGTATGAATAAGGAAGAGGACGGCCGCCAGAAGATCGAACGGATCACGCGTTACACCGGCGTCGGCCTGGCGATGGTTCAGTCCATCGGCATCTTCATCGGCCTCGGGTCCGACTATCTCATCAATCCGGGCTTCTGGACGTATGCAACGATCGGCATCTGCTCGACCGCAGGCACGGCGTTCCTGATGTGGCTCGGCGAGCGCATCACGGAAGACGGTATCGGAAACGGTATTTCCATGCTGATTTTCGCCTCGATCGTTTCGCGCGTGCCCAGCACGCTGATTGGCTGGGGCCAGCAGCTTGCCGTCGGCACGATGCCCGTGTGGGCGTTTGCCATCCTGATGATCGTCGTTCTCGGCCTCATCACGCTGGTTACGCATGTGGACCAGGCGCAGCGCCGCATTCCGGTGCAGTACGCAAAGCGCGTGGTCGGCCGTAAGATGTATGGCGGGCAGAGCACGTATCTGCCGATCAAGGCGAACGCAAACGGCGTTCTGCCGCTGATCTTCGCAATGACGTTTATCCAGTTCCCGGGCATGATCGCCCAGTTCTGGCCGACGAGCGGGTTTTATAATTTCTACGAAACCTACCTCGGTTCGTCGACTGCGATCTATTTCCTGGTGTACGGGCTGCTGATTGTAGGGTTCGGGTTCTTCTATTCGAGCATCACGTTTAACCCGATCGAGATGAGCAAGAACCTGCAGCAGAACGGCGGCTTCATCATGGGTATCCGTCCCGGCAAGCCGACGAGCGATTATCTGGCAAAGATTTCCGGAAGGCTGACGATGTTCGGTTCGCTGTTCCTCGCCGCCGTCGCGATCCTGCCGACGCTCGCGCTCAAGGGCCTCGGCCAAACGAGTTCGTTTGGTGCAACCAGCGTGCTGATTATGGTCAGTGTTGCGCTGGAAACCACGAACCAGCTCGAAAGCCAGATGCTCATGCGGCACTACAAGGGCTTCCTCAACTAAACCGGACGGACTGTCCGCAGGGACGGTCCGGTCCGCAGGCGGAGGGCGTATGCCGGCACACTGCGGCATGCGCCGTCTCCGGCGTTTAAGTGGAGGGAAGAAAGCCCGGGTTAAGGATCGTAAGCGATCTCCGAATGGAAGTCGGAAACCGCAAAACCGGAAGGAATCGCTATGAAACTCATTTTTCTGGGCCCGCCAGGTGCGGGCAAGGGCACGCAGGCGGCGAAGATCGCCGCGAAGTATGAAATCGCCCATATTTCGACGGGCGACATGCTGCGCGCCGAAATACGCGGGGGAACGGAACTTGGCAAAGCAGCGAAAAGCCTGATCGACGCAGGCGAGCTGGTGCCGGACGACGTAATCCTCGGCATGGTGAAGAAGCGCATCCAGCAGGGCGACTGCAAAAACGGGTTCCTTTTCGACGGATTCCCGCGCACGCTCGAGCAGGCGGAAGCGCTGGACTCGATCTGCGGGATCGACGCCGTAATCAATATCGACGTACCGGCGGAACGGCTGATCCACCGGATCAGCGGGCGCAGGATGTGCCCGGACTGCGGCGCAGCGTATCACGTCTCGACACACGCGTCCGAGACGTGCGACTGCGGCGGAATGCTGTATCAGCGTGACGACGACAAGGAAGAAACGGTGCGCAACCGTCTTGCCGTATACGAGCGCTCGACCAAACCGCTGATCGACTATTATAAGAAGAAGGGGCTCCTTTCTTCCGTGAACGGCGACGCCGCGATGGACGATGTAACGTCGGAAATATTGGCGGTGCTTGCAAAATGAGCGGTATTACGATAAAATCCGCGGAGGATATCGAAAAGATGGACGCCGCGGGGCGCATCGTGGAAGATACGCTCAATCTGCTGTGTAAAACGGCGTGTGCAGGGATGCGGACGAACGAACTCGACGAGATCGCCGCGGAGTTTATAAAAAGCCGCGGGGCGACCGCTTCGTTCCTGCATTACGGCGGTTATCCGAAGAGCATCTGCACTTCGGTAAACGAACAGGTCGTGCACGGCATCCCGAACGGATACCGCCTCAAGGACGGGGACGTCCTTTCGCTGGACGTGGGCGCCTGCCTCAACGGTTTCCACGGCGACGCGGCACGCACGGTGCTCATCGGCAACGTGCCGGACGAGGTGCGCGAGCTGGTGCGCGTGACGAAGGAATGCTTCTTTGAAGGCATCCGCTTTGCCAAGGTGGGATACCGCATCTCCGATATCGCAAAAGCGATTCAGCGGCATGCGGAAAACCACGGCTACGGCGTTGTGCGTGAACTGGTCGGTCACGGGATCGGCAGAAACATGCACGAGGACCCGGAAGTCCCGAATTTCTGGGACGGTTCCCGCTTCGGACGCGGTCCGCGTCTGGAAAAGGGCATGACCATCGCCGTCGAGCCGATGATCAACCTCGGCACGGCGCGCGTGTTTCAGTTGGACGACGGCTGGACCGTCGTTACTGCGGACGGGAAACCGTCGGCGCACTATGAAAACTCCCTCGTCGTTACGGACGGCGAACCAAGGCTGCTGACGCTGCACGAGGAGGCTTGAGCACATGAACGAACCCGCAATCGGAGCGGTCTGCGTTTCACGGGCCGGCCGGGACAAAGGGCGAGCGTTTGTGATCATCGGAATTTTCGATGAAGCGCATGTTTGGCTTTCGGACGGCGAAACGAGGAAACTCGGCCATCCGAAAAAGAAGAAACTGATGCACCTGAAGATTGAACCGCGGCGCGCGGACGAGATCGGCAGGCGTGTGACCGAAGGGAAAGAGTTGCTGGACGCGGACGTAAGAAAAGCGCTGCAAGGACTCGGTTACAATTTGCATTCGGACAATTAGGAGGGATAGTTTGTCTAAACAGGACGTTATTGAAGTGGAAGGTGTCGTTTCGGACTCGTTCCCGAACGCAATGTTCGAGGTCAAGCTCCAGAACGGACACAAGATACTCGCAACAATATCGGGGAAACTGCGGATGAACTTCATCCGGATCCTGCCGGGTGACAAGGTCACCGTCGAGCTGTCCCCGTACGATTTATCGCGCGGGCGCATCACCTGGCGCGGCAAAAACTGATTTTTGAGAGAAGCGAAAGGAGAACCACCATGAAAGTAAGACCGAGTGTGAAACCCATTTGCGAGAAATGCAAGATCATTAAGCGCAAGGGCCGCGTCATGGTCATCTGCGAAAACCCGCGGCACAAGCAGAAACAGGGCTGACGAGAAAACAAGACCGCCGGAGCGGCTGCGCTTGCGGTTTGTTCCGCGTGCGTTATCCGGCGGATGGAATATAGATTCAATACTATTTACGACTATTACGGAGGTATAGCAACGATATGGCACGTATTTCTGGCGTAGACCTTCCCAGGGACAAGCGGATTGAGATCGGTTTGACCTACATCTTTGGGATCGGCCGCAAAACCGCTACGGAAATATTGGCCGCGACCGGCGTCGATCCCGACATCCGCGTGCGCGACCTGTCCGAAAGCGACGTTTCCAAGCTGAGAGATTACATCGACCACAACGTCCGGGTGGAAGGCGACCTGCGCCGTGAAACCTCGATGAACATCAAGCGGCTGATCGAGATCGGCTGCTACCGCGGCGTGCGTCACCGCAAGGGCCTGCCCGTTCGCGGACAGAGCACCAAGCAGAACGCAAGGACCCGTAAGGGACCGAAGCGCACGCAGGGCGGAAAGAGAAAGTAAGGAGGAATAAGCGAATATGGCAAGACAAATGAAAAAAACCGCATCTTCGCGGAAACGGCGTGAGCGCAAGAACATCGAGCGCGGCGCGGTCCACATCCGCTCCTCCTTCAACAACACCCTTGTGACCATCACCGACCTGCAGGGCAACGCCATCAGCTGGTCGAGCGCAGGTGCTCTCGGGTTCCGCGGCTCCAAGAAGTCCACGCCGTTTGCTTCGCAGATGGCGGCGGAAACAGCGGCGCGCGCCGCTATGGAGCACGGCCTCAAGACCGTTGAAGTGTATGTGAAAGGCCCCGGCTCCGGCCGTGAAGCCGCCATCCGCGCACTGCAGACGGCAGGGCTTGAAGTGAACATGATCAAGGACGTGACGCCCATCCCGCATAACGGATGCCGCCCGCCCAAGCGCAGAAGAGTGTAAGGAGGGAATGCTAAATGGCTAGATATACAGGTTCCGTCTGCAGACAGTGCCGCAGGGAAGGCACGAAACTCTTTCTGAAGGGCGACCGCTGCTATTCGGAAAAGTGCGCGATCAACAAGCGCCACACCCCTCCGGGCATGCATGGCCAGGGGAGAAGGAAACAGAGCGAATACGGCATCCAGCTGCGTGAAAAGCAGAAGGTCCGCAGGGCCTACGGCGTGCTGGAATCGCAGTTCCGCAAATACTACGACATGGCGACCAACATGCGCGGCGTCACCGGCGAAAACATGCTTTCGCTGCTCGAGCGCCGTCTGGACAACGTCTGTTATCGTCTCGGGTTCGGCGATTCCCGTCCCATGGCGCGGCAGATGGTCACCCACGGACATATCCGTGTCAACGGCAAAAAGGTCGACATCGCTTCCTACCAGGTGAAGGACGGGGACGTGATTTCCATCCGCGAGAAGAGCGCAGACAGCGAATACTTCAAGACCCTGAAGGAAGAGGGCGCAGCCAGGACGGTCCCGAAATGGCTCGAACTGGACGCACCGAAACTGACCGGTAAGGTCATCGCGCTCCCGACGCGCGACGATATCGACTTGACGATTGAAGAGCATCTCATCGTCGAGTTCTACTCCAGGTAAGCCAGGCTGACTTGGCGGACCGCAACAAACAAACCGAAGGAGGGTATGCAATGCTGGAGATCGAAAAGCCCAAACTCGAATGTGTTGAACTGACGGAGGATTACGGCAAATTCGTCGTTGAACCGTTGGAACGCGGATTCGGTACCACGCTTGGCAATTCCATGCGTCGGGTGCTGCTCTCAAGCCTGCCAGGCGTAGCGGTCACGAGCGTGCGCATCGACGGGGTGCTGCATGAGTTCTCTATTATTGAGGGCGTTAAGGAAGACGTTACCGAGATCATTCTCAACCTCAAGGAGCTCTGCTGCAAAATGTACAGCGACGGGCCCAAGAAGGTTATTATCGACGCGAGCGGCGAATGCGAGGTCAAGGCCAAGGACATTCTGCCGGATTCCGACGTGGTAATCATCAATCCGGAGCTGCACATTGCAACGCTGGATAAGGGCGCGAAGCTGCATATGGAGATCATGCTCGACCACGGGCGCGGGTACGTGCCGGTGGAGCGCAACAAGCGCAGCGACATGCCGATCGGCGAGATCGCGGTGGACTCGATTTTCACCCCGATCACGAAGGTCAACTTCACCGTCGAGAATACGCGCGTCGGCCAGATCACGGACTTTGACAAGCTTACGCTCGAGATCTGGACGGACGGCACCATCAAGCCGGACGAAGCCGCGAGTCTTGCGGCCAAGATCCTGACCGAGCACCTCACGCTCTTTATCAACCTGACCGATCATGTGGTCGGCGTTGAGATCCTCGTTGAGAAGGAGGAGAGCAAGAAGGAACGCATCCTCGAGATGAACATCGAGGACCTCGATCTTTCCGTCCGCTCCTACAACTGCCTCAAGCGCGCGGGTATCAACACCGTTGAAGAGCTCGTTCAGCGCGACGAGGAAGAGATGATGAAGGTGC
>DAOTGE010000006.1:0-78665 GCA_035446965.1 Eubacteriales bacterium
GGCGAAACCGTCCGCGAAACCGCCAACATGATCAGCTTCATGGCGGACGTCATCGGCATCCGGGACGATATGTACATCGGCAAGGGCAACACCTATATGCACAGCGTCGTCGACGCGGTCCGGCAGGGGCATGACGACGGCGTGCTCGAGCAGAAGCCCACGCTGGTCAATCTCCAGTGCGACATCGACCACCCGACCCAGTGCATGGCCGACATGGCGCACTGCATCCGTGAATTCGGCGGCGTGGAGAATCTGCGCGGAAAGAAAATCGCAATGACCTGGGCTTACAGCCCCAGCTACGGCAAACCCCTCTCCGTTCCGCAGGGCGTAATCGGCCTGTTCAGCCGGTTCGGCATGGACGTGTCGCTCGCATATCCGGAAGGCTACGGGGTCATGGACGGCGTTGTGGACGTTGCGCGCAAGCAGTCTTCCGAAAGCGGCGGCACGTTTACCGTTACCCACGACATGAAAGAGGCCTTTGCCGGCGCGGACATCGTTTATCCCAAGAGCTGGGCGCCGTTCAAAGCAATGGAGGCGCGCACGGACCTTTACGGCAAAGGCGACTTCGACGGCATCAAAGCGCTTGAAGCGCGGCTGCTGGCGCAGAACGCCGAGCATAAGGACTGGGAGTGCACCGAGGAGCTCATGGCCTCCACAAAGGGCGGCAAAGCGCTCTACCTGCACTGTCTGCCCGCCGACATCACCGGGGTAAGCTGCGAAGCGGGCGAAGTCGCCGCAAGCGTATTCGACCGTTACCGCGATCCGCTTTACAAGCAGGCGTCCTTCAAGCCGTATGTCATCGCCGCGATGATCTTCCTCGCCAAAGTGAAAGATCCCGCAGCAATGCTCAAGCAGCTTGAAAAGCGCGGCTTGGAGCGTCACCTGGGTATCTGACCCGCCATACAAACATAAGCGTCAGCAAGCGCCTCCAAACGAATGGAGGCGCTTGTTTGCATTTTTAAAGTACAGCGATGTTTTAGAAGCGTCGACACCTTCGGAGGCTTACTCCTCGTCCGCTTTGAATTGAATGCGGCTCTTTACAAATTATCATACGAAACGCGCTGTGCTTCCGATACACGCGGCAGGAACTGTGAAGAAAAGCCCTCTTGTCTGTTTAATTTCAGCAGCGCTGCAGCGTCGCAGAGGCTATTTTAAGCCTTTTTCATTATTTTCAAGCTAGGATATCCCTTTATCCTTTTTTTCCGGCTGACACGCGTTCTCCTGAACCAAAACCCGGTTTTTACATTTTACGCACGGGTTTTTGACTTTACCGTTTAAAAAAATACCCTGTATGGTATGTGTTATCTTTTTATCGACTTTAATCTTCGAATAACTTAGAAATTTCCTTAATATATTTGTGTTATACGTACATTTGTTTGTAATAATTTACCATAAAACAAAGCATCTCTTTCTTTTCTCTGCCCCTGCCCGGACTTTCACTTCCTTTCCCTTCCCCTTTTATCTCAAATTGACTATAATACAAGCAGAGCGAATTATCACATGGAGGACGCATGATTCACTTATATTATGGCGACGGCAAGGGCAAAACGACCGCCGCGCTGGGACTGATCGTCCGGCATGCCGGATCCGGCGGACAGGCGGTCTTCGCCCAGTTTCTCAAGAGCATGCCGACCGGGGAACTGGCCGCGCTGGAAACGCTCGGCATACCCGTCTACCGCAACGATCTGCCGCACGGCTTCTTCCCTTCCATGACAGAGGAGACCAAAGCCGCCGTGGCCGCCATGCACGACCGTACGCTCGCCGAGGTTACGCGCCTAGTCCAAACGCATGCGTGCACGCTGCTCGTGCTGGACGAGCTCTGTGCGGCACTCTCGCTCAAGCTGATCGATTCAGGCGCCGTGTTCGCTCTGCTCGATAATCCCGGCGAAACGGAGATTGTCATCACAGGCCGAGACCCTTCCCCTTCTTTGATTGACCGAGCGGACTACATCACGGAAATGAAGCTAATCCGGCATCCGTATCAGAAAGGCGTTCAGGCAAGGAAAGGAATTGAGTTTTAACGCTTGCCTTTTATTTTTCCGAAAAAAAGAAACAAAAAGAGCTTCCACTTTGGAAGTTCTTTTTTAACGCTTTCTTAATTAAGAAGAGGATTCTTTTGCTTCTTTTTTTCAATAAGAGAAGAGTATAATTCTTTTGCTTCTTTTCTTTTAAAAAAGAAGAGTACGGCTCTTTTGCTTACTTTTCTTTTAAGAAAAGTAAGTCGTAAACCCGCTCCAGGTCTTCTTTACTGTAGTACTCAATCGTGACCTTTCCACGCGAATGGCTGCCGGAGAGCGTTACTTTGGTTCCAAGCGATTCGCGGAACGCGTTCTCAATAGTCTGCAAATCAGCGGAAAGCGGTTTTTTCTCTTTTTTTACAACGGGTTTCTTTTTGTCGTTCAAATGCCGGATTCGTTCTTCCAGCGCCCGAACGGAGTATTCGTTCTGCACGCACTCCTGCGCAAGCTGCAAAACCTGCGCCTGATCCGTCAGCCCCGCAAGCGCGCGACCGTGTCCGGCGGAAAGTACGCCGCTTTTAAGGAGTTCAATCACCGGTTCCGGCAGCTGCAGCAAACGCACGGCGTTTGCAATCGCCGGACGGCTTTTTCCGAGGCGCGCGGCAACCTCCTCCTGCGTCATATCGTGCTGTTTCATCAGAAACCGAATCGCCGCGGCTTCCTCAATTGGGTTCAAATCCTCACGTTGAATGTTTTCTATCAGCGAAACTTCGTGAATCTGCGCTTCGTCGTAATCCGCAACCAGCACCGGAACTTCCGTCAATCCAGCAAGACGCGCGGCGCGAAACCGCCGCTCGCCCGCAATAATGAAATAGCGGTCCTTTTTCTTTTTAACGATCAGCGGCTGCACGATACCGTGCACGCGAATCGACTCCGCAAGTTCCTTCAGAGACGTTTCGTCAAACTGTTTTCTCGGCTGGAGCGCGTTGGTGTCGATTTCCCGAACGCCAACCATCAGGACTCCCTTTCCGGACTCCTTTTGCTCTTCTAGGGAAAGATCGTAAGGATCGAGCAGCGCGTCCAGCCCGCGGCCAAGCCCTTTTTTCTGTGCCGCCATTTACACGCCCTCCTTTGTCACGATTTCCGCAGCGAGCGCGTTATAAGCCGTGGCGCCGGCGCTGCCGGGCGCATATCGCGTAATCGGCAGACCGAACGACGGCGCTTCGCCAAGACGGACGCTCCTTGGAATCACCGTATCATAAACCTTGTTTTTAAAGAACTTTTTAACTTCTTCTACAACCTGCATCGAAAGATTCGTGCGGGAATCGAACATCGTCAGCACGACGCCTTCGACATCAAGCTCCGGATTTAAACTTCTCTTCACTAATTTTACCGTGTTCATCAGGAGGCTGAGTCCTTCGAGCGCATAGAATTCGCACTGAATCGGCACAAGCAGCGTGTTCGCAGCCGTCAGCGCATTAAGAGTCAGAAGCCCCAGCGACGGCGGACAGTCTATAAAAATGTAATCGTATTCCCGTTTGGTCGCATGCAGCGCATTTTTCATCACCTGCTCGCGCGCAATCATATTGACGAGTTCCACTTCCGCACCCGCAAGTGAAATATGTGCGGGAAGAAGCTTGAGCGTTTCAATCATCGTATCGCGCGTTGCATCGTCTACGGAAACATCGTTGATCAAAACGTCGTAAACGGAAGCTTCACTGCCTTGTTTTTTTAATCCCAGGCCGCTTGTGCTGTTTCCCTGCGGGTCGGCGTCCACCAAAAGGACGCGTTTGCCCTGTTCGGCCAGACACGCGCTTAAATTGACGGCGGTCGTCGTTTTGCCGACGCCGCCTTTTTGATTTGCAATTGCTACGATCTTCATAATCAAACAGATCCTCCGCTCGTACCGATATTGCTATTATACTGTATCCGGCTTATCGTTTCAATGTTCCACGTGAAACATACGCCGAGGTAAAACCGCCGTTATTCTGATTTTAGGGGTATTTATAACTGTTTATTTTCTCTTTTTTTCGTTGAAGTTCCCTGTTCCGCAGTGTTTCACGTGAAACAATCAGTCCCTTAGAGTATTTTTGAAAAATACCTTTCATCACCTAAAATCTATCTGTTTTTATTCTGATACATAAACCTTTTCCTGTTTTGCTTTTTTTAAAAAAAGACACCTCTTATAAAAGAATTTTCGCTGACGAAAAGTTTCACGTGAAACATTTTAACAAAAAAAGCGCCGAAGCGCTTTTTTATATTCGGAATAGTTAGAAATTTGAATAAATTCTCACCGGAACGATCAAATAATAGAATCCGTCGCTCTTGGCCGGCCTAATCACACAAGGGCTGATACTGGTCGTAAAATCCATGTAAATATGGTCGTCCGGAATGCATTTCAGAATGTTCATGCAAAATCTCGGATTAAAAGCGATATCGATGTCCTCGCCATTGATTTGCACGTCCATTTCTTCATTGATCCGGCCTGCAAAACTGTTTGCGGAAATCGTAAGCTTGTTGTTATGGAATTTCATAACAATATTGTTGTTTCCTTCGCGCGCCATGAGCTGCGCACGGTCGATGCTCTCCATTAACTCCGCTTTATCGATCAGTACGCGCGTCGTATGGTCCTTTGGAAGAATCTGTTTGTATTTAATATAGTCGCCGTCCAAAAGCCGCGCAACGAGTTTGGAATGCTTAATGTTGACGCAGACATGCGTTTTTGTAAACGTAAGTTCCGCGTCATCCTCGGTTTCATCCATCATGCGGGAAATTTCCGCCATCGATTTTCCGGGAATTACCATATGGTGTTCCGGAACGGGCGTTTTCAGCGTCATAGAGCGCATAGCGAACTGATATGCATCCGTCGCGACAATATTGATTTCCGTCCCGAGTTCCATCAAAACGCCGGTCAGGATTGGTTTACTGTCGTCCTGCGCAGTGGCAAATACCGTTTGGTTGATCATATCGCGGCAGTCCGCATGATCCATCTTTACGGTAAACGTTTCGCCCGTAAAGCGCATATCCGGAAAATCTTCCGTGGTCTCGACGCACTGCAGGCTGCTTTTGGCACGCCCGCAATTGATATCGAGCGATTTTCCATTCAGCGTTATTTCCGCAATCGAATCCGGCAGTTTTCTGACGATTTCAGAAAACAGCTTCCCGGGAATAATCGCAAACCCGTCCTCTTCGACCGTTGCTGGAAGAAGGCACTCCTTCTGCAGCATGAGGTCCGAACACTTGAGTTTAACGCCTTCCTGCGTCGCTTCCAGATAGATACCTTCCAAAATGGGCATTGTCGTCCGGACGGGCAGCGCTTTGATAACGGAAAGGACTCCTCCCATAAGTTCTTTTGAGTCGATAAAGAAATGCATATAACAACTTCCTTTCTCTTCGCTACGATATAAATTTTTGAAATTCTGGCAAGTTATCCACTCGGTTGCTCCTCTTTTTGTGTATATCTTTATAGTAATACAGAAGCAGGAGTAGTAGTTGTGTTGTGCAAAGTGTGGAAAATCTTATTTTTCTGCAGAAACAGGCGTTTTTCTACGTGGAAGACTTTGTGGAAAAAGAGGGATTTTTATCAAACTTTATCCACACATTCCATAGAATCCACGCTTTGCACATTCTATCCACATTCAATTTCCACGATTTGTGGAAAAGTTTTATCTAAAAAAGAATCGAACCTGCAACCGTTAAAAAACGTACGCTTCCGGATAAATCAACTCATTCTCTTTTTGATATCTTCAAGCGTCGACGCAAAAGAAGCGTCCGACGAAATCATTTCCTCAACCCTTTTACAGGCGTTGATAGCAGTTGTATGATCGTTTCGGTCAAAAAGCGTGCTGACGCGCTTATACGGGATGCCGAGCAGGCTATGGCAAAGGTACATTGCAACCTGCCGCGGCAAAACGATTTCGCGGTCACGCCGTTCGGAAAGCATGCTTTCAAGCGGAATAGAGTAATATTCCGAAACGGTGTTTTTGATGATCTGCGGCGTGATTTCTTTCTTTTTTACGTCCGGCAGCAGATCGCGCAGCGCTTCCACAGTAAGCTCGAGTGTCAACGGACGGCGGCGCAGCTGCGAATAGGCGACAACGCGGGTGAGGGAACCCTCCAGTTCACGGATGTTGCTGACGACATGCTCCGCAATGAACTGAATGATATCGTCGCTCACATTTAGATTATCCAGCCGGGCACGGTTTCTTAAAATAGCGATTCGCGTTTCAACATCCGGCGGCTGAATGTCCGCAATCAAACCCCATTCAAAACGGGAACGCAGACGCTCTTCCAGACTGGATATTTCCTTCGGCGGCCGGTCGGAACTGATGATGATCTGTTTGTTGGCGTTATGCAGCGTGTTAAAGGTGTTGAAAAATTCTTCCTGCACGGACTGTTTTTTTGCAATGAACTGGACGTCGTCTATCAGCAGCACGTCCACATTGCGGTAACGTTTGCGAAACTCCAGACGTTTGTCCATCTGGATTGCGGTGATGAGTTCGTTGGTGAACGTTTCGCTGGTGACATACATAACTCGCACGGCCGGGTCCTTTGCTTTGACCGCGTGGCCGATGGCATGCATCAGGTGCGTTTTGCCCAGTCCGACGCCGCCGTAGATGAAAAGGGGATTGTATGCGGCCGCCGGGTTCTGTGCGACGGCGAGCGCCGCGGCATGCGCAAAATGATTCGAACCGCCGACGACGAACGTTTCGAAAGTGTATTTAGGGTTCAGCGCGAATACGTTGATCGGTTCCGCGGTCACCGGATTGATATAGATGTCCCGGTCTTCCGGCAGCACGATTTTGATTTCCGTGATCGTATCATTCGCTGCCTTTACGGCATTTCGCAAATTGTCAAAATAAAAATCTTCCAGTGTTTTCTGGATGTCCGGCGTCGGAACTTCGAGAATCAGAACGTCCTGCCGAAGTGCAAGCGGAACGATCACGTCGATCCAGGCGTGAAACGACAGCCCCGTCATCTGAGGACGGATATTTTCGCGTGCGGCCGCCCAAATCGATTGTAATTGATCCATGTTCGCTATACCCCCTATATTACACATCATCATAGCAAAAACGCCGCTTTATTTCAAGGTATGCTTCCTGCATACGCCCGCTGAAAAGAGCATCTCTCACAGGATAAAAACAGGATTACGCGCCCGCGTATTTTCAGGGAAAAAATAAAGACGATGTCCGCCGTAAGGAAAAGGAGAAGTTGAACAAAACGTATAAAAACCGCTTTATGCACAGATGGTCGTCTCGGATTTGGGCGGTAAGGGAGCAAATTGCAGGAAAAAGAGACGGGAAGACAGAAAATGTTGCAGGAATTCCTGCGTGCAAAAAAGCAAAAGAAGGAACGATTAACCCCCGCAGAGACAAAAAACACGTAAAACAGCTGTATATTGCCCCACAAACCACGAAATTATCGCAAAATAAGCCGCGAGGGGTTAACAATCTGTGACAAAGAGGCGGTTTGATTGCAAATCGTCTTTTCAGGGGTTACAATAAGAAAAGAATATTGGTATCGGGGGAAGATTGCCCGTGGGAGAATCGCTGCGCAGCCAGTTATTCATCAATTCCGAAAAGGTGGGCGATTTTATAGACGTCGTTTTACCCGCGTCCGGGGATGAGGAGGAGGGTGAAATTGCGCGCATCCATTATTTGGAAGCCGGCGTCGGGGAACCGCTGCTGCTGGTTCATTCGATCGGACAGTCCCTTTTCACATGGAGAAACGTATTTGCCGAGCTTTCGGACAACTATCGCGTGATCGCCGTCGATTTGCCGGGACACGGATATTCCGCGCGGCCGGACACGCTGGACTATACCGCAGACGATATGGCGTTTGTTTTGAACGCGTTTCTGGATGCGCTGAACATCAAAAGCGCGCATATCGTCGGTTTTTCGATTGGAGCCGTCTATATGCTCCGGCTGCTTTCACTTTATCCAAGGCGGGTAGCCAACTGCATCGCAATATCCCCCGGCGGGGTGACGGAGCAGATGCCGAAACTGATCCATAATCTGCAAAAACCGCTTGTTTCGGTGTTTGCAAGGAATCTATATACCGCCGGTAACGTGCGCGCGTTGCTGGAGGAATGCGTGAGCGATCCGCAGCTGATCGACGATCATGTCGTCAAACAGTATTACGAGCCGATTTCGGACGGGCTTGCAAGGGAAGCGCTGATGTATGCGCTGAGAAATCTCGACATGGAAGCCGTTGCGGAGGGGCTTTTGCCCGTGGAACACGAAGTGCTCGTGCTCTGGGGCAAGGACGACAACTGGCATCCGCCCGCCGGCAGCGTGTATTATCAAAGCATCCTGCGCGCCGGGCGGTATTATCTGGTGCGAAACGCAGGACACCTTTTGCAGGAGGAAGCGCCGACAAAGCTGCTGGAAATTATTTACAGCTATATTCCGCCCGCGGTGCCGAACTATGATGTATACCGCTATACGCAGCACCTTGCGGAAGACGAGGAATGATTATTGACTTTTCGCTGGGCGACGTGGTGATGATGAAGAAACCGCACGCCTGCGGGGCAAACGAATGGACGATTATCCGGGTCGGCGCGGACGTCAAGATTAAATGCAACCGCTGCGGGCGCATTGTGATGCTTGACCGTGCCGATTTTGTGCGTATGGGTAAAAAAATACTGACGAAAACAGGAACAGCCGAGTGAAAAGCAGGAGCTTTACGCCGAGCCAGATCCGGTATCTGCGCGAGCGTGCTGAAGAACAATATGAAAACATGCGCGGTTCACGTGCGTATCGCAACGTGGAGTTTTTTATATACATTCTAATCGTGGTTCTCACGGCGCTTGCCATCCGTTCCTTTATTGCGGAGCCCATCCGCGTGGACGGCGATTCCATGGTGCCGACGCTGTATAACACCGAAGACATGCTTGTGGAGAAGGTGAGCTACTGGTTCAGCGACCCGCTGCGCGGGGACATCATAATCTGCTACTATCCCGGCTATACGGAAAGCTGCGTCAAGCGGGTCATAGGACTGCCGGGCGAGACGGTCGCGGTCAGCGGCGGCGATATTTACATCGACGGGGTTTGCCTGGACGAGAGCGAATACTGGGACGGGGAGATCATCGGGGACATGGACCCGGTGACGGTCGGTGCGCGGGAAGTGTTCGTTTGCGGAGATAACCGCAACGGCAGCAAGGACAGCCGCAGCACGTCCGTTGGATGCATCCCCTATTCCAAGGTAGTCGGCCGCGTTCTGGCGGTCGTGTGGCCTCTGAGTGAGCATCGCGCGTTCGATCGGGTGATTTACTCGTGAGCGGCGAACGGAAACAAAGGCGCTCCGACGGGCGCGAACGGGCTTACCGGAACGCAAGGCGGCTTGGCTGGCTGTTTTCCATACTGGCGGCCGTTGCAGTGCTTTGTCTTGTTTTCCTGGTCTGGCTGTTTCCGGCGCGCATTGTCGATCAGAGCATGGAGCCGACGCTCACCGGCGGGGAAGTCGTGCTCTGCGATCGTCTGGCAAAGTATGTTTCCAAGCCGGAACGAGGGGACATCATTCTTTTTAAAACGGAGGACGGCGTTTTTATCAAGCGAATCGTCGGGCTGCCGGGCGAGAGCGTGGAAGTTGTCGGCGGGTATGTGTTTATCGACAGCAGGCCGCTCGACGAAAGCGCATATGCCAGCGATTATGCCGGGGATATGGAACCCGTGATCGTGCCGGACGGCGAAGTGTTTGTGCTTGGCGACAAGCGTTCCCAGATGTACGACAGCAGGCTGGAAGCCGTTGGATGCATCTCTTACGAAAATATCCTTGGGGAACTCCGCGTCCGCGTCGCTCCGATCGAGAAACTGACTTTCTTTTCCTGACTTACTTTTCTTAGAAGAAAAGTAAGAAAAAGAACTTTCACTTTTTAGTAAATACGCAAACGGTTGCTTTAGAAATCTTCTTTTCTTGAGAGAAAAGCAAGAAAAAGGACTTTTATCTTTCAATTTTAAAAGCAGTTGAATGAAACCAAAGTTTTGACGCCATTCTTTTCTGAAAGAAAAACTTAGAAGAACCCGCAAAATCAGAGATTAGAAAAGTGCTGCACAAGAAGCACTTTTTTGTTTAAGATTTACTTTATAAGCAAAAAAAGAACTTCTCTTGCAGAGAGAAGTTCAAATGTAAGTTCTTTTGTTTCTTTTCTTTCAAGAAAAGAAGGGAAAAACACCTATTCCACAATCATCGTGCCGGCGGAACCGCTCAGCGCGTCGACGGCTTTGTCGAGCGAAGTGATGATGGCGCGGCGGCCGGGTTTGCTGGCGGCGAAGAGACATGCGGCCCGAATTTTGGGCAGCATGGAACCGGGAGCGAAATGTCCCTGGTCGATATATTTGTTTGCCTCGGCAACGCTGATTCTGCCGAGCCGCTGCTCGTTTGGTTTGCCGTAGTTCAGGCAGACCTGTTCGACCGCGGTAAGGATGAGGAGCGTGTCCGCTTCCACGTCCTCTGCAAGGCGTTCGGAAGCGAGGTCCTTATCGATGACGGCCGCAGTGCCGGAAAGATCGCCGTTGGCGTCCCGTACGACGGGGATGCCGCCGCCGCCGACGGTGACGACGACGAATCCGCATTGAATCAGGCATTCGACCGCGGGCAGCTCGACGATTTCAACCGGTTTTGGCGAAGCGACGACCCTGCGCCAGCCGCGGCCGGCGTCTTCTTTTACGACATAGCCCTTTTCGGTCTGGAGCTTCTTTGCTTCGTCTTCGGTGTAAAATGGACCGATCGGCTTGCTGGGGTTGGAAAACGCCGGATCGCTTTGATCGACGACGACCTGCGTGACAACGGTGGCGACGCCTGTATGATTGCCGCGCGCACGCAACGCTTTGGCCAGTCCCTGCTGGATATGGTAGCCGATCATTCCCTGGCTCATGGCGCCGCAAACGTCGAACGGCATGGCCGGGGTCACGCTAACGGCGGTTTCGTTCTGAAGAACAATGCGTCCGACCTGCGGACCGTTGCCGTGCGCCAGGATCACGCGATACCCTTTTTCGATGATATCGGCAATGTAAACGGACGTTTTTTCAACGACCTCCAGCTGCGCTTCCGCGGTCGCCGGGCCTTTGCCTTGCTGAAGCGCGTTCCCGCCAAGGGCGATGACCAGTTTTTCCATTGTTGATACCTGCCTTATTAAAAATAAGTAGTCCTGCAAAAATTACTTTAGCATGCAGTTCCAAGCTTGTCAATTCATTCCGGGGAAAATCGTGCGTTTTTAACAGGAATTTCTAAAAATGCAGGATTATGACAAGTAAAATTGCAAACAAACAGACGAGAAGCGTTGGGAATCTGGCAAGAACATCGATATTATATAGGATTTAAGGCGATTTCAGCAGAATGGGCATAGAAAACGAAGACAGCTTATGAAATTAAAAAAGCAAGTTCCTGCAAAACAAAACAAGGCAAAAAGCGGTTTGCAAATCTATATCGAAGAGCGGAGAATATAAAACCCTGCGGTTTATACAAAACCACGAAGACGACCCCTGCGGACCGGGCGATATTTTACCCTAAATGTCGCCGCTTGACTTTGAAATGCGATTCCGCTAGACTAATCATGGTATGCTGAAGCAATGGTATGAAATTAAAGGCGGAAAACGGTTGGAAGGTACCGTGACCATCAGCGGCGCGAAAAACGCCGCGGTTGCCATTATACCGGCGGCGGTCCTCGCAGGCGAAACCTGCGTGCTGGAAAACCTGCCGCACATTCAGGACGTCCAGAGCCTCAAAGAGATTCTCGAGGAACTGGGCGTTTCCGTCGACTATACAGATGGCGATTGCATGCGCATCGATTCGCGTACGCTGAACACGACCAAGGCGCTCAGCGAGGCGGTCAGCAGCATGCGCGCTTCCTATTACTTGATCGGCGCTCTGCTGGCGCGCTATGGAGAGGTGGAAGTCGCGCTGCCGGGCGGATGCGTGATTGGCGCACGCCCGATCGACCAGCATATCAAAGGCCTGCGTGCGCTCGGCGCGGTGGTCGAATGCGATACGGAGCGCAACATCGTCCGCGCCCGTGCAAAAAAGCTGACCGGCGCGGAGATTTATTTCGACGTGGTCAGCGTGGGCGCAACCATCAACGTGATGCTTGCCGCCAGCATGGCCGAAGGGCTGACCGTGCTCAGCAATGTTGCAAAGGAACCGCATGTGGTCGACGTTGCAAATTTTCTGAATATGATGGGCGCCAGCGTCAAAGGCGCCGGTACGGACGTGATCCGCATTGCCGGCAGGCAGAAACTGCACGGCTGCGGCTACGCCATCATTCCCGATCAAATCGAAACGGGCACGTTTATGATCGCCGCCGCCGCGACAATGGGGGACGTGATCATTAAAAACGTAATCCCGACCCATATGGAAGCCGTGTCCGCAAAGCTCATGGAAAGCGGCGCGCGCGTGATCGAAGGCGACGACGGGCGGGATTTCTACATCCGCGTCGTTATGAACGACCGTCCGCGCGCAATCAACGTTAAGACCCTGCCGTACCCCGGTTTTCCGACCGACCTGCAGCAGCCGATCATGGCATACCTCTGCGCGAGCAACGGACTTTCCACAATCAATGAAACAATCTTTGAAAACCGGTTTAATCATGTCCGCGAACTGCGGCGCATGGGCGCCTCCATCAGCGCGAAGGATTCGTTCGCCAAGGTGAAGGGGATTGCATCCCTGCACGGAGCGGACATCTACGCAAGCGACCTGCGGGCGGGCGCCTCGCTGATGGTGGCCGGTCTGGCAGCGACGGGGGTTACCAATGTTCACAACATTGAATTTATTGACCGTGGATATGAATATATCGATTTAAAACTCAATGCGCTTGGGGCGACCGTGACAAGGCGCGAAAAGTAAGAATAGCGTGTAGCGTCGGCAAGGATGCCTTCCTCAAAAGAGGAAGGTTTTTGTTTTTGGGAAACAGGGGATAGACGGCCGCATCGGACGCAAAATTATACCTTGCAGGGTAGAATTGGAAATGAAGTGTGCACCTGACTGAATTGCAGGGAAAAAGGAAAAAACCATCACCCTGTATGGTACAATTGCTGGTAACAATTTGTTCATAAAACGCATATGAAATGTAGATATCCAAAGCAAATCACACTGATTATGAACTTATACACATCCCAAAAGCCGAAAACATCGCGATATGTGGATAACATGGTGGACAATGTGGATAAACGGGTGTGGATAACTCATACAGTTTTCGTGCATAATGCTGAAAACGGTAAAGATTTGCTGTATGGTAAAGCCGTAAAAAGAAAAGGAGTTTTGCAGGAAATCCTGCCGGAATTTGAGAAAAAACTCGAGGTGCGTGCAGAAAACGGAAGGCAGAGTGAAAAAAGGACGTGCCTTAAAACAGGAAAAATAACGGCTGGTTCCATAAAAGCACGCCGCCACTGGCGGGAATGGCGTGCAGCGGGTATACTGATAAGGAACAAAAGACCGGATGAAATGCCGGGCATGGAGGAGCAGAAAATGCGGATGTTTATTGCAGTCCCGCTTCCGCCGGATGTGGTGCGCGCGGTTGCGCATGCGCGCGCGGCGCTGGAAGGGTACGGCGCGGCGGGCCGGTTTGTCCCGCGCGAAAACTATCACGTGACGCTGCATTTTCTTGGGGAAACGGATCAATTGATGGAGGCGGCCGGTGCGGTCGGCGAAGCCTGCAAGGACATTCATCCGTTCGTCCTGCGGCTGGGCGGATATGGTTCGTTCAAGAGTGAAAAATCGCATACGGGGTTCGTTTCGGTTTCCTGCGACAGCGACGAGCTGGACAAGCTCTATGAATCGCTGGAAGCGGCGCTCTGGGAACGCGGTTTCGTAAAGAACCGCGGGCGGCTCACACCGCATATTACGCTTGGCCGGCGGATCGAAGGGGACGAGGGATTTGTTCTTCCGCCGCGCAATGTCGCGTTTACAGCAAATATGGTAACGCTTTATGAAAGCCGGAGCGAAAACGGCGTGATGCGCTACACGAGCCTGCACAGGGAGCGGTTAGTATGAAAAGCGAACTGACGTTCCTGCTCGGTAGGGCGGGAACGGGCAAAACCTGGCGAATTTATCAGCAGCTTAAGGCGCTGCAGGCCGCGGGAGAACGCGCGGTGCTGATCGTGCCGGAACAGTATACATTCGAGACAGAACGAGCGCTGGCAGACGAAATCGGTGGGCTGCTCGGCGTGCAGGTGTTCAGTTTTCAGCGGCTTTGCGAGCGTATTTTGCAGCTGCACGGGCAGACGAAGCCGTTTTTAAGCGCGCAGGGGTACCGCATGGCCGTGCGGCGTGCGCTCGAACGGAAAAAAGGCGAACTGAAGGTGTTCGGCACAGCGTGCGCGCAAACGGGATTCGCCGCCGAAGCAGAGCAAATCTTCCGGGATTTCAAGCGCGCCGGACTTTCGCCGGACGCACTGGACTCGCTCATACAAAAACTGTCGGCTGAATCACCGCTGGCGGAAAAGCTAAGCGATCTTTCTGTACTGTACCGCGAAACCGAAGAATATCTTTCCGAACGATATTTCAGCCTGGACGATGCGCCGGACACGGCGGCGGGCTTGCTGCCGCAGTCGTTCGTTTCCGGAATTCCTGTTTTTATCGACGGACTCGATCATCCGAACCGGCAGACATACCGGCTCATCGAGACAATGCTTTCGTGCTGTCCGGGGGTGACGGTCGCGCTGCGCGTCGGCAGCGACAGCCCGCCGGACGACGATCTGTTTGAACCGGACCGAAAAGCGCTTTATCTGCTGCGGCAGATCGGCGGGCGCTGCGGCGCGATCGTTCATGAAGAGCGTCTTTCGGTGCAGCAAGGTAATTTTGATCCGATGATGCGGCATATCGAGCGAAACCTGTTTGCCTATCCGGCGAAAACATGGCAGGGTGAAGCGAAAAACCTGACCGTGTTCGGTGCAAGCGACCGCCGCGCGGAGGCGGAGTCGCTTGCCGAGGCGATTCAAAGTCTTGCGCGGAAGGGCGTTCGCTACCGCGACATGGCGGTCATCGTCTCCGACTTGGACGCGTATGCCTACCTGATCCGCCGTTCGTGCGAACGCAGAGACATTCCGATTTTTCTTGACCGCAAGCGGCCGCTGACCGGACATGCCGCGATCGATGCGGTGCTTTCCGCCGTGCGGTTTACGGCGGGCGGTTATCCGGCCGCGGAACTGCTGAAGTTTATCAAAAGCGGCTATACCGACTGCCCGCAGGACGAAGCGGAAGAACTGGAGCTGTATCTGCGCCGCACCGGTATCCGCGGCGGGGCGTTGCTCAAGCCGTTTACCCGCGCGGAGCCTCCCGAAGCGGCGGAGCATGCACGCGGGCGGGCGGCGAACGCACTCGAACCGCTGGCAAAAGCGCTGGCGAAGGCGACGGTGTCCGAACAGGTGCGCGCGCTGTATGCGTTTTTACAGGGACTTGAATTGCAGCGGCGGCTGGAAGAACGAGCCGAACTGCTCGAGCGGGAAGGCCGCATCGCCGAGGCGCAGGAACATGCGCAGGTTTGGAACCTTTTGATCGAGATGCTCGATCAACTGGATGCGATACTGGGTTCCCTGCGCGTCGGGCGAAAGGGATTTCTTGCTTTGCTGGAAGAAGGGCTTGGCGGCGGAAGCGTCGGCGTTGTTCCCGGCACGGCGGACCAGGGACTGGTCGGCGACGTCGTGCGCACGCGCAGCCGCACGGTAAGAGCGCTGTTCGTGGTCGGCGCAAACGATGGTCTGCTCCCGTGCCCGCAGCAAAACGACGGACTGATCGACGAACGGGATTTGAGCGAACTGCGCATGCAGGGGACACAACTGCGCTTTACCGGCGCGGAACTCGGCGCGTACGACCGCCTCGATTTATACACGGCGCTGGCCAAGACGACGGAAACGCTTTATATCAGCTTTGCCTATGGGGACGGAACGAGCGAGCTTGCGCCGTCCTCCGTTGTGGAGCGCCTGATGACCATCTGCCCGAACTGCACGGTCAAAAGCGATATCGAATCGACCGGCGAACTGCCGGACTGCGAGGCGCAGGCGCTGACGCTTGTGGCGGGCGATTTAAGGCGATACCGGGAGAGCGGGGCTGCGTCGGAGCGCTTGCCCGCGCTGATCGACTGGCTGAGCGAAAAAGAAGAAACACGCGGGCTTGTCGCGCGCATGATTGAGGAAAGCGCCGCGCGCTTCGGCGGGCAGAAGATCGGACGGGAAACGGCAAACACCCTGTATGGTAGAATTGTTCAGATGAGTGCAAGCCGCTTGGAAAGTTTCAACAACTGCCCGTTTCAGCACTTTGTCCGCTATGGTCTTGGCGCACAGGAGGTCAAAGAATATACCGAGCGGGCGATGGACATGGGCTCGTTTTACCATGCGGCGTTGGAAGCGTTTGTGAACGCCGTAAACGAAAAGGAGCTGCACTGGAAGCTGCTTTCGGACGAAAAAGCTGTGGAAATTGTGGACGAAGTCCTGTCGGGCGTAATCGCCGGGCATAACTTTGGCATCCTTGCGGAAAACGAGCGGCTGAAGGCGACGCTGTTCTTGCTGGTTGAAACCATCCGCCAGAGCGCGCTGGCTATTACAAGGCAAATCCGCGCCGGCAGTTTTGAGCCCGTGTATACGGAAGCGCGCTTCGGGCCGGGCGAACCGTTCCCGGCAATCCGGCTTGCGCTCGAAGACGGAAGCGAGGCGTTCATAAAAGGAAAGATCGACCGTATCGACCGTGCGAATACGCAGGGGCGGACGCTTACGCGCGTTGTCGACTATAAGACCGGCGGACGCGATTTCGATTTCGCCGGCGTGCTCGAAGGGCTGACGCTTCAGCTGCCGCTTTATCTGATGGCGGCCAGCGGGAACGCCGAGGTGCGCGCCGGGCTGTATTACATGCCCGTGTCGCAGCCTGCCGTTTCGGACGCCGAGGAGGACGTTGAAGGTGCGGTTGCGGATGCGTTCCGCCTGCAGGGGCTGACGCTTTCGGACGCGGCGGTGGTGCGTGCGAGCGATAATCACATTGAAAGCGATTCTTCGGTTTTGTATAAAGTGCGCGCGGCGGGCGAAGATTCCTATTCCGGCAGCGTGTGTTCGAAAGCGGAGATGGATTTACTCATCCGCGCGGCAAAGCAAACGTCGGAAAAGACCTTTGCGCACATGATGGAAGGGGACATGCGCGCGTCCCCGGCGGCGCGTAAGAAAAACAGTCCCGCCTGTAAATACTGCGACTACAAGAGCGTTTGCCGATTCGACCCGAAAACGCCGGGTTGCAGCGTGCGGCTGTATCGAACGGTCAAACAGGAAGAATTTTTTAAGCTGATCGGAGGCGATGCGGATGCGATGGACCGATGAACAGCGTAGCGCAATTGAAACCGGCGGGAACCTGATCGTCTCCGCGGCGGCGGGGGCGGGGAAGACCGCCGTGCTGACCGAGCGCGTGGTGTCGCGCGTTCTGGATGGAACGCCGGTGGAAAACATGCTGGTGCTTACCTTCACACGCGCGGCCGCGGCGGAGATGAAAACAAGGATCGCTGCCCGCCTCAACGAACTTGCCGGCGAACAGGAAGACGTAAAGAAAACGCAGTATCTGCGCAGGCAGGCGCGGAATGTGGAAAGCGCGTATATTTCCACGATTCACGCGTTCTGTGCGCGCGTGCTCCGGCGGCATTATCATGCGGTCGGTCTGCCGGCGCAAAGCCGTACGGCGGACGATATGGAAAGCGCCGCGCTTATCGAGCGTGTGCGGGACGAGGTTTTGACAGCGCTTTCCGTAAGCGAAGATGAAGATTATAAAACGCTGCTTGCCGCGTTCGGCGGGGAAGACCCGGCGTGGAGCGCGGTGATGCAGACCTATCGCTTTACGCGTGCGCAGCCGGACCCGGACGGCTGGCTGGACGCCGCCAGCGCGCGTTACGGCGACGAACAAGCGCTGATGCGCCTGCTCGGGGACGCGGTTGCGTTTGCCGGACGCGAACTTTCGCTTGCGCTCGAACCGGTCGCCGCCGAAAGGGACGCGCTGCCGCCGCAATGGGATAAGGCGATTACCGCGTTGGACGACGATTTGACGCGCTGCCGTGCGCTGCTGCTCTGCAAAACCTATGACGAGTACCGCGAGGCGCTGAATTCGGTTGAATTTTCGCGGATGACCTTTCCGCGGGGAACGGCGGACGCGGAAAAGAAACCGGTCCAGGCTGCGCGGCAGGCGGAAAAGGATCTGATCAAGGTACAGCTGCGGCGTTTCAGCCGTCCGCAGCATGCGGAACTTACGATTTTGCGCCGTTCCGGCGAAGCGGTGCGGGCGCTGGTTGCGGTCGTCAAACAGTTTGAAACGGCGTATGCCGCCGCCAAACGCGAAGCCGGATTGCAGGACTACGACGATCTGGAGCATTTCACGCTGGAAGCGCTTTCGCATGAAGCGATTGCAAAAGAGTACCGCGAGCGGTTCGAGTGGATCGCGATGGACGAATATCAGGACAGCAACCGCGTGCAGGAGGAGATTGTAAAGCGCATTACCCGGGGCGATAATCTCTTTTTCGTGGGAGACGTCAAGCAGTCGATCTATCGGTTCCGGCAGGCGGAGCCAAAGCTGTTTTTGGAAAAACTTGCGTTCTTTTCGGGAGAACGGGGGACAAGGATCGACCTGACGAGCAATTTCCGCAGTTCCGGCGAGGTGCTGTCCGCCGTGAACGAAGTTTTTTCCGCGATTCTGAACGAGGATTCCGGCGGAATCGAATACGACGAGCGTGCGAAGCTCGCCTGCGGGGCAAACCCGCCTGAAGGCAGCGCGGAACTGCATCTGGTGCGGCGCGGGCTTGCGGAAACGGAGGAAGGGGAAGACCCGCTGGAGGACGCGGCGGACCTGGAGATTGAAGCAAGGCTGATTGCCGGCCGCATCCGGGAGATTATTGAAAAAGAATCGTATTTCGATCCGAAAACGGGGCAGGCGCGCGCATACCGCTACAGCGATTTTGCGGTGCTGCTGCGCACGGGCGCGGGCGCACAGACCGTTGCGCAGACGCTTGCGCAAAGCAGCGTGCCGAGCTATGCGCAATCCGGCGGCGGTTATTTCGACGCGGTGGAGGTGCAGATTTTCAGGAACTTGCTGCGCGTGATCGATAACCGGCGGCAGGATGTGCCGCTGATCTCCGTGCTCTGTTCCTCCATTGGGAATTTCACATATGAAGAACTGGCGCGCGTACGGGCCGCGCACAGGGCGGGATCGTTCTTTGAAGCGTTTGCCGCCTGTGCCGAACAGGACGAAACGGCGCTTGGGACGCGGGCAAAGCGCTTCTTTGAAACGCTCGCGCGGTACCGCGAAGAAAGCAGGCTGGTTTCCGTTGAGGAACTCGTCGGAAAACTGCTGGACGAAACGGGGTTTTATGAGGAGATGGGCGCGGGCGTCAACGGCATGCAGAGACAGGCGAACCTCAACGCCCTGCTCGATAAAGCACACGCGTTCGAGCAGACGGGGTCGCGCGGCGTATGGAGCTTTCTGCGGCAGATCGACCTTGCGGAAAACAACGCTTCCGTCGGCGCGGCACAGACGCTTGCGGCGGACGTGGTCCGCATTCTGACCATCCATAAATCGAAAGGGCTTGAATTCCCGGTCGTGTTTGTCGCGGGGCTTGGGAAACGATTCAATACCGAGGATATGCGGAAGTCCGTTTTGCTGCATGCGGACGGCGGGATTGCGCTGCGCTTTATTGACCGGGAGGAAAACGGCGCGCGCGTCAAGCGCGACACGGTCGTGCGCCGCACGCTCGCCGAGCGCGTCAAAACGGAACAACTGGGTGAGGAAATGCGCGTTTTGTATGTTGCGATGACGCGCGCTAAACGGAAGCTGATCCTGACGGCATGCGTCGACAAGCCGGAGGAGAAACTGGCGCTTGCACCGGAACGCCCGAAGGCCTGGCAGGTGCTCAAATGCTCCGGCATGGCACAATGGCTTTTGATGGGAAACCACCATTTTTTGACGCGCAAGGTGCATGAGCGGGAAACTTGGCTTGCGGGTGAAAAGAAAGAAGTCCTGCCTGAACTGCCGCCGCCCGATCCGGTAACGCTGGCGGCGGTCCGGGAAAGACTCGGCTGGGAATATGCGTTTACCGGCGCCGTGCAGCTTGGCGCAAAGGCAGCGGTCAGCCGTATTGGCAAGGATGAAAACGAGCCGCCCGTGTTTTCCGAACCGGCGTTCCTCGGCAAAAAAAAGAGCGCGGTATTCACCGGGACGGCGACGCATGCCGCCATGCAGTATCTTCCGCTGGAAAAAGCGATGGACAAAGAAGAAATCGGTGTGTATCTGCAGCGGCTGGCACAAACCGGAAAGATCACGCCCGAACAGGCGGAAGCTGCGGACGCGGATGCCATCGCGTGGTTTACAGATTCTTTGCTGGCGCAGCGGATGCGAAAGGCGGAGCGGCTGGAGCGGGAGCTTTCGTTTTCCTATGCGATTGCGGCAAACGTGCTTTATGGCGAAGAGATCGACACGGACGAACAGGTCCTCCTGCAGGGCGTGATGGACGTATGTTTCCTCGAAGCCGGCGGCTGGACGATTGCGGACTACAAGACCGACCGCGTCCGGCCGGGCGAAACCGCCGAAGCGGCGGCGAGCCGTCACGCGCGCCAGCTCAGGCTGTATGCAGCCGCGCTGGAGGCGCTGAGCGGGAAGACGGTTGTGCAGACGCTGGTCGTGCTGCTGTCTCATCGGGAAATCGTTGCGGTATAGCACAAAAGCGCTTGCAAAGCAAAAAAGAACGTGCTACGATAACGGAGAAATCGGGAACGCGTTTCCCGAAACAACACAATAGCTTCGGGGCGGGGTGCAATTCCCCACCGGCGGTGAAGCGGCAGTGCCGACAAGCCCGCGCGTCAGAACGACTGAGACGGTTGGAATCCGTCGCCGACGGTAGACCGGTCGAAAGACCGGAAAGTCCGGATGAAAGAAGCAAAATGCCGCGCGAAACGGTATGCATTCACCCCGCAGTTTTCTGTGGGGTTTTTTGTACGGAGGAAATTTTCATGAAGCAAAAAAGCACCGTGGACCGTCTCGTGAAGCTCGGCATGCTGACCGCGCTTTCGGTTATCCTCGTGTATGCCGTCCATTTTCCAATTTTTCCCGCGGCGTCGTTTTTGGAATACGACATGGCGGACGTGCCGATTCTGATCGGGACGTTCCTGTACGGCCCCTGGTGGGGGCTCGGGCTGACCGCGGTGGTCAGCCTTCTGCAGTGGCTGCTGGTTTCGCCGCAGAGCATGTGGGTCGGCGCGCTGATGCACTTCTGCGCGACCGGTTCCTATGTGATTGCGGCGGGGCTGATCTATCAAAAACACCGTTCGCTCAAGGGCGCGATCATCGGCATGGCGGTCGGCTCACTGCTGCAGACGGCGATGATGGTGCCGATGAATTTGATTTTTACGGTGTATTTTTACGGCGTACCGAAAGACACGGTCGTCGCGTTGCTTCCGACGGCGATCATTCCGTTCAACGCGATCAAGACCGTGGCGAACTCGCTGATTACGTTTCTGCTCTATAAGCGCGTGGAAAAACTGCTTCGCTTCGATTTGATCAAGCCAACCGCAAAGCATCCTAAGCCGGCAGAAACCGGGAACGCAGAAAAGAACCAGGACGGTTAATAGATAGAAATATATTGTTGCAAACAGCCCTAAAAGGGTTGACGGGATTCATTAACTGGTTTATTATAATAACAGTAATTGTTATTGTAAAAGAGCAAATAATAAGAAATGTTTTGGAGTGAAACGCATGCGGTATTCGCATCAACGAGAAAAGATTTATCGAGCGGTGGCGGAAAGCGACGCGCATCCAACTGCGATCATGGTGTACGATGCGCTGAAGACCGAAATGCCGAAGCTCAGCCTTGGCACGGTCTATCGCAATCTGAATCAGCTTGCTGACGCCGGGAGGCTGAAAAAAATTCCGCTGGCCGACGGAAGCTGCCGGTTTGACAAAACGACGGTCCCGCATTCGCACATTGTATGCGAGGAGTGCGGATGTGTTGCGGATGTTGAACTGCCGGCGATGGAGCAGATGCGCCGGGCGGTCGAAGACCAGACCGGCTATTCGCTGCGCTCCTACGACGTTGTTTTACGCGGGCTTTGCAAAAACTGCCAGAAGGCGGTTGCGGGCAGGTCGCTGCTGTAAAGCGGGGGACGGCCGGGCGGTCGGGCGTTCCGGACATGGAAGAGAAGACGCTTTTCAAAATATGCAATAAACAGGAGGGTGAAAAAGTTATGGAACTCAAAGGAAGCAAAACCGAACGGAATCTGATGGAAGCGTTCGCGGGGGAATCCCAGGCGCGCAACAAGTACACGTATTTTGCATCGGTTGCAAAGAAGGCGGGATTTGAGCAGATCTCGGCGATTTTTGCCGAGACGGCGGATAACGAAAAAGAGCATGCAAAACTTTGGTTCAAGGCGCTGCAGGGCGGTGAAATGCCCGACCTCAAAACCGCGCTTGTGATGGCGGCGGACGGCGAGCATTATGAATGGACGGACATGTACGCCCGTTTTGCCGAGGAAGCGAAGGAAGAAGGGTTTGACAAGCTCGCGTATCAGTTTGCGGCGGTCGCCCAGATCGAAAAGGGACACGAAGAGCGTTACCGCAAGCTCCGCGAGAACCTCGAAGACGGCATCGTTTACGAACGTGACGGCAAGGTTTTCTGGCAGTGCCGCAACTGCGGATACGTTTACGAAGGCACCAAAGCACCTGAAGTGTGCCCGGTTTGCGCACATCCCAAGGCGTTCTTTGAAATCCGCAAGATCAACTACTAATCGAAGCATCCAGCGACAGGGACCGCGGCGTACTCGCCGCGGTCCTTTGGCGATTTGCATAAAAAACAGATTGTGTGCAGGTTGCTCACCAACATACGGGGAATCTATGGTATTCTGATAACATCAAATCAGGAGGTCGAAGAAATGGGATTGTTCGATAAAAAAAGCACATCGGTCTGGGAGTTCGAAGAGAGATTAAAGCGGGACCCGAAATTCATGCTGGACGTTTTGCATCTCTTCGACGGGAATCCGACGCTTGCAACCGTCACAAGCGGTGTAAAAAGGCTTGGATTTAATTTGGAAGCGGACGGCATGATCAAGGCTATCGCGAGCGCGCTGGAATACTATAAGCGTACGTACGGTGACCAGTTTGAAGAAACCACCGGTTCGGGCAGCAAGAGCTTCATGGGCTTCAAACAGTAACGCCGCAGAAAGCGCAGGAAAAAAGATTTACGGGCGAAGCGCGGACGGCAGCAATCTTTCGACACAAAAAACAACGGAACGGAAGCGTTCCGTTGTTTTTTGCTGAAAACCCGCTTCTTAAAAAACTGTAGACGGAAGTTCACATTCAGTTTTTTGTGATGTTGCAATGCGGGGGCTGGTGTGTTTGCATAATAGGTAGAAGTCCGTTATACTGGTCATACAATCATGGGGGACTCTACATATTGGGGTTCTCGTGTGGAGGTGAAAACAATGGAACTGCATGGAATCGTAACGCTGCCCGTAATCCCGCTTCGGGGAATTGCGGTGCTGCCTGGCGAGATTATGCATTGCGATATCGGCCGTAAAAAAACGCTCTCGGCAATGGAGCAGGCGCTCTCCGACGAAGGGTATGCTTTCTTTGTCGCGCAGAAAAACGCAAAGGTCGTGGACGTAACGCCGGACGATCTGTATTCGGTGGGCACGATCTGCCGCATCCGGCAGGTCTTCCGCATTCAGAACGACACGGTACATTTGCTTGTAACCGGCGTTGTGCGTGCGCGCGTGGAGAACATCATTTCTGAAAATCCGCATTACACCGCGCAGGTGCAGGTGCTCGAAGCCGAAGAGCCGGACGAGGCGACCGTGGAAGCGCTGCGCCGCCGCCTGAGCGAGGGCTTTACCGAGCACGCCAACCAGCGCGACCGCCTGACGCAGGATCAAAAGGACGCAATTCTCGCGCTGCCGACGCTTGCCGAACTGACGGATGCGATTGCGCAGCAGGTGGTCGGTAAGTTGGAGGACAAGCAAAAGCTGATTGAAACCGACGATCTCGTGACCCGATCGGCAACGCTGCTGGGCGTTATCGAAAACGAACTGCTCATCATGCAGGTCGACCGCCGCATCGCGGGTAAAATCAAGGCTGCGCTTGAGCGCAACCAAAAAGAATTTGTCCTGCGCGAGCAGCTGAAAGCCGTACAGGAAGAGCTTGGCGAGGGCGACGACGAGGTTGTCGAAGGGTACCGCGAACGCGCGCTGGTAAAGAAACTGCCGGACGAAGTGCGCGCGGCGCTCGATCGCCAGATCGACCGGTTTGCTTCGCTGCCCGGCGGTTCGCATGAAGCGCCTATGGCGCAGGCGTATATCGAGCTGATTCTCGATTTGCCGTGGATGGAAGCCACGGAAGACAATCTGGATTTAAAGCACGCGCGCGCCGTGCTGGACCGCGATCATTACGGCATGGAACGCGTCAAGTCGCGCATCATCGAAAGCCTGGCCGTGCAGCGGCTGACCAACAATCCGCAGGGACAGATTCTCTGCCTCGTGGGCCCGCCGGGCGTCGGCAAAACGTCCATCGTCCGCGGGATTGCGGAGGCGATGGGACGTAAATTCGTCCGCATGAGCCTCGGCGGCGTGCACGACGAAGCGGAAATCCGCGGACACCGGCGCACGTATATCGGCGCGCAGCCCGGCCGTGTGATCGAAGCCGTCCGCAAGGCCGGTTCCATCAACCCGGTACTGCTTTTCGACGAAATCGACAAGCTTGGCGCGGACGTGCGGGGCGACCCGTCTTCGGCCATGCTGGAGGTGCTCGACAGCGCGCAGAACAATGCGTTTATCGATCACTTCCTTGAGCTGCCGTTCGACCTTTCGCGCTGCATGCTCATTACGACCGCCAACGACGCGGGGGCAATCCCGCAGCCGCTGCGCGACCGCATGGAGCTCATCGAGGTGCCGAGCTATCTTTTTTATGAAAAAGAGGAGATTGCAAAGCGGCATCTGCTTCCCAAGCAGATGGAAAAGAACGGGTTGAAAAAAAGCAACCTGCGCGTGTCCGAAGGCGCGCTGCAAACGCTGATCGGCTGCTATACGCGCGAAGCCGGCGTGCGGGAACTCGAACGCGTGCTCGCAAGCGTCTGCCGCAAGGCCGCCTGCGAAATTGCGGACGGGAAAACGCGTATTACGCTGACCGACGGGCGCATTACGGACTGGCTCGGGCCGCGCAAATTCAGACGGAACGAACCGCTCCGGCCGGACACGGTCGGCGTGGTCACGGGGCTTGCCTGGACCAGCGTGGGCGGCGAAACGCTGGAGGTGGAAGCCGCGGCGGTGCCCGGCAAGGGCGTCTTGCAGCTCACCGGCCATCTGGGCGACGTGATGCAGGAGTCCGCCAAGGCGGCCATGACGTATGTGCGTGCCAACGCGAACCGCTTCGGCATCGATCCGAGTTTCCTCGAAACGCTGGACGTGCACATCCATGTGCCCGAGGGCGCCGTTCCCAAGGACGGACCGTCCGCAGGCGTATCGATGGCGACGGCGCTGGTTTCCGCGCTGACCGGAATTCCCGTTAAGAGTTCCGTTGCGATGACCGGCGAAGTTACGCTGCGCGGGCGCGTCCTGCCGATCGGCGGTCTGCGTGAAAAGCTGCTTGCTGCGGTACGCGCGGGTATCGAGCGCGTGGTACTGCCAAAAGACAACCGCGAAGACCTCTATGACGTTCCGGCGGAAGTAAAGGCGGCGCTGAAGATCGACTTTGCGGAAACGGTGGACGAGGTGCTCGGCGTTGCGCTGACGATGCACCCGCACGGCACGGAACCGCTGATCAATTTACCGGGAATGGATATGACGCATGAAGCCGTTCGCCATTAAGCAAGCCGAATTTGTCACCAGTGTGGGGCAGGGACAGCAGTACCCTGCCTCGCTTGCGTGCGAAATTGCAATCGTGGGGCGCAGCAACGTTGGCAAATCAAGCCTCATCAACAGCATCTGCAACAACAAAAAGCTGGCGCGGATTTCCCAAACGCCCGGCAAGACGCGCCTGATCAACTACTTTCTGCTCAACAGGGAACTGTATCTGGTCGATTTGCCGGGATACGGCTTTGCAAAAACCGGCAAGGCGGAACAGCGCAGCTGGGGCGAACTGATCGGCAGCTATCTCGGCAGCGGGCGGCCGAAGCATCTGCTGCTGCTATTGGACATCCGGCATGCGCCTTCCGTGGAAGACAAGCAGATGTTTGAGTGGGTGCTTTATTATGGCGTTCCGTTTACGCTGGTTGCGACCAAGTCGGACAAACTGAGCAAGTCCGCCCGCGCGGCGGCCGCCTGTAAGGCTGCCAAACTGCTCGGTGCGCCGCCGTTTGCCGTACCGTTTTCCGCGGAGAGCAAAGAAGGGCGCGACGAGCTGATTGCCCGCATCGGACAGATTGCCGAAGACTGCGCAAAACGGGCATAATCGCTGACAAAAACCGGTTGCAAGACCATCCGGCGCGCCGGAATGAAGGTTTCACTTGACAGGCGAAAAAAACTTCTGCATAATAACCTGCGTAATGTTTGAAATCAAAGGCAGGACTGAAGGATATGGCATTGCATAAGTGTCCGAAATGCGAACTGAATTACGTTCGCGACGGGGAAGATTTCTGCGACGTTTGCAAGCGCGAAATGAAGCGCGCGCAGGCACGCGGACGGCATGTTGAAGAGAGTTCCGAAGAAGACGAAATCATCATGTGCACCGAATGCGGAGAAGCGCCCGCCGTGCGCGGCGGCGAGCTTTGCGCGGCGTGCCTCAAGGAGCAGAAGCGGCAGGCGGACCTGGAAAAAACCGCCGATCTGGACGACGAAGATTACGATGACGACGATGACGGCGAAGAGATTGAAATAGACGGGGACGACACGTCGGACGAGGAATAAACGGACCCTCCGGCGGACGGGGAGAGGAGCGAACGGATGCGTATCTACGCCATGGCGGACCTGCACCTTTCGCACTCCAACGAAAAGCCCATGGACGTTTTTGGCGAAGCGTGGCGGGGGCATGCCGAAAAGATCGAGCACGCCTGGCGCGCCACAGTCGGGCAGGACGACCTTGTGCTCGTTCCCGGAGATATCAGTTGGGCGATGCAGCTCAACGACGCGCTGCCGGACCTTGCGTATATCGGGCGGCTTCCGGGGCGGAAAATTCTTCTCCGCGGCAATCACGATTACTGGTGGAGCGCCATCGGCCGTGTGCGCGCGGCATTGCCGCAGGGGATGCGCGCGCTGCAGAACGACGCGTTCCTAGAAGGAAGCGTCGGTATCTGCGGAAGCCGCGGCTGGCTGACGCCGGGAAGCACGAACTATACGGCGGACGATGAAAAGATATACCGGCGCGAAACCGACCGTCTCAAGCTGTCCCTGCGCGCGCTGCCCGACGCGGAGACAAAAATTGCGATGATGCATTATCCGCCGTTCTGCGAACGGGAACGCGGGTCTGCGTTTACCGAACTCTTCGAGCAGAACGGGATCGACATTGTGGTATACGGCCATCTGCATGGGGACGCAAACCGGTATGCGTTTGAGGGCGAGCGAAACGGCGTGATTTATCATTGCGTCGCCGCGGACAAGCTGGATTTTGTCCCCAAACGGATTTATTGAATGACACGGGCCGGGCGGAACGCCCGGCCCGCTGCAGGGTATCACCGCGGGGTCGCCGCGGTTTTTATTTTGCAAAATCGCGGGCCGGAGCGAAATGAAACCACAAAAAGGGGGTTGTTCCATGTGTACGAGGTTTGTTTACAACGGCGACGATACGATTACCGGATTCAATTTTGATATCGACCTTGCCGTGTGGGACCATAAACTGCTCTTTGATGAAAGCAGGTTTGGCATCGGCATCAAAATGCCGGACGGCGTATATCATATGTTTCACGGCGTGCATGCCGGCGGCAATGCGGGCACGCTGCTGTACGTCCACGGCAACGAGAAAGCGGCGGTGTGCAGCACACCGGGCTGCGTCGTGATTTCCGATCTTGCAGAGCGCTATGTCAAAAGCGAACTTACGTTTGACGAAGCGCTTGAGATTGTTCGCAATAGGAAAATCGTTTATGCGCCGGATGCGACGATGCAGGCGATGCTGTCCGACTCAAAGGGACGGGCGCTGATCGTTGAACCGGGGATCGGCTTCCGCCTGGAGGAAAAACAACGGTATTCGCTGATTACGAATTATTCCCTGCTGAATCCGGCGAGCACGCAGCCTTATATCGTGCCGGGCGACGACCGATACGAACGTGCTAAGGAATGGCTCGAGCAAGCGGACGACGGCTTTTCCGTGCAGGACGCGTTCGCGCTCCTTTACGAAGTCCGGCAGGAAGGGCTTTGGGCGACGCGCGTTTCGTTTGTTTTCTCCGCGCGGCAGGACCGCGTGTACTACGCGCTGAACAACGATTTTTCAAATATACGGGAACACAGATTTGCGATGGCGTAACCGGCGCGTGCAGACCGAACCAAAGATAAAACAAGCGCCCGCAGAAACGGGCGCTTGTTGTCGTTTTATTTATCCAGCTTGTGTGTCTGCTGCATCTTCCTGTTCGCACCGAACCAACAGTCGGTTGGTGCCGTTATCTTTGCAGGTCATGAGCGTCAGCCCGCAGGTGCCCTTGTAGGAGTCCAGTGCGCTGAACGAATCCGGCGCAATGCTCTTGATCTGATACACAACATAGCGCACGCGCGTACCCGTTGCACTGTCGGTCAGGTAAATTTCGCTGCCGACCGAAAGGGACTTCAGCTGCCCGAAATGCGCGCCGCTTTTGTAGTTGTGCCCGATGAGCACGAGGTTGCCCGCTTCGTTCGGATCGGGGCCTTTATAACGGCAGATCGAGATCTTGAGCAGATTATAAGACCATTTGCCGATGATAGGGAGCTCTTGGTTCAGCTCCGGAATCTCGAGGATGCCGATTACGCCGTCTTCGCCGGTCGCGTTGATGATCTTTTCGATCGTTGCGCTCAGCTCGGAAACGTCCGGTGCATCGGGCTGAACATATTCGCCGCTTTCATCGACGCCTTCGTTCGAGCCGTCGTCGGCGAGGTGTTCATCCGCGTCTGCAGCGGCGCTTGCATCCGCATCGGCGTCGGTCTGTTCCAGATCCTCGTTGGAATCATCGGACGGTTCCGGCGTGTCCGCGGCCTCCGTAGGCTCCGGCGAAACGGTGACGACAGGCGTCGCCGTCGCTTTTGCCTTATATGCTTCCAGGAGCACCGTTGCATTTTTTCCGGCGGCTTCACCCTCAAAGAGCTTAACGCCGATGAGCGTGAGCGCGGCAAAGCCGAGGAGGATGGCGACCAGGCCGAGCGTGCGGATTGCGTTGAGCTCCCGCTGCGCTTTTGACCGGCGCCTTTTCTTTGCATGCCTGCCTGTAACGGTCAGTCCGGTTGGTTCGTCGTCCTTATGCGTCGTTAAAGCGTTTCTTCCGGATGGCATACCAAACTCCCGCCGCAATCAGAAGCGCACCGCATAGGCCGCCGAACACATATACCAGCGTGAAATCCTGGCCGGTCTGCGGCAGGCTGCTCAAGCCGGTGATGTAGATGGTGATGGAGGCGCGGTTCGAGCTGTCGTCGTTGATCCAGGCGTAGAGCTTCGTGCCGGTAGTCGGCGTGTTGTAACGGGCGTAGAGCTGGATCTGCGCCTGTCCGTCTTCCATGTCGGCCCGGCTGTCGTTCAGGGTCGCGCTTGAGATCTTGAGGTAGGACGAGCTCCAGCTCCAGTGTGCGGTGCTCGTGTCGTCGTTGACGACGGTGCCGTCCGCTTCATGCAGCGTGAGCGTATAGGTACCGTAGCGGCTCGAACTGTTGAGTGCGGTCGGCCCTTCCAGCGTCAGGTAACGCGCGGTGTACACGTTTACGGTCGCCGTATGCGCCGAGGTGTAGGTGCCTGCGCCGTTGATGGTCGCCGTGATGGTGCTGCTTCCGTTCGTGCCGGACGAATTGGACGTATAGGTCGCCGTGCAGATCAGCGACGTACCGCTGGTGGTAAACGCCGTCGGCGCGGACAGCGAGCCGGCCGTCGTGTTGGAATTGCTCCAGGTCACGGTGGAAGAAGAGGTAATCAGATCTCCGCCGTAATCGACCTTCAGCTGAATGGTTGCGCTGGTACTGGCAGAGGTGATGTTCTGCGTGGCCGGCGTGATGGTGATGATCGGATTCACTGTGACCGTGCAGGTTTTGGTTTGCACGGCACCCAGCGTGGGCGTGTTCGTTGCGGTGATGACCGCCTGGCCGGCGCCGACCGCCGTCACATAACCGGTGTTCGGGTCGACCGTCGCCACGACGTCCCTGCTGGAAGACCACACTGTGGTGCTGCCCGAAGAAACGTTGCCTACGGTGAGAGTCTGTGCCGCGCCGCCGTTCAACGTCAGGGTGGAGTTGCTGATGGTCATGGCCACGACGTTGATGGTTATCGCGCTGCTGGTAACCGGATCAGGGCCGCCGTCGTCGCTGGCGGTTACGGTGATGTCTGTGGCGGTGCCCGGAATCATGCCCGTTACGGTGATGGTGTCGCCTGTCGTGCTGGAAAGGTTGACATATCCGCCGCCGGTCGTGTTATTCCAGGTGTAGGTAAGGGTTCCAACCGGCGCGCCGGTCGGGGTTGCGGTGAGATCGACCGTTCCTCCTACGGGAATGGTGTAGCTCTGGCCTGCGCCGGGCGTAATGGTAACGGCGGTGACGTCCGCCAAAGCCGAGTTCGGAATCCCGGCGATGACCAGCGCCAGCGCAAGCGTCATTACGACCGCAGCCGCTCTGGATAATCTGATTTTCTTCATGATTTTGGTTCCTCCTTTTGAGCGAACGGAACGTTATTCTCGGATGAATTTACGCAATGGAATGATACTATCATACGAACAGGTCTTCCTAATGTCAATAAAAGCAGGTTATCGTTTTCGATTTCTTTACCGAAACGTAACGAATCCGCCTTGTTACGGCGTCAAACCTGCACCGTGGCCGTAAAACAGAGACCAAACGCGCATTATTGGTAAAACGTGTTGCCGCCGATAAACTCGCGCAGGATCGAAGTAGGCGGGATTTCATCCTCCACGTTTGCCTCCATAAAGTAGTTCAGGAATTTCACGATCGAGTGCGCTTCATCGTAATACGGGCTTTCGAGCTGAACGGCGGTCAGCAGCGGGAAAATGTGCTTTTTCAGCACCGCGGGCTCGTAGATCAGCGTCGTGTTGAAGATTGCGTCCGCATCTTCCTGAAACGGGAAAATCCATTTTTCCTCACCCGCGCGCACGCTGTCCCACATGGAGAGCGTACGTTCGATGGAAGCGCCGCGCGTTTCATAGTCGCGCACCATGCGCCGCAAGAGGCGGATGGACGTGGTCGGGATGCGGTTGTGGTCGTCCAGATTGAGCGTAGTCAGCGCGGAGACGTAGAGCCGGAAAATCAATTTTTTGTCCACGGTGCCCGGAAGCAGTTGCGGGTTGAGGCCGTGGAGCCCTTCGATGACCAGCGGGGCGCTCTCGTCGACGCGGATTTTCACGCCGCTGCGGCAGCGGCGCTGTTTGATGAAATCGAAGCGCGGCAGTTCGACCTCCTCGCCGGCCATCAGCCGGGTCAGATCGCTTTGAAACTGTTCCACGTCGATGGTGTTGAAGTGTTCCAGGTCGATCTTGCCGTCCGGGCCGGGCTTGATCGTGTCGCGGTCGCGGTAATAGTCGTCCAGCGAGACGAGCACCGGTGTTTTTCCGTGGACGCGCAGCTGCGTGCAGAGGCGGTTGGCGCTGGTCGTTTTGCCGGAACTGGACGGCCCGGCGATGACCACGGCGCGTGCACCGCGCTCGATGATTTCGTCCGCAAGCGCGGCGAAGCGTTTTTCGTGCAGCGCTTCGTTGACGCGTATCAGCGTGCGGACGTCGCCGCTGAGCACCATGTCGTTGAGATCGGCCACCACGGTGCAGTGCATGAGCCGTCCCCATTCCTCGCTTTCGGAAAACACGCCCGCAAGATGCGGCATGTATACGTGTTTTGCAGGCACGTTTGGGTCCTTTGCCGACGGACGGATCAGAAACAGGCCGGTCGGCAGCGCCTGCAGGTCGAATACGTTCGCATAACCGGTGGACGGCGCCATTTCGCCATAGAAATAGTCCACGTAATCTTCCTGCCGGTATACGTCAAAATAGGAAAACTGACGCCAGCGAAGCAGGCGCACCTTGTCCTCCTGTCCGTCACAGCTGAAGAAATCGATTGCATCGTCAACATCGACCCGCTTACGCTCCAGGGTGAGGTCCGCTTCCACAATGCGGCGCATTTCGCGCTTGACGGCAAGCACTTCCGGTTCAGTCAGGCGCATATTGTCCCCAACGCTGGCGTAAAGGCCGGCGCCGACGGCATAGTTGATGCGCACGCGGGTTTTTGGATACAGCTTGCGCATGGCGAGCAGAAACACAAACAGCATAGTTCGCTCGTACACGCGGTTGCCGCGCGCGGAATCGTACCGCAGGAGAGAAACTTCTCCGTTTGCCGCGCGGACGGCGCGCCGCAGCATCGCGCGCGGGACGGATTTGCCCTCCTGCTCGCGAACGGGCACGTAATTGAGCGTAAACGTTTCGCCGGCGACGTTGGCGGCGAGCGGTCGCGTGCGTAAATCAGCGCTGTCCAGCCCGAGCTTGCGCACGAGGTACAGAAGCGATTCGCCGCACTGCGCGTCCACCGGGCGGCCATCTATTTTCAGCAGCATGGTATTCTCCTTTGCCGGTCTGTTTTATTACCCCGGCGCATCAGCCCCAGAGGAGGGAAAGCGCGGGGACGATTTGCTTTTTGCGGGAGATTACGCCGGGCAGATACGCGGCGTTGTTTTTGAGCGTCACGTTAAAAGCATGCTCGACCGTTTCGGTATCGCCCACGGCATAGAGCCGTGTGCCCTCTTTGAGCACGTCGGTGAGCATCAGCAGCATCATGTCGAAACCGCGCTTTTTTATTTCCCGCTCCATAAGCGCGAGGAAACCGTCCTTCATTTTGGCGAATTCGTCGGTGTCCGCCGTGGTAATCTGCGAAATGCCGAGCGAATGGCCGGAAAACTCAAACTGCTTAAAGTCCGCAAAGTATAAATCCTCAAGGCTGTGGTTCCCGCTTGCCGAAACGGAGAAGATCTCCTCTCCGAGCGTTTCCAGCGAAAGCCCGGCAATCTTGGCCATGCGCGCGGCCATTGCGCGGTCCACGTCCGTACTGGTCGGAGACTTGAACGCGATGGTGTCCGAAACGATGGCCGCAGCGAGCAGTCCCGCGAGTTTTTTGCTCGGCATAATCCCGCGCTCGAAAAACATGCTTGTGATGATGGTGCAGGTGCTTCCGACCGGCTCGTTGCGTACGTAGACCGGCGAGCTCGTCTGCACGTCCGCAATGCGGTGGTGGTCGATGATTTCGACGATTTCCGCCTGTTCGAGGCCGGGGACGGACTGTGAAAGTTCGTTATGGTCAACCAGTACGACGCGCTTGCGGTTGGGACGCAGCAGGTGGAAACGCGAGAGCGTGCCAACCACGCGGTCGTCGTCGTCCAGAATCGGGTAGCTTCGGAAGCGGGATTTCAGCGTTTCCTCGCGCACGTCGTCCACATAGTCGGAAAGGTGGAACGAAACGAGGTTTTCCTTCCGGCAGATGCGCGAAACGGGCACGGCGAGAAACACGAGCCTGCAGGCGGCATACGCGTCGTGCGGCGTGGCGATGACACAGGTTTTTTCGCAGCCGGCCAACAGAGAGCGGTCCACCTCGGATTCGCAGACGATCACGCACCCGGCGTGCTGTTCGAGCGCGCGCTTGAGCGCCTCCGGCTGATTGCCGCAGATGACCACGCTGCCCTCCGGGAAGTCCGGCATGCCCGTGTGATTCGGCAGAGAGAGCACCAGTTCGCCGGAAAATTCGTTAAGCTCCGCTTCCGGGTTGAGCAGTTGCCCGTCGAGACAGGCAAGCAGGTTGAACAGCGGGATACCGTCCACGCGGTTGCTGGCAATAAGCTGCATATCGTAGGAGGCGATTTCCTCCGGCGTGAGCATGCCGTAGAGGCGGCCGTCCTCGTCCGTGACCGGTAAGGCGGGCACGCCCGCGCTGCCGCTGGCGATGGTCTGCCAGGCATGGTAAGCGCTGATGGCGGCGGAAAGAATCGGCGGAGTGTCGTAATTTAAATCGGACACCTGCGTGCGGACGTTGTGCAGCGAAGGCGGCGCGGCAAAGTCGAATTTATCGAGCACAAGCTGCGTCTGGTCGCTGACTTCGCCGATGCGCGCGGCGGTATAGGCGCGTTCTCCCAATGCGTTTTTCAGCATCGCATAGGCGATTGCGGCGACGATTGAATCCGTGTCCGGATTGCGGTGCCCTGTAATAAAAATCGGTTCCATGTATCCTCCCGGCGAGTTTTTTGTACCGGCCGCGCCGACCGGCGGCGGGAAAAGACGACAAAACCGCTGCCAAAGCGCATCAGCCGGCAACGGGTTCGCTTCTTCCTATTTTAACGGGTTGCGGGGAAAATCGCAAGCGGACGGCTTTTGCCGTCCGCTTGTTTTACGTATGTCAGCGCTCCGACGCCACGAAGAACAGCGCCACCGTACCCGGGCCGGAGTGCGCGCCGATGCTCGTGCCGATGTCGTCGATATGAACGAGCATCTTTGGATACGTCTCCCGGATGAGGCCCGCGACGTATTCCGCGTCCTCCGCTGCGTCGCAGTGGCCGAGGAACACGACGTCCGTCGCGGTTTCGTCCACGGTTTCCACCATGTGATCAAACAGTGCGCGCAGGGACTTTTTGCGGCCCTGCACTTTGCCCGTGGCGACCAGAAAACCGCCGTTGTCGACATGCATCACGGGTTTTATGTTGAGGATCGTTGCAATGGCCGCCGTCGCGCCGCTGATGCGGCCGCCGCGCTTAAGGTAAACGAGGTCGTCCACGGTGAACCAATGCGCAAAATGGAGTTTGCTTTCTTCAAGCCACCGGGTCAGCGCATCTAAGCCGAGCTCTTTTTGCTTGCGCGCGGCGTAGTAGACGAGCAGGCCTTCGCCGAGCGAGGCTGAAAGGGAGTCCACGACGATTACTTTGCGCTGCGGGAATTTTGCTTCCAGGTCTTCTTTTGCGGCGAGCGCGGATTGGAGCGTCCCGGACAGCTTGGAGGAAAAACCGACATAAAGCACGTCCTCACCGGCCTTCAGCACGGGCTCGAACGCTTCGATAAACGAATAGGCGTTGATTTGCGCGGTAGTGACCAGTTTGCCGGCGCGCATTTCCGTAAAAAACGTTTCGATCGGCAGGTCCGATCTGCCGGGAATGTAGCTGTAATCCTTCCCGTCCAGCGTAAAGCCCATCGGAAGGACGGTAACGTTCCACTCGTCCGCAAATTTTGCGGGAAGATCGCTGGTTGCGTCGGTAAAGATACGGTAAGCCATACTTCGCCTCGTTTCTGCGCGCGGCAGCGGCGCGCCTTTTAGTATCCGCGGGGGAAACCACCGCGAACTGATACTTTATTGTACCGTCTTTTCAAAAACGTGACAAGCGCTTTGGACAAACACTGGTTTTGATTATCAAACCAGTGGCCCGCACAGGCGGGCAGCGGGCCGACGGCAAAACACGCCCGGAAATAGCGCACATTTGCAGGGATATGTTATAATAGCGCTGCGCGCGTATCCGTGGACCCGGTGGCTCGCAGGCAGGCGCGCGGACCCCCATAACAGGAGCTGAGAATTAATTATGAAAAAAGTGCTTTCCGTAGGGATGGCGACCGTCGCCTCTATCCTGCTGATTCTGATTTTGGTGTTTACCTCTATCGGGCTTGTGATCAACGACGAGACGTTTATCAACAACGAGTTCACGAAGCTTTCCATCAGTGAAGAGATGGGCATCAGCAACTCCGACCTCGTACGGGCGATGACGCAGCTTGTAGATTATATGGAAGGCGACGCGGATGATATCAGCGTCGAGGTCACGCTCGACGGCGAGCAGGTCGAGATGTTCGATTACCCGCAGGAAGCCGAGCATATGGCGGACGTGCGGCAAATCTACACGACGATTGCGTCGTACAGGGACATGGGCGTACTTGTGATGCTGATTCTGTTTCTGTTTGCGGCGGTGGTGGATTTCCGAAAAGCGCCGCAGCGGCTTGCGCAGGGTTATCTTTCCGGTTCGTTTGTCATGCTGCTGATCTTTGGATTTTTAGGAACGTGGGCGGCGCTGGACTTCTCCAATTTCTGGACGTTTTTTCACCAGGCGCTGTTTTGGAACGACCTTTGGCTGTTCGACGCGACCGAAAGCCGCATGATCAACATGCTTCCGGAAGATTTTTTTGCGGATACCGTCGGGCGCATCGGCCTGTATGCAGGCGCGGTCATTGTCGCACTTATCGTGCTGAGCATCCTTGCGCTGGCGCTTTCCTCCGACGCGCATAAACGCCGCCGGGCGATTGCGCAGGCGCGCGGCAAAGCGCGCAAAGACGCCTCCGAGTCGCGGAAAAAAGCGAAACAGCAGGCAAAGGAAGAGGCGGAAGAGCAAAAACGTTTGGCCGAGGAACAGAAGCGGTTGGAGGAGAAAAAGGCACGCATTGCTGCGGCAAGGGCAAAGAAGCAGCAGCGGCTTGAAACCGAACGGAAAGCGGCGGAGCAGGAGCGACTCACGCAGGAACGTCGTGAAAAAAAGCATGCCGGGACACATGCGGAAACCGCCGCGCAGCGAAACGCGCCTTCCGCGCGGCAGGCCGCAAAAGCGCCGGCGCAAAAACGGAGCGCCGCGCAAAAATCGGCCGCTCACCAAAAAACAAAACAGAAGAAAGAGAATATCGCCGACGATACGGGGTTCCTGGATGACTGAGTACGACCGGCGCGCCGGGGAAAAACTGGCGGCGCTGAAGCGCGGGCAGGCCGCAAAGGTGCTCGCGATTGAAACATCGTGCGACGAAACCGCCGCCGCGGTCGTGGAAAACGGACGGAGGGTGCTTTCCAGCGCCGTACATACGCAAATTCCTCTGCACGTTCCCTACGGCGGAGTCGTGCCGGAGATCGCTTCCCGCAGCCATGTCCAGAAGATCGGCCCGGTCGTACAGCGCGCGCTTGAACAGGCGGGCATGTCCCTTGCGCAAATGGACGCCGTCGCCGTGACGAACGGGCCCGGACTGGTCGGGGCGCTGCTGGTCGGCCTGAGTTATGCAAAGGGCCTTGCCTATGCGGCTGGACTGCCGTTTCTTGGCGTGCACCATATTGCGTCGCACATTGCGGCGAACTATCTGACCTATGCGGAACTGGAGCCGCCGTTTACATGCCTCGTGGTGTCCGGCGGCCACAGCCATATTATCGCCGTGGAAGCATACGACCGCTACCGCCTGATCGGGCGCACGCGGGACGACGCCGCTGGGGAGGCGTTCGACAAGGTCGCGCGCGTACTCGATCTGCCGTACCCCGGCGGGCCGAATCTGGAAAAGCTCGCTCTGTCCGGCGATCCGATGAAATATACGTTTCACTCGGCGTTCAACGAGGGGGATGGGTTCGACTTCAGTTTTTCCGGCATCAAAACCGCCGTGGTCAACCGCCTGCACAACGCGCGCCAGACGGGCGAAAAAATCGATCCGGCCGATCTGGCCGCGTCGTTTCAGCGGACCGTGGTGGATATCCTTACGGAAAAGGCCGTGCGCGCAGCGCTGCTTGAACGCGGGAAAACCGGCGGCAAGCTCGCGCTGGCCGGCGGGGTTTCCGCCAACAAGGCGCTCCGCGGCGCGTTGGAAAAGCGGTCGGCGGAGGCGGGCGTGGCGTTTTATTGCCCGGCGTTTGAATACTGCACGGACAACGCCGCAATGGTCGGCGCGGCGGCGTATGGCAAACTCCGGGAGGGCTGTGTCGATGATTTTTCACTCAACGCGATACCGTATCTTTCCATAGAGGCATAGCGTACCGGCAGAGCTTTTCGCCGCGCCCCGTGTTTCGGGGCGCGGCGGTTTTTTCGTTTTGGAACAAAATACGATGGTATGTTCGCATGAATTTGGACGCAACGGGTCCGGTTTTGCTGACGGAAACTGCAAAACGGGAACGTCACAGTTTTGTCATATTTGCATAGGGGATTGTGTAAAAGCTGTGTAAAACGAACGGTTTCCTTCCACAGGAACAGAGCTTATTCATCGTGCATTCTGTGGATAACCTGCAGAAAACATTTCAAAAAGGAGCTTCGAAGTGTGGATAACTATGTGGACGGTGTGGATAGATCCGTGAATATACAAAAATCCATGCGGAATATCTATGCAGATGCTCTTTCGGGCATGTTCTGCGATTCTGCAGGGAAACGGACGGCACATTGCAAGCGCATACCCCCGAAAGTCCGATTGGTGGGACGAGAAACGGAGCGGGACGGACATAGAACCAAGAAATAGGGAAAGAACAAAATCAACAGTTTATTGTGGTTTTTGCGTCGCGCATTCAGGCGCGGGGAGACGTTTCGTCGGACGGTGTGCCGGGATCCTCCGACTCTGGAGGCACGGCGAGCGGCTGTGTCGCGAGCGCCGCAGCGGCCTCCTCCAGCGCGCGCTTTCTATGCCGCGCACGGTAGATGAGCATACCGATGCCGCTGACGAGCGCGGTTGCGGCGAACACGATGCCTGCAAAGATGTATTTTTGCGTGCCGAGTGCGTTTCCGCCGACCGTTGAAGTCACGACGGACGGGATGCGGGCAATTGAAGTAAGCAAAACCCACGGCAGGAGCTTGATTTTCGTCAGCCCTGCGAAATAGGTAAGCAGGTCCTTCGGCGTGCCGGGGATCAAAAAGAGGAAAAAAGCGGCGGTATTGAGTGTTTTTTCGTTTTTCAGGTATTTGAGCGAGTCGATTTGCTCGCGCGGGAAAAAGACCTCGACGGCTTTGACGCCGATTTTGCGCACAAAGAGGAACACGATGGTGCTGCCCACGACCAGGCCGATCCAGACGAGGACGGTCCCCCAGAACGCGCCGAAGGCATATCCGGCGGCGATTTCCAGCGGTTCGGCAGGGATGAACGCGACGACTACCTGCAGGATGATCATGCCGACAAAAAGAACCTTGCCCCAAAAGCCGCGCGCGTCGATCCAGGCGCGAAACGCCGCGGGATCTTTGAGGCTGTCGATCAGAGGCTTTCCGACAAAAACCGTGAGAAACACGAGCAGCAGGATGAATGCTGCGATCGAAAGGACGGAGGCGATTTTCTTCCCGCGCGAGGCGGGGGTTTTCCGGTTAGGATTGTCTGGCTGATTCATAAACTCAGTATACCATTGCGGACGGGGCACAAAAAAGCACGCAGCTGCGAACTTTTTTGCAATTTTTTGTATGCCGGGACGGAAAAGCTGCAAAGATCCTGCCGGAATTCGTTAAGAAAGCGCCGTCCGTCCAAACGGCTCTTTTCAAGCGGAACGGCGATACGGTACAATACGCCCATGGCGACAATTTTGCTGATTATCATCTATCTGGCGTTCATCAGTCTCGGCCTTCCGGACTCCCTGCTCGGGGCGGCCTGGCCCGTGGCGTATGCGGACCTCGGCGCTTCGGTTTCCTATGCGGGGCTGGTATCCATCTTTATCACGGTGGGCACGGTGATTTCCAGCCTGGTTTCCGTTCGGGTAATCCGCCGCTTCGGCACGGGGACGGTCACGGCGGCCTGCGTGCTGCTCACCGCGTCCGCGCTGCTGGGGATTTCCTATGCGAACCGGTTTATCGTGCTTTGCCTGCTCGCCGTTCCGCTCGGGCTCGGCGGCGGGGCGATCGACGCTGCGCTCAATAATTATGTGGCCCTGCACTACAAAGCCAGCCATATGAGCTTTTTGCATAGCTTCTGGGGTGTCGGTGCAACGGTCGGACCGCTGATTATTTCCTATTACCTGGCGCAGGGTTCCAACTGGCGCGGCGGATACCACACGGTTTCGCTGATTCAGTTTTCACTTGCGGCGGTCATGCTTGCGTCGCTCCCGCTTTGGAAGCGCGTTCCGCATGCGGCGGCGGACGAGGCGGGCGAACCCATCGTGATCGACAACCGGACGGCCATCCGTGCCCGCGGCGCGCTGGCGGCGGTGCTTTCGTTTTTCTTCTACTGTGCCGGGGAAACGACCACCGGACTCTGGGCGGCGACCTATTTCGTCGGCGTGCGCGGCGTGGAGCCGAGCGTGGCCGCAAGCTGGGGTTCGCTGTTCTTCTTCGGCATCATGGGCGGCCGCATGCTCTCCGGCGTGCTGGCCGTGCGCGTTAAGGAAAAAACGCTCGTGCGCTGGGGCATCGCGATTGCGGCAGTCGGCGCGCTCACGCTGACGCTGCCCCTGGCGGAGCCGGTCCCGCTGATCGGGCTGCTGCTCTACGGGCTCGGCTGCGCGCCGGTTTTCCCGAACCTGATCCACATCACGCCGAAGCGCTTCGGCGCGGCGCATTCGCAGGCGATCATCGGGCTGCAGATGGCGGCCGCCTACATGGGCAGCACGCTCATGCCGCCGATTGTCGGCTGGATTGGTCAGAAGGCTGGCTTTACGCTGCTGCCGTATTATCTGCTTGCATGCCTGGTTGCACTGTCGTTCGCAATCGTCGTATGCAACCGCAAAACGGGGTTTGGCGCCGCGGCCGCAGAATAAAAACGGCAAACGCGCGGCAGTTTCAATTTGCCGGAAAAATCCGCCCCACCGGGCAGGCCTGACCGGCATGGGTTTCAGTTCCGGAATTGCCGGCAGACTGCACGTCCGCGTTCACACGGGCGTTTTTTTTACAGAAGACGACTCTTGCGGGAAAAATCGCGTCACTCTTGACAAAACGATAGAATGAGCGTAACGTGCATGTGTTAGAAAGGCAAAGCTGTGCCATAGCGCTTGCAGGCCGGGGTGGGACCGGTCGGTCCGGGCACGGTTATAGGATGGAATGAGGAGATGAACGCATGCAGTTACTGATTCACATTACGAACCACGAAGAGAGCGTCACACCGATTTTTTCCAAATTGATGGAAGCCGGGATACATGGCGCTTCGGTCGTGGACTGCCATGGCATGCTCACGACGCTGAGCGAATGCGACAGCGTGGACGCACCGCCGATTTTCGGCTCGCTCCGGCAGTTTATCAATCCCTGCCGGCAGACCAATAAAATGATTCTGATTGTTTTGAAGGACGAAGACATCCCCACCGTGCGGGATATTATCCACAGCGTTTCCGGCAACCTAAAAGAGCCCAACACGGGCATCTTCTTCACGGTTCCCGTCATGAACTGGGAAGGAGTTTCGCACAAGTAATATGCACACTCTGTTTTATATTGCAATCGCGATGATCGCGGGGCTTTTGCTTACGCGCGTCGTAAAACTCATTAAGCTGCCCAATGTGACCGGATACCTGATTGCCGGTCTTCTGATCGGCCCGTATTGTTTCAATCTGCTCAGCGAGGAAACGCTGGTCACGCTGGACATTCTGACCGTTTGCGCGCTGGGGTTCATCGCGTTTTCCATTGGAAGCGAATTTAAGCTTTCACATATCAAGGCCATCGGCGGACGCGTTATCCTGATTACCGTGTGCGAGGCGCTCGGCGCGGTGATCCTGGTGGACGTCGTGATCAGCGCGTTCGGCTTCCCGGTGCCGATGGCGATTGCGATGGGCGCGATCGCCGCGGCAACCGCGCCTGCGGCGACGCTGCTTGTGGTCCGCCAGTACAAGGCAAAGGGAGAGCTCACCAGTACGCTTTTGCCCGTTGTGGCAATGGACGACGCGATCGGGCTTATGGCGTATGCCATCTCCATTTCCATCGCCAAAATGCTCCAAAACGGAGACGGATTCAACGTGATGACCACGATCGTCGACCCGCTGCTTGAGATCGTACTTTCCCTTCTGGTCGGCGGGGCGATTGGTCTGCTCGTGGCCATATCCAACCGGTTTTTCCACAGCCGGGCCAACCGGCTCTGCATCAGCATTGCCGCCGTAATGCTCGGCGTGGGGATCGCCAAACAGTTCGACCTTTCGCATCTGCTTTTATGCATGGCGATCGGCGCGGTCTATGTGAACCTCCGCGACGATGCAATCCGGACGCTCGAACAGGTCGATTCCTGGACGCCGCCGCTGTTTATGATGTTTTTCGTGATTTCCGGTGCGGACCTCAATGTGTCCATGCTGCCGAAACTCGGCCTCATTGGCGTGCTGTACATCGTTGCCCGCGTAGTCGGCAAGTATTTTGGCGCGTATCTCGGCTGCACCATCTCCAAGATGCCGCAAAAAATCCGCAAATATCTCGGTTTCTCGCTGGTTCCGCAGGCGGGCGTTGCAATCGGCATCGCGCAGCTGGCCGTGACCGAACTGCCCGAGTACGGTTCGTCCATCCAGGCGGTCATACTGTGCGCGACGCTGATTTACGAACTGATTGGGCCGGTGCTCACCAAGGTTTCGCTCATCAAAGCGGGCGAAATCCAGGTGGAAGAAAAGAAACCCCGGCATAAGAAGACGCAGCCTCCGCAAACACCGCAGGCAACGGCCTGAACAAAGAAATTTATGCAAAAAGAACTTCTCCTGCAAAAGAGAAGTTCTTTTTTGTTTTGATTTTCAAAGGGCGGATCTTTTATTTGGAAAAGAGAAGTTCTTTTGTTTCTTTTCTTTTAAGAAAAGAAAGGAAAAAGAAGTTACTTACTTTCTCCTTTTTTGATGTGCCCGTGCCCGTGGCGGTAAAGCTGGCGGTTGTCCAGCGCCCACTGCCGCTCGGAAAACGCGCCGACCGACACGCCGTCCAGCGCGCTGAACATTTCATACATCTTGCTGTCGAGCAAGTCCAGTTCGGCGAGGACCTCCGCCTCCGGAAACATCGGCTGCTTGGGGCTGCCGAATTCCGCCTGTCCGTGATGGGCAAGCAGCATGTGCTCTATGAGCATGCCGGTCTCTTCCGGCACACCGAGCATTTCGCAGGCGGCGCTGACTTCGGAGATGCCGATGGAGATATGCCCGACCAGCTGGCCGCGCGTTGTGTACCCGCCCGCAATGCCGAGTTCACCCGTGTCGAGTTCTTCCAGCTTGCCGATGTCGTGCAGGATTGCCCCCGCGTAAATCAGGTCCGGATCGAGCGCGGGATAGATTGTGACGACGGACTTGGCCAGCTGTGTGATGGTCCAGGTATGGTGCAGCAGTCCGCCGCGCGTGGCGTGGTGCAGTTTGACAGCCGCCGGGAAAAAGAGCAGTTTTTCTTTTTTCTCGCGCAGGAAGTACTGCACGAGCCGTCTTAAGTCGTCGTCCTCAAACGATTCCGCAAGCTCGAAGAGCTGGTCGTAGAGCCATTCGGGGTCGAACGGGGAACAGGGCAGAAGCAGCGCCATATCCACGCTGTCCTCCGGGGTGGCGTGACGGATTTTATCGATTTTCAGCTGTTCGGTGTCTTTCCATATATTAATGGAGCCGCGCACCTTGATGATATCGTCCGGCGCGAAGACGCCGTGAAGTTCCTTGCTGTAGTCCCAGAGTTTGGCGGCGCAGTCGCCCTCGCAGTCCGCCAGTACAAGGTCAAGGTATTCGCTGCCCTTGACGTTGGTTTTTACTGCTACGGTTTTAACAAGACAGAAGCCTTCAAACGATTGTCCCTTGCTTTCGTTCAGCAGCCGCATGCGGCTCATGGAAACGTCCTCCTTTGGTGATGTGGAATCCAACTTGTTTTTACAGTATACCACATTCCGCACGCGGCGCGGCAGAAGATTGCACAGCCATGGCAAGCCGTGCGTTGCGGGAACGGGCGGGGTGTGATAGAATTGCGCTCGTAAAACCGCGCTGGGCAAGCCTTTTTAGTAAGCGCGCGGGATTTTATAAATATCGGGAAAGAACACGGAAAGAAACGCATACATAAAAATGGAAACGGCATTTACGCAAAAATTCGATATTGTCGTCATCGGCGCGGGGCATGCCGGGGTGGAAGCCGCCCTGGCGAGCGCGCGCATGGGGCAAAAAACGCTGATGCTTACGCTGAACCTGGACTCAGTGGGGCTTATGCCTTGCAATCCGGCCATCGGAGGCACTGGAAAGGGGCATCTGGTTCGAGAAATCGACGCAATGGGCGGCGAAATGGGGCTTGCTGCGGACGACACGCTGATCCAGATGCGCATGCTCAACACCGGCAAGGGCCCGGCGGTGCATTCCCTGCGCGCGCAGATGGACAAGCGCCGCTATCACGAGCGCGTCAAGCGCGCGCTCGAACACCAGAAGGATTTATTTCTCGTCCAGGGTGAAGCGAGCCGGTTTCTTACCGAAAACGGGCGGATTTGCGGCGTGGTCACGGCGGAAGGATTCACGTATGCGTGCCGCGCGGCGGTGGTCTGCACGGGGGTGTACCTCAAAAGCAGGATTCTCATCGGCGAATGCGTGCGCGAGAGCGGCCCTTCCGGCCTGCTTCGCGCGGAGACGCTCAGCGACGCGCTGGGGGAGCTAGGCATTCCGATTCAGCGCTTCAAAACCGGCACGCCTGCGCGCGTGAACGCGCGCTCGCTGGATTATGGCGAGATGGAGCGGCAGGACGGGGACGTGCCCGCGCCCGCGTTCTCGTTTCTGAACGGGCGGCTTTCGCTTGAGCAGACGCCGTGCTATCTGACCTATACCAATGAAGAAACGCACCGCATCATACTTGACAACATCCATCGCTCGCCGATGTACAGCGGGCTTATTCATGCGACGGGCACGCGCTACTGCCCGAGCATCGAAGACAAGATTGTCCGTTTTGCGGACAAGGAACGGCATCAGATTTTCATCGAACCGGAGGGGCGCTCGACCGACGAAATGTACGTGCAGGGCATGAGCACGAGTCTGCCGGGCGATGTGCAGCTGCAAATGCTGCATACGCTGCCGGGACTGCGAAACTGCGAGGTCATGCGCCTGGGTTACGCCATCGAATACGACTGCATCGACCCGACGGTGATGGACGCGTCCATGAACGTGCGTGCGGTGCCGGGTCTCTACACCGCAGGGCAGATCAACGGCACGTCCGGGTACGAAGAAGCCGCCGCCCAGGGACTGCTTGCGGGAATCAACGCTGCGCTGTACTGCAAAGGCGAAGCGCCGCTCACGCTCGGGCGGGACGAAGCGTACCTCGGCGTGCTGGTGGACGACCTCTCCGTCAAAGGAACGCCGGAGCCTTACCGCATGATGACGTCGCGCTGCGAATACCGCCTGCTGCTGCGGCAGGACAACGCGGACGAACGGCTCACCGAAAAAGCGATGCGCACGGGGCTGATCTCCGGCGAACGATACGAGCTGCTCATGCGCAAGCGCGAACGGCTGAACGCCGCGCTTTCCTCTCTGGACAAAACCGTTCCGCCGGGAGAGGCGCTCAAGCAGCTTATGATTGAAAAAGGCGAAAGCGTGCCGTCCGCGGGTGTAAAGCTTTTTGACCTGCTCAAGCGCACGAATATCCGCTATACCGATTTGCTTTCGATTTTTAATTCGCTCGAACCGATCGACTGGGAGACCGAGGAGCGCGTGGAGACGCTTGCGCGCTACGACGGGTACATCCAAAAACAGCGCGAGCAGGTGCGCCGCAGCCGCGCGCTGGAGGACACACCGCTTCCCGGCGACGTGGACTATCTGACGCTGGACGGGCTGCGCATCGAGGCACGGCAGAAGCTCAACCAGCATAAGCCCGCGAGCATTGGCATGGCCTCCCGCATTTCCGGCGTGACGCCTGCGGACGTAAACGTGCTTCTGATCTACTGCAAACGCGGTTTTTCTCCGCAGCCGCATGCCTGAGCGAAAGGAAAAACGATGCAGGAAACGCTCAAACGCCTCCGCCCGGAATTGACGGCGGAACAGCTCGGCCGGTTTGAACGGTATTTCGAGATGCTGGTCGACTGGAATACGCGCATGAACCTTACCGCGATTACGCGCAAGGAAGACGTGGCGAACAAGCATTTCATCGATTCCATTGCCGCTGAACCGTATTTACAGCGCAACGCGAAGGTGATCGACGTCGGCACCGGGGCGGGATTTCCCGGCGTGCCGCTGTTGATCGTTCGTCCCGATCTGGAGATGACGCTGCTGGACGGGCTGAACAAACGCATCCTTTTTCTGGAGGCGGTCCTGCAGGACCTGGGACTGACGGCAAAATGCGTGCATATGCGCGCCGAGGACGCGGGACGAAACCCGCTGTACCGCGGTAAATTCGACGCGGCGCTGACCCGCGCGGTCTCAGCGTTGCCGGTGATTGCCGAGCTGACGGTGCCGCTGATCAAAGTCGGCGGAATCAGCGTCGCCTATAAGGGAGAGATTTCGGAGGAACTGGAGAGCAGCCGCGGCGCGCTGCAACGGCTGCACGCGGAAGCGGAAACGATCGATGTTTCCGGCGGATACGGCGCGCGCACGCTGGTCGTTCTGCGAAAGAACGCGCCAACGCCGAAAACGTACCCGCGCAAAGCCGGAACGCCGTCGAAAAACCCGCTTTCCTAAACGAATCATGGCGAACGCAAAACGAAAAACAAAACGGGCACCCGCGCGGAAAACCGCGCCGAGAGCAGCCGCGCTGTCCGCAAAGCAAACGACGGCGGGCGTGCTTGGCGCGCTGTGCGCGCTTTGGCTGGTCTATGCAACGCTTACGCTTTCTCCGTTTTCCTGGGGGACGCTCGCCGAGGAACTCATCCTTGCGCTGTGCGCGCTGTTTGCGCTCCGCCTGCTCTGCTTCACCCGGCTGCCGAACGGGCTGATTGCGGCATGCCTGATCCTGCTGCCGGCGGGGATTGTGCTCTATGGCGCGTATGCCGCGGCGAACCTGAACGCGGATTTCGCCCGCGCGCTGTGCCTGGCCGGGACCGCCGCAATCGTGCTGCTGACGGCGCGCGCGCTCGACGAACGGGCGGACGGCGTCGTGCTTGCCGCGCTTTTATTTTGTGCCGCGCTGCCCGTGCTGTTTGCGGCGGACACGCTGCTGATCGAAGAATTTGCCCGACTCCTGCTTGCTGCAAGCGTGCTTGCCGCCGTTGCGGCGTTACGCGAAAAAGCGGTTTGGTTTGCGTTCCTTGCCGCAGGGCTGACCGGTATGGCCGGAGCGGCGGGGTATTTCGCCGCGCTGTACGGCGCGGGCATAGGCGCGGCGCTCCTTGTCTGCGCGCCTAAAAAACAAAAAAACTTATGGACGTTTGCCGCGCTGCTGGCGGGGGGCCTGCCGCTCGCCGTGCGGCTTTTGATGCTTGCACGCCTGCCGGCAGAGGCTGTGCTGCTGCAGGAAAATTTGCTTGCGCCGGGTGCGGCCGCCGTGGCGATCGCGCCGCACCTGCTCCGTATTTATGCGGTTGGCGCATTGCTTTTCTCCGTGCGGTGCGCGCTTGGGCGGGAAGGCGCTGCGGCGCTGCCTGTGCTGTTCGCGCTGATTGGCGCGGCGGCGTTCCGGCTGGCGGCGCCCGCATTGTCGCCGGACGTTTGGATGGACGCGCCGCTGCTTTGCGTGCTCGCGGCGGTCGGCACGGCGAAAACGGGCAGGGCGAAAGGCCGGCGTTATGCATGATTTGCTGCATAAAACGGTATTTTGCAGGAAAAACGCAGGAAATGATATATTCAAGAGAAATCGCGGTAAAATGCGATTTTTTATTTGCCGTTTGGTTGCATTTTTATGAGGCGGACGGTATAATGCAGACAAAATGGGGGAGAATGGCAGTTGCCTTTCTTTTTAAGATATAAAAAACACAAAGGAGACAGAACCATGAAAGAGTATCTGGAATCCCTCGGCATCATCGCGCCGAAAGCAGTCTACTACAACGCCAGCCCCGCGGCGCTGACCGAACTTGCGCTTGCCCGCGGCGAAGGCGTTTTGGCCGATACCGGCGCGCTGGTCGTTTTGACCGGCAAGTATACCGGCCGGTCGCCCGAAGACCGCTTTATCGTCGATTCGGCGGATGTACACGACAAGATCAACTGGAACAAAGCAAACGTCGCCATCACGCGCGAGCGCGCGGACGCGATCTTCAATAAGATGACCGCCTATCTGCAGCACCGCGACGTGTTCGTGTTCGACGGCTATGCCGGCGCGGACCCCAAATACGCCCTGCCGGTGCGCGTCATCAACGAACTGGCCAGCTCCGCGCTGTTTGTGCATAACGCGCTGATCCGCCCGACGGAGGAGCAGCTCAAGTCGTTCGCACCCGGCTTTACCGTGCTTGCGGCGCCTGGCTTTAAGTGCGTGCCCGATGTGGACGGCGTGCATTCCGAAGCGGCCATCGTGCTCGACTTTGAGAAAAAGCGCATCCTCGTCGCCGGTTCGCAGTATGCCGGCGAAATCAAGAAGGGCATCTTCACCGTGATGAACTTCCTTATGCCGCAGCTGGGCGTTCTGCCGATGCACTGCTCCGCCAACATTGGCAAGGGCGGCGACTCTGCGCTGTTCTTCGGCCTTTCCGGCACCGGCAAGACCACGCTTTCCGCAGACCCGAACCGCAAGCTCGTCGGCGACGACGAACACGGCTGGACCGACGAAGGCATTTTCAACTTCGAGGGCGGTTGCTATGCAAAGTGCATCAACCTTTCCAAGGAAAACGAACCGCAGATCTGGAACGCAATCAAATTCGGCGCGCTGGTGGAAAATGTCGTGCTGGACGGCGAGCGTCATATGGACTTTGACGACGACACCTACACCGCCAACACCCGCGCGGGTTACCCCGTGGAATACATTCCCGACTGCGTAATTCCCGGCGTGGGCGGCCTGCCCAAAGCGGTCGTGTTCCTTACGGCGGACGCGTTCGGCGTGATTCCGCCGATCAGCAAGCTGGACAAGAACGCCGCCATGTATCACTTCGTCTCCGGCTACACAAGCAAGCTTGCCGGGACCGAGCGCGGCGTTACCGAACCGCAGACCACGTTCTCGACGCTCTTCGGCGCGCCGTTTATGCCCATGAACCCGGCGGTTTATGCCGAAATGCTGGGCGAGCGCATCGACCGCGACGACGTTAGCGTCTTCCTGCTTAACACCGGCTGGTGCGGCCATAAGGCCGGCGACGGCAAGCGCATGAGCATCAAGTACACGCGCGCCATGCTGACCGCCGCTCTGACGGGTGAGCTGGACAAGGCGGGCTATGAGCTCGATCCCATCTTCAACGTGCAGGTTCCGAAGGCCTGCCCCGACGTGCCGGCAGAAGTGCTTTCGCCGCGCAAGATGTGGGCCAAGGAAGCGGGCGAAGCCGCCTACGAAGCCACTGCCAAGGACCTTGCGTCGCGCTTTGAAAAGAACTTCCAGAAATACGACCATATGCCCAAGCATATCGTCGACGCAGGCCCGAAGGCGTAACTTAAAAACAATCGACATAAGCAAAACAAAGCGCCCGCCGCAAGACGGGCGCTTTGTTTGCCACGCGGCAAGACCGGCAAACGGCACGGCGGGCGCCGACGGAACGCCCGGCTTGTGCCGCGGCGTGCTCTTGCGGTATACTGGCGGTGCTGTAAAAGAAAGGAGAAGCGCTCCGGATGGATCAAAACCCGTTTGAACAGAAGATACGGCAGGCAAACGAACGCCTCCGCGCGCAGAGCGTGCCGGAGACGGCCGTCCTAATCGTGGTTCTGGTCTGCGCGCTTTTGCTCTGCGTGGCGAGCCTGGCCGCTACGAGCGTGATCGATCCGCAGGCGTATCAGAGCGGGAACGTCCTTTTTGCGAAAGATTCGTCCGGCTTCAATTTTGCGGTTTTGCTTTTGCTTGCCGCGGCGGCGCGCGTGCTGCGGGCCGCGCGCATTTCCGAACGGTTCCTGCGGCGGTCGACGGTGCTTCTGCTGACGCTGCTTGGCGGGGTCGGGTTGCTTTGGATCCTGCTTGAAAAAGCGCTGCCCGCCGGCGATCAGCTCGTTTGCTATAACGCGGCGAAGGCGCTTGTCCATGGCGATACGTCCGCACTGACGGACGAGAACGGCGCATTCTTTTTCTTTTTTGCCTGTTCGCCGAACCGGTTCGGGACGCTCTTCTACACGGAGGTTCTGATGCGCGTGTTCGGCGAGAAGGGCATTTTGCTTGCCGCGCCCGCACTGAACGTGCTGCTGGTGCTCTTTGGATATGTTTTACTGCTGCGTCTGACGGAGAATCTCTTCAAAGACCGGCGGATTGCGCTGCTGACGCTGTTCTTTTTATGCATTTTCTTTCAACCGATTCTGTCCTGCACGGTGATCGACGGCGCGGCGTTTGCCTTTGCGCTTTCGGCCTGGGCGCTGGAGAGGACGTTTTTGTACCTGCGAAACGGAAAGAAGCGCGAACTGGCCGGTGCGGCGGTACTCTTCCTGTTTGCCGCGCTGTTCCGTCCGTTTGCGCTGGCTGCCGCGGGCGCGGTGGTTCTGGCGCTCCTGCTTGCCGCGTTTCGGAAAAGAAGCTGGGTTCCGCTGGCTGCCGGAGTCGTCGTCGCAGCGGCGGCGGTCATCGGACTGTTTTTCCCGCGCGTCTTGTATGAGGCGCGGCTGAGTACGGACTATGGCGGGGGACTGAACGCCGTGGTCTGGCGGGCGGCGGAACGGAGCGCCGGGGAAACGGAGAATATGGAGGAAATCCGTGCGTACTTCAACGAACAAAAGGAAGAATACGGGCTGGATTTTGCGGCGTTTGCCGAACAGGCGGAGGCCGACCTTGCGGCGGAGGAACAAACCGGCGCAGGTTCGGCGTCCGAATGGCTGGCAAGACGGATTTCCGCCGTTTGGAACGAGCCGACGTTCGGTTCCCTCTGGGCGAGCGGTGCGTTTGAGCCGTTCGGCGAGAGATCGGAACTGGCGCTGAGCATTTCCGGCGGGACGGCGGCGCAGGCGCTCAACCGCGCCTGGAATCAGCTGATGCAGTTGCTCTACGCGGGCGTGTTCCTTTCGGCCATATTGCTTATGATGCAAAAGTCCGAGGGGAAGATGCTTCTGCCGGCCGCCGTTCTGTTTGGGGTGATTTTCTGTCTGTTTTCCGGGCCGTCGGCGGGGAATGCGGTTTGGTTCCTGCCGCTGCTGTGCCCGCTCGCGGCGCTGGGCGTATTTGCGTTCGGAGTGGACGTGACGGCTCTGTTTACGCGCCCGTCCACCACCTGGGAGCAGGCGAAACAGGAGCGCGGAAGCCGCAAAGTGAAATGAAGGAATCGCCGTAAAGATTTTATGCTTGAACGGTGCGCACCCTTGCTGTTATACTGGTTGAACTGTCCGCGGGCAACGCGGACCGGGAAACGATGAGGAACAGCGGAATGAAAAAGAGGATTGCGGGTCTGTTCGACCGCGCGTTTTGGAGCGCGGCGCTTCCGCTCGCCCTTCCGATTGCGCTGCAAAATCTTTTAATGACGTCGTTTCGCATGGTCGACACGCTCATGATCGGCCGCCTTGGGGACGTTTCCATCGCGGCGGTCGGGCTGGCCGGGTATGCGTCCTTTTTCATGGAACTGATTTCCTTTGGCATGGCGTCCGGCGGCGCGGTTTTTGTTGCGCAGTACCACGGCGCGGGCAACAGGGACGGAATCCTTCAGTCCTATGGGACCATGCTTTCGTTTATGCTGCCGGTCGGGCTTTTGTTTACCTTCGGCGTCGGGCTGTTTCCGGAGTTTGTGATGCGCCTGTTTACCAGCGACGCTGCGCTCATCGGCGAAGGCGTGCGGTACCTGCGCTTTGCATGCGTGTCGTACGTTTCCCTTGCGCTCAACATGGTGATTTCCACGATGCTCCGTTGCACGGAGCAGGTGCGCATCCCAATGATTACCAGCGGCATCAGCGCCGCGCTGAACGCCGTGCTCAACTATATGTTCATCTTTGGCGTGTTCGGCCTGCCTGCAATGGGCGTTGCGGGCGCAGGGCTGGCCACGGCGATTTCCTCGCTGGTCAATCCGTTGATGATGCTTGCGCTTTCCGCCGCGAAGAAAACGGTGGTCTTCGCGCCGCTGAAGAAGATATTTTCCCTGCGCGGATTTCTGAAACCATTTTGGTCGCGCGCGCTGCCGGTGCTGCTCAACGAGTTTTTCTGGAGCCTCTCGATCGTCGGCGCCAACATGGTTTTCGGTCGAATGGGAACGGACAATTATGCCGCGCTGACCGTGGAGCGGACGATTGAAAATCTTGTATTCGTGTTTTTCGTCGGCATCTGCAATGCCTGCAACATCCTCGTGGGCAAGTCCGTCGGCGCAGGCAGGCTTGAAGAAGGGAAAGCGTATGCAGGCAGGTTCCTGCGGCTTACTCCTCTGCTCGGCGTTGCCGCGGGCGCGCTGATCGCGGTTTTGCGCATACCGCTGGTTGGATTATTCGACCTTTCCGACACGGCGGCGCACACGGCGCGCGTGCTGCTGCTGATGTTCTCCGTGGATGCGATCGTGCGGTATATCCCGTATGTGGAAGTGGTCGGCATCTTTCGTGCGGGCGGCGAAACGCGCTACGGACTGATGTGCGACCTGGTTTCCCAGTATGTGTTCATCCTGCCGACGGTCATACTCTGCGGGCTGGTTTGGAACCTGCCGTTTTTGACGACGTATCTGTTCATGCTGATCGTGGACGACGTTTCCAAGCTGATTATCACGATTCCGTACTACAGGAGCATGCGCTGGATCAAGCCGATCACCGCCGTTCCGTTCAATGCGGGCGACGCGCAGCAAGTCCTTTTGCAAAGCGGAGAGGAAACGGGTATACTATAGCCGTTATAATATTGGAACGAAGCGCCGGCTGCACGAAAAACGCTGTTTTATGCGCGGCCGGCCGGGAGAAAAGAGCGTATGCGTAAGGCGCGTCAGGGTATCCGGCCGATTCGCGTGCTGCCGCTGGGGTTTTTGTGCATCATCCTCATCGGGGCCTTACTTTTGATGCTGCCGGTCTCGAGCAGGGACGGCACGTCTCTGCCGTTTTTGAACGCGCTGTTTACGTCGACGAGCGCGTCCTGTGTGACAGGGCTTGTCGTTGTGGACACGGGCACGTATTTTTCGCTGTTCGGTCAGATTGTGATTCTGATTATGATCCAGCTTGGCGGACTGGGCTTTATGACCACGGCGACGATTCTGTTTTCGCTGACGGGGCGAAAAATTTCCCTGCACGACCGCATGACCATGGCCGAGGGCTTGGGCGAAAGTCGTCTGCAGGGAATCGTGCGTCTCAGCCGGAGCGCGCTGCTGGTTACGGCCGTGTTCGAATTTCTGGGGATGATTCTGCTTTCCGTGCGGTTTATCCCGGAATACGGCGTTGTGCGCGGGCTGTGGTATTCGCTCTTCCACAGTGTTTCGGCGTTCTGCAACGCGGGTTTCGACCTGATCGGAGGATATCGGTCATTCACGGGGTACAGCGCCGATCCTTATATGCTCTTTACGCTCATGATGCTTATCGTGGTAGGCGGATTGGGCTTTACCGTGCTCATCAACGTCTATCGCAAGCGGCGGTTTAAAAAGCTGCGGCTGCACGCAAAGCTCGTTTTGGTCGGCACGCTGATTTTGATCGTGTTCGGTACGCTGGTCTTTTTACTGATCGAGTACGACAACCCGGAAACGATCGGCGGTATGCCGTTTTTCCAGAAACTGCTCAACGCGCTGTTCCAGTCGGTCACGCTGCGTACCGCCGGGTTCAATACCATCAGCGAATATGCGCTGCGCGATGCGAGCAAGGGCGTAAGCGTGCTGCTGATGCTTATCGGCGGCGGTCCGGCCGGCACGGCGGGCGGCCTCAAGATCACGACCGTGTTTACGCTGGTGCTCGCCGTGCGTGCGTATATCCGGGGGCGCTTCGACACCGTGGTCTTCGGACGGACGATCCCGCTGGAGCAGGTGCGCCGCGCGCTGACGATTTTCTTCTTCGGGCTCGTGTTCGTGTTCGGCATGGGGATAGCCGTTTCGGTGGTCGAGCAGCATCAGGCGGCCGGCACGCTCGGCATTATGAATCAGCTGTTTGAAGCCACCAGCGCGTTCTGCACCGTCGGCGTTTCGTCCGGCGTGACGGCGGCCAGCACGTCGGTAACGCGCATCATGCTGATCGTTTTGATGTATATCGGCCGCGTCGGTCTTTTGACCGTGGCGATGTCCCTGATAGAGGGGAGCTCCAAAGAATCCGTTTTGCATTATCCGATGGAGGATATTTTAATCGGCTGACGCGCCGCGGCTTCTGCGGCCCGGCCGGAACCACCTGAATTTGCGCAAGGAGTGAACTGCATGAGCAAAAGCTTTATTATCATTGGGTTGGGGCGCTTCGGCATGAGCACGGCGCGCATGCTGACCACGCTCGGGCACGAGGTGCTCGCCGTGGACAAGCGCGCCGACCGCGTGAACGCCATCAAGGACAGCGTGATGCATGCCGTCCAGGCGGACACCACGGACGAGCGTGCCGTTTCGCATCTTGGCGTACGCAACTTTGACTGCGTGGTCATCTGCATCGGGGACGATATCCGCGCGTCCGTTCTGGCAACCGTGCTCTGCCGCGAGATGGGCGCAAAGAAAATCGTCGCCAAAGCGCAGGACGACCTGCATCAGAAACTGCTGATTAAAACCGGCGCGGACCGCGTCGTCCAGCCAGAGCACGACGGCGGGATCCGCCTTGCGCGTTCGCTGGTCGCCGAGGGCGTTCTGGATTCCCTCGATCTCTCGGAGGAATACAGCATCAACGAAATCGAAGTCCCGCGCGACTGGGTCGGCCGGTCGCTTGCGCAGATCAACGTGCGCAATAAATACGGGCTTTCCGTCATCGCAGTCCGGCGCGAAGGGCATATTGCGGTCAATTTCAACCCGAACGAACCGTTCCACGCGGATGATTCGATTTATGTGCTCGGTGACAACAAGAGCATGGAGCGCATCTGAACCGGCCTTCGTGTGCGAATGAAGACAAACAAATCCGGCAAAACCCGCAGGAAGAACTGCGGGTTTTGCTTTGCCGTATGCCGCCGGGATTGCGCGGCGGCGGACGATTTGTTAAAATGCTTTTCAGAACAGATCGAAGGACGGAAAAACGCATGCAGAAAACGAAGCGTACGCTGCAGGAAAAACTCCACGCAAGGAAGATCAAACAGCCTCCGAAGCTTGTTTACTGCGCGCTGGGGTACCTTTGGCGGATTTTGTATTTTAAGCGGCTCGGACTTTCCGTTGAAATTAAGGACGACCCCAGAAAATGCAAAGGACCTTATATCGTCGTAAGCAACCACGCCTCGAGGCTGGATTATATCTATACAGGCGTCGTGCTGCTGCCGGACACACTGAACTTTGTCGCCGGGTACAACGAATTCTTCCGTTCGCACCTCGCGCGCATCTTCCGGATTTTACAGATCATTCCGAAAAAGAATTTCACGCCGGACGTATACACCGTTAAGGAAATTGCCCGCATTATCCGCGGCGGCGGCCGCGTAATCCTTTTTCCCGAGGGTATGAGTTCCATTGGCGGCGGCAATCAGCCCAGCGCGATCGGCAGCGGCAAACTGCTCAAGCACTTCGGCGTGCCTGTGTATGTCAGCCGGATTTCCGGCGGGTATCTCACGAGCACGAAATATTGCCTGGACGAGCGGCCGGGGCGTGTGGACGTTGTGATTGACCGGCTGTTTTCGCCGGAGCAGCTCGCGGAGATGAGCGCGGATGAAATCCAGCGCCGGCTCGACGAAGCGATTCGAAACGACGACTATGAATGGAACAAAACCGCGCAGGTGCGTTACGACGGCCACGGACGGATTGCGCACCAGCTGCACACGCTGCTTTACCGCTGCCCGCGCTGCGGAAAAGAACTCGCCATGCATGCCTCGGGCGACACGATCCGCTGTATGGCCTGCGGCAACGGCGCGCGATTGGACGAAACATACCGCCTGATTCCGCTGGACGATACCTGCGCCGTGCCCGACACGCCACGCGTCTGGTTTGACGAGGAACGGCAAATCGTTCGCAGGGAATTGCAGAACAAGGCGTTCCGCCTGAGCGAGCGGGTGAAGCTGGGGATGCTTCCAAAGGACCGCTACCTGAAAAATCAGGCGACCAGCGAACCCGCCGGGGAAGGCGAAATTACGCTTGCCCGGGACGGATTCACCTACCGCGGGACACGGCGGGGGGAACCGTTTACCTTCCATATCGAGCCGAAACTCCTGCCGACCTACGGTATGTGCACGGATGTTTCGCGGTTTTATACTTTTTTTGAGGGCGAGTTTTACGAGTTTTTTCCCGAAACGGAATGCGTTGCAAAGTGGCTGCTTGCGACCGAGGAACTGCACCGGCTCAGCGGCGGCGAATGGAAGGATTTTCCATCCGCCGTGCGCGCGTAAACGGAGCGGCCGGGGTGAACCGGTTTGCGGAGCCGGCAATGGAAGTGGACCTGCACGGTAAAAACCGGTATCAGGCGCGCATTGCGCTGGATACCGCGCTCAGGCGGAGCCGGGGCGTTTACCGCATCCACGTGGTGCATGGCCATCTGCGCGGCACGGCGCTGCGGGACATGATTTGGAGCGAATACGCCGGCGACGCGCGCATATTGCGACTGGAAGCGGTCGGCGAAGGCGCAACCGATTTGGTTTTGCGGGAACTGTGATGATTACAGATAAAAATATAACCGACCCCTGAAGGACGGTTATAAAAAACGACGGGCAGCGGCCGGTGAAACCGGTGGCTGCTATTTCTTTTTTGTTTTTTCGATCAGTGCTGCATAGCGTTCCACCGCGTGGGCGGCGATGCCGTCCCAGGAGAGATAGATGGTTTCGCGCGCCGTTTTGCCGATGCGGCGCGTGTTTTCCAAATCGTCCAGCGCATGGCGGATCACGCTGTAGAGGCTCTCCGCCGTATCCTCGCAGAGGAAGCCGTTTTCGCCGTTTTGGATCGGCTCGGCGGTCGCGCTGCCGCGCACCACGACGCTGGGCGTACCCATCGCCGCCGCTTCTCGCACGACCATGCCCGACGTGTCGTAGAGCGAAGGGAAAACGAACAGGTCGGCGTTTTCATACAGCCCGTAAAGATACGTTTCGTCGGTGATGTGCCCCGTAAAGCGTGTGCAGCCGGAAAGGCCGAGTTCCTCTGCTTTCCGGCGGATGGCGTGCGCGTCCGGCCCCTGCCCGGCGAGCACGAGCGTAAACGCGCGTCCCTTCTGATTCAGCATGGCGCAGCTTTCCAAAATGCGCAGGATATTCTTTTTCCAGTTGATCTGTCCGCAGTAGAGAAGGATTGGTGTGTCCGGCAGATCGAAATATGTCCTTGCGGCGGCGGCGCGCTGCGCGCTGGGTGCAACGTCCGGCGTGCCGTTGGGCATGATTACGATGTCGCCGTTAAACCCGTAATCAACGAGCGTTTCGGCGGAACTCTGACTAACGGTCCAAACCTCGTCGCAGCGCTGATAGAAATTCACAATGGTTGCAACGGCAAAGTTGGCGAGCATTTCCGCACGGGTCAGCTGGTAGAAATCGTCATAGTAGCGCGAATGGAACATGCCGATTACGGGAATGCCGCGCCTGCGGCCGAGACGCTGCGCTTCGAGCCCGGCAATGAAGGGGGAATGCGCATGGATGACGTCCAGGTCGATGCAGCGCATGCGCGCGTCGTAATGCGTGTCCAGCTGCGGGATGCCGGTGCTGTACTGGCGCTGGCGCGGCACCTCCATGCTGATAAAGTCCACCAGCTCAAACGGATAGCCGCCGCGGTAGCCGCCGTCTGCCATTGGGGCGACCACATAGCATTCTTCGCCGCGCTTTGCCAGCGCCACGGCGTAGTTGTAGACCACGCGCCCGACGCCGTCCACGATTGGAAGGAACGTATCGCTGAACTGTGCGATTTTCATACGAATAAGAACCTCTTTGCTGTTCTGAAATTACGCAAATCAGGCGCCGGGGGATTGCAGGCGCTTTGCTTACCGGTCTATTCTACCATATTATTAAAAAACGTGTTATCATGAAAGCTGACTTTGACTGCCGAGGAGGAAACGAACGCCGCATGAAACGAACGCTTGCCGTGCTGATAGTGTTCTGCCTGATACTGGCGGCGCCCGGCTTTTCGCGTGCGGAGACGCGGCTTACGGGTGATCTCGACAGCGACGGGGAAATATCGGCCAGCGACGCGGCAAAGGTGCTGCGGGCCGCGGGCGGCATCGTCACACCGGACGCGGCGGTTTCCGCCATTGCGGACGCGACGGGCAACATGGAGGTCGGCACGGCGGACGCCGTCGCCATCCTGCTCTATGCAACAGGCGAAATCGATGCGTTTTCCGACCTTGCGGGCCTTTCGGCGGACAGCCTGCTCGGCGAAAAATACCTGGAGAAGTTTTCCTACCGCGGGATCGTTTCACAAAACGGCGGCTACCGCAGCCGGGTCGTAAGCGTGAACGTTTCCAGCGGCGAATCGGACGGCTTTGTTTATTGGGTCGCCGACGTCTATGTGCAGAGCGTTGAAAGCATCCACACCGCGTTCGGCGGCGGGGAATACCTCGGCGGCCGGGAAACGACACAGCAGCTTGCGATTGCAAACGGAGCAATCCTTGCAATCAACGGGGACGGTTATTCCGGGCGGCAGCAGGGGCCGCTGGTGCGCAACGGCGTTTGGTACCGGGACACGATCGACATTGAAAACGATATTTGCGTGCTGTTTGCAAACGGGGAACTGACCGTTTATGCGTCCGGTTCCGTGACCGCCGAAGAACTGGCCGATTTGGGCGTGTACCAAACCTGGACGGGCGGCGTGCGCCTGCTGGACGGAGACGGGGAGGCGCTTGCTTCGTTTGGCGTGCAGGGAGAGGATACCCATACCGCGCGCACGGCGATTGGATATTATGAACCGGGACACTATTGTTTTATCACGGCCGACGGGCGGCAAAACGCCGCGTCGAGCGGCGCGACGCTCGCCCAGCTTGCCCGGCTTGCGTCCGGGCTCGGCTGCGTTTCGGCTTATTCGCTGCTTGGCGGTAATTCCACCGTAATGGCAACCCAGACGGGGGTCATAAACTATAACCCGGACGGCGGACGGACCGTAAGTGACATCGTTTACGTTTGCGAGCCGGTCCAAAATGGCGGAGAATGAAGAAACTGCGGTTGATTGGTGTTTGCGTGCTGGTGTTTGCCGGGGTATTTTTCCCGGTTCTGGGCACGCAGGCGGAAACGGCGCCCGAACTGGGCGATTTAAACGGGGACGGTGCGTTTTCCGCTGCGGACGCGGCGGTGATGCTGCGGCTTGGCGGAACGGACGCGCTCTCCGCAGATGAACGGCCGGACTGCGACTTGACGCAAAACGGCACGATTGACGCGACCGACGCGCGCGCGGCGCTGCTCTACGCCTGCGGCGGGATTGACGATTTGGTTAAATTTTCCGAGCGGGTGTCCAGCGGGCTTTGCGACGAAACGCTGTTTGACCGCTTCAGCTATACGGGTGTGCAGGACGATCTGAACGGGAACTATCGGAGCGAAAACGTTTCGGTCACGATTGAGTCCGGGCATGTGTTCGACAGCGATTATTATCTTGCCGACGTATACGTGCAGGACATCGCCTGCATCACCAATGTCTTTGCACGGGATGAATTTCTCGGCAAAGTGGAGTCGGTGGAAGATATCTTCGGCCGCTGCGAGGGCGGGATCGTCGGTGTGAACGGCGACTTTTATTCGCTGCATGTCTACGGGCCGGTCGTGCGCAACGGAGTCGTTTATGCAGACCAAGTGGCCGACAACTGGGATATTGCGGTTCTGCGCGCAAACGGGGAACTGGTTACGTTCGATTACGGCACGCTCACACAGGAAACGCTCTTTGCGCTGTCGCCGTATCAGACCTGGGTGTTCGGGCCGTCCCTTCTGGACGAGGACGGGCACGCAAAGACATACTTCCGCAGCAGCGTAAAGCCCGCAAATCCGCGTACGGTGCTCGGTTACTATGAACCGGGGCACTATGCGCTGATGGTCGTCGACGGACGAACCAGCCAGAGCGAAGGGGTCACGATGGACCAGCTTGCGGAATTTTGCGAAGAGCTTGGTTTTGCGGTTGCATACAACCTGGACGGCGGCCGTTCCAGCGTCATGGTGAGTCAAAGCGGCCCGATCGACGCGCCGTATCTCGGCGGCCGCTCCTGCAGCGACTGTCTGGCCGTACGGGAACTTCCGACGGAATAGCCGGGGAAAAGAAAATGGACGATTTATTCACAAATACTGCCGAAGAAAGCGCGCCGCTTGCCGACCGCATGCGCCCGCGCACGCTCGACGAATTCGTCGGGCAGGAGCATATCGTCGGTGAAGGCCGGCTGCTGCGCCGCGCAATTCTGACCGACCGGCTCCAAAGCAGCATCTTTTTCGGCCCGCCGGGAACGGGGAAAACCACGCTGGCGGCCATCGTGGCCAACGCAACCGGCGGCGCGTTTGCAAAACTCAATGCGGTGACCGCGGGCGTCAAGGAACTGCGCGCCATCGTGGAGGACGCGGAAAATCGGCTCAAGCTCTACCGCAAGCCGACATATCTTTTGCTCGACGAATGCCACCGCTGGAGCAAGACGCAGTCGGACTCGCTTTTGCCCGCGCTCGAAAAAGGCACGATCCGCTTCATCGGTTCAACGACCGAAAATCCGATGATTTCCATGACGAGCGCAATCGTTTCCCGCTGCCGGGTCTTTCAGTTTTATCCGCTTACGAACGACGACGTGGAAAAAGTCGTATTAAATGCTCTTTCCGATGCGGAACGCGGGTTCGGCAAGCTGGACGTCGTCCTCGAAGAAGACGCACTGCATACGATTTCGGCCATCGCCAACGGCGACTGCCGCAACGCGCTCAACGCGCTCGAACTTGCGGTTCTGACCACGCTGCCGGACGGTGCGGGAAAAATCCGCGTTACAAAGGAAATTGCCGCGGAGTCGAGCCAGCGTAAGGTCGTCAAGTGTGACGAACAGCTGTTTTACGATATGCTTTCGGCGTTTTGCAAGAGCCTGCGCGGCGGCGATTCGGACGCGGCGCTCGCGTGGTTTGCACGATTGCTGTATGCGGGCGTCGACCCGCGTATCATCGCGCGGCGGCTGATTGCGCATGCCAGCGAGGATGTGGGGCTCGCCAATCCCCAGGCGATGGTGCAGGCCGTCGCCGCGGCGGAAGCGCTCGAACGCGTGGGCGTGCCGGAAGCGCGGCTGTCGCTGACACAGGCGATCCTATATATCTGTGAGTCGCCGAAATCCAACAGTGTCGTTACCGCCATGAGCGCCGCATTTGCGGATGCGGAAAGCAGCTTCGACGAGCCGGTGCCCGTCCACCTGCGGGATACGTCGTTTGCCGGCGCGGCGAAACTCGGCCATGGCAAGGGGTATCTCTATCCGCATGATTATCCGGGTCACTGGGTGAAGCAGGACTATATGCCGCCCTCTTTGCAGGGGAAACGATATTACGATCCGTCCGACCAGGGGCAGGAAGCAAAGATAAAGGAAAATCACGAAAAGCGCGACCCGCTCCGCGGCGACGGCTGAACGTTCCGCCGCAAGAGCGCTTTCATAAAGGAGTAAAGTATGGTGAGCGTCAATTCCGCCGGCAGCGGGTTTATTCCTCTTTTTGTCGGCATCTTTTCCGGCACGTTCGGGCTGATCGGCCTGATATTCCTCATTGTCGGCGCTTCGGTTTCGGCCGCAGGGCGGCGCAGGCGCGCGCTTTGCACCGCCTATGCCGAAGGAGTTGTGAGCGCGTTTCAGGGACAGTACGGTTCGAGCGCCGTCCGTCTCGTCTATTCCTTCACGATCGACGGACAGCAGATGCAGGGTCTCTCGCAATATGCGTCCGGCACGCCGCGGCTGCTGGTCGGGCAAAAGGTGCATGTGCACTATGATCCCCAGAACGTCGGGAACCTGTATGTGGAAGAAGAGAACGCGCAAAACACGTTTCCAAGGGTTTTTACGATTATCGGCGGCGTTTTCCTTGCCGTTGCGCTGATCGTTGCAGCCGTTTTGCTTGGCGTTGCGCGGTAAAAACGTCCGGATGCGGACAAAGGCGACATTTCGGACATTTTGTGAATATTCGCAAGGCGGCGTTGGCAGTTGACCGGCCATATGGTAAACTGGACGTTGCGAAAATGCGGGTCCGCATTTTTGCGGAAGGAGTATTATACCCATGGCGAGACGAAGAAGGAGAGCATCGGCGGCGCGCAGAAGCCTGATTTTTGTATTGCTGATCGCCTGCCTGATCGCGCTCATTCTTTATTTAACAAAAGGCGGAACGTCGTCGGAAACCGACGGCACCGCCGAAATACAGATCAACGAAGTGATGACCAGCAACAAGGGGACGGTGCCGGACGAAACGGGCGACTTCCCGGACTGGGTGGAGATCGCCAACACCACCGATTCTGCTCTGGACATCTCCGGTTACGGTCTTTCGGACGATTTGCTTTCCGCCGCCAAATGGACGTTCCCCGAGGGGAGCGTTATCGAGGCGCACGGTTATATTGTTGTTTTCTGCAGCGGGGACGTATCGCGCGGGTCGATGCATACAGGCTTTAAGCTTTCCGCTTCGGACGACGTGATCCTTTCTTCGGTTTCCGGCACGGTGATCGACAGCATCTCCCTGCGCTCGGTGACGAGCGGGTATTCGCTCGGCCGTGATGCGGCGGACGCTTCCACCTGGAAGGAAATGCTGCCGAGCCCCGGGTATCCGAATACGGACGACGGCGCGGCGCAGTATCTTGCAACGCTGTCCGCCAGCGCGGACGAGTCCGTCGGCGTATATATAAACGAATTTATGCCGAGCAACGCCTCCACCATCGTAGGCCCGGACGGGTCGTACTGCGACTGGATCGAGCTTTATAATACGACCGGTTCGGAGGTCGATCTTTCGGGCTACGGCATTTCGGACAGTCCGACGCAGCCGCTGAAATACACGCTGCCGGAAGGTACGAAAATATCCGCTTACGGCGTGCTGATGATCTATTGCACCGGCCGCGTAACGCCGGACGGGTCGGCTGAGGTTGAAGCGCCGTTCGCACTTGCTGCTTACTCCGAGAGCGTGGTGCTTTCCACGCCGGCCGGGCGCATTCTGGACGAATATGACTATACCCGCGCGGACACGGACATCAGCTTTGCGCGGTCCCCCGACGGAACGGGCGAATTTACCACGACGGCCCAGCCGACGCCGGGATATACCAACGATAACGCCGGTCTGCAGGCGTTTATGGCGACGCTTTCGTTCGGCACCGGCGACGTGGTGATTTCGGAAGCGCTCAGCGCCAACTATTCCTATCTCAAACAGCCGGACGGCGAATATTACGACTGGATCGAGATTCACAACCGAACGGATTCACCGGTTTCGCTGGCCGGGTACGCGCTTTCGAATAACGCGAAAAACCCGGCAAAGTGGGTCTTTCCCGACATCACGCTGGAAGCGGGTGAATACCTAACGGTGCTGGCGTCGGGCAAAAACGTGTCCGACGCACAAAAAAAAAATAGTCTGGAAACAAACTTCAGTCTCTCTGCGGACGGCGATGTAGTATTCCTGTTTTCGCCGGATGGCACGCTGCTGGACAAACTCCAACTGCCCGCGGCGCATGCGGATGTGAGTTACGGCAGAACGGGGACCGAACTGCTCTATTATGAAACGCCCACGCCATCCGCGGCCAACGGCGCAGGGTTTGCCGGATATGCCGAGGAACCGACGATTCTGCTTGCAAGCGGCTGCTACGACAGCGCGCAGAGCGTCACAATAGACGTGCCGGACGGCTGCTATGTTACCTATACGACGGACGGGTCGGTGCCGACGGAGAATTCCAGCAAATATTCCGGCGCAATCTCAATTTCCAGCACGACGCCGCTGCGCGCGCGCGCGTTTAAGACCGGCCTGGCCGGCAGCAGCACTGCGACGGCGAGCTACTTTATCTATACCGGCGCGGACACGCTGCAGAACCACCGAACGACGCTGCCGATCGTCAGCCTTGTTACCGACCCGGACAATTTCTGGGGCGGTGAAACCGGCATTTATGTTGTCGGAGACGATTATGCCGCAGTGTCGGGACAGGACCCGAGCGATATTACCATGACGGCCGGCATGAACAACGACGACTGGAACCTTGCCAATTTCAACGCGCAGCCGGTTTCGCACCCCGACCCGCTCGGGCGCGGCTGGGAGCGGGACGTGCATTTCGACCTGATCGGCGACGACGGCAGCTATGAGTACGACGCGGACTGCCTGATCCGCATCTTCGGCGCGTATTCACGCAACAAGGAGCAAAAGGGGCTTGCGCTGGTCACGCGTGCGGGCTACGGCGATTCGGAACTCGACTATCAGTTCTTTGACGATCTGGACATCACGGAGTTTCATTCGCTGACCCTCCGCGCGAGCGGACAGGACGCGACCAACAGCCGTATCCGCGACATTGTGATCACTTCGCTGCTTGGAGACGGCGATCTGGGCCTTTCGGCCGATCAGGATATTTACGTGCAGGCGTTCAAGCAGGTGGTCGTATATATCAACGGTCAGTACTGGGGCGTATACAACCTGCGCGAAAAGATCACGAAGTATTTTATCGCCTCGCATTACGACATTGCCGATCCGGATTCTATCGATATCCTGATGGGCAACGGCAACAATATGTGCGTGATTTCCGGCGATGGCTGGGAAGATTACACCGATATGGTGGAGTGGGCCGGCAGCCACGACCTGAGCAATTCGGCGAACTACGAATATATCTGTTCGCTGATGGACGTTGAGAACTTTGCGGCCTATACCGCCGCGGAGATTGTCGTCGGCAACACCGACACGGGCAACATCAAATATTGGCGCACGAAAGAGACCGACAATAAATGGCGCTGGCTGTTTTACGATTTCTGCTGGGCCATGAACCGCAACGACAATTATTCCGACTCGTCGACTTCCGGCTACCGGCGGGACTTCTTCTCGAAGTATTTCAACGAGCAGGGACACGGCGCGGGCAAATCGACTTCCACGGTGCTTGTGCGCGCGCTGCTGCAAAACGCCTCGTTCCGCGCGCTCTTCCTCGAAAAGGTTGCGCTTATGCTCAACGAGGTGTTTACGCCGGAGAAGATCAACGCGCGAATCGACGAACTGCAGGCGGCGATTTTTGATGAAATGCAATACGATGTTGACATTTGGGACGATATAACGTATACCTCTTGGCAGCAGCACTGTGACCATATTCGCGAGTATGCGAACAATTATCAGGAATACTGCCTCAAGTATGTACAGGATTACTTCAGCCTGAGCGATTCGGAAATGATGAGTATCTTCGGGCGCGTAACCTCACTGGAAGGCTAAGGACATGGCCGCAAAGAAAAAAACAGCCGGGAAACCGTTCCGGCACGAATTGAAATATGTAATTTCCGAGGGGGAGCACAGGCTGCTTTCCGCGCGGCTGAAGGCGTGCTTAAAGCAGGACTATTATGCCGCGCAGAATGGCGGGGAATATTTTATCCGCAGTTTGTATTTCGACGATCCGTACGATACGGCAGTTGCGGACAAGGTGGACGGCGTCGGTTCTCGGGACAAGTTCCGCATCCGCATCTACAATCTTTCGGACAGCGCCATTAAGTTGGAGCGTAAGCATAAGGAAGGGCAGTATATTAAAAAGGACAGCCTTTCCATCAACAGGGAAGAATGCGAAGCGATCATACGCGGCGACCTGGAGGGTCTCAAACGCCACCCGGAACCGTTCGCCATGCAGATTTACGGTATGTTTAAGTCGAACTATCTGCGCCCGAAAGTAGTCGTGGATTATATGCGCGAGCCGTACGTGTTTCCCAGCGAGGATGTGCGCATTACGTTTGATAAAGACGTGCGCACCGGCATGCGCTGTACCGACCTGTTCAATCCGCACCTTGCAACGTATCCCGTCTGGGACCTGCGCAACTGCATGATCCTGGAGGTCAAGTTCAACGGCAGCCTGCCGCTTTACGTGCAGGAACTGCTCACGGTGGGCGCGGCGGAGCACATTGCAGCCAGCAAATACGTTTACTGCCGGCAGTACGAGTTTTAATTTATTGTCATTTTGGCGCGCCGGGCCGCGTCTGTGATATAGTTTCCATCAGGATGCTTTGAAGGAGGAACCATATGAACCCCACCATTCTGCTCGCGGACACCGACCCGCTCGCGACCGCGTTCAATATCAAGGAGCTGTTTTCCAGCACGCTCAATCCGCTGCAGGTAATTCTGACGCTGCTGATTGCGCTGGTAATCGGCGGATTTCTGTATTTCATCTACAAAAAAACGTTTGCGGGAGTCGTGTATTCGCGTTCGTTCAACCTGAGCCTGATTCTGCTGACCATGGTCTCCGCGCTGGTGATCATGCTCATCAGCTCAAACCTGACGCTTTCGCTCGGCATGGTCGGCGCGCTCTCTATCGTGCGGTTCCGTACCGCCATCAAAGACCCGATCGACACGGTCTACATGTTCTGGGCGGTCGGCGAAGGGCTTGCGCTCGGCGCAGGGTTCGTGGACGTCGGCCTGATCGGCGCGTTGGTAATCGGCGTCGTGATGGTCATTATTACCTCCGCCAAGGGCAGCGGCACCATGCCGTACCTGCTGATCCTGCATTTCGACGAGCGCGCGAGTCAGCAGATCAAGGGGCTGATCCGTCAGCTGCCGAAGGCGCACATCAAGAGCAAGACCGTCCAGCGCGACGGCATCGAACTCACCATCGAGCTGCGCATCCGCGAAAGCGACACGGACTTTGTGGATAAGTTCCTGCGCGTGCCGGGCGTGTTCGACGCGACGCTGGTTGCGCACCAGGGCGATTTGCTTTCGTAATCCGAAACAGATACAAAGCGGCTTTTTTCGAGCCGGACAGGCCGGGTTTCCCGGTCTGTCCGGCTTTAGCTTTGCGTGCCGCAGAAGCGGCTGTTTAAGCGGGGCAAACCGACGGAAAATTCATACAAAACACCGTTTATGGGGTACTTCTTTTCTATAATATATATACACGAGTGTATTATTATGGTATAATACAAAAAGAATTTTGTAAGGAAGAATGAGCGGCGAGCGCATGCGCGTTACCGGCCTACGGCTAGTTAATTTCAGAAATTACCCGAAGCTCTCCCTGCGTCCGGACGCGGGGCTTTGCGTACTGACGGGTGAAAATGCCGCGGGGAAGACGAACGTGCTCGAGTCGCTCTTTTTATGTTCGCTCGGGCGCAGCCACCGCACGATCCGGGACGGGGAAATGGTGCGCTACGGCGAAGCGGGCGCGAGCGTGGCCGTGGATATGGACACGCGCGGCGGTCCGCGCCGCATCGAATGCAAACTCTTTCCAAACGAACGGAAACGCATCCTCATCGACGGCGCGCAGCTTTCCCGATCGGGCGAACTGCTCGGATGCCTGAACGTCGTAATGTTTGCGCCGGAAGACCTGTCGCTTGTCAAGGACGGACCCGGCGAGAGGCGGCGGTTTCTCGATATGGCGATTTCGCAGCTTCGGCCTTCTTACTATTACACGCTGCAGCAATACAACGCCGCGCTCAAGCAGCGCAACGCCCTCCTCAAAGACCCGGAGGGGATGGATTACGACGCGCTTGCGTGCTGGGACGAGCAACTTTCCGTACTGGGCGCGGCCATCGTGCTTGCGCGCGCGGAGTTGATCGAGCGCATGGGCGTTGTTGCCGGCTCCCAACATGAAACGCTTTCGGACGGGGAAGAATCGCTTGATGTTTCTTATGAGCCGAACTTCGGGCCGGAAAAGGGGAGGGACCTGGCGGGCGCGCTGCGGCTTGCGCTGGCGGACACGGCCGAACGGGACATGTACCGCGGCAGCACGTCCGTTGGTCCGCACAGGGACGATATGCGCCTCTCCGTCAACCGCAAGGACGTGCGCGTCTACGGCTCGCAGGGACAGCAGCGAACGACGGTCCTAAGTTTAAAGCTTGCGCAGCTTGAAATCCTGCGCGAAGAAAAGGGCGATTCGCCCGTGCTGCTGCTCGACGACGTGTTTTCCGAGCTTGACCGGAACCGGCAGAAAATGCTGCTCATCGCTGCGCAGGACTGCCAGACGTTTCTGACCTGCACGCACCTCGAAGAGGTCGCGGCGGCGGGGGTCGGGCAGATGCAGGTGTACCAGGTGGCGGACCGCCGCGTGACGGAGTTGTAGACGGAGGAGGGGGAAACATGCTGCTGCATATCGGTGCGGACGTGAGCATCCCGCTGGAGCGGATTTTGTTTGTGATCAACGAGCGCGGCATGACGCCCGCGACGAAGGCATATATCGACCGCGCGCGCAAACAGCGCCGTTTTACACCCTGTGCAGGCAAGGCAAAATCCTTTGTTGTGCTGCTGGAGCGCGGCAGGGAAAAGGTCGTTGCGTCGCACATCGCCAGTGCGACGCTTGAAAAACGCTGGAAAAGCGAGATCAGCCGCGCATACCTCAAGGAGGCTGCGGTGCTGACGATATTGGAAGCCGGGGAATAATAATCCGCGCGCTTCGTTTGGACGGGGGCCGGGAAAACGGCATTCCCCGGGTTTATCAGCAGAGAGGAAACAGGACATGGAACAGGAAACGAAACAGGCATACGACGCGTCACAAATTCAGGTGCTCGAAGGGCTGGAGGCGGTCCGCCGCCGGCCGGGCATGTATATCGGCTCGACGGATACGCGCGGGCTGCACCATTTGGTGGCGGAGGTTGTGGACAACTCCATCGACGAGGCGCTGGCCGGCTACTGCACGCACATCGAGGTGTTTATCCGTCCGGACAACTCCGTGTCCGTTGTGGACAACGGCCGCGGCATTCCCGTTGGACTGCACGAGAAAACAGGCAAGAACGCGCTCACTGTAGCGCTGACGATGCTGCACGCGGGCGGGAAGTTCGGCGGCGGAGGATACAAAGTCTCCGGCGGGCTGCACGGCGTCGGCGTAAGCTGCGTCAACGCGCTGAGCGAAACGCTGCGCGCCGAGGTACATCGCGACGGGCACGTATACGTGCAGGAGTTTATGCGCGGCGATCCGCTCAACGAAGTGCATATCGAACGGGACACGGACGAAGACGACACCGGCACGGTCATCACCTTTTTGCCGGATCACACGATCTTCGACGAGGTGAAGTTCAGTTTCGACATGCTTAGCAGCCGTTTCCGCGAGATGGCGTTTCTCAACGCCGGCGTGCGGATTTCGATTACGGACGAGCGGGAAACTCCCGCGCACGTTAAATCGTTCTGCTATGAGGGCGGCATCGTCTCATTTGTAAAATACCTCAACAAAAACAAGGAAACGCTCCATCCGGAGCCAATCTACTTTACGGCGAAACGGATGGAGGACGACGCGGAAACGGCTTCCGTGGAAGTCGCCATGCAGTATAACGACGGGTACAACGAAAACATCTTCACGTTTGCAAACAACATCCACACCGTCGAGGGCGGCGCGCATCTCGTCGGCTTCAAGGCGGCTCTGACCCGCGTTATCAACGATTATGCGAAGAAAAACGGCATCCTCAAGCCAAGTGATCCGTCGCTTTCCGGCGAGGATATCCGCGAGGGCCTTACCGCCATCGTCTCCGTCAAGCTGACGGAACCGCAGTTTGAAGGGCAGACCAAAACGAAGCTCGGCAACGCGGACATCCGCCCGCTGGTCGACGGCGCCGTTGCGGAGGGGCTGGTGCGGTTCCTTGAGGAAAACCCAGCCTGTGCAAAAATCATCATCGAAAAGTGCGTCACCGCGTCGCGTGCGCGCGACGCGGCGCGTAAAGCCCGCGAGCTGACACGCAGGAAGAGCGCGCTGGACTCCACCTCCCTGCCGGGCAAACTGGCCGACTGTCAGGAAAAGGACCCTGCCGTGTGTGAAATCTTCATCGTGGAGGGCGACAGCGCGGGCGGCAGCGCAAAACTCGGAAGGAACCGCATGTTTCAGGCGATTCTGCCGCTGCGCGGCAAAATCCTGAACGTTGAGAAAACGCGGTTGGACAAAATATTGGCCAACGCTGAAATCAAGGCCATGATCACCGCGTTCGGCGCGGGGATGGACGCGGATTTCGATGAAACGAAACTGCGGTATCACAAGATCATCTGCATGACGGACGCCGACGTGGACGGAAGCCATATCCGCATTCTGATGCTCACGTTCTTCTATCGGCATATGCGCCCGCTCATTGAAAACGGGTATGTTTATATCGCGCAGCCGCCGCTTTATCAGGTTAAGCGCGGGAGCTTCCTGCGGTATGTATATTCGGACGAGGAGCTTGAAGAAACGCTCAGCGAGATCGGCCGTGAACCGAAACCCACGATTCAGCGATATAAAGGCCTTGGCGAAATGAACCCGGAACAGCTCTGGGAGACCACCATGGACCCGGAAACGCGCATCATGCTCCAGGTCACCGTGGAGGACGCGATCGAGGCGGACGAGCTGTTCACACTGCTGATGGGCGACAAGGTCGAACCGCGGCGGGAATTCATCGCCGCCAACAGCAAGCTGGTCGTGGACCTGGACGTGTAAGCCGCATGCAACGCAGAAGCAGGAGTTAGAAGTATGGATCAGAAAGAAACAACGACGGGGCGCATCGTTCCGATTAAACTGGAAACCGAAATGAAGAAGAGCTTCATTGCGTACGCAATGGCGGTCATCATCAACCGCGCTTTGCCGGACGTACGCGACGGGCTCAAGCCGGTGCACCGGCGCATCCTCTATTCGATGGACGAACTGGGCTTGCAGCCGGACAAACCGTTCCGCAAGAGTGCGCGCATCGTTGGCGACTGCCTTGGTAAATATCATCCGCACGGGGATTCGTCCGTGTACGACGCGATGGTGCGCCTTGCGCAGAATTTCTCGACGCGCTATATGCTTGTGGAAGGCCACGGCAACTTCGGCAGCGTGGACGGCGACAGCGCGGCGGCCATGCGTTACACGGAAGCGCGCCTTTCCAAGATGGCCACCGAGATGATGGCGGATATCGAAAAAGACACCGTCGATTTCATGCCGAACTTCGATGAAACGCTCATGCAGCCGAGCGTGCTGCCGAGCCGTTTTCCGAATATCCTCGTCAACGGGTCCGGCGGCATCGCCGTCGGCATGGCAACGAACATCCCGCCGCATAACCTCGGCGAAACGATCGACGCGCTCTGTGCGCTCATCGACGACCCGGAGATCGACAGCGACGAACTGATGCAGTATCTGCCCGGTCCGGATTTTCCGACCGGCGGCATTATCATGGGGCTTTCCGGCATTGCCAGCGCATACCGCACGGGCCGCGGGCGCATCGTGGTGCGCGCGCGCGCGGAAATCGAGACCTATGGCGTCGGCCGGAGCCGCATCATCATCACGGAAATTCCTTACCAGGTCAACAAAGCGCGGCTTGTCGAGCGGATTGCCGAACTTGTGCACGAAAAGCGTGTGGAAGGTGTTTCCGACCTGCGCGACGAAACCGACCGCACAGGCATGCGCATTGTAATCGAACTCAAAAAGGACGTCAACGCAAACGTCGTATTGAACCGGCTCTATAAACACACGGATCTGCAGTCCACGTTCGGCGTGATCATGCTGATGCTTGTGGACGGCGAACCGCGGGTGCTCCCGCTGCGGGACGTGCTTTACTATTATCTCGAACACCAGAAAACCGTGGTCACCCGCAGAACGACCTATGATCTCAACCGCGCCAAGGAGCGCCTGCATATCCTCGAAGGCCTGATTATTGCGCTGGACAACATCGACGAGATTGTCGACCTTATCAAGAAGTCCGCCAATCCAAACGAGGCAAGGACAAAACTGATTGAGCGGTTCGGCCTGTCCGAACGGCAGGCACAGGCGATTCTGGACATGCGTTTGCAGCGTCTCACCGGGCTTGAACGCGACAAAATCCTCGACGAGGACCGCATGCTCCGCGCGCGCGTAGAAGAGCTCCAGAGCATTCTTGACGACGAGCACAAGCTGCTCGGCATCATCAAGGACGAGGCGCTGGCCATCAAAGCGCGTTATAACGATCCGCGCCGCACCGAAATTACGCAGAGCATCGAGGATATCGATCTCGACGACGTGATTCAGGAAGAAGACATGGCCGTAACGATGACGCATTTCGGCTATATCAAACGCCTTTCGCCGGACACCTACCGTGCGCAGAACCGCGGCGGCCGCGGCGTGATGGGGCAGGGCACGCACGAGGAGGACTTCGTCGAACGGCTGTTCGTCACGACCACGCATACGCATATTTTGTTCTTTACGAATTACGGCAGGGCGTTCCGCATCAAATGTTATGTGATTCCGGAATCGGGCAGGAACGCAAAGGGACTGCCGATTGTGAACCTGCTGCAGCTGCGGGAGGGCGAGACGGTCACCGCCATGTTCCCGGTCGAAGGCGAGGGAACGGAGGGCTATCTCGTGATGGCCACCAAAGACGGCATCATCAAGAAAACGCCGGTAAGCGACCTGCAGAACATCCGCAAAGGCGGCCTGATCGTCCAGAACCTGCGCGAAGGGGATTCGCTGATTGCCGTGGAATACTCCACAGGGGACGATGAGTTTATCGTTGCCAGCAAAAAGGGCCGCTGCGTCCGCTTTGCCGAAGACGACGTCCGCCCGATGGGCCGCACGGCCACTGGCGTGCGCAGTATGAACCTTGACGAGGACGACGAAGTCGTCGACATGCTCAAAGTGACCAAGGACGGCAATATTCTCACGGTCACCGAGCTTGGCATGGGAAAACGTACGCCGGAAGAGCAGTATCCGCTGCACCACCGCGGCGGAAAGGGCGTTATCGCCGCTCAGCTCACCGAAAAAACGGGCGATCTTGCGTGCCTTAAGATGACCACCGAGGGCGAGGACCTCATGCTCATCCGCGACGACGGCACCATCATCCGTCTCCCGATCGATCAGGTGAGCGTGCTTTCCAGAAACACGCAGGGCGTGCATTTGATGCGGGTAGACGAAGGCACGCGCGTGGTCTCCGTGGAGGTCGTGCCGCATCAGGAAGACGAAGAAGAACCCGAAGAAGGCGCGCAGGGCGAACCCGCCGAGCCGGCGCAGGACGTACCGGCCGAAGCGCAGGGTGAACCGCAACCTGCCTCGGGAGACGAACCGCCGGAAAAGACGGAATAAACCGGCACGGAATATCATAGCACGTTCAAACACGACCCGCCCGGAAATCCGGACGGGTCGCCTTTGTGGTCAAATCCGTGTTGCGTGCCTGAAAAACGTCTGTAAAACACGCGCATTTACTTAAAGGGACTGTAAAGAGACCGCAAACATCCTTGTTACAGCATTGCAGATTTGCTATACTGCTGATAACGGGCAAAAAAGGATGAAAACAGAATCAACTTTGGAGGGAGCGGGGAAAACATGCGGCGCGACGAAAGCAAGCGGTTTACCAAGCAGGAAAAGAGCTGGATCTTTTACGACTGGGCGAACTCCGTGTACGCCACCAACATCATGGCGGTCATCTTCCCGATCTACTATGCCAGCGTGGCGGGCGACCTCGGAAGCAAATGGTGGGGCATCGGCGTCTCCATCGCCTCGCTGATCGGCGCGCTGATTGCGCCGACGCTCGGTGCAGTTGCGGACTTTCGGGGGTATAAAAAGAAACTGCTTTTAACATTTACCCTGATCGGCACCCTTTCCACCGCGATTCTTGCGTTTGTGAGCACCTGGCAGTGGATGCTTGTCGGCTATGTGATTTCCCATATCGGCTTTTCCGGTTCCTGTGTGTTTTACGATTCGTTTTTGACCGATGTAACGACGCACGAGCGTATGGACCGCGTTTCCGGCTGGGGATATGCCGCGGGCTATATCGGCGGCAGCACGATCCCGTTTGTGATTTCCATCGTCGTGATGACGCTCCGAAATTACGATCCGGTTTCGATGAAGTTTGCAATTCTGATCGTCACGGTCTGGTGGCTGCTCTTCTCGATTCCGATTCTGAAAAATGTCGAGCAGAAACACTTTGTGGAAACGCCTCCGGGCGAACTGGCCAAGCACGCAATGGGCAACCTGCTCGAAACCATGAAGCGTTGTGTGAGCAGCAAAGGGCTCTTCATTTATCTGATCGCGTATTTCCTTTATATCGACGGCGTGGGCGCGGTCATTTCGCTGGCGACCAACTATGGCACGACGCTGGGACTGGGTACGACGGGCATGATCCTTGCCCTGCTTTTAACGCAGCTTGTGGCGGTGCCGTTTTCCATTCTGTTCAGCAAACTCGCCGGTAAATTCGGCGCAATCAGAATGATCATCACCGCGATTGCGGTATACTTCTGCATCTGTGGCGTCGGGTTCTTTATGGGGCGGCTTGTCGAGCCGTACCAACTCGACTATGTCGCCGCTGCGCGGGCGAGCATTTCCGCGCAGGAAGTCGATTTTGAAACCAAGGAAGACTTGCGCGCATGGGAAGATCTGAGCGTCGATCTTGTGGAGGACACGCGGGACGTGCTCTCCGAAGAAGACCGCGCGGGCGCGTTTGCCGAAGTGGTTGCGGACCTTTCGCGGCAGGCGGCGGACCCGGCGGGCGTGAATTACAGTTTTTCCAGCGACGAAAGCCGCGAAACGGCGGTGGCGGCACTGACGGAGATCGGCGGCGATCTGCAGACGTATGCCGCAGACGCGCAGAAACAGGACGACTATAACGCCGCGCGTTCGACTGCGTCCATCCTTTTCTGGGTGCTGGCGGGGCTGGTTGGCACGGTGCAGGGCGGCATTCAGGCGCTCTCACGTTCGTATTTCGGCAAGCTTGTGCCGCAGTCGAGGAGTGCGGAGTATTTCGGCTTCTACGATGTGTTCGGTAAATTTGCGACCGTAATCGGCCCGCTGCTTTACTCCATGTTCTATATGCTGACCGACCGTGCTTCGGTCGGGATTCTCAGCCTGCTGATCCTCTTCGGCGGCGGCGGCATCCTGCTGATTGCCGGAAGGAAGGACTTGGAAAAGGCGGAGCGGGAGATGCGTGCGGCAAACAAGGAAATGGCCGCGGAAAAATAAGAAAGAAGGACCCTTGGAACGAAAATGACATTGTCCCGGTGGAAACGAACGGTTTGCATTGCCGGCGCGATCATGCTTTTTCTGTGCGCGCCGGCTGTTTCGCGCGCAGAGGATGAAGAAAGCGGGGAAACGGCACAGGAACTCACGGACCTTTGCACGATTACCGAGCCGGAAGGCCGTATGGCGCGGCGCATGACCGACGGCAACGTGGAAACCTATACGCGGTTTTCCGAGTATACCGGCGTTACCTGCGAATGGGGGGACGACGCGCCGGTGCGGGGCGTGTATCTCAAGTGGTATTCCATGCCGGAAGTTTTTGAGCTGACCGAACTGGACGGGGAGGGCGGCGAAATCGCCACCCGGACGATCGACGCGCCGCTGCTCAACGCCTACTATGAGATTGACGCCGACGCGCGCGGGCTGAACATTCGTTCCGATGAGGGAATGGAGCTCTGCGAGATATCGTTCTATTCGGAAGGTACGCTGCCGGATGGCGTTTACGACTGGCAGCAGCCGGCGGAGAAGGCGGACATTCTGCTCTTTTCAGCGCATGCGGACGACGAATTTCTCTATTTTGGCGGCACCATCCCGACGTATGCGGGTGAACGCGGACTGAACGTGCAGATCGTTTACATGGCCTGCGACGAACGTACGCGCATGGACGAGGCCATGGAAGGCCTCTGGCTCTGCGGCGTGCGAAACGCGCCCGTGTTTGCGGGATTTAAAGACGCGTATACGGAAACGCTTGAAGCCGCGGAAAAACGCTGGGGGCACGACGAGACGCTCTCGGCCATCGTCGATTACATTCGCCGGTTCAAGCCGGAAGTGATCGTGACCCACGATCTGGAAGGCGAATACGGCCACGGCGCGCACCGCATCACCGCGCACTGCACGCTGGAGGCGGTTTCTGCTGCGGCGGACGGAACGCAGTTTCTGGAGTCCGCCGAGCAATACGGCGCGTGGCAGACGCAGAAGCTCTACCTGCATCTTTATAAAAGTGGAGCGATTACCATGGACTGGCGCGTCCCGCTGGAAGCGTTTGACGGGAAAACAGCGCTTGAAATGGCAAATCTTGCATACCAGTGCCACGTATCCCAGCAGGAATATCATAAAAACGTTTACGACACGGGCGATTACAGCAGCGCCGAATTCGGGTTGGCATATACCATGGTCGGGACAGACGAAATCGGCGGCGATTTTCTGGAGAACATCGATCCTTCACGGCTGAGCGATTATGTCGCGCCGACTCCATCGCCAACGCCGGAACCCACGCCTGCGCCAACGCCTTCGCCGACGGTTGCCCCAAGCCCGACGCCGGAAACGACGCCGGAAACGGACGCGCAGACGATGGATCGCGGAAGCCTGCTGCTGCTCGGCGTGGTGCTGACGCTGATCGTGCTGTGCGCAGTGATGCTGGTGCTGCTGTGCAGAAAACGCCGCGGCACCAAAAGACGGAAACGCCGGCGTTTGCCTCCGAAAGAGTAAGAGTACATGGGAAGAAAACGGTAACAACGGATGAAAAAATGGGCTGCGCTGCTGCTGTGCTGCGCTTTACTGACAATTCCTGCCGCCGCGCTTGCCGAGAACGGCGGCGAGGCCGAAGCCGTTGCGCTTACATTTGAGCTGCCGGAAGACGATGCGCAATATGAATACCGCCTGACGGACGGGTTTGTAACGACGCGTATTTCGTTTGATGCGGAGGAGGCGTTCGCCTTCCTGCCGGACGGTTCCGTGCAGGCTGCCGTGATTTCGTGGTACGCTGCGCCGGAATCGTATGTCGTCGCGCAAATGGATGAAACCGGCACATTGATCAATGAAACGAGTATTGCGGACGGAATCGTCAACAAGTTTATCGAGCTGGACGAAGACTGCGCAAAAGTCGCCGTGACGGCGGACACGGACTGCGCGCTCGCGGGCGTGACGGCGTATGCGGCGGAGGGTGAACTCCCGGCCGGCGTACAGCGGTGGGAAGCCACGCCGGAGCAGGCGGACCTGCTTTTGATTACGGCGGAACCGGGCGCGGAATGGAAGCAGCTTGGCGCGGTGCTGCCGGGCTACACGCTGGAGCAGGGGATTCAAACGGCGGTCGTATATCTGTCCGACTACGGCAAGCGCGAACGCGTGGACGAGGCGCTTGAAGCGCTCTGGTCGGCGGGCTTGCGGCAGTATCCGGTGTTTGCCGGGTTTACCTGCGGCAATTACGATTCGGCCGAGGTTGTGGAAAAAGCCTGGGGAAACTCCAAAACGGTCAAATATATTTCGAACCTGTTTGATACGCTTCAGCCGAAGGTGGTAATTGCCGACGGCCTGAACGACGCTTCCGGCGCGCATCAGTTCGCCGCGCAGTGCGTCGTCAAGGCGGCCGAAGGGTCCGAAACGGTACAAAAAATCTATACGTTTGGCGAAAGCGGAGAATCGGATGCTACGCTGATCGACATGAACGTCGCGCTCAATGCGTTTGACGGACAAACCGCCGCGGAGGTTGCTCAGGCGGCGTTTGCCCTGCATGCGTCGCAGCAGCTGTTCGGCAAAACGATCGATTCGTCCGGCGGGTTCACGCTGCAATATACGCTTTTTGGCGAAGACGAAGCGAAAAACGATCTTTTTGAACATATCGATACGTCGGCCCTCCTGAGCTACGCGCCCGTTACACCGTCCCCGGCGCCGACGCAGGAGCCGACGCCGACTCCCGAGCCAACGGCGGAACCGACGCCGACGCAGAGCGTTTCCGGGCAGCCGTCCGGCACGAGCGCCGGCGAATCGGTTTTCGCAAGGCTTGGCGCGTCCCTGCTGATCCTTGCGGCGGGCGCCGCGCTGAGCCTGCTTGCCGCGCTGCTGCTGTACGGGAAAATCCGGCGTGCCCGCGGCAAGGGCGACGCAATCTGTATCTGCATCCTTCCAATCGCCATCGCGTTCGCGGCATGTGCAATCCTCGCGGGCATCCGCGACGGCGCGGAGGAAGCGTCGATCCGGAAAGAATCGGAACTGGCCGCCGTGGCCACGCCGGTTGAGGACACGCCGTCCCCAACGCCGGAGGAAACGGCCACGCCCACGCCGGAAGCGACGCTGTCTCCCACGCAAGCGACGGAGCAGGAAAGCTGGTACCGTTCGCAGGATGAGCCGGAGGAGGTCATTGAAGCGGATGCGGAACAGGGATACTGGGCGTACCGCACGGACGAACTCGGCATCGAAATCAACCGTGTTTCGACCACGAATGAAGCCGGGAAGCCCATCACGTATTTCGTTGCGGACATCCACATGAAAAACAGCTACCAACTGCGTCCGGCGTTTGGTTCCATCGGGCACACGGGGCGCGGCGCGACGTATCCCTGGATCATTGCGCGCCGGGCGAAGGCGGTCCTCTGGATTACGGGCGATAACCTCATCAACAGCGAGAAGGACGAAAAGGGCATTCTGATTCGCGACGGGAAGGTCTATTCCTCCGCAAATGCGGAGGATACGCTGGCAATCTATCCCGATATGTCCATGCGCATTTTCGACGAATGGGAAACCCGCGCCAATATCCTCCTGGAGGACGGCGTGGAAAACAGCTTTTCCTTTGGCCCGACGCTCATTTTGGACGGCGTGGTCAACGAGGACGCGAAATATCATCGCATCCGGCGGATCAATCCGCGCGCGGGCATCGGCTACTACGAGCCGGGGCACTACCTTGCAATCGTGGTGGACGGCCGGCAGGCGGACTACAGCGTCGGCATGGAAATCGACGAATTCGCCGCTTTGTTTGCAGAGTACGGCTGCACGCTTGCATATAATCTGGACGGCGGATTAAGCGCCGCGATGGTCTTTATGGGCGAGCAGCTCAATTCCCATTCCGGCCAGCGCATCGGCGAGAAAAACGATATTTCCTATCAGCGTGCCGTGCCGGACGGGATCATGTTTGGGTATTCCGAACTGGTTCCGGGTGAGGACGACCCGGTCTACAACAACGGGAACCTGCAAAAATAGAACGGCGGGCGAGCGTCGCGCTTCACAAAAAAACGGGTTTGAGAAAAAACCGCACGGAGCGGTTAATCCGTCCGGTTGACGCTGTACGCGCGGCATGCTACAATACGCGTAAACAAAAACCGCATACCGTCTTATCAAGAGTGGCTGAGGGACCGGCCCTGTGAAGCCCGGCAACCTGT